>NZ_JBNXUN010000001.1:0-910011 GCF_050563525.1 Falsiroseomonas sp. HC035
CCCCCCCCCGGCCGCCCCCCCGGGGGGGGGGGGGGGGGCCCCCCCCCCCCCCCCCGCCACAGCCACAGCTACGGCCCCGGGCAGCCGCAGTCCGGATGGCACGACTGCGAGGACCATGCCAGCAGGCGTCGCCTATGGCTGCCATCGGGGCCACCCCGATGGTTCTGCATCACGCTCTCCTATAGCTTGATTCTGTTCCGGCTCGACCGGTTCATCAGGTGCGAGGTTGTGTGGCGATGCCGGTTCGAAGTTCGAAGGCGCATCCGGGTCGGGCCCTCGCGATAGCGGCAGTATTGCTCCTAGGGTCATTCGGTACGGCGGAGGCGCAGTGGCCCTTGCAGCGGCGCGGCAGCGACCGCCCACATCTCATCTGCATCGAACAACAGGGTGCCTACGTCGCTGGCGTCATGGTCAGGGTGCTGCTGCCCATCGAGGGCGCGCCCGACGCGTGGCTGACCCTGATTTCACAGGACGACGTCCCGGTGGGCCGGCAACCCTGCGTCACGGCGCCGGCCGGTTCGCTGCGCCTGACCGTCTATCTTGCAGCCTTTACCGGGTTCAACTGGCAGGATGCCTGCAGGTTCGAGGTCGCCCCAGTCGTCGCGACCAAGGTCACGATGCGTGGCACGACCTTCCACCCGAGTTGTCATCGCTGACCCGCTTCGGGTCAGCTCATGTTCACCATGATGGTCTTCTTGTGGGTGAAGTGTTCCAGCATCGCCTCCAGCGAGGCTTCCTTGCCGAGCCCGCTGGACTTCACGCCGCCGTAGCTGAGGTTCGCCTGCACCACCAGGTTCTGGTTGATCTGCACCAGGCCTGCCTCCAACCGATGCGCCAGATCCAGGCCGACCTTCAGGTTGTTGGTCCAGAGCGAGGCGGCCAGGCCGTATTCGCTGTCATTCGCCTCCGCCAGCACCGCTTCCGGGTCGTCGAAGGGCTGGATGACGGTGACGGGCCCGAAGATCTCCTCCCGCACCAGCCGGCTTTTGGCATCGAGGCCTGTGAAGATGACCGGGCGGATGAACAGCCCCTTCTTCAGCGCCGGGTCGGACGGCATGGCGGAGCAGACATGCGCGGTGGCGCCCGGCGTCCTGGTGCCTTCCTCGATGAAGCCCTGCACCTTGTCGAACTGGTCCTGGCTGATGATGGTGCCGATGTCGGTCTTCTCATCCAGCGGGTCGCCCATCACCATCTTGTCGACCGCCTCCTTCATCGCCGCGACGAAGCGGTCGAAGATCGGCCGCTCGACATAGATGCGGGATGCGGCCGTGCAGGACTGACCCTGGCGGGTGAAGCGCATGGAGGTCAGCGCGCCGGAGACCGTCTTGTCGAACTCGCAATCGGCGAAGACGATCATCGGCGACTTGCCGCCGAGCTCCAGTGTCACCGGAATCAGCTTCTCGGCGGCTGCGCGGGCGACGATCTTCCCGGTCTCGACCGAACCCGTGAAGGTCACCTTCTTCACCAGCGGATGCGCCACCAGCGGCGCGCCGCATTCCGGGCCCATGCCGGAGACCATGTTGAAGACGCCGGGCGGCAGGATGCGGTTCAGGATCTCGCAGATCCGCAGCACGGTCAGCGGCGCTTCCTCCGCACTTTTCACCACCACCGTGTTGCCGGCCACCAGCGCGGGCGCCACCTTCAGCGCCATCAGCAGCATCGGCACGTTCCACGGGATGATGGCGCCGACCACGCCCAGCGGCTCCCGCACCGTCACCGACAGGACGTTGGGCGCGAAAGGCACGCTTTCGCCCTTCAACTCGCCGCCGAGGCCTCCGAAGAATTCAAAGACGTCGGCCACGACATTCGCCTCGACGCGCGACTCGGTGCGCAGCGCCTTGCCCGTTTCCAGCGCGATCAGCAGGCCAAGTTCATCGACATGCGTGCGGATGGCGGCCGCGCAGGCATGCACCAGGGCGCCGCGCTTGCGGGCGGGGACCTTGGCCCATGCCTTCTGCGCCTTGGCGGCGGATTGCACGGCCGCATCGACATCCGCCGCATCGCCCTCCGCGGCCCGGCCCACTTCGAGTCCGGTCGCGGGGTTCACCACGGCAAAGGTCCTGCCGGACCGGGCCGGGACGTAGCGGCCGTCGATCAGGTGCACGCCGGACAGTGCCTTCGCCAGCGCGAAGGGTTCGGTGCTGGGGGCCTCCGGAGTCTTCTGGGGCTGGTCGAGCATGGGTTTCCTCCCAAGTGGTCGCGGCCCTATAAGCGCGGGCCGCGGGGGCATGATGGCCGTCGCCCGGAACATGCGTCGGCAAGGGCCGCGCCGCAATGCCGGTCGGCCACCAAGGAAGGGACTGGAGTAATCATGGAGAAGGCGCCGAGTGGCCCGCTGCGGGGCCTCAGGGTCCTCGACCTCACCCGGGTCCTGGCCGGCCCGACCTGCACGCAGATGCTGGGCGACCTCGGCGCCGAGGTCATCAAGATCGAGCGTCCGGAAGCCGGTGACGACACGCGCGGCTTCGCACCGCCGGTGTGGCCGGAGACGAAGGAGAGCGCCTACTTCCTCGGCGTGAACCGCAACAAGAAGTCGCTCACGCTCGATATCTCGAAGCCCGAAGGGCAGGACATCATCCACCAGTTGCTGGATGGCTGCGACATCCTGGTCGAGAACTTCAAGGTTGGCGCGCTGGCCAAGTACGGCCTGGGCTTCGAACAGCTCTCGCAGAAATTTCCCGGGCTGATCTACTGCTCCATCACCGGCTTCGGCCAGACCGGCCCCTATGCGCCGCGTCCGGGCTACGATTCGCTGATCCAGGCGATGGGCGGGGTGATGTCGCTGACCGGGGAGCCGGATGGGCTGCCGCAGAAGGTCGGCGTGCCGGTCGCGGACCTGTTCGCCGGCCTCTACGGCTGCATCGGCATTCTGGCCGCGCTGCGCCACCGGGAACGCACGGGGCAGGGCCAGCAGGTGGATATCGGCATGCTGGACACCAGCGTGGCCTGGCTGGCGAACCAGGGCATGAACTTCCTGGCGACCAAGGAAAACCCACCGCGGCTCGGTAACCAGCACCCGAACATCGTGCCCTACCAGGTATTCCCGACGCGGGACGGGCACATCGTGCTGTCCGTCGGCAACGACCCCACCTTCGCCCGCTTCTGCGAGGTGACAGGCCAGCAGGCGCTGCTGTCCGACGAGCGCTTCGCCACCAACGCGTCGCGCGTCGCCAATCGGGACTTCGTGACGCAGACGCTGACGCCGGTGATGCAGTCGCGCAGCACCGATGAATGGGTGACGGCGCTGGAGGCCGCGAAGATCGGCTGCGGCCCGATCAACACGCTGGAGAAGGTGTTCGCGGACCCGCATGTTCAGGCGCGGAAGGTGGTGGTCGAGATGCCGCATTCCTCCGGCGCCACGGTGGAGGTCATCGCCAACCCGGTGCGGCTTTCCGCCACACCGACGGATTACCGGGTCGCGCCTCCGCTGCTTGGCGAGCATTCGGAGGATGTCCTCTCCGGCCTGCTTGGCATGAGCGAGGCGCAGATCGCGACGCTGCGCGCCAAGGGCATCGTCTGAATGCGACGCGGAAGGCTGCACTACCTGCTGGGTGCAGCCTTCTTCGAGCTGGCCTGGACGGAATGGGGCCCCGAGAACGGCGCGCCCGTGATCTGCGTGCATGGCCTGACCCGCAACGGGCGCGATTTCGACGTGCTGGCGCGGGCGCTCGCGGATACGGGTCGCCGGGTGTTCTGCCCGGACCTGCCGGGACGCGGCGAATCGCAATGGCTGGCAGATGCGCGGATGTACGCGCCGCCCGCCTATGTCACCGCGCTGGCGCATCTGCTGGCCCGGCTGGACGGGCCGGTCGATTGGGTCGGCACCTCGCTCGGCGGCATCTGCGGCATGATGGTCGCCGCCGCTGAGGGCCATCCGATCCGCCGCCTGGTGCTGAACGACATCGGCAGCCGGGTGCCCGAGGCCGCCGTGGCCCGCATCGCCACCTATGTGCAGCAGGACCTGCGTTTCGACGACCTGGCGGGGCTGGAGGCGCATCTGCGCGAGGTCCACGCGCCGTTCGGGGCGCTGAGCGACGCGGATTGGCATCACATGGCGGAAACCAGCGCCCGCCCGCTGCGTGACGGCGGCATCGCGCCGCATTACGACCCGGCGATCGGCCTGCCCTTCGCGCAGGCCGCGCAGGGACCGGTCGAACTCGGCGCGCTGTGGGATCGGGTAGCCGTCCCGGTGTTGCTGCTGCGCGGCGCCGAGAGCGACGTGCTGGACGCGTCGACGGCGGCGGAGATGGCGCGCCGGCCCGGGGTGCAGTTGGTGGAGATCCCCGACACCGGGCATGCCCCGGCCCTGGTGGGCGCGGCCCAGGTGGCGCGGGTCCTGGCCTTCCTGGCCTGACAGGTCAGCCGATGCGCCGCGCCAGTCGTGAATCGGGCCGCGCCTTCGCCAGGCTGAGCCAGCCGAGACGCAGACGCAGCGCCTGGAGCCGGTTCAGGGCCCCCGGCGGTGGGGCAGGGAGCGGGGGCAGCCGCGCGGATTCCGCCGGCCTCATCGCCGCCAGCCGAACCTGCCGTGCCCGCAGCAGGGTCCACCAGGCCAATGCCCTGGATTCCTCGTCCCTGGCATGGGTGTAGGCCAGCAGGGCCTCCACCTCCCGTCGCTGGGCGCGGATGCCGGCAACGCCGTCGAGGCTTGATGGCGCGGTGTCATGCTGCATTGCGGCAGGCTAGACCCGGCGGCGGGCACGGTTCAAGCAGGGCCTGTGCCTACTCCGCCTGCAGCTTCCGCGCGGCCTCCACCGCGAAGTAGCTCAGCACACCATCCGCGCCGGCGCGCTTGAAGCCCAGCAGGCTCTCCATCATCGCGCGGTCATGGTCGAGCCAGCCGTTGCGGACGGCGGCCATGATCATCGCGTATTCGCCGGACACCTGGTAGGCGAAGGTCGGCACAGCGAAGCGGTCCTTCACCCGGCGGACGATATCCAGGTAGGGCATGCCGGGCTTCACCATGACCATGTCGGCGCCCTCCGCCAGGTCCAGCGCCACCTCGCGCAGCGCCTCGTCCGAATTGGCCGGGTCCATCTGGTAGGTCTTCTTGTCGCCACCCTTGAGCGAGGCGCCGGAGCCGACCGCATCCCGGAACGGCCCGTAGAAGGCGGAGGCGTATTTGGCGGCGTAGGACATGATGCGGGTGTGGATCAGGCCCTTCGCGTCCAGCGCCGCCCGGATCGCTCCGACGCGGCCATCCATCATGTCGGACGGCGCGATGACGTCGATGCCGGCCTCGGCCTGGATCACCGCCTGGACTGTCAGCACCTCCAGCGTCTCGTCATTGGCGACATACATGCCGCCCGGCCCGTCGCGCAGTACGCCGTCATGGCCGTGGTCGGTGTAGGGATCCAGCGCCACGTCGCCGACCAGGCCAAGGTCGGGGAACTCCCGCTTCAGCAGGCGCGCGGCGCTGCACATCAGGTTGTCCGGATTCTTCGCCTCCGTCCCCTCGCCATCCTTCCGCGCCGGGTCGGTCGCCGGGAAGATGGCAATGGCGGGGATGCCGAGCTGCGCGGCCGGTGTGACATGGGCCGCAAGCCGGTCCAGCGTCACGCGCTTGACGCCGGGCATGGAGGCGACCTCGGTCTCGATGCCGGTGCCCTCGATCAGGAAGATCGGCCAGATCAGGTCGTCGACCGAGAGCTTGTTTTCCGCCACCAGGCGCCGGGTGAAGGCATCCACCCGGTTGCGGCGCGGCCGTATCGCTGGAAAGCCACTCATGCCGCGGCGGCCAGGGCCTGATCGAGATCGGCGATGATGTCGTCGATATGCTCGATGCCGATCGACAGGCGGACATAGCCGGGGGTGACGCCGGAGGACGCCTGTTCCTCCACCGAAAGCTGGCTGTGGGTGGTGGTCGCCGGGTGGATCGCCAGCGACCGCGCGTCGCCAATGTTGGCAACGTGGTAGAACATGCGCAGCGCCTCGATGAACTTCCGGCCGGCGTCGGCGCCGGCCTTCAGCTCGAAGCCCATCAGCGAACCGTAGCCGCCCTTCAGCGCGGCATCGGCCCGCCTGCGGCTTTCGCCGTCCTGCCGGCTCGGGTGGATCACCTTCGCCACGGCCGGGTGCCCGGCGAGGAAGTTCGCGACCTTCACCGCATTTGCGCAGTGCCGCTCCATCCGCAGCGGCAGCGTCTCCAGCCCCTGCAAGGTCAGGAAGGCGTTCATCGGCGCCATCGGCGCGCCGAGGTCGCGCAGCAGGATGACGCGCATCCGGATGATGTAGGCAACCGGCCCCATCGGCTTCACCGCCTGGGTCCAGACCGCGCCATGGTAGCTCGGGTCCGGCTTGTTCAGGGTCGGGAAGCGGGCGGCGTTGGCCTCCCAGTCGAAATTGCCGCCATCCACCACGACGCCGCCGATGCTGGTGCCGTGGCCGCCGATCCACTTGGTGGTGGAATGCATGACGATGGCAGCGCCGAGTGCCAGCGGCCTGCACAGGATGGGGGCGGCGGTGTTGTCCATGATCAGCGGCACGCCGATCTCACGGCCAAGCGCCGCCACCTCCGCGATCGGGAAGACCTGCAGCTTCGGGTTCGGCAGGGTTTCCGCGTACCAGCAGCGGGTGCGGTCGTCGGTGGCGCGGACGAAGGCCTGCGGGTCCGCCGGGTCCACGAAGCGGACCTCGATGCCGAGGGATTTCAGCGTGTTGGCGAACAGGTTCCAGGTGCCACCATACAGATCCGTGGAGGAGACGATGTTGTCGCCGGCCTCGCACAGATTCAGCACGCAGAAGGTCGTCGCCGCCTGGCCGGAGCCCACCGCGAGCGCCGCCACGCCGCCTTCCAGCGCGGCCACGCGCTTTTCCAGCACGTCCACGGTGGGGTTCATGATGCGGGTGTAGATGTTGCCCATCTCGGCCAGGCCGAACAGGCGCTGGGCGTGGCCGGTGTCCTGGAACTGGAAGGAGGTGGTCTGGTGGATCGGCACCGCCACGGACCCCGTGGTCGGATCGGCGCGCCAGCCGGCGTGCAGCGCGATGGTTTCCGGCTTGTCCGATGCGGCCATGATCGTGTTTCTCCTGGTCCCGGGGCGATTCCTTGGCCGCATCCGTTCCATGCCGTGGGGGGCGGAGGCAAGGGCGAGGCTGTGCCCCTCCGCCGCGGGGGCGCCGGAGACGATGTTTCTCCCGTTACGGTGGCGGTCGGAAAATGCTGCCCCGCACCATGCCGGCCCGTCCGCGACGCAAGATATGGCGGCGGAGGTTTCGTGGCGGCACACGGCGTGGTAACTCCGCCGGCATGAGCCCCGCCGATACCCCCATCGCCCTCGGCAACGACCATGCCGGAACCGAATTGAAGGCTGCGCTGCGCGCGGCGCTGAAGGCTGCCGGCCATCCGGTGCTGGACCTCGGCACGCATGGTACCGAGAGCGTCGACTATCCGGATTTCGCCGCCGCCGTCTGCGCCGCCGTCACCGAAGGCCGCGCCCGCTTCGGCGTGCTGGTCTGCGGCACCGGCATCGGAATCTCCATCGCCGCCAACCGCAACCCGGCCATCCGCTGCGCCCTGGTGCAGGACAGCACCGGCGCGCGGCTGACCCGGCAGCACAACGACGCCAACGTCCTGGCCCTCGGCGCCCGCATGATCGGCGTGGAAGTGGCGCTGGATGCCCTGCGCACCTTCCTCGCTACGCCATATGAGGGCGGCCGGCACGACCGCCGGGTCCTCAAGCTCAGCCCCGCATGGAGCCCCTCGCCATGAACGAGACCACCTTGGCGGTGACCCCCGCCCGCTTCTTCCAGGCCCCGGTGTCCGAGACCGATCCGGATATCGCCGCCACGCTGCGCGACGAGCTGATCCGCCAGCAGGACGGCATCGAGCTGATCGCCTCCGAAAACATCGTCTCCAAGGCGGTGCTCGATGTGCAGGGCAGCGTCCTGACGAACAAATACGCCGAGGGCTATCCCGGCCGCCGCTACTACGGTGGCTGCGAGGTGGTGGACGTGGCGGAAACGCTGGCGATCGAGCGGGCGAAGAAGCTGTTCGACTGCGGTTTCGCAAATGTCCAGCCGCATTCCGGCGCGCAGGCGAACCAGGCCGTGTTCTTCGCCCTGATGCAGCCGGGCGATACCTTCATGGGCCTGGATCTCGCCGCCGGTGGCCACCTGACGCATGGCGCGCCCGCGAACCAGTCCGGCAAGTGGTTCAAGGTCGCGCCCTACACCGTGCGGCGCGAGGACCAGATCATCGACATGGAGGAGGTCGCTCGCATCGCGCGGGAAACGCGGCCGAAGATCATCATCGGGGGCGGCTCCGCCTATGCCCGCACCTGGGACTTTCCGAAATTCCGCGAGATCGCGGATGAGGTCGGCGCCATCTTCATGGTGGACATGGCGCATTTCGCCGGGCTGGTCGCCGGCGGCGCGCATCCCTCGCCGTTCCCGCATGCGCATGTGGTGACCACAACCACCCACAAGACCCTGCGTGGCCCGCGCGGCGGCATGATCCTCACGAATGACGAGGCGCTGGCCAAGAAGTTCAACAGCGCCGTCTTCCCCGGGCTGCAGGGCGGGCCGCTGATGCATGTCATCGCCGCCAAGGCGGTTGCGTTCGGCGAGGCGCTGCGGCCGGAATTCCGCGCCTATGCCCGGCAGGTGGTGCTGAACGCCAAGGCGCTGGCGGCGGAGTTGAAGGGGCAGGGGCTCGACCTGGTCACCGACGGCACTGACAACCACCTGGTGCTGGTCGACCTTCGCCCGAAGAAGCTGACCGGCAAGGCCGCCGAGGGCGCCCTGAACCGCGCCCACCTGACCTGCAACAAGAACGGCATCCCCTTCGATCCCGAGAAGCCGATGGTGACCTCTGGCGTCCGCCTCGGCAGCCCGGCCGCCACCAGCCGCGGCTTCGGGGAGGCGGAATTCAAGCTGGTGGGCCAGATGATCGGAGAGGTGCTGGACGGCCTCGCCAGGTCCAACGCCCCGGAGGCGAACGAGGCCGTTGAGCAGGCCGTGAAGGCCCGGGTGCTGGAGCTTTGCCGCCGCTTTCCGATCTACGGCTGAGCGGCATGGCCTGCCGCCCCTTCGCCGTGATGCGGCCAGCAAAGTCCTCTCCCCCTGTAGGGGGGACAGGGTTGGATGAGGGGGGTATGCAGGTCGGCAAGCGTGTTCGGAACTGGGCACCGGGCCCCTCAACCAACGCTCTTCCCTTTGGAGGAGAGGGCTTTCCGGACGTGCCTCCGGCACAGCCGGGGGCCTAGGCCATGCGCTGTCCCTTCTGCGGGCACGACGACACGCAGGTGAAGGACAGCCGTCCGGCGGAGGATGGCGCCTCGATCCGTCGCCGCCGGTCCTGCCCCGCCTGCGGCAACCGCTTCACGACCTTCGAGCGGGTGCAGTTGCGCGAATTGCTGGTGATCAAGACCGATGGCAGGCGGGTGCCCTTCGACCGGGACAAATTGGCCCGGTCCGTCCGCGTCGCCTTGCGGAAGCGGCCCTTCGATGAGGAACGGATCGAGCGCATCGTGAACGGCATCCAGCGCCGACTGGAAGTGGAGGCCGACAGCGAGGTGCCGAGCCGCCGCATCGGCGAGGTGGTGATGGAAACGCTGCGCGACGTGGACGAGGTGGCCTATGTCCGCTTCGCCAGCGTCTACCGCAACTTCCGGGAAGCCAAGGACTTTCGCGCTTTTCTGGGGCAGATCGAAGGCTCCTGATGTCAGAGGATGTTGCGCATATGCGCGCCGCGCTGGCGCTGGCGGCGCGTGGGCTGGGCAATACCTGGCCCAACCCGGCGGTCGGCTGCGTCATCGTGAAGCACGGGCAGGTCGTCGGGCGTGGCTGGACGCAGCCCGGCGGACGGCCGCATGCGGAAACGGAGGCACTGAAGCGCGCCGGCGCGGCCGCACGCGATGCCACCGCCTACGTTACCCTGGAGCCATGCTGCCATTGGGGCCGCACACCGCCCTGCACGGATGCGCTGGTGGCCGCCAGGATCGCGCGCGTGGTCGTGGCGATGCGCGATCCGGACCCGCGGGTGGATGGCGCGGGCCTCGCCCGGCTGCACGGCGCCGGCCTGAGGGTGGAGGAGGGGCTGCTGGCAGAGGACGCCGCGCGGCTGAATGCCGGCTTCATCAAGCGACAGCTTCTCGGCCTGCCCATGGTAACCCTGAAGCTCGCCACCTCCCTCGATGGCCGCATCGCCACCGTTACCAAGGAAAGCCGCTGGATCACCGGGCCGGAGGCGCGCCGTGCCGCGCACGCCCTGCGGGCCCGGCACGACGCCATCCTGGTCGGCAGCGGCACGGTGATCGACGACGACCCGGACCTGACCTGCCGGCTGCCCGGCGGCGTGCCGGTGCCGGCGCCGCGCATCGTCGCCGATGCCCGGCTGCGCATCCCGGTGGGATCACGTCTGGTGCGGACGGCGCGGGAGATTCCGACGCTGGTCGCCACCACCCCTGGCCATCCCGAATCCGCCCTGGCGCCGCTGCGGGACGCCGGCGTCGAGATCATCGAGGTTGCGCCGGGGCCGGAGGGGTTGGCGGCGCGGTCCATTCTTTCCGCACTCGGCACCCGCGGCATCACCCGCGTGCTGGCGGAAGGCGGCTCCGGCATCGCCGCCTCCCTGCTGCGGGAAGGGCTGGTGGACCGTCTCGCCTGGTTCCACGCGCCGATGGTGATCGGCGGTGATGGCATCCCTGCCTCCTATCAACTGCCATTGATGGAACTTGCCAGGGCGCCCAAGTTCCGCCGCGTGGCCAGCCGGCCCCTGGGGGCGGATGTGCTGACCGAATTCGAGCATGAGGCGGGCTGAATGTTCACCGGGATCGTGACCGGCATGGGGGAGGTGGTCGCGATCACCCCGATCGGCGAGGGCCGCGACATGCGGCTGCGCATCGCGGCGCCGGCCGGCTGGCTGGAAGGTGCCGCGCTCGGCGCCTCCATCTGCTGTTCCGGCTGCTGCCTGACAGCGGTGACCTATGACGGCGACCAGTTCGAGGTCGAGGCGAGCGCCGAGACGCTGGCGAAGACGACGCTCGGTGCCTGGCAGGTCGGGCGCCGGGTCAACCTGGAACGCTCCCTGAAGCTGGGCGACGAGATGGGCGGGCACATCGTGTCCGGGCATGTCGACGGCGTCGGCACGGTGCTGGCGGCGGAGGCCGAGAACGGCTCCACCCGCTGGACCTTCGGCCTGCCGCCCAACCTGGCGCCCTTCGTCGCGCGGAAAGGCAGCGTCGCCGTGGATGGCTGCTCCCTGACGGTGAACGATGTGACGGCGGACAGCTTCGGCGTGAACATCATCCCGCACACGGCGGAGGTCACCGGCTTCGGCACGCTACGCGTCGGCGATGCGGTGAACATCGAGATCGACATGTTTTCCCGCTACGTCGCGCGGCTGATGGAGTTCCGGGCATGAACGTCCAGCCTGTCCGCACCAGCTTCCACGAATTCCTCAGCCCGACCGAGGAATTGCTGGAGGAGGCCCGCCGCGGCCGAATGTTCATCCTGGTGGATGACGAGGACCGGGAGAACGAGGGCGACCTGGTGATCCCGGCGCAGTTCGCGACGCCGGATGCCGTCAACTTCATGGCCAAGCATGCCCGCGGGCTGATCTGCCTGGCGCTGGCCCGGCACCGCGTCGAACAGCTCGGCCTGCCGCTGATGGCGCAGTCCAACGGCACGCGCCACGCCACCGCCTTCACGGTTTCCATCGAAGCGCGGGACGGCGTCACCACCGGCATTTCCGCCGCCGACCGGGCGCGCACCATCGCGGTGGCGATCAACCCGGAACTGGGCCGGGAGCATATCGTGACGCCCGGCCACGTCTTCCCGCTGGTGGCGCGGGAGGGTGGCACGCTGGTGCGTGCCGGGCACACCGAGGCGGCGGTCGATTTCTCCCGCCTCGCCGGGCTGAACCCCTCCGGCGTGATCTGCGAGATCATGAACGATGACGGCTCGATGGCCCGGATGCCGGACCTTGTCGCCTTCGCGCAGCATCACGGCCTGAAGCTCGGCACCATAGCCGACCTGATCGGCCACCGCCGCCGGACCGAACGCCTTGTGCGGCGGGTGGAGGAAGGCAGCATCGATGGCATCGGCGGCACCTGGCGCGTCATCGTCTATGCCTCGACGCTGGATCAGGGCGAACACCTGGCGCTGGTGAAGGGCGATCTTTCGACGCCGGCACCGGTGCTGGTGCGGATGCACGCAACCTCGCTGCTGCGGGATCTGGTGGCGGGGCAGGCGGAGGAGGATCTGCATGCAGCGATGCGCAGCATCTCCGCCGCCGGGCGCGGCGCGGTGGTGCTGATCCGCGACTGGCGGCCGGACGGGCTTTCGCAGCAGTTGCGGCTGGGGCGGGACCGCCGGGCGAACACGCCGGAAATCCGCGACTATGGCATCGGCGCGCAGATCCTGGCCGATCTGGGCTTGCGCGACATCATCCGCCTGTCCGACAACCCCCGGCCACTGGTCGGGCTGGAAGGCTACGGCCTCAGCGTGGTCGAGACGCGGCCGATACCGAAGGACCCGACGTGAGCACCAAGGACGCACCGCAACGCCAGGCCCAGGCCCTGGCCGGGTCTCCACCCCGGCTGCTGGTCATCCAGGCGCCGTACTACGCCGAGGTGGTGGGCGGCATGCTGGCCGGCGCGCAGCGGGTGGTGGAACAGGTTGGCGGCGCCATGGAAGTGGTGGAGGTCGCCGGGGCCTTCGAACTGGCGGCCGCGCTGCGCATGGCGCTTGCCGCGCCGGGGCGGTGGGATGGCTACCTGCTGCTCGGCTGCGTGGTGAAGGGCGAGACGGACCATTACGACTTCATCTGTGACGCGGTCTGCCAGGGCGTCATGGCGATCTCGGCCGAGACCGGCGTGCCGCTGGGCTTCGGCCTGCTGACGGTGGAAAACCTGGACCAGGCCATCGCGCGGTCGCGCGACGACAGCCACAACAAGGGCGCGGAGGCGGCGCATGCGGCGCTCGGCCAGATCGCGCTGAAGCGAAGGTGGGCGCTGTGAGCGGGCGGGAATCGGGTAAGGCCCAGGCTGGCCGGCCGCGGACCGGGGCACGCGTCGCCGCGGTGCAGGCCTTGTTCCAAAGCGAACAGGCCGGCGAGAACCCGGAATCGGTCATCGCCGAATTCGTCCGCCACCGCCTCGGCCCCAATGCGGCGGATGAGGGTTTCGGCGAGGGGCGCATCCCGGACGCCGACGCCAAGCTGTTCGCCCGCATCGTCCGCACTACCGCGGCAAAGATCGAGAGCCTGGACGAGACCATCGGCCGCGCGCTCGCCAAGGACTGGCCGCTGGAGAAGCTGGACCCGGTTCTGCGCGCCCTGCTGCGGGCGGCGGCTGGAGAACTGGCGACGCCAAACGATCCGCCGGCCCGGGTCGTCATCAACGAGTACCTGGACATCGCCAACGGCTTCTTCGTGGGCGACGAGCCCCGCTTCGCCAATGGCGTGCTGGACGCTCTGGCGCGCTCCCTGCGTGCGGATGAGTTCACCGCGGCACCGCGGGCCTGAGCCGTGTCGCTGCCCGCCGAGTTCGGGCTGATCGCGCGTCATTTCGCGCCACTGGCGGGTGAGGGGGCGCTCGGGCTCGGCGACGATGCCGCGCTGCTCGACCCGCCGCCGGGCCGGACCCTGGTGCTGGCGGCGGATGCGATGGTGGCGGGGGTGCATTTCCTGCCCGACGACCCGCCGGACGCCATCGCCCGGAAGCTGCTGCGGGTGAATCTGTCCGACCTTGCCGCGATGGGGGCGGTGCCGCTGGCCTATCTTGTCACCACCGCTTTTCCGCGCGGCGTGACGCAGGACTGGATCGCGGGCTTCGCGGCGGGGCTGGCGGCGGATCAGGCGGAGTTCGGCGTGGCACTGTTGGGCGGGGACACGGTGGCGACGGATGGGCCGGCGTGTTTCTCGCTGACCATTCTCGGCCATGTCGCACCGGGTACGGCGCTGCGGCGGCTGGGCGCGCGGGTTGGGGATGACGCCTGGGTCTCCGGCAGCATCGGCGATGGCGCGCTCGGGCTGCTGGCGCTGACCGGGCGGCTGCCGGCCGATGCCGAACTCGCGGACCGCTACCGGCTGCCGCGGCCGCGCCTGGGCCTGGGGCAGGCGCTGGTCGGGTTGGCGCGGGCCGCGATGGATGTCTCCGACGGGCTGGTGCAGGATTTCGGGCACCTGGCGCGGGCAGCCGGCTGCGGCGTGGAAATCCGGACAGGGGCTGTGCCGCTCTCGGGCCCGGCGCGTGCCGCGCTGGCGGCCGATCCGGCGCTGAGGGCGCGCATCCTGACCGGGGGCGACGACTACGAACTGGCCTTCGCCGCCGATCCCGCCGACGCCGACCGCGTCCGGGCCGCGGGCCTCGCGGCGGGCGTGCCGGTGGCGCGGATTGGCCGCTTCGTGGCCGGGGAGGGTGTTCGGGTGTTGGATGGCGCGGGCGAATCAGTTCAATTACCGGGCAGCGGCTGGAGCCATTTCTGATGCACGATACCGACCGCGCGATGAAGCGCGACGTCCGGCTGCTGTTCTTCTGCCAGGCGCTGATGAACGCCTCGGTGGTCGGGCAGGTCGCGATGGGCGCCTTGGTCGGCTACAGCCTGGCCAGCGACAAATCCTTGGCGACGCTGCCATTGGCCTTACAGATGGTGGCGACCATGGCGGCCTCCATCCCGGCCGGCATCATCTTCGCCCGGCTCGGCCGGCGCGTCGGGTTCTTCGTCGGCGCCGCGGGGTCCTTCATCGGCGCGCTGACCTTCGCGCTCGGCATCTGGATGGGCGATTTCTGGGTGTATTCGGCCGGCGCGATCCCGGCCGGCATCGGCTTCGGCATTGCCCAGCACTACCGCTTCGCCGCCGCCGAGGTCGCCTCCCCCGCCTATCGCCCCCGCGCCATCTCCCTGGTCATGGCGGGCGGCGTGCTGGCGGCGATCTTCGGGCCGGAACTGGTGAAGCACAGCAAGGACATGTTCGCGCCCTTCCTGTTCCTCGGCACCTATCTGTTGCTGGCGCTGCTGCCGATCATCTGCGCGGTGCTGCTGACAATGGTGCGCCTGCCGCCGGCACCGCCGCGGCCGAAGGTGGCCACCCCCGTCTTCGAGATCATCCGCCGGCCGGCCTTCCTTGCCGCCGCCGGAACCGCCGCCATGGCCTATGGCACCATGAACCTGCTGATGACCTCGACCCCGCTGGAGATGATGGCCTGTGGCTTCGGCGTCGGTGCCAGCGCCACGGTGATCCAGGCGCATGCGGTGGCGATGTTTGGACCGGGCTTCTTCACCGGGCGGCTGATCGCCCGCTGGGGCGCGCGGCGCATCATCGCGGCCGGCGTCGGGTTGAACGTACTGTGTACTGGCGTCGCCATCCAAGGCGAGACCTTCGGCCATTTCGTGGTCGCGCTGGTGCTGCTGGGGCTCGGCTGGAACTTCATGTTCGTCGGCGCCACCACCCTGTTGGGCGAGGCGCACAGCACGGAGGAGCGGGTGCGGGCGCAGACCGCGAACGACTTCATCGTCTTCGGCACCGTCGCCTGCACGGCACTGGCCTCCGGCGCGGTGCACGCCCAGGCGGGCTGGGTGGTCCTGAACCTTCTGGTACTGCCGGCGCTGGTGCTGGCGCTGGGACTGACGCTGTGGATGCGGCCGGCGGTCGCGAAGCCGGCGTAGGCAGCGCCGCCTAGCGGCTCGGCGCGCCGATGGTCTGGCCGGAGCCGCCGGTCTGGCCACCGACGCCGGGTGCGAGCCGGCCCAGGTTGCCGAACAGCTGCTGCAGGATGGTGCGGTCATTGCCGGGGGAGGGCGTGATGCGGCTCACCACGGCGACGTCGCGGCCTTCCTCCATCCCGATGCGCCGGATTTCCTGCACGATGCCGGTGTCGTTGAACACGATGGCGACGACGCGCTGATCCTCCACGGACAGGGTCCGGGCCGGGCGCTGCCGGGTGACGGCGCTCATGTAGTACCAGGTGCTGTTGTCGAAGGTGCCGGTATGGGACGGCGAGCCGATCAGGGCCTCGACATCGGCGCGGGAGCTGACGCCGGTGGTGATCTGCGCCAGCGCCTCATCCTCCACCGCGTGGCCGCGGAGCTGGCGAGGGCTTTCGAACAGGCCGACGCCGGGGATGCCGGACAGGTTTCCACAGCCCGCGAGGGCCAGCATCGCGGTCAGGGCCAGACCGGGCCGCAACCCGGACTTCAACCGCGCAATATTGACCGTGTGCATCGGGCGCTCCATGTGCCGGCAATGCCACCCTGGCGGGTCGCGGTCAACGGGCCGCCCCCCCGCGGGGTTTCGCCATGGGAGTGAGTGATGGGCCTTCTCGGCCTTCTCGGACGCAAGCCGCATGAGCGGGCGGGGTTCGATCTGTACACCGCCGCCGTGACCGCGGCCCGGCAGCCCGGTTTCTTCGAGGCCGGCGTGCCGGACACGCTGGATGGGCGTTTCGACATCGTCTCGCTGCATGTCGCGCTGCTGATCCACCGGCTGCGGCGCGATGCCGACCCGGATGGGCCGAAGCTGGCGCAGGCTGTGTTCGATGCGATGTTCTCCGACATGGACATCAACCTGCGGGAGATGGGCGTCGGCGACCTGGTCGTGGGCAAGCGCGTGAAGCGGATGTGGGAAGCCTTCCACGGCCGCGCAGCGGCCTATGAGGCGGCGGTGGATGCCTCAGACCGCGCGGCGCTGGCGGAGGCGCTGACCCGCAACATCTGGCGCGGGGAGCAACCGGCCGGCGGTGCCGCGGCGGCCCTGGCGGACCATGTCCTGGCCGTGACGGAGGGCCTGGCGGCGCAGCCGATCGCGACCCTGAAGCGGGGCCGCGCGGCGTTCCCGCTGCTGGCGCCGGGCGGGCTCGCCGCCGCATGATGCCCGAATTCTCCCGTCCGCATCGACTCGGCGCCGGCGAGATCCGTCGCGTGGAGCTCCGCGCCAACACGGGCGAATGTGCCGCACTGGCGGCTCGATTCGCCATCCCAGCGGTCGAGCGCCTTGAGGCCCGGCTGACCCTGGCGCCCGAGACCGGCGGCACCACGCGCCTGACCGGGACGCTGGAGGCCGATGTGGTGCAGGACTGCGTGGTAACGCTGGATCCCGTGCCGCAACAGGTCCGCGCGCGGCTGGACCTGCGCATCCTGCCGCCCGGCACGCCCGCCACGGATGACGATCCGGACAGCCCGGACGAGGTCGAGACCACCGGCAACAGCGTGGACCTGGGAGAGGTGGTGGCCGAACAGCTGGCGCTGGCACTGGACCCCTATCCTCGTGCGCCAGATGCGGCGATCCCAGCCGAGCTGGAGGGAGCACCGGACGAACCCGAGGTCGATTCGAGCTCGGATGAACCTGGCGCAGACCGGCCGAATCCCTTCGCCGCGCTCGCCCGGATCAAACGGCATTGACCAGTGCCTTGCTCCGCCTGCGACGCGGTGCTACTCCCCGCGGCTCCGCTGATATTGCAGCTTGTTGACGAGAAAGGCTCGGCACCATGGCCGTTCCGAAGAGAAAAGTTTCGCCCTCCCGTCGCGGTATGCGCCGAAGCCATGAGGCTTTGACCGCGTCTGCGCATATTGAATGCTCGAACTGCGGCGAGGCCAAGCGGCCTCACCATATCTGCTCGCATTGCGGCCATTACGATGGTCGTGAGGTGATGGCGGCCGACAAGGCCAAGGGCGTCGTCCGCGTCTGACCTGCACCAGGGGGCAACCGCGCATGCGGCGAGGTCTCTGAGCGTGGCAGGAAAGATCCTGGCGGGTCGAGGCTCTTCGGCTCAAGGCTCTGGCGAGTTCGCCCTGGCGATCGACGCCATGGGCGGCGACCACGCGCCGGAATCGGTGCTGGATGGCCTGGAACTGGCTGCGGAACGTCATCCGCAGGCCCGCTTCCTGCTGTGCGGCGACGAGGTGCGGGTGGGCGCGCTGCTGGCGCGCCGGCCACGCGCGGCCAAGGCGTGCAGCCTGCGCCATGCACCGGAGGCGATCCCGGGCGACATGAAGCCGACGGCCGCCTTGCGCGTCCGTGGGTCCTCCATGCGCGTGGCCATCGATGCCGTGGCGCAGGGGGAGGCTTCCGGGGTCGTCTCCGCCGGCAATACTGGCGCGCTGATGGCGCTGGCCAAGATCGTCGTGAAGACGCTGCCCGAAATCGACCGGCCAGCGCTGGCGGCGATCGGGCCTTCCGCGCGCGGCGACGTGGTCATGCTCGACCTCGGTGCGAACTTGCAATGCGATGCGCGCAACCTGGTGGAGTTCGCCATCATGGGCGACGCCTTCGCCCGCGCGGTCCTCGGCCTGACCAATCCCACGCTCGGCCTGCTGAATGTGGGCTCCGAGGAGCTGAAGGGCGACGAGCGTGTGCGCCTCGCGGCGGAGACGCTGCGGGACAGCCACATCGGCGCCAATTTCCGCGGCTTCGTCGAAGGCCATGACATCGCGGCCGGCACCGTGGATGTCATCGTGACGGACGGCTTCACTGGAAACGTCGCTCTGAAGACCGGGGAGGGGGCGCTGAAGCTGATGCGCGACCTGCTGCGCCAGGTCTTCACCAGCAGTGTGCCGGCCCGCATGGGCTACCTGCTGGCCCGCCCGGCGCTGGACCGGTTGCGCGAGTGGATGGACCCGCGGCGCTACAACGGCGCGGTGCTCATCGGCCTGAATGGCGTGGTGGTGAAAAGCCATGGCGGCACGGATGCCGTGGGCTTCGCCCATGCCGTCGATGTCGCGATGGACATGGTGACCCACCGCTTCAATGATCGCATCCGGGAAGGGCTGGCGCTGTTGCCGAGCCAGACCCCGCGGCTTGCCGCCACACCGCGCTGAGGCTTTTGGCAATGGCAGATGGAAGCGCGATTCGCGGCGTGATTGCCGGCACCGGGGGCTATCTGCCCGTCCGCGCCGTCTCCAATGATGAACTCGCTGCGGAAAAGGGCCTCGACACCAGCGATTCGTGGATCGTCGAGCGTACCGGCATCCGCCAGCGCCATTTCGCCGCCGACGGCGAGACCGCCTCCGACATGGGCCTCGCCGCCTGCCGCGCCGCGCTGGCGCAGGCCGGCGCCTCCGAGTCGGAGGTCGACGCCGTCATCGTCGCGACGGCGACGCCGGACAGCGCTTTCCCCTCCACGGCCTCGAGGATCCAGGGCGCCCTGGGGGTCACACGAGGCTTCGCCTTCGATATCTCAGCCGCCTGCACCGGCTTCATCTACGCCCTGTCCATCGCCGACGCGATGCTGCGCACCGGCCAGGCGCGCGGCGTGCTGGTGGTGGGCACGGAGGTCTATTCGCGCATTCTGGACTGGTCCGACCGTGGGACCTGCGTGCTGTTCGGCGACGGCGCCGGCGCGGTGTTCCTGCGCGTGGCGCGGGATGATGAGGCGGCGCGCGGCCTGCTGTCCACGCACCTGCACTCCGATGGCCGGCATGGCGACATCCTGGCGGTGAATGGCGGCGCCGGGTCCACCGGCGGCACCGGCGTGGTGACGATGGCGGGGCGGGAGGTGTTCAAGCACGCCGTCACCAAGCTGGCCTCGGCGGTGGACGAAGCGCTGGCAGCCAACGGCCTGGGCCATGACGACGTTGCCTGGCTGGTGCCGCACCAGGCCAATATCCGCATCATCGAGGCAATGGGCCGCAAGCTGCATCTCGGCCTCGACCGCGTGGTGGTGACGGTGGACCGCCACGCCAATACCTCCGCCGCCTCGATCCCGCTGGCGCTGGCCGAGGCGACGCGCGATGGCCGCATCAAACCGGGCGACCTGGTGCTGATGGAAGCCATCGGCGGCGGCCTGACCTGGGGCGCTGCGCTGGCGCGCTTCTGAGCCTTTCCCGGCGCTTGCGGGTCGTTCCTGACAAGCAGTCGCAGGGCGTCCAGGGCGTTCTCGATACCCAAGGTTGACGGCCCTCCCGGATACCGGCTTTGTTGTGACTTGAAGGGGTTGCAGGGACCTGTTCGGGCATGACGACGATCACGCGGGCCAATCTGGCGGAAGCCATCTATGCGCAGGTCGGCCTCTCGCGGAACGAGAGTGCCGAGCTGCTGGAAACGGTGCTGGAGCGCATGTCGGCGGCGTTGGAGGGGGGGGAGCCGGTGAAGATCTCCGCCTTCGGCTCCTTCGTGGTGCGGCAGAAGGGCAAGCGGGTCGGCCGTAACCCCAAGACGGGGGTGGAGGTGCCGATCCAGCCGCGCAAGGTGCTGGCCTTCAGGCCCTCCCACGTCCTCAAGGCGCGGCTCAATCCGGGCCAGGCCATCGCGCGCACGGCCGATGACGAATCATGAGTGAGGAGGGGCCGGAAGCGGAAGCCGCGCGCAACCGCCCGCGCAAGGCCCCGACCGCCTTCCGCACCATCAGCGAGGTGGCTGACGACCTGCAGATTCCGCAGCACGTCCTGCGGTTCTGGGAGACCAAGTTCCCGCAGTTGAAGCCGCTGAAGCGTGGCGGCGGCCGGCGCTACTACCGGCCGGAGGACATCGCGCTGCTGAAGCGCATCTCGGACCTGCTCTACACCCAAGGCTACACCATCAAGGGTGTGCAGCGGCTGCTGCGCGAGGGCGGGATGGAGGAGGGCGGCGTGCCGGAACTGCCGCTGGGTGAGATCGAGGAGCCGGAGGCACCAGAGCCGCTGCGCGACGCGCTGGATGCGCTGGAGCGCCTCGCGCATGAATTGCGGGCCCTGGCGGCACGCGGCTGAATCGGGGCACGGGGGTTGGCGACGGCGGCGCCAGGGTGCTATGGCCACCGCAGTCGGAGCGTAGCGCAGTCTGGTAGCGCATCAGTCTGGGGGACTGGGGGTCGTGGGTTCGAATCCCGCCGCTCCGACCATCCGATGAAATCCCCTCATCAAGCCACCGCTCCTGGCCAAGCAACCGTGAACACGTGTTCATTGTGTGCAGGTGAAGCCGGTGTTACCGCATTCCGATGATGTGCAACGCTCCGCCCTGAGGCCTTGATCCGAGCGCTCCCACCGGGGGCGATTGGACCTTGGTGCCCGACGTAGTTCCGGCGGGCTGCCTCTGACTCCACGACGACGGGTCGCGTGAGGGGTGCCATGGCACCCGCGGCCGGTCGCGCGCCGGAGCGCCATCATGCCTGCTGCCTGCTGCGCGCCGTCCAGGCGCATTCTCTCGACGATTCATCGCGTCCGGCCAGCCACGGCCGGGCGGCTATTCCGGCGCCGGCGCGACGACCCCCCACTCCTCCGCAGCATCGCCAGACGCTCGGGCGGCAAGCCCGACTCGCACCGATCCTGCACTTCATCGAGGAGGTGACATGGGAACCCCCCTGCATCATCTGCGCCGCGCCGCCATCCGTACGCTCCAGGCCACTGGGCTGAACGACGTGGCCTCCCGGGTCTACTACCGCCACTTCCACGGCTTCCGGTCCGCCAGCCCCGGTCTGGACGCGGGTTTCGCCGCCATCTTCACCGAAGCCGCACGCCGCGGCAGCTTGGCCGATGCGGACTACGCCGAGTTCGGAGTCTTCAAGGGCTATAGTTTCTGGCTGGCGCAGAAGCTGGCCGGGGAGCACGGCTTCCAGCCCCGCTGCTTCGGCTTCGACAGCTTCGAGGGGCTGCCGGAGGTTCGCGGGATCGACCGCACGCAGCATGGCGAGTTCCGCAAGGGGCAGTATGCCTGTTCCCTCGATGCTGTCCGCCGGAACCTCGACTCCGCCGGCATCGACTGGCGGCGGACGCACCTCGTGAAGGGCTATTTCGCGCGGACGCTGACCGCCGAGCTGGTTGAGCGGCACGCGATCCGCCGCATCGGCGTCGCCATGATCGACTGCGACCTGTACGATTCGACGGTGACGGCGCTCGGCTGGCTTGGCCCGTTGATCGGCGAGGGCACGATCCTCATCATGGATGACTGGAACTGCTTCAACGCAGACGACCAGCGCGGTCAGCGGCGGGCGACGCGGGAGTTTCTCGCCTCGCGGCCGGACCTCCGGCTTGAATCCTTCGCCACCTACGGGCTGAACTCGGAGGCTTTTGTGGTGCGGGAGACGAAGCGGGCCCGGCCGGCGGGCGTGAAGAAGCTGCCGGTGACGGTGGACTAGCCGCGGCCGTCAGCGCCGCGGCCGCGCCAACTCGGCCAGGACCGCGGCGCCGATGCCGATCAGCATCAGGATGGCCATGGGCTGCGCGGTGCCCGCCGTCAGCGCGCCGACCAGCGCCGCCCCCAGCGCCGCCAGGCCGAACTGCAGGGTGCCGAGCAGGGCGGAGCCGCTGCCCGCGCGCACCGCATGCCGCGCCAGCGCGCCGACGGCGGCGTTGGGAAACACCAGCCCGGTGCAGGCCAGCGCCAGGCAGGCCGGCAGGTACAGGCCCATGAAGCCGCCCAGCCCGGTGAAGGCGGAGGCCGCCAGCACCAGGACGGAGGCCAGCGCCAGCAGCAGCGCGAAACGTGGCACCCTCTCCCCGAAACGGCTGAGCAGCCAGGGGTTCAACTGGGTCGCGCCGATGAAGCCGGTGGCGCTGAGCGCGAACAGCAGGCCGAACTGTGCCGGAGCGATGCCAAACTGCTCGATGTAGACCTCGGGCGCGCCGGCGATGAAGGCGAAGACCATGAACATGGCCGCCCCGCCCATGACCGCATTCGTCAGGAAGCCGCGCTCTGCCGCGATACGGCCGAAATCACCGAGGAGCGTCATGGGCGAACGCCGCAGGCGGCGCTCGGGCGGCAGCGTTTCCGGCAGCAGCCACCAGGCCAGCAGGCAGGACATACCGCCATAGGCCGCAGCAACCCAGAAGATGGCGCGCCAGCCGCTGGCCTCGAGAAGCAGCCCGCCCAGGCTCGGCGCCAGGATCGGCGCCGCGCCCATCACCAGCATTAGCCGCGACATCAGGCGCGCGGCATCGAGGCCGGTCGCCAGGTCGCGCACCATGGCGCGGGGGATGACGGCGCTGGCGGCGCCGCCGAAGGCCGCGATGCAGCGGCAGACGGACAGCATGGCCATGTCGGTAGCCAGCGCGCAGCCGACGGAGGCCAGGGTATAGACCGCCGTGCCGATGATCAGCGGCCGACGCCGGCCGAGCCGGTCCGCCAACGTACCCTGCACCAACTGGCCCACCGCCAAGCCGAGGAACCAGGCCGAGAGGGTCGCCTGCACGCCGCCCCAGCCGCGGCCAAGCTCGGCCTCGATGGCGGGGAAGGCCGGCAGGTACATGTCGGTGGAAAGCGGGCCGACGGCAGCGAGGAAGCCGAGCAGCAGAGGAAGCCAGCGGGGCATGCAGGGCCTTGCGGTATACTGGCGCACCTTGCCCGCCTGGGCGCCCGCACGCCAACGCCGAATGCCGGACCCGGACATGCGGCGGAGATGGGTTGCCCGCTTCGCCCCGTCCCGCAGCTAGGCTGCGTCTCGCACCACGCGCTAGGCTCGGCGCCGCCAACCGGGGAACACCAGGACCATGCCACGCCGGATCATCGACCTGTCGATCGCGCTGGACAATGACGTGGTGCAGGACCCGCCGGGCTACGGGCCCGCCATCGAATACCGCGGTCATAAGGATTCGGCCGGGGAACTGGTGGCCTTCTTTCCCGGCATCACGGAGGACCAGCTACCGGACGGGGAGGGGTGGGCGATGGAGTGGATCCGCCTTTCCACCCACAACGGCACCCACCTCGACGCCCCCTGGCATTACGCCAGCACCATGGATGGCGGCGCGCGCGCCCTGACGATCGACGAGGTGCCGCTCGACTGGTGCATCGGCCCGGGCGTCCGGCTGGATTTTTCGGAATTTGCCGATGGCCATGTGGTGACGGCGGCGGAGGTCGAGGCGGCGCTGGCCGCCATCGGTCATACGCTGCGACCGGGCGACATCGTGCTGGCGCATACCTCGGCCGGCGCCTGCTACGGGCGGCCCGACTACGTGGCGCGCGGCTGCGGTTTCGGGCGGGACGCGACGCTTTGGCTGACTGCGCGCGGCGTCCGCATCGTCGGCACCGATGGCTGGTCCTGGGACGCGCCCTTCGTCCACACCAAGGCCCGCGTCGCCGCCACCGGCGATGCCAGCCTGATCTGGGAGGGCCACAAGGCGGGGCGGGAGGCCGGCTACTGCCAGATCGAGAAGCTGACCAACCTCGACAAGCTTCCGGGGAGTGGGTTCACCGTCTCCTGCCTGCCGGTGAAGATCAAGGCGGGCTCGGGCGGCTGGTGCCGGGCGGTGGCGATCCTGGAGGAGTAGGTTTCGCGCCGCTTGCGCTGGACAAACCGCGCGGCGGCGTGAAGTCTTGCGGCAATCACAAGCGGCCGAAGGCCGGACGTCCAGGGAGTGTTCCGAAGCGGTGAAACCAGCCCCCTTCGCCTATGCGCGCGCGGCCAGCCTGGCCGAGGTGTTCGACGTGCTGGAACGGCATGGCGACGCCGTGCGGCTGCTCGCCGGCGGGCAGAGCCTGGTGGCGGCGCTGAACCTTCGGCTGGCCAGCCCGGACCTGCTGCTCGACATCAACGGCGTGACGGCACTGCGGGGGGTGGCCTTCGCGGATGGGGTGCTGCGCATCGGCGCGCTGACGCGGCATGTGGAACTGGGGGCCGACCCGTTGGTGGCGCAGCACGCGCCGCTGCTGGCGCAGGCGGTGCCACACATCGCCCATGCGGCGATCCGCACGCGGGGCACCATTGGTGGCTCCCTCGCACTCGCCGACCCGGCGAGCGAGTTGCCGGCCTGCGCCCTGGCGCTGGAGGCGGTGCTGGTGCTGGCGAGCCGGGAGGGCGAGCGTCGCGTGGCGGCGCGCGACTTCTTCCAGGGGCTCTACCAGACGGCGCTGCGGCCGGCGGAAGTGCTGGCGGCGGTCGAGGTGCCGAGCCAGGCCGGGCTGGCCTGCACGGTGCAGGAACTGGCGCGGCGGCATGGCGACTACGCCATCGTCGGTCTGGCGGCGCAGCGCGCTGCGGCTGGGGTGCGGCTGGCCTGGTTCGGGGTCGGCGCAACACCGCTGCGCACGCCGCGGGCGGAAGCGGCGCTGATGGCCGGCGATGTGGCACAGGCACAGGCGCTGGTCGCGGAGGAAATCGACCCGCCGGAGGACCTGCACGGACCGCCGGCGCTGCGACGCCACCTGGCGCGGGTGCTGCTCGGCCGTGCGGCGGCGGTGCTGGCATGAAGATGGACCTGTCGCTGACGGTGAATGGAGAGGCGGTCTCGGCCCGGGTCGAGCCCCGCATGCACCTGGTGGACTTCCTGCGCGAGAAACTGGACCTCACCGGCAGCCACGCCGGATGCGAGCACGGCGTCTGCGGCGCGTGCTCCCTGATCGTGAACGGGGAGATGGTGCGCGGCTGCCTGATGCTGGCGGTGCAGGCCGAGGGTGCCGAGGTCTGGACCGTGGAGGGGCTGACGGAAACCGGCGCCATCAAGGCGTTGCAGGACGCCTTCGTGGCGCGCAACGCGCTGCAATGCGGCTTCTGCACGCCGGGGATGCTGGTCGCGGCGGCAACGCTGCTGAAAGCCAAGCCGCAGCCGACGCGAGAGGAGATTCGCGAGGGGATCAGCGGCAACTACTGCCGCTGCACCGGCTACCACGCCATCGTCGACGCGATTGAACAGGCCTCCCGCGCATGAACGAGCTTTCCGCCGTCGATCGCCCGAACTCCTACATCGGCCGCAGCGTGCCGCGGCCGAATGCGAAGCGACTGGTGGCGGGGCGCGGCAGCTACGTGGACGACCTGCGGCTGCCGCGGATGGTGCATGTCGCCTTCCTGCGCAGCCCCCACGCGCATGCGCGCATCCTCGGCATCGACAGCGCCGCGGCGAAGACTTCGCCCGGCGTGGTGCGCGTGGTCACGGGTGCCGAGATGGCGGGAATCTGCACCCCTTGGGTCGGTGTGCTGCACCACCTCAAGGGGCTGAAATCGGCACCGCAGCATGCGCTGGCGGTCGACCGTGCCTGCTGGCAGGGCGAACCCGTCGTCGCGGTCGTCGCGCGGACGCGGGCGGAGGCGGAGGATGCGGTCAGCCTCGTCGAGGTGACATGGCAGGAACTGCCGGCGGCCGTGGACATGGAGGTGGCGCTGGCGCCGGGCGCCGTGGTGATCCACCCGGAGCTCGGCGACAACCTTGCCTTCCAGCGCGAGCATGTCGGCGGCGAGCCGGATGCGTGTTTCGCCGATCCCGACAGTATCGTAGTGGCTGCCACGTTCCATACCGGCCGGCACACCGGTGTCTGCCTCGAAGGCCGTGCGATCCTGGCCGACTGGAACCCTTCGGAGGGGCGCCTGACGGCGTATCACTCGAACCAGGCGCCGCACATGATGCAGACGGTGTTCGCCAAGCACCTCGGCCTGCGCGAAGGCGATGTGCGTGTGATCTGCAAGGACGTCGGCGGCAGCTACGGCATCAAGGTGCATGTCTACCCGGACGAGATGGCGACGGCGGCGCTATCGAAGATGCTGGGCCGTCCAGTGAAGTTCGCCGCCGACCGGATCGAGGGCATGGTCTCCGACATCCACGCCCGCGACCATCGCATCACCGCACGTGCCGCGGTGACGAAGGACGGCACGATCACCGCGATGGAGATCGACGACCTGACCGGCATCGGGCCGTACTCCGTCTATCCGCGCACCTCGGCGGTCGAGGGCAACCAGGTGGTGAACCTGACCGGCGGGCCCTACGCGCTGCGCGGCTACAAGGCGCGCACCAGCGTGGTGTTCCAGAACAAGACGCCGACCTGCCAGTACCGCGCCGTCGGCCATCCGATCGCGACGGCGGTGACGGAAGGCTTGGTGGACCTCGCAGCGGAGGCCATCGGCATGGACCCGGCCGAGATCCGCCGGCGCAACCTGATCGCCGATGACGCCTATCCGTTCAAGAACCTGGCCAACCTGTCCTTCGAGGGCCTGTCGCATCACGCGTGCCTGTCGAAGCTTCTGGCGATGATGGACTACGAGGCGCTGAAGGCAGAACGCGATGCGCTGCGGGCGAAGGGCGTGTATCGCGGCATCGGGCTCGCCAGCTTCATCGAACTGACGAATCCCTCGCCCTTCATGTACGGCGTCGGCGGCGCGCGGATTTCCGCGATGGATGGCGCGACGGTGCGGCTCGACCCGGATGGCAGCGTCGCCGTCTCCTCTGGCGTCACGGAGCAGGGGCAGGGGACGGAAGGCATGCTGGCGCAGATCACCGCCAGCGCGGTCGGCGTCGACATCTCCCGCGTGCGGGTGACAACGGGCGACACCGAGACCACGCCCTATGGCGGCGGCACCTGGGCCAGCCGCGGCGCCGGCATTGGCGGCGAGGCGGCGTTGCAGGCGGGCACCGCGCTGCGCCAGCAGATATTGGTCATCGCCGGCGCGATGCTGCAGGCGGCGCCGGAGACGCTCGACGTGCGCGCCGGCGTTGTCGTGGACCTCACAACGGGGGCGGAGCGGCTGCCGCTCGAGGAGCTCGGCCGCATCGTCTATTTCCGCGGCGACACGCTGCCGAAGGACCTGCCGCGGGAGCTTGTGGCGACGCGCCACTACACGCCCAAGGAGTATCCCCTCTGCTTCACCAACGGGGCACAGGCGAGCTACCTGGAGGTCGACATCGACACGGGTTTCGTGAAACTGCTCGGGCATTGGTGCGTGGAGGATTGCGGCACCATCATCAATCCAATGCTGGTCGATGAGCAGATCCGTGGCGGCGTGGTGCAGGGCCTGGGCGGCGCGCTGCTGGAACACTGCGTCTATTCGCCGGAAGGCCAGCTTCTGACGGGATCGCTGGCGGACTACCTGCTGCCGATGGCGGGCGAGATGCCGGACATCGCGGTCGGCCATGTCGAGACACCGACCCACGAATCCGCACTCGGCGCCAAGGGCGCCGGCGAGGCCGGCACGGCGGGCGCGCCGGCCGCCGTGCAGAATGCCATCAACGACGCGCTGCGGCCCTTCGGCGCGCGCGTCTTCGCACAGCCCTTCAAGCCCGCGCGCATCCTCGACGCGCTCGGCAAGATATAGACAGGGAGAAACGAAGATGACGAATTGGACCCGCCGGGCGCTGCTCGGCACCGCGGCCGCCGCGCCGCTGGCCGCGCCGAACGTGCTGGCGGCACAGACGCAGATCAACATCACCATCGCCGCCTCGCACCCGACCACCATCGCCTGGATCTGGGCGATGCAGCAGGCGCTGATGCCGACGGTAAACAAGGAATTGGAGAACACCCGCTTCCGCATCCGTTGGCGCGAGGCGTTCGGCGGCACGCTGTACCGCTTCACCGAAACCCGCAACGCGGTGAAGGACGGCATCACCGATGTCGGCTTCGTCGGCACGCTGTGGGAGGGCAGCGCGATGCCGCTGCAGAACGTCACCTACTTCACGCCCTTCGCCACCGACAACCTGCGCCTGCAGGTCGACGTGATGGAGAAGATGCACGCCGAGATGCCGGAGATGCAGCGGGCCTGGACCGAGAACACGATGGTGTATCTCGGCAGCTGCGGCACCGAGACCTACGACCTGTGGACCACCTTCCCGGTGCGCACGCTGGACGACCTGCGCAACCGCCGCATCTCCGCGCCCGGTGTGTCCGCAAGCTGGCTCGGCGGCACCGGCGCGGTGCCGGTGAATGGTGCGCTGACCACCTACTACACGGATATCCAGACCGGCGTGTCGGAAGGCGCGCTGTCCTTCCCCTCCGGCATCTTCCCGGTGCGGGTGCATGAGGTCGCGAAGTACATCACGCGGGTCAATGTCGGCTGCATGTATGTCGGCGGCATCGGCATGAACCGGCAGACCTTCAATCGGCTGGACCCGGTGGTGCAGGCGGCGTTCCGCGCCGGTGGCAAGGCGTATACCTCCGCCCTGACCAACCGCGTGCTGGAGACCAGCGAGGCGAACCTGGCCGAGATGGCGGCGAAGGGCGCCGAGATCTCCACCTTCCCGGCTGCCGAGCGGCAGCGCTGGGTCGACGGCCTGCCGGACATCGCCGGTGACTGGGCGCGCGCCAACGAGGGCCGCAGCCAGCCGGCGAAGAAGGTACTGGCCGCCTACATGGACGGCCTCCGCGCCGGCGGCGCCACCCCGGGCCGCGCCTGGACCGCCTGATCCATGAGGCCCTTTTCCCCACGGGGGAGAGGGGTGGATTAGGGGCCCGCGCTGCCCCATGACAACCAGAGACAAGGCAGCGCCGATGAGCGAGCTCGATACCGTCAGCGACGCGGCGCAGGAGGAAGCGGCGCGGCCGCCGAAAGATGCCTTCGGCCTGGTGCTGTGGGTGCTGAACAGCCTCGGCACGCTGATGATCGCGGCGATGATGGTGCTGATCGTCGGCGACGTGGTCGGCCGGTCCTTCTTCAACGCGCCGCTGGATGGCGTGGCGGAGATTTCCGCCAAGCTCATCGTCGCCATCGTCTTCCTGCAACTGCCCGCGGCCATACATGCGCGGCGGATGACCCGCGCCGACATGTTCCTGAACCGGCTGGAGGCGCGTAGCCCGCGCGCGGCGCAGCTGCTGGAGGCGGTGTTCGCCGGCATCGCGGTCTTCGTCTTCTGGATCATCTTCCAGGCGACACTCCCGCAGTTCCTTGATGCGTGGGAGCAGAATGAGTTCTTCGGCGTGCAGGGCGTCTGGACGCTGCCCACCTGGCCCATCCGGCTGTCCATCCTGATCGGCTGCGCCGGCGCGGCACTCGCCAGCGCGCTGCACATGGTGGTCGGCCTGAAGCGCGCCGCAACAGGGCAGCCGGCATGATCGAGATCGAGATCGGCCTGGCGCTGATCGCCATCATGGCCGGCCTGGTGCTGGCCGGCGTGCCGATCGGCATCGGGCTGGTGTTCCTGTCCTACATCGGCATCGGCCTGATCCGGGAGAACTGGGACCTGGCGGGGCGGCTGCTGGCGCTCGCCTCCTACGCCGCCATCTCGGATTATCTTTTCGCCACCATTCCGCTGTTCGTGCTGATGGGGCTGCTGGTCTCCGTCAGCGATGTGGGGCGTGACACCTTCGAGGTTGCGCAACACCTGCTGCGGCGCCTGCGCGGCGGCCTCGGCATGGCGACCGTGCTGGCGAATGCAGTATTCGGCGCGGTGACGGGGATTTCCATCGCGTCCGCTGCGGTGTTCACCAAGGTCGCCGTGCCGCAGATGGTGCGCTTCGGTTACACGCCGCGCTTCGCCGTCGGCTGCGTCGCCGGCAGTTCCATCCTCGGCATGCTGATCCCGCCCTCGCTGCTGCTGATCATCTACGGCGTGCTGGCGGAGGTCTCGATCGGCGGGCTGTTCCTCGCCGGCATCGTGCCCGGCCTGGTGATGGCGGCCGGCTTCATGCTGATGATCTGGCTGATGGCGACCTTCCGGCCGGACTGGGTGCAGCCCGTCAACGCCCACGTGGCGCCACCGCCGGAGGAGACCGCGGCAAGCCTGCTGGCGAAATCCGTGCCGATCACGACGCTGATCGGCCTGGTGCTCGGCGGCCTCTACACCGGCTTCTTCACCCCGACCGAGGCCGGTGCCGTCGGGGCCTTCGGCGCCCTGGTCATCGCCGTGGTCCGGCGCCGGCTGAGCCTGGCGAAGTTCTGGCGCATCCTGGTGGAGACGGGTTTCGTCTCGGTCGGCATCCTGTTCCTGCTGATCGCGGCCAGCATGTATTCGCGGATGCTGACCATGGCCGGCATCCCGGCCTCCATCGCCGATTTGATCCAGGCGATGGGGCTCGGGGTGTATGGCTTCCTGCTGGTCTACATCGTCTTCGTCCTGCTGCTTGGCATGATCGTCGACAGTTCCTCGATCCTGCTGATCGTCACGCCGATCGCGGCGCCGATCGCCATGGCCTTTAACCTGGACTTGATTCATTTTGGGATCATCACGGTCATCGCCGTGGAGGTCGGACTGCTGACGCCGCCCTTTGGCATCGGTGCCTTCGCCGTGAAGGCAACGCTGAACGACCGGCGAATCGGCCTGGAAACGATCTTCGCTGGTTGCATCCCTTTTATTGGTGTCATGCTGGCGGTCTTGGCCCTGATCGTGGCGTTTCCCGGCCTTTCGCTGGTTTTCGTTGGCTAGAACTGCCTCCCATTCAGGCAAGGCATCGGCACCCTTGCGTCCGCCGCGCGCAGCCTTCATGAATGCGGCTACAGCGCATCGGCCATGCGCCAGGGGCAGGGCGCCCCGGTGACGGGGCCGCTCGCGCGACAACGAACAATTGGGGGCGTCCGCGAGTGGTCGATTCGATCCTCGAGACAGAGGGGCTGACGAAGGAGTTCCGCGGTTTTGCCGCGGTCAGCGACGTGCGGCTGGAGGTCAAGCGTGGCAGCATCCACGGGCTGATCGGGCCGAACGGCGCCGGCAAGACCACCTGCTTCAATCTGCTGACCAAGTTCCTACCGCCGACGCGGGGCACCATCCGCTACGATGGCCGGGACATCACCGGCATGAAGCCGGCCGAGGTTGCGCGGCTGGGACTTGTGCGGTCCTTCCAGATCTCGGCTGTGTTTCCGAATTTGACGGTGCTGGAGAATGTGCGGCTCGCCCTGCAGCGCCAGCGCGGCGGGTCCTTCGACTTCTGGCGGGGCGAAAGCCTGCTGCGGCAGTACGACGACCGCGCCATGGCGCTGCTGGAGGATGTCGGCCTTACCGGCTACGCGCGCTATTCGGCCGGCCAGTTGCCCTATGGCCGCAAGCGGGCGCTGGAGATAGCGACGACGCTGGCGCTCGACCCTGTGATGCTGCTGCTGGACGAGCCTACCGCGGGCATGACGCATGAGGATGTGGACCGCATCGTGGCGCTGGTGAAGCGCGTGGCGCAGGGCCGCACCGTGCTTCTGGTGGAGCACAACCTGAAGGTCGTGGAAGGTCTGTGCGACACCATCACCGTGCTGACGCGCGGCCGCGTGCTCGCGCAGGGCGACTATGCCAGCGTCTCCCGCAACCCTGAGGTCCAGGCGGCCTATCTCGGCACCGATCCTGGCATTGCCGGAGGCACAACACATGTCTGAAGCGCGGGGCATGTCTGAGGCGCAGACCATGAACCGGGCGGCGACGGGGCAGGGGCACCTGATGCTGCAGGTCCGCGACCTCGAGGCCTGGTACGGCGAAAGCCACGTGCTGCACGGAGTCTCGCTCGACATCCACCAGGGCGAGGTGGTGACGCTGCTCGGCCGCAACGGCGCCGGCAAGACCTCGACCCTGCGGTCCATGATGGGGCTGGTGGGCCGGCGTTCCGGCAGCATCAGGTTCGAGGGGCAGGAGACCATCAGCCTGCGCTCCGACCTCATCGCCCGCGCCGGCATCGCCTATTGCCCGGAGGAGCGCGGCATCTTCGCGAGCCTCGACGTGACGGAAAACCTCATGCTGCCGCCGGTGATCGCGCCCGGCGGCCTGGGGCTCGATGAAATCTACACCTTGTTCCCGAACCTGAAGGAACGCGCCCGCAGCCCGGGCACGAAGCTTTCGGGCGGCGAGCAGCAGATGCTGGCCATCGCCCGCATCCTGCGCACCGGGGCCCGGTTGCTGCTGCTGGACGAGCCGTCGGAGGGACTCGCCCCCGTCATCGTGCAGCAGATCGGCGCCATGATCCGCGAGATCAAGCAGCGCGGCTTCACCGTGCTGCTGGTGGAACAGAACTTCCGTTTCGCGCAGACTGTGGCGGACCGCCACTACGTGATGGAACATGGCCGCATCGTGGACATGGTGCCGAACGACCAGCTCGGCGCCAGCCTCGAACGGCTGCATGAATACCTGGGCGTCTGAAAACCCGGGCTGAACCTGCCAATCCAAGTCTGTGATTCTGGGGAGAACACGAGAATGACCATCAATCGCCGCACGCTTCTGGGCGCCGCCGCTGCCCTTCCGGCCCTCGGTGGCCTGCCCTTCCGCTCCGCCCGCGCGCAGGCGGCCAACACCATCCGCATCGGCGTGCTGAACGACCAGTCCGGCCTGTACCGCGACCTGTCCGGCCCGGGTTCGGCCCAGGCGGTGGAGATGGCGGTGAAGGAATCCGGCATCGCTGCGCGCGGTGTGACGGTGCAGGTGGTGCAGGCGGACCACCAGAACCGCCCCGATGTCGGCTCCACCGTGGTGCGGCAGTGGATCGACCGCGACGGGATCGACGTGGTGGTGGACGTGCCGACCTCCTCCGTCGCGCTCGCCGTCAACACGCTGGTGCGGGAGAAGAACAAGGTCTTCCTGAATTCCGGTGCCGCGACCTCCGACCTCACCGGCGCGCAGTGCTCGCCCAACACCATCCACTGGACCTACGACACCTGGATGCTGGCCAATTCCACCGGCGGCGCCATGGTGCGGGCCGGCGGCAAGTCCTGGTTCTTCATCACCGCGGACTATGCCTTCGGCCATGCGCTGGAGCGTGACACCGGCAACTTCGTGAAGGCTCAGGGCGGCGAGGTCCTGGGTTCCGTCCGCACGCCGTTCCCCGGCACCACGGACTTCTCCTCCTACCTGCAGCAGGCGCAGCGGTCCCGCGCGCAGGTCATCGGCCTGGCGAATGCGGGCGGCGACACCATCAACTCCATCAAGCAGGCCTCCGAATTCCGCATCACCCGCGGCGGCCGGGTCAAGCTGGCCGGGCTGCTGGTGTTCGTCACCGACGTGCATGCGCTCGGGCTGGAAGTGGCGCAGGGGCTGGTTCTGTCCGAGACCTTCTACTGGAACCTCAACGACAAGACGCGGGGCTTCACCGAGCGCCTTGGCGCCATGCCGGGCAACGTCAAGCCCTCCATGGTCCAGGCCGGCTGCTATGCCTCCGTCCTGCACTACCTGAAGGCCGTGGGCGACATGGGCGTGGCGGCGGCCAAGGCCTCCGGCACCGAGGCGGTGACGCGGATGAAGGCGATGCCGACCAGCGACGACTGCTTCGGCGAGGGCACGATCCGGGCCGATGGCCGCAAGCTGCACCCCTGCTACCTGTTCGAGGTGAAGCAGCCCTCCGAGAGCAGCGGCGCCTGGGACTACTACAAGCTGCTCGGCACGACCGAGGCGAACCAGGCCTTTCGCCCGGTTGCCGATGGCAATTGCACACTCGTGCGGAGCTGATGGAAGGCCCTCTCCCCCCCACTTCGGGGGGAGAGGGTTGGGTGAGGGGGGCCTGAGGCCGCCCCACCGTACCGATCTTGCCTTGACCTCCTCGAAGGCCCGCGCCCGGTGATCGAAAACCTGCTGTTCGAACTCGAGATGGCCGCGCCGCAGGTGATCCTGGGCCTGGTGAACGGCGCCTTCTACGCGCTGCTGTCGCTCGGCCTCGCCATCATCTTCGGCATGCTGAACGTCATCAACTTCGCCCACGGTGCGCAGTTCATGATGGGCGCCTTCGTCGCCTGGATGCTGCTGGCCTGGGCCGGCATCCCCTACTGGGGCGCACTGGTGCTGGTGCCGCTGATTGTCGGTGCCTTCGGCGTCGTCATTGAACGAACTATGATCGCCCGATTGTACAAGCTGGACCACCTGTACGGCCTGCTGCTGACCTTCGGCCTGGCGCTGATCATCGAGGGCGTTTTCCGCAACCAGTTCGGCTCCTCCGGCCTGCCCTACGCGCCGCCGGCGGCCTTCAACGCGCTGAACATCGACCTGCCGATCATGTTCCTGCCGGGCTACCGGGTCTGGGTCGTGATCGCCTCCCTCGTCGTCTGCCTGGCGACCTGGCTGGTGATCGAGAAGACCAAGATCGGCGCCTATCTGCGCGCCGCGACGGAACGGCCGGAACTGGTACAGGCCTTCGGCGTCAACGTGCCGCGGATGATGACGCTGACCTATGGCGCGGGCGTCGCGCTCGCGGCCTTCGCCGGCGTGCTGGCGGCGCCGATCTATTCGGTGAACCCGGCCATGGGGGCCAACTTCATCATCACGGTCTTCGCCGTCGTCGTCATTGGCGGCATGGGGTCCATCATGGGCTCCGTTGTCACCGGCTTCGGGCTGGGGCTGATCGAGGGCATGGCCCGGGTGTTCTACCCCGAGGCCTCCGCCACCGTCGTCTTCGTCATCATGGCAATCGTGCTGCTGACGCGGCCCGCCGGCCTGTTCGGGAGGGGCTGAGCCATGGCCGACACCACCATCGATGCCGCCGTGCCGGTCAGTGCGCATGAAGAAGCCGGATTCCTCGGCTTCACCCGGGCGCAGGCGCTGGCCTTCGGCGTGCTGGTCGCCTTCGTGCTGATCAGCCCGTTCTTCCTCTACCCCGTCTTCCTGATGAAGGTGCTGTGCTTCGCGCTGTTCGCCTGCGCCTTCAACCTGCTGATCGGCTATGTCGGCCTGCTGTCGTTCGGCCATGCCGCCTTCTTTGGCATGGGCGGCTATGTCGCGGCGCACGCGGCCAAGGTCTGGGGGCTGACGCCGGAGGTTTCGATCATCGGCGGCGGGCTGGTGGGCGCGGTTCTCGGCCTGTTCATTGGCTGGCTGGCGATCCGGCGGTCCGGCATCTACTTCGCCATGATCACGCTGGCGATGGCCCAGATGGTTTACTTCTTCTGCCTGCAGGCGCCCTTCACCGGCGGCGAGGACGGCATCCAGCAGGTGCCGCGCGGCAGCCTGTTCGGCGTGATCCCGCTGGGCTCCGACTTCACCCTGTACTGGGTGGTGGCCTTCATCTTCCTGGCCGGCTTCCTGCTGGTCCATCGCGTGGTGCATTCGCCCTTCGGCCAGGTGATGAAGGCTGTGCGGGAGAATGAGCCGCGCGCCACCTCGCTCGGCTACCGGACGGACGACTACAAGCTGATGGCCTTCGTGCTGTCCGCCGCGCTTGCTGGCGTCGCCGGCGGCACCAAGGCGATCATCTTCGGGATTGCGACGCTGGTGGACGTCAACTGGACCATGTCCGGGGAGGTGGTTCTGATGACCCTGGTCGGCGGGCTCGGCACCGTGTTCGGCCCGGTGGTCGGCGCGGCCGTCATCGTCACCATGCAGAACTACCTGGCCGAATTCGGCGCCTGGGTCACGGTGATCCAGGGCGTGATCTTCGTGGCCTGCGTGCTGGCCTTCCGGCGCGGCATCGTCGGCGAGATCGGCAACGCGCTGAAGGTGAAGCTGTAGGACGCGACCACGCCGCGGCCAATTGCGCGGCAGAATGGTCATCGGTGAGGCAGGCCGGTGCCTCGCCTCGACAAACGCCCGGCATATCCGGGTTGCGCGCATCAACCAGCCTGTCATGAAGCAATGCATGACGTGGTCGATCCTGATGCGTGATCCTGCGACCGGCGAGGTCGGCGTGGCGGTGGCGAGCCGGTTTCTTGCGGCCGGCGCCTTGTGCCCCCGGGTCGAGGGTGGCGTCGGCGCGGCGGCCAGCCAGGCGCTGGTCAATCCCTATCTGGCGCAGGACGCGCTTGTTCGGCTGCGCGCCGGGGAGGCACCGGAATCGGCGCTTGCAGCCCTGATCGCGGCCGATGCAGGACGTGCCACGCGGCAACTGCATGTGCTGTCCGCGGATGGGCGCAGCGCCGCGCATACCGGGGCGGCATGCATCGGCTGGTGTGGGCATCTGGCGGGCCAGGATGTGTCGACAGCCGGCAATATGTTGGCAGGGCCGGCGGTGCTGGAGGCGACGCTGGCGGCGGCGCTGGCCTCCACCGGCCTTCCGCTGGCCGAGCGCCTGCTGCTGGCGATGCAGGCCGGGGAGGCAGCGGGCGGCGACAAGCGCGGGCGGCAATCGGCGGCGATGCAGGTGGCCTCCGCCGACTCGGTGCCGGATCTCGACCTGCGGGTGGACGACCACCCGGACCCGCTGGCGGAACTGCGGCGCCTGCATGGTGTCTGGCGCGGCTACCTGCGCCATTTCCGTCGGTTCCTGCCTGGACGGGACCATCCCGGCGTCTTCGACCGCGCCGTGATTCAGGCCGCCATCGAGAAGGCGCAGGCTGAATGAGCACGCCCGTCCTGGAACTTGTGCGCGTCAGCGTCGAATTCCCGACCGATCGCGGCCGGCTGCGGCCGGTGGATGGGGTGTCCTTCAGCGTGCAGGCGGGGCGCACGCTGGCGGTGGTCGGCGAAAGCGGCTGCGGCAAGTCCGTCACCGCGCTGGCCATCATGGGCCTGCTGCCGCAGGGCGGCGAGGTCGGTGGCGGCATCCGCCTGGGCGGCGAGGAATTGCTGGCGCTGACGCCCGACCAGCGCCGGGCGCGGCGCGGCGGCGAGATGGCGATGGTGTTCCAGGAGCCGATGACCAGCCTGAACCCGGCCTTCACCGCTGGCGAGCAGGTGGCGGAGGCGCTGCGCCTGCACCAGGGTCTGGCGCCGGAGGCTGCCTTCGCCAAGGCCATCGAGATGTTCGCCCGCGTCCGCATTCCGGAACCCGAGCGCCGCGCCCGCAGCTACCCGCACCAGCTTTCGGGCGGTATGCGGCAGCGCGTGATGATCGCCATGGCACTGGCCTGCCGCCCGCGCCTGCTGATCGCGGACGAGCCTACCACGGCGCTGGACGTGACGGTTCAGGCCCAGATCCTGTCGCTGATCGACGAGTTGAAGCGGGAGACCGGCACGGCCGTCGTCCTGATCACCCATGACCTCGGCGTGGTCGCGGACCACGCCGACGAGGTCGTGGTGATGTATGCCGGCCGCATCGCGGAACGCGCCAGCGCGGCGGATCTGTTCGCTCGGCCGCAGCACCCCTACACCATCGGCCTGCTCGGTGCGGCGCCGCGGCTGGAAGGCGGCGCGGCGCGGCTCGCCAGCATCGAGGGCACGGTGCCCGACCTGATGCACCCGCCGCCGGGCTGCCGCTTCGCCCCGCGCTGCCCCTTCGCCGTTTCGAAGTGTGCCGAACAGCCGCCGCTGGCCGACATCGTCCCGGGCCACCAGGCGGCCTGCTGGCGCGCGCCGCTGGATACGCTGCTGGAGGGCGCGGCATGACGGAAGCGCTGCTGGAACTACGCGACGTCTCCAAGGGCTTTCCGGTGCGCGACGCCATCGGACGCCGCCGCGGCGCGGTGCGGGCGGTGGATGGCGTCTCGCTCATCGTCCCGAAGGGCAGCGTATTGGCCATCGTCGGCGAGAGCGGCTGCGGCAAGTCCACGCTGGGCCGGTTGGCGCTCAGGCTCATCGAGCCGGACTCGGGAAGCATCCTGTTCCAGGGGGAGGACCTCCGCAGCCTGTCCGCCAGCGCGCTGCGCGCCCGGCGGCGCGACATGCAGCTGATCTTCCAGGACCCCTTCGCCAGCCTGGATCCGCGCATGACGGTGGAACAGGCGGTGGCGGAGCCGCTGCGGCTGCACGGCATCGTGCCGCGCGCGCAGGAGCCCCGGCGGGTGGCGGAGTTGCTGTCCCGCGTCGGGCTGCGGCCGGAGCTCGCCCGGCGCTGGCCGCATGAATTCAGTGGCGGCCAGCGCCAGCGCATCGCCATCGCGCGCGCGCTCGCCAGCCAGCCGAAGCTGATCGTGGGGGATGAGCCGGTCTCGGCCTTGGATGTATCCGTGCAGGCGCAGGTGGTGAACCTGCTGCAGGATTTGATCCGCGAGCTCGGCCTGACCTTCGTGCTGATCAGCCACGACCTCGGCGTGGTGCGCCACATCGCCGACCGGGTGGCGGTGATGTATCTCGGCAAGATCGTGGAGCAGGGCGCCACGGATGTGGTGTTCCGCACCCCGCGCCACCCCTACACCCGCGCCCTGCTGGCGGCGGTGCCCGGGCAGGGACTGGGCAGCACGCCGCTGCTCGAGGGCGATATCCCGAGCCCGATCAACCCGCCTTCCGGCTGCCGCTTCCGGACCCGCTGCCCCTATGCGCAGGCGATCTGCGCCGAGCAACAGCCGGAACTGGCAGGGCCGGCCGGCCACGAGGCCGCCTGCCACTTCCAGGACAGCCTGCCGCCGGCGGTGGCCGGGCGCGAGGCCGATGCCGGTGGCGAGAGGCTGCGCCGCCTGCAGGCCTACTTCACCGACCAGACACAAAGAACAGGAGAACTGGCATGATCCGAAAGACCCTGGCCGCCGCGCTGCTCGGCTTCACGGCCCTGGCCGCGGCACCCGCCGTGGAGGCGCAGCACCTGCGCATCGCGCTGCGGGAGGACCCGGACATCCTCGACCCGACCCTGTCGCGCACCTATGTCGGCCGCATCGTCTATATGGGCTTCTGCGACAAGCTGTTCGACATCAACGCGGCGCTGGAGCCGGTGCCGCAGCTCGCCACCGGCTACACCTGGGACGACCCGACGACGCTGACCATCAAGCTGCGCTCCGGCGTGCGCTTCCATGACGGGGAGATGATGGATGCGGAGGCGGTGCGGTATTCGCTGAACCGGCACCTGACCCTGCAGGGAAGCTTCCGCCGCTCCGAGATGGGCAATATCACGGCGATCGAGGTGGTGGACCCGCTGACCGTCCGCATCAAGCTCGGCGGCCCGAACGCCGCCTTCCTGTCGACGCTGACCGACCGTGCCGGGATGATCGTCTCGCCCAAGGCCGCCGAGGCGGCCGGCCGCGACTTCGGCACCCGCCCGGTCTGCGCCGGGCCGATGCGGTTCGTCGAGCGTGTGGCGCAGGAGCGCATCGTGCTGGAGCGCTTCCCGGAATACTGGGACGCCGCCAACATCCACCTGGCCCGCGTGACCTACCTGCCGATCCCGGACAACACCGTGCGGCTGGCGAATGTGCAGTCCGGCGCCGTCGAGTTCGGCGAGCGGATGGAGCCGGACGATCTGCGATCCATCCAGCGCAACCGCAACCTGCGCGGCGTGCCGGTGGAGGAACTGGGCTACCAGGGCATCACCATCAACATCGGCAACGGCCCGCGCGCCAACACTCCGATGGGCCGCGATGCCCGCGTGCGCCAGGCCTTCGAGCTGTCGCTGGACCGCGCCGCCATCAACCAGGTGGTCTATGAGGGGATGTACACCCCGACGCGCCAGCCCGTGCCGCCCGCCAGCAGCTTCCATGTCCGCAGCTTCCAGCCTGAAGCCCGCGACGTGGCCCGTGCCCGCGCCCTGCTGCGCGAAGCCGGCCACACCGCGCCGGTGCCGGTCGAACTGACGGTGCCGAACAACCCGGATCTGCGGCAGGCCGGCGAGGTGATCCAGGCGATGGCGCGGGAGGCCGGGTTCGAGGTGACGCTGCGCGCCTCCGAATTCGCGTCTGCGCTCGCCGGCGCCGTGCGGGGCGAATTCGAGACCTTCCTGCTCGGCTGGTCGGGCCGCACCGATCCGGACGGCAACATCTACGCCTTCATGCACAGCCGCGGCGGCCAGAATGACGGGCGCTACGCGAATGCGGAGGTCGATGCCCTGCTGGAATCGGCCCGCACCGAGGGCGACGTGGCCAAGCGCCAGGACCTGTACCGGCAGATCATGGAGACGGCGCTGGGTCGCGACCGCATGCGCATCTACCTGTGGCACCGCAAGAACGTGATGATCCACAGCACGCGCCTGACCGGCTACCAGCCGATCGCCGATGGCATGATCCGCCTGCAGGGCATGAGATTGAACTGATGCCCTCAGACGCCGGGCGCCGCCTCCCGCGGCTTGGCTGCGCGCAGGCGACGGTCGTGCGGATGAGATCTGTTGGTTTGTGCGCGGCGGCCCTTCGGCCGCCCGGCACGGCATCGCCGTGCCGCGATTGGGGATTGCGGGAATGTGGGCCTGGCTGCTGAAGCGCCTCGGGCAGATCCTGCCGACGCTGGTGATCCTGTCCTTCATCATCTTCGGGCTGCAACAGCTCATGCCCGGCGACCCGGCCGTGATCCTGGCCGGGGAAGAACGCGGCGATCCGCAGGTGCTGGTGCAGATCCGGGCAGAACTCCGCCTGGATCAGCCGCTGTGGAGCCAGTATCTGTACTGGGTCGGCAACGTGCTCCAGGGGGATTTCGGCTTCTCCTGGCGCATCCGCATGCCGGTCTCCGACCTGATCCTGGAGAAGCTGCCGGTCACGGCGCAGCTTGCCTCCATGGCGTTTCTCATCGCCATCGTCATCGGGGTGCCGCTCGGCATCCTGTCGGCGGTGAAGAAGGACACGCCCTGGGACTGGGCTGCGAATGGCATCGCGCTGTTCGGAATTTCTACGCCGAATTTCTGGCTCGGCATCATGATGATCCTGTTCTTTTCAGTGCAGCTCGGCTGGCTGCCGCCATCGGGATATGTTCCCTTGTGGGAGGACCCGGTGCAGTCGCTGGCGACGACCATCATGCCGGCCTTCGTGCTCGGCACCGGCGTCGCCTCCGTGCTCATGCGGCACACGCGCGCGGCGATGCTGACGGCGCTGAGCCAGGACTACGTCCGCACGGCGCGGGCCAAGGGGCTGACGGAACGCGTGGTGGTCTGGAAGCACGCGCTTCGCAACGCGCTGATCCCGGTGGTGACGCTGGGCACCATCGAGTTCGGTCGGCTGTTGGCCGGCGCGGTGCTGACCGAGCAGATCTTCACCATCCCCGGATTCGGCAAGCTGGTGGTGGATGCCGTGTTCAACCGGGACTACCCGGTGGTGCAGGGCGTGGTGCTGGCGACCGCGCTGATCTTCGTGGCGCTGAGCCTGGTGGCGGACATCCTGTATATGCTGATCAATCCGCGGCTGAGGCAGGCCTGAGCCATGGGCACCACAACCGCTCCGGTTGCCCTGGCGCGCGGCGAAAGCCCGGGCCGCCGCGCCGTCCGCCGCTTCCTGCGCCACCGCCTGGCGTTGTTCGGCCTGATCGTCGTGGTCGCCTTCGTGCTGATCGCGGCCTTCGCGCCGTGGATCGCGCCCTTCGACCCGATCGAGACCAGCTGGTCCCGCATCCGCCGCCCGCCGTCGGAGGCGCATTGGTTCGGCACGGATGAGAACGGACGGGACGTGATGTCCCGGCTGATCTGGGGCGCGCGAGCCTCGCTGATGGCTGGCGTCATCTCGGTGCTCGGCGCGGTGGCGCTGGGCGTGCCGATCGGGCTGCTGGCGGGGCTGGCCGGCGGATGGGTCGATGCGGTGATCTCCCGCATCTCGGACGCCATGCTGTCCATCCCGTTCCTGATCCTGGCGATCGCGCTGGCGGCCTTCCTCGGCCCGGCGCTGGAAAATGCGATGATTGCCATCGCCATCAGCGCCAGCCCGATCTTCGTCAGGCTGGCGCGCGGCATGGCGCTGGATGCGAAATCGACGGATTGGGTGGAGGCGGCGCGATCCTTGGGCAACCCGCCCTGGCGGACCGCCTTCGTCCACGTCCTGCCCAACATCATCCCGCCGCTGCTGGTGCAGTCGACGCTCTCGATCGCGGAGGCGATCATCGCCGAGGCCTCGCTGAGTTTTCTGGGTCTTGGCCAGCAGCCGCCGCAGCCGAGCTGGGGCTCCATGCTGAACAGCGCGCAGCGCTTCCTGGAGACGGCGCCCTGGCTCGCCATCGCGCCGGGCGCTGCCATCTTCGTGGTGGTGCTGGCCTTCAACCTGATGGGCGACGGCCTGCGGGATGCGCTGGATCCCCGGGCCGACCGGCGCTGAAAGGCGGGCTCCGCGTCAAGTCGTCAGCTCGCCCTCCTCCTCGCCATGCCAGTAGCGGATGCGCTCGGCATGGATGTGGATCATCACGACGCCCCTGGTGTCCATGCCGTCCGGGAACCAGCGATCCAGGCCGCGGGACCGATGCTCCGCGAAGGCAGCCTTGATTCGGACGAGGCGGGCCGTGCCCTGCACCGCGACGAAAAGGGGCGGCTTGCCGCGCAGGCCGGCGCTGCCCTGGAAGGACAGACCCACCTGCGGATCCGCGGCGATATCCCGCACCGTCCGGGCACTGTCCCAACTGAAATAGAAGGAGTCGCCCTGGTACTCGACCTCGCCCTTGTTGCTCATTGGCCTTGTCGCCATGCCCATGCCAATGCGCCGGCTCCATTTCGGTTCAGCGACCCAACGCGCGTCGGCCGTTCAAGATTTGCCGCGGCGCAGTCCGGCGCCCCTTGCTGCCTCTTGATCCGGCGCTCCGTCGGGTCGATCTATTCGCGGCCATGGCACGCCCCCCGAAGATCCTCCTGCCGACCCTGCCGGCGCCCGCACGCCGCGTTGCCGGCTTCTGGCTGCTGACGCTCAGCCTGTGGCTGGCCAGCGCCCTTGCGCTGTTCCGCTGATGCAGCGGCCCATTTGGCAAAACGACCCCTGGCGCGACGGCCGCGCCAAGGTCGAGGGCGCCTTCAGCACCTTCCGCAACGGCACGCGCGGCCTGCTGCTGCCGCTGTTCACCTGGCCGCTGCTGCCCGACGTGGTGGTCGAGGTCGTGCGCGGCAACGCGCAGGGGCTGGTCGCGGCCGGCCTCGGCCTGCTGCTGCCGATCCTGGCAGTGCGCACGCTGCGGCGCGGCCGGCGGGGCGACACGCGGCGCGCGGCGGTCCTGACGGCGGTCGCGACCGGGTTGGTGGCGGGAATGGGCGCCCAGACCGGGGTGCCGGTCGCGCTGCTGCTGGCCGCCGGAGCCTGGCTCGGCACGCGCCTGATGTATGACGGCGCGCAGGTTGAGGTCGAGGCGCCCGCGCCACCGCCCCCGCCCGGCCCGCTAGCCGAGGCCCGCGAAAGGCTGGCCCGCATCACGGCCGAGCCGCGCCTGGCAGGCATCGCCCAGGCCATGGACGCGGTGCTGGACGACCTCGACGCGCGGCCGGACCGGCTGCCGCTGGCCCGCCGTTTCCTGGCCGTTCACCTCGATGGCCTGGACCGCATCGCCCAGCGCCTGTCCGCCGGCGCCGAGCCGCCGCCTGGCATGCCGCAATTGCTGGACGACATGCAGACCGCCGCCGACGAGCTCCGCAACAAGCTGCGCGCGGAGGAAAGCATGGCGCTCGATATCCAGGTGAAGGTGCTGGCCGAGAGGCTGCGCCAGGAGGGCTACGCATGAGCACCACCAAGCCGAACAGCCCGAAGCCCTACGGCGCGCCCGCTGCCAGCCCGCCCGTCGCTGCACGCGAATTGGCGGAACGCGACCTGCGCGAGGACGCGCCGAGCCCGGTGGCGGAGGCGGTGATCGGCGAGCTAGCGCAGCAGATCGACCTCTCCGATCCCGGCTCCATCCTGCGCTTCGGCCAGCAGACCCAGTCCCAGGCCCAGGCCGCTGCCGATTCCATGTTGGAAGGCGCCCGCAACCAGGAGACCGGCGAGGCGGGGCGGACACTCGCGAGCCTTTTGCAGACGCTGCGCGGCTTCGACGTGACCAAGCTGGACGAGCGCCCGAGCTTCCTCGCCCGCATGTTCACCAAGGCCGGCGCCGAAGTGACGGAAATCATCGGCAAGTACGAGACGGTGAAGGGCCAGATCGAGGGCATCGGTGACAAGCTCGACACCCACCGCACCCGGCTTCTGGAAGACGTGGAGCGGCTGGAGCGGCTGTACCAGGCGACGCTGGAGTGGTTCCACGCCCTCGGCACCCATGTCGCGGCCGGCGAGACCGTGCTGCGCAAGACGGATGCCGAGGCCATCCCGGCCATGGAAGCCGCCGTCGCCAATTCCACCGACGACCTTGCACCCCAGAAGCTGCGCGACCTGCGCGGCGCACGGGACGAGTTGGACCGGCGGGTGCATGATCTGCGCCTGACGCGGCAGGTGGCGATGCAGGCGCTGCCTTCGATCAGGCTGATTCAGGAAAACGACAAGGCGCTGGCCAGCAAGATCCACTCGGTGCTGGCCAACACCGTGCCGCTGTGGCGCCAGCAACTCGCGCAGGCGCTGGCGATCCACCGGATGCGGGAGGCCGGCCAGGCCGTGAAGGCCGCGACCGATCTGACCAACCAGCTTCTGACCGCCAATGCCGAGACGCTGCGCCGCGGCAACCTGGAGGCGCGGACCGAGCTGGAGCGCGGCGTCTTCGACCTCGCCGCCGTGCAGAAGGCCAACGCCGCGCTGGTCGCGACCATCGAAGACAGCCTGCGCATCGCCGACGAGGCACGCGGCCAGCGTGCCCGGGCGGCGGAGGAGCTGGAGAAGCTGGAGCTCGACATCCGCCGGGCCTTGAAGGCCGCGAAGCCGCCCCCGGCGGCACCGCGGCCGGTCTGAGCCTCAGCCGCGCGGGTCGCGGCCGAAGCCGAAGCCGCTCATCAGCGTGTCGGCGTCCTCGTCCGGCAGATCCTCGTCACGCTCGGGCAACTGCCCACGCGGCGTCAGGCGGTCCACCATCTGCGGCAGGCCACGGCTGAGCTGCGACAGGATCTCGTTGCGGCCCATGCCGGTGTGGTTTTCGACCTCCGCCAGCGCCTCGGGTGGAATGGCGCGGGCGAGTTCGTCCGGGTCCACCGGCTCGTTGCCGCCCGGGCCGACCCAACTATCCACCTTGTCGCCGAGGCCGGCGCCGCGCAGCTGTTCGGTCAGGGAGGACAGGCCGCGGGCGCCACCCTGGCCGCGCATCAGGTAGGACAGCAGCGCCATCAGGGCCATGCCCTTGATGCCGCCCATGCCTCCCATCTGGCTGCCCCCCATCTGGCTGCCACCCAGCAGGCCGCCCAGCAGCCCGCCCAGGCCACCGGAGCCGCCGCCCAGCCTATCGATGCTGCCGGACCCCGGCGCGCCGCCGAACAGGCCACCGCCGGCTCCGGGCTGGTCGCCCGGCAGCCGAGGCGTGCCCAGCGGCGAGTCTCGCGTCGCCATGCCGCTGCCTGGGCCGCCCGGCTGGCCACCGCCACCCAGGACTCCGGACAGAATGCGGGACAGGATATCGCTCATCTTGGATGTCTCCCTGGCGGGAATTCGAACCGTGTCCCGCAGCAGGCGCAACGCCCACCCGTTCCGGGCGGTTGCGCCGCCCGCGCACAGGGCGCCAAATGGTTCACAAGAAAACCGAGGGAGGATGAAGCATGACGCATCTCACGCGCCGGCTGCTGCTGGCCGCCGGCGGCAGCGTGCTGGCGGCACCGGCGTTGCGCGCCCAGCGTGCCTGGCCGAACGACACCATCCGCATCATCGCGCCGTTCCCGCCAGGTGGCAGCACGGATGCGCTGGCGCGCCTGCTGCAACCGCATCTGACCCGCAGCCTCGGCGTCTCCGTGGTGGTGGAGAACCGGGCAGGGGCCTCCGGTTCGCTCGGCACGGCGGCGGTGGCGCGCAGTGCGCCGGATGGCAACACCTGGGTTCTGGTCTTCGACACCCACGCGGTTAACCCGGCGCTGATCCCGAACATGGGCTTCGACACGGAGCGCGACCTGACGCCGCTGCTGCTGTTCGGCACCGCGCCGATGGTGCTGACGGCGCATCGCACCCGCCCGTACAGGACCTTCGCCGCGATGGCAGAGGCGGCGCGGGCGAAGCCGGATACGTTGACCTACGGCACCATCGGCAACGGATCGCTCGCCCACCTGACGATGGCGCTGGTTGGCAAGGCCACCGGCCTGCAACTGGTGCATGTGCCCTACCGTGGCGGCGGGCCGCTGGCGCTGGCGGCACTGGCCGGGGAGGTGGACCTTCCAATCGCGACGCGGCCGGCGATCGGCGTGCATGTCGACAGCGGCGCGCTGGTGCCGCTGGCGCAGACCGGTGCGACGCGCTCACCCTCCATGCCGGATCTTCCGACGCTGGCGGAATCCGGCGTGCCGGGCATCGATGCGCGCGCCTTCTGGGGCTTCCTCGGCCCGGCCGGCCTGCCGGCGTCCATCAAGCAGCGCATGGAGGCGGCGATCCGGGAGGCGCTGGCGATTCCGGAGGTGCGTGCTCGCGTCATCGCGCTGGGCATCGACCTGGAGCCACAGGGGGAGGCTGGCTTCGCACCCTTCCTGTCCACGCAGATCGCCACCTGGGGCCGCGTGGTGCGGGAGAACAACATCCGCCCAGATTGACCGCAGGCGCGCTGGCTGTTGCCATGCTCCCAGACAATGGAGGAACGACGATGAAGGCATGGGCCGTGGTCGAGGCGGGGAAGCCGCTGCAGGAAATCGAGATGCCGACGCCGGAGCCCACCGGCAAGCAGGTCCTGTTGGAAGTCACCCATGCGGGCGTCTGCCATTCCGACCTGCATATCTGGGAAGGCGAGTACGACCTCGGCAGCCGCGGCACCATGAAGCTGTCGGATCGCGGCGTGGTGCTGCCGCTGGCGATGGGGCACGAGGTGGTGGGCCGCGTGCTGAAATGGGGACCGGAGGCGACCGGCCTTAAGGTGGGTGAGACCAAGCTGGTGTTCCCCTGGGTCGGCTGCGGCCATTGCGCGCGCTGCCTGGCGGAGGAGGACAACATGTGCCTCCAGGGCAAGGCGCTCGGCGTCTTCCAGAATGGCGGCTATGCCACCCACATCCTGGTGCCGGAACCGCGCCACCTGATCGAGATCGGCGACCTCGACCCGGCGCTGGCCGCGACCTACGCCTGTTCCGGCGTTACAGTCTATTCGGCGATCAACAAGGTGATGCCGATGCCGCCGGAGGCGCCGATCGTGGTGGTCGGCGCGGGCGGCCTGGGCCTGTCGGCCATCTCGGTTTTGAAGGCGATGGGCCACCGCAACATCGTTTGCGTCGACATCGGCGAGGACAAGCTGGCCTCTGCCAAGGCCGCCGGCGCCACGGCGACGGTGCTCGCCACCGGGGAGGACACCGCGCAGCGCATCATGCAGGCCGCCGGCGCGCCGGTGGAGGCGGTGATCGACCTTGTGAACGGCAGCACCACCGCCCGCTTCGCCTTCGACGCGCTGACCAAGGGCGGCAAGCTGATCCAGGTCGGCCTGTTCGGCGGCGAGTTGGCGCTGCCGCTGCCTCTGATGGCGATGCGCGCGCTGACCGTCCGCGGCAGCTATGTCGGCGACCCGAAGGAATTGCGCGCCCTGGTAAAGCTGGCCCGCGGCGGCACGCTCCCCGCGATCCCGATCACGAAGGAGCCGCTGCGCAACGCCGACAATGCTTTGCAGCGGCTGCGGGCGGGCAAGGTGACGGGCCGCATCGTGCTGACGGCGGACGCTGCCTGAGGCCTGCGACTTGTGCTAAGCGTCACGCATGGCCGATGGTCCCAGCGTGACGCCGCCCTACGTTCCGCCCTATCCGCACCGGCCTGCCAAGGGCCTGCCGCTGCGCCAGATGCTGCGCCTGGCGCGGGAAAACTGGCTGGCGATCTGGGCCACGACCTCCTTCGAGCGGGATGTGCTGGGCTCGAGGCTCTGGCTGCGGGACGTGGTGGTCTGCAACAGCCCGGAGACGGTGCACTACGCATTCGTCGAGCGGCATGAGAACTTCCAGCGCAAAAGCCCGCAGCACCGCCACGCGCTGATCCCGCTGCTCGGCGATGGGCTGTTCGTCAGCGACGGCCCGCTGTGGCGCGAACGCCGCCGCGTGGTGGCACCCGTGACGCATGTCTCGCGCCTGCCGGAACTGGCGCCCGCCATCACGGAGGCTGCGGCGGAACGCCGCGCGCAGTGGCTGGCGCTGCCGTCCGGCGAGCCGATCGACGTGCTGGCGGAGATGGGCCACCTGACCGCCGAGATCATCTGCCGCACCATCTTCGGCCGGGCGCTCGGCGCGGATGCCGCGGGCACCGTGGTGGCTGCCTTCGCGGAATATCAGGCGGTGATTGGCCAGACCGACCTGCTGTCGCTGTTCGGCCTGCCGGACTGGTTTCCCCGCTTCCGCAGCCCGCGCGTCCGCGCCACCGCGCGCCGCATCCACCAGGTGGTAGATGGGCTGATCGACGGCATCCTGGATGGCTCGCAGGCCGGCGAGGCGTCGCTGATCCGCGCCATGTCGGAAGCCAAAGTGGCCGGCACCGACGCGCCGATGGACCGCCGCGCCTTCCGCAACGAGGCCATCGTACTGTTCATGGCCGGGCACGAGACCACCGCCAACACCCTCGCCTGGGCGCTGTTCCTGATGTCGCAGGACCCGGTGAGCGCGGAGCGGCTGGCGGCCGAAGTGGCCGAGGTCCTGGGCGACCGCGTCGCCACCCTGGCCGACCTGCCGAACCTGCCCTTCACCCGCGCCGTGGTGGAGGAAACGCTGCGCCTGTTCCCGCCGGTGCCGCTGCTGTCGCGGGAGGCCTTGGGGCCGGACCGGATCGGCGACCGCGTGGTCAAGAAGGGCACCATCGTGCTGGTCTGCCCCTGGCTGCTGCACCGCAAGCCCTCGCTCTGGGAGCAGCCGGATGCCTTCGTGCCGGATCGCTTCATGCCCGGCGCACCGAAGCCGCCGCGGCACGCCTACATCCCCTTCAGTACCGGCCCGCGCATCTGCACCGGCCAGCATCTCGGCCTGGCGGAGGCGACCATCTGCCTGGCGGCGCTGGCCGGCCGCTTCCGCTTCACGCTGGAGCCGGGGACGGAGGTGATGCCGGTGGCGCGGCTGACGCTGCGGCCTGGGGAGCGGCTGCCCATGTGGCTGTCGCCGCGCTCCTGATGGTCGGGAATCTCTACCCCGCCCCGCCCTGGGCCTGGGCGGAGCGAAAGGCGCTGATGCGCCACTGGCTGCGTGACCCGATCCAGGGGCTGGCGGACCTGATCCCGCACCACGCCCTGCGCCTCCTGCCGACGGAGGCCGCCTCCGCCGTCGGCGCCCACATGGGTTTGCGCAGCGGCAGCCGGCGGAGTGAGGGTTCCGAGCGCGCCCGGGCGCTGTTCCGCGCACTGCGACCCGACGCGGATGCGGCGGAGATCCAGGCATTGCTCGTCGCCCACTGGTCCCATGTCGGACGTTGCTTCGGCGAATTCGCCGGGTTGCACCGCTTCTGGGCGGAGGGCCGCATCGAGGTCGCCGGAGGCGCCGTCCTGCGCGAGGTCCAGGAATCGGGCCGGCCGCTGGTGGTGGCTGGCCTGCATGTCGGAAACTGGGAGGTGGTGCATGCCGGGCTGTCGGGCCTTGGCATCCGCTTCTCCGGCATCTACCAGCGGCTGCCCAACCGTTTCCGGATGCGGATCGCCGACACCGCGCGCAACCGCATCCGCCAGGCGGGTGGGCCGGGCCGCGCCCTGGCGCCGAGTCTGGGCGCGGTGTTCGAGGCGCATCGCCTGCTGGAGAGTCGCGACTCTGCACTGCTGTACTACGTCGACGAGTACTGGGACGGACGGGTGCATGCCCCGGCCCTCGGCCGGCCATTGCGGATGGATGGCAACATCATGCGCGCCGTGCGCCTGGCCGCCGCCACCGGCGCCGCGGTGGTGCCGGCCTACGCGCTGCGCCTGGGCGACGAGGCGCGCTTCCGACTGACTTTCCTGCCGGAGATCCCGGTGGGGCCGCCAGGACGCGGCCGAAGCGCCGCGCTGGAGGATATCGCGGCGCTGGATCGGGTGGTGGAGACCGTGGTGCGCGCGCATCCGGAGCAGTGGTTCATGGCGCACGTCTTCCAGCCGGATCGCTGAGGCCGCTACCGGTACGGCTGGCCCGTCACCGGGTCGCCGGGCGGATCGGGCGTTGCCGGGATGGCGTGCAGGGCGCGTTCGCGTTCGCCCGGACGCACCGTGTACTGCTCCGGCGGGTCGCCCGGCGGATAGGCGCCGACCACGAGCAGGTCCGTCGACTGCCCCAGGTTGCGGTGCGCTGTGCCGGCAGGCAGCACCACCACGTCGCCGGCAGCCAGGTCCAGCACCACCCCAGACTCCGCCCCCAGGCGCACCCGGACGTGGCCGCGGGCGATCGCCAGCGCCTCATGCGCGTTGGGGTGGTAGTGGTCGTAGGGGTAGATGCCATCGCGCCAGGCGGGCGGCCAGCCGTGGCGGCCGAACAGGGCCTCCGCGGCGTCTGGATCACCGACGGGCACGGCACCGCGGTGGATCAGGACGGGCAGGCGGGGATTGTTCGGGATCTGGCCGCCGCGCGGTTCGCTGTCGGTCAGGAACAGGCGTTCGGCGCCATCGGTGCCGCGTTCATGCATGGAAGGACCCTCCGCAGGGCCAGACGCGCCGGCCCCGGGACGGGTTCTACTCGAAAAGCTGCGAGGTCAGGCGCAGATGCTGGCTGGCATGCGGGGCGCCGTCCTGCGCCACCTCGATCAGCGCCGGCGCCTCCGCGGTCATCATGCGCGTGCCGGCGGGGCGGTTGTAGATGAAGCCATGCGTCGGGTAGGTGCGGCCGAAGCTGTCGCTGGCGTGGCCGACCTGGACCCGGACCGCGGTCCAATCGTTGCGGTCGGAGACGTCCATCACCACGACGCCGCGCATCACGCTGCCGCGGCGGATGCCGGGGCCGCCCCAATTGGCGTGGTCGATATGGATGGTGCGGCTGCCAACGACACGGCTGACCACGGCCACATGGCCCCGGCTCATGCCACCGGATGCTGTGAAGGCCAACACGGCGCCACGCTCGGGCTGCTGCCCGCGGGCATACGTGCCTGCGGCCGCGCCCCACCACAGCCGCGCATCGCCGCTGATGTTCATTCCGGTCGCCATGCGCGCGAAGGGCACGCAGGACAGGCCGGAGGTAGCGGCAACCGGCAGGATGGGCGTGCCCATACCCACGTGCGGCACGGCGGCGCGGAAGGAGGCGAGTTGCGGACCGTTGATGGTGCGGACGGGGCGGGCCTGGGCATCCTGGCGCGGAGAGGCCGCGGGGCGGGCGGCGCGCTGGCTCGGCGTCGATCGCTGCGCGGCCGCCTGCGCCTGCGGGTTGATCCGGTCGGCAAGGGCGCTGGGCAGGCTGATGGCGGATGTTCCCATCAGGACGCAGAGTGCGGCCAGCGTGCCTCTTGCCCGCATGTGTTGATCCCCGTTCGTGTGCCTCAAGCGCGCCGTTCGGCTCGCCTGAAACATGCGGTAACCGCCGGGGATGGGCCGGGGCAACCCGGCGTGATCGCAACGGCGCCCAAGCGGGGCGATTTGCTCAAGCCGGCGTGATCACCTGCCCCAGGAACAGATCATCTTCCTAGGATGAAACACGCCGAAACACGAAGACACAGTGTAGCGGCAAAAAAGCCACACCCGACGCACGGAATCGGGAGGCGCTAAAACCTGGTCACATGGCTGACATGTGACCAGGGAATGAATCGGCCTTCGCCGCTGCCTCAGCGGCAGGCGGTGACCATGATCTCGACCAGGTGGCGCGGGTCCGCCATGTTCGCCTCGACGCAGGCGCGCACCGGCCGGCCGGCCTCGCCGAGCCAGGACACCCAGTGCTTGTTCATCGCGTCGCGGTCGCGGATGTCCTTCAGCCAGATCTGCGCCTGCAGCAGGCGGGTGTTGTCGGTGCCGTTGGCTTCCAGCGCGGCATCGATCTTCGCCAGCACCTGCTGGGTCTGCCCGCTGATGTCCTGTGACAGGTCGTCGGCCGTGATGCCGGCGAGGTAGACGAAGTTGTGGTACTCGACCGAGGTCGACAGGATCTGGTTGCTGCCCTGGCGGGTGATCTTGGACATCGCGCGGTTCTCCTCGTGGTATTTCGCGCGGTGTTCGTAGGACGGGGGTGGCAGGGCGACAAGACGGGGCTTGGCCTGCCCGGATCAGCCTTCCGGGGGTGGTGCCGCCTCTCCATGGTCGGCGGCACCGGCCACGGCACAGCCACAGAAGGGGCAGCGGGCCAGCCGCGCCAGTTCGGGCGCCAATTCCGGTGGCACCGGCCGGCCCTCCAGCATCCGTGCCAACTCCGCCTCCAGCGCCGCATGGCTGTCCGTCGCCGGGCAGCCCCTGCCGTATTCGGCGGCGATATCGGCGGATGGCGCCTCGAGCCGGAAGGCCTGCGCGGCCACGGGAAGGGCTGCGGCGGGCAGGCAGGTCAGCAGGGTGCGGCGGCGGGTCGACATGCGCCGATCCTACCGCAGCGCCCGGCCGCTACGCCACCACGGCGTAGCTGCTGCCGGATGCCGCGGCGCCGATCATCGCCTCGAACACCGCGACACCGTGGATCGCCTCGGCGACCGGCAGCGGGTAGGCCGGGCCGCCAGCGACGGCAGCCGCGAATGCCGCAAGTTCAGCGGCTTCAATGTCGGTCTTCGGAAAATTCTTCACCCAGGGCTCACCTTCGCGCGGGGTGAAGCTGAGCGTCTCATGGCCCTGCAACTGCAGGATGCCCTCCGTCCCGAACAGCGCCACGCGCCAGAAGGATGGCGTCAGCGCGAGGGTCGCGAAGTTCAGCGTCGCGCCGCTTTCGAGTTCCGCCAGCATCGCCGTTGTGTCGTCGATGGTCTTGGAGACCTGCGCCTTGCTGACGACAGAGACCTGCCGGAAGCGCCCGGCGAGGTGGATGATCATGTCAATCATGTGGATGCCCATGCCGCCCATGCCGCCGAGCGGGCTTTCCGCGCGGTCCGCGCGCCACATGCCGGGCTGGTACGCGCGTGCGCCGGGGCCGCTGAACTGGCCCTCGACGTGCAGCAGGGTGCCGAGCCTGCCCTCCGCCAGCATGGATTTCATCAGGGCCACGGACGGCAGGAAGCGCCGGTTGTGGCCGAGCGCCATCACCACGCCCGCCTTCTCGCAGGCCGCCACGGCGGCGGCGGCGCTGGCGCGGTCCAGCGTGAAGGGCTTCTCGCAGAACACGTGCTTGCCGGCGCGCGCGGCAGCGATCACCTGATCCGCGTGCTGGGCGTGCGGCGTCGCCAGGACCACCGCCTGAACCTCCGGGTCTGCCAGCACGGCGGCGAAATCCGGCAGCAGGCGCAGCTTCTGCTCTCCGGCCCAGGCGCGCGCCTTGTCCGGGGACCTTGTCGTGCCGGCGACGAAGCGGATGGGCGCGCCTTGCTGGCCCTGGACGCTGTTGACCAGCACCTGACCCCAGCGGCCCATGCCGACGATGGCTGCGTTCAACATTCTTGCTCGCTCCTAACGGCTGGCCGAGGATGCCGGCTCGCCTTCCAATTCACGTTCCATCCGGCGCAGCCGCGTCAGGCCCCAGGCGAAGACGCCGAGGAACAGCGCCACCGCCACCAGCGTCGGCCATTGCAGCCCGAACAATTCCCCCGCCGCGCCCAGCGTCAGCGCGCCGAGCGCCGGGAAGGCGCGGGTGATCAGGCCCCAGAGGCTCAGCATCCGGCCGCGATAGGTCGTGTCCGTGGCACTCTGGATCAGGGTCTGCACGCTGATGCCGTGAATCGAGGCGGTGCCGCCGATCAGCGCCGCGCAGAGCATGCCGAAGGGGAAGAAACTGGTGGCGACGAAGCCCACGGTTGCCACCGCCTGAGCCAGTCCGGCGAAGACCGCGAGCCGGGTGGTTCCCTCCAGCCGCCCGCGGGAGGCCACCCATAGCCCGGCGACCAGCGCGCCGACGCCGAAGCAGGCGGTCAGGATCGCCAGGCTCTCGGCGCCGCGGCCGAACAGGCGCTCGACGAAGGGCGGCAGAATCTCCTGCACCCCGCGCAGCAGAAGCGCACCCAGCGCGGCATAGAGCAGGATCGGGCCAAGGCCCGGATGCCGCGCGGCGTAGCGCAACCCCTCCATCACCTCCCCGAACAGGGATGCCGAGGCCGGGTGGCCGCGGCGTTCCTTCGGGTCGATCCGCAGCAGGAAGATGGACAGGCAGGCGAACATGTAGCCCACGGCATTGCCCGCGATCGCCGGCACCACACCCCAGATGGCGATGACCGGGCCGGCGATGGCGGGGCCGATGAAGCGCGCCGTGGCGAAGCACAGCGAATTGGCAGCGACGGCGGCTGGCAGGTCGGCGCGGGCGACGATGCCGGGCATCAGCGTCTGCCGCGCCGGCTGGGCGAAGCTGGCCGCGATGCCGCCCATCACCTCCAGCACCAGCAGGATCGCGATGGTCATGTGGCCGCTGAAGGTGATGCCTGCGACGAGCGCGGATTGCAGGGCGATCGCCGCCTGCGTCCACATCGCCAGCTTGACCCGGTCGACCCGGTCCGCCATCGCGCCGGCCAGCGGGCTGATGAACACCGCCGGCGCCAGGTCGCAGAACGCCACCATGCCGACCCAGAAGGCGCTACCCGTCAGTTCCCAGGCGAGCCAGGACACCGCGATGCGCTGCATCCACAGCCCGGTCCAGGCCACCATGGAGCCGGAGAAGAACAGCCGGGAATCGCGCGTGGCGAGCGCGCGGGCGAGGGCGCTGGAGGAGGCCACCCGGGACGCCGGGTCAGCGCACCCGTCGCGGGGCGGCCGGCGGCGCCGGCTGGGTGGCCGGGGTGGCGGCCGGCGGGGTAGGCGCGCGGCTCAGGCATTCGGCGATCAGGCGGTCGCGATCGATCTGCGCCGCGCCGCGATCCGACTCGATCCGGCTGTAGGGCGTGACGCCGAGGGTGCCGCGACTCGACTCGGTCTCATCCGTCCGCATCAACTGCCCGCGTTCCCGGTACTGCACGACGCGCGTGGCCTCCGTCCGGCAGGCTTCGTAGCGGCTGTCGCGCTGGCCCTGCGGCACCGGCGCCGGGGCGGCGATCGGCGTCGGCAGGTTGCTGGGCAACGCCATGTTGCAGGCCGCCAGCGGCAAGGTGGCGAGGAGGAGGATCGGCAGGCGGCGGGGCATGTCGGGAACCTTCGGGGCGGCGGATCAGGCCAGGACGCGGGGGCCCGCCTCGGGTGGGCCGGGCAGGGTGCGTGACAATAGCCCGCGAAGTTCCTCCGCGTCGAACCTGGCTCCGGCATCCAATGGCAGGGCGGCGGCGGCGCGCAGCAGGGAAGGATGCAGTTCGACGCCATCGGTGGTCACCGCGAACAGGCCGGCCATCCAGGCGCTGCGCCCCATCACCTCCACCAGCGCCAGCAGCCGCAGGCACAGGGCCAGGCCGGGCAACGTCTCCAGCCCGGCACGGCGGTCCACCGCCTCGGCCCAGGACCGTGCGTCGCGGTCGGCGATGGACAGCACGGTGGCGCTGCCGTCCGGGCGGCGGAACAGCATCGTCCGCGTCGGTCCCCACTGGCCGGCATGGGCGCGGTCCCGTGCCGCATCCCAGGCGGCCAGAAGGGCGGTGGGGGTGACGGCGGGCAGCGCCTCGGGCGCGACGGGAACGGCGTAGGACAGGCTGCCGTCTTCGGCGGCAGCGACCTGGATCTTGGCATGCGGCATGTTGTTCTATGTGGCATCGGCGCCCCGCCGTGACACCCGCCACGGGGGCATCTTCGCAAAGCGTGCCTGGCATGGCGTGATGCGGTCATGGAACCGAACCGCCTCACCGCCCTCGACGCCGCCCGCGCCATCGCCGCCGGCCGGCTTTCCGCCACCGACCTGATGGAGGCCTGCCTGGCCCGCGCCGAGGAGCGGGAGGAGGTGGTGCACGCCTTCGTCCATCTGGACCGCGGCCTGGCCCGCCGCGCCGCCACACGGGCGCGCCCCGGCCCGCTGTCGGGCCTCCCGTTCGGGGTGAAGGACGTGCTGGATACGGCGGACATGCCGACCGGCTATGGCTCGCCGATCTGGGCCGGGCACCGGCCGCGCGGCGATTCGGCGGTGGTCGCCGCGGCGCGCGCGGCCGGCGCGGTCATCATGGGCAAGACCGTCACCACCGAATTCGCCACGCGCAATCCTGGGCCGACTACCAACCCGCACAACCCCGCGCATACGCCGGGTGGGTCCTCCTCCGGCTCCGCCGCCGCGGTCGCGGATTTCATGCTGCCACTGGCCTTCGGCACGCAGACGGCGGGCAGCATCATCCGCCCGGCCGCCTATTGCGGCGTCGTCGGCTTCAAGCCGAGCTATGGCAGCCTGCACCGTGGCGGCATGAAGGTGTGCTCGGAAGGTCTCGACACCATCGGCGTCATGGCGCGCAGCGTCGCCGATTGCGGGCTCGCGATCGGTGCGATGACCGGAATGCCGATGGACCCGGAGGCGAAGCTTTCCCGCGCGCCACGCCTTGGCCTCAGCCTGGGTCAGGCGCCGGGGGCCGCGGCGCCCGAGACCGTGGCGCGGCTGCACGAAGTGGCGGAGGCCGCGCGTCGCGCCGGCGCCGAGGTGCGGGAGTTCGCCCTGCCGCCGGCGCTGGAGGAGGCGGCCGCGCTGCACGCCCACATGATGAACATGGAAACCCGCCAGGCGCTGGCCTGGGAATGGGCGGTGGCGCGGGCCGAGATCTCGCCGGTGCTGCGCGAAAGGCTAGAATGGGCGGAGGCACAGCCGGCCGAGAAGCTGCTCGAATCGCGCCTCGCCTCCAAGGCCGCGCGCGCCGCCTTCCTGGATGCAACCCAGGGCCTCGACGCCATCCTGACGCCCAGCGCGCCGGCCGAGGCGCCGGAAGGTCTGGGCTATACCGGCGATGCCACCTTCAACCTGCTCTGGACCCTGCTGTGGGGGCCCAACGTGACCATCCCGGCCGGCACGGGCCCCAAGGGCCTGCCGCTCGGGGTACAGCTGGTCGGTCGGATCGGCGAGGATGCCGGGCTGCTGGCGACCGCGCGATGGGTACAGGCCGCGATCGGTTGACGGAGGACGTTGCGGCCGAGGCGCTGCGCAGCGCGCGGCACCTGCTGGCCTTGCCCGACCCGATCGCGGCAATCGCGCCGCTGGAGGCGGCGGCGCGGGCCACCGGCCTGACCCAGGTGGAGGCACTGCGCGCCCTGGTGCGGTTGCGGACGGGCCTCGGCCAGGATGCCCTGGCCGCGGCGCATGGACGGGCGCTTTTGGCGCTGCGGCCGGAGGATGACCAGGCGCGCTTCCTGCTCGGCCGGTCGCTGCACCTGCTCGGCTGGCCCGACCTGGCGCTGCGCTGCTTCCGTGCCCTGCGCCCGCCGGTGCCGGCCTGGTGGGTGGCGATGACCCGCGACGTGGCGGCGGAACTGTCCGCCGCGCGGCAGGAGGCGCGGGCCGCCTGCCGCGCCTGGCGCCGCGGACGCCGCGACGCGCCGAAGCTGGCCCGGCTGCTGCTGCGGGCCGGCCATCCGCGCGCGGCAGAGGCCGTGCTGGCCGCGCGTCCCGAGGACCAGCGCGGAGACTGGGCGGAGGCGCTGGTGCGGCTGCGCCTGGCGGAGGGTGAACCCGATGCCGCATCGCGTGCCACCCTGCGCCACCCGCCGGCGCTGCACTGGCGGGATGCGCTGGCGGCGGCCCGCATGCTGTTGCAGATTGGCGAGGTAGCCGCGGCGGAAGCCATGCTGGCGACACTTCCGGACCACCTGTCCAGCGCTGACGGCGCCCTGCTGCGGACCCGGCTGATGCTGCTGGCCGGCGAGGTGCCGCGCCTGCGGGCGGTCACGGCCGCCGCCTTCGCGGCCAAGCACTACCGCAGCGACCCGGCGCGGCAGGCGGTGACGGCGCTGGTGCTGGACCGGGCGATCCCGATCTGGCACGGCCCGGACCCTGCCGCCGGGCCGCCGCTCACCGTGCCACTCGTGCAGTACTGGGACACGCCCGACCCACCGTCCGATGTGCTGGAGGTGATGGAAAGCTGGGTGCGCCACCACCCCGGCCTGCCCCTGGCCCGTTTCCATGCCGCGAGCGCGCGGGATTTCCTGGCCGGGGTGGGGACGGAGGCGCTCGCAGCCTTCGATTCCTGCCGCCATCCGGCGATGCAGTCCGACGTGCTGCGGATGGTGTTCCTCGCGCGCCATGGCGGGCTGTGGGCGGATGTGGATGAGCGCTGCCTGCGGCCGGTCTCCGAATGGCTGGCGCGGCTGCACCGGGTCGGGCTCCTGGCGGCGTTCTCGGATGAGATTCCCTACTACGTCCACAGCTATGTACTGGCGGCGCCACCGGGTAGCGGCGTGATGGAGCGGCTGGTGGCGCGGATGCTGCCGCCGCTGGTTTCGGCCGCCCGCCGCGGCCAGCAGGTGCGCATCTGGGAGGCGACGGGGCCGGGGCTGGTGACGCGCGCGGTGGCGGCGGAGGCCGACCCCTCGGCGGTGGCACTGCTCGAACCCGGGTATTTCCGCAGCTTCGTCGGGGCGGTCGAGGATCTCGGCTACCGGCGCACGGCCGCGGGGAACTGGCGGCTGGCCTAGATGCTCCTCAGCCGTGCCGCGGTCTCGGCATCGGCGGGGTAGAAGGATTCGATGGCGAGTTCGGACAGGGTGACCTCGGCCGGATTGCCGAACACGGTGGTGGTGGACAGCAGGGTCAGCCGCCCGGCCGCACTTTCAAGCACCAGCGGCACCACGACCCCGCCCGGGACCAGCGCCGGCGTGGTCGGCGCGGTACGTGGCGGCGCGGGCATCGCCTGCAACTCGGCCAGCAGCGCGGCCAGCACCGGATCGCCGCCGGCGTCCACCTGCCGGCGCAGCCGTTCCAGAAGGTGCGACCGCCACTCATGGAAATTTCCGATGCGCGGCGCCAGCCCGCCCGGATGCAGGCTGAGCCGCATGGCGTTCACCGGCGGCGCCAGCAGCGACGGCTCGGCGATGCCGGCGAGCAGCGGCGCCACGGCGGCATTGGTCGCCACGATCTGCCAATGCCGGTCCACCGCCAGCGCAGGATTCGGCGCCTGGGCCGCCAGGATCATCTCCAGGGCCTGGCGTGCGCCGGCCATGGCCGGGTCGGCCAGCGCGGCGTCGCGGTAGGCCGGGGCATAGCCCGCGGCGAGCAGCAGCGCGTTGCGGGCCCGCAGCGGCACGTCGAGCTGATCGGCAAGGCGCAGCACCATCTCCCGGCTCGGGCTGGCGCGGCCGCTTTCGACGTAGCTGAGGTGCCGGGTTGAGACCTCCGCATCGAGCGCGAGGTCGAGCTGGCTGCGGCGCCGGCGCTGCCGCCATTCGCGCAGCAGCATGCCGATGGGCGGGGACGGGGTTGGGGCTTGCATGGTGGCGATCCTAGCCAGCCCGGCGCCGGCTTCCCATGACCTCCGAGGTTATCGCGCGCCGGCGTCCGACGGGTGTTGGCTGGCGGCATGGGAAACTGAAGGAGGAGATCCCGATGCCGAATGTTCGGATGCTGCGCCTGGCGCTGCTGGGCGATGCGGCGGCCTGCGCCGCCTGCGGCCTGGTGCTGGCGGCCGGCGCCGGTGCGCTGGCCGGCCCGCTGGGCCTGCCGGAGCCGCTGCTGCGCTGGGTTGGCCTTGGGCTGCTGCCTTGGGCGGCCTTCGTCGGCCTGACGGGCTGGGCGGCCAGCCCTTGGCAGCGCGCTGCCTGGGCCATCGTTGCGCTGAACGCGCTCTGGGTGCTGGACAGCCTGCTGCTGGCGGCAGGCGCCTTCGGCCTGGCGCCGACCGGGCTCGGCATCGCCTTCATCCTGGCGCAGGCCGTCATGGGTGCCGGCTTCGCGGTGGTGCAGGCGCTGGCGCTGCGGCGGGTGCCGGTGGAGGGCCTGGCATGATCCGCACCCGCGACGGCGTCGGGCTGTTCCACCGCAGCTTCGGCGATGGCCCGCCGGTCGTGTTCCTGGCCAGCTGGTCGCTGCCGAGCGACAGCTGGTTTGGACAGATGATGGCGATCCGCGACGCCGGCCTGCGCGCCGTGGCTTATGACCGGCGCGGCCATGGAAGGTCGGACGATCCGGGCCATGGCTTCGACTATGACACGCTGGCCGATGACCTGGCCGATGTCCTCGCCGTACTCGACCTGTCGGCAGTCACACTGGTCGCGATGTCCGGTGCGGCGGGGGAGGCGGTGCGCTACCTGACCCGGCATGGCGCCGGGCGCATCGCCCGGCTCGCGCTTGTGGGTCCGACGACGCCGCTGCTGGCGCAACGCCCGGACAACCCGGCCGGCATCCCGGCGGAGGTTCTCGGGGCGCTGCGCGAGGAACTGCGGCAGGACTTCCCTTCGTGGCTGGCCCGCAACGTGCGGGCCTTCGGTGGCCCGGAGGCCTCCGACGCCATGCTGGACTGGGTGTGCCGGTTGGCGGCGGGGGCATCTCTGCCGGGGCTCCTGGACTTCCACCGCAGCCTGGCGGAGACGGATTTCCGGGCCGAGCTGGCGGGGCTGCGCCTGCCCGTGCTGGTGATCCAGGGCGATGCCGATGCGACCTGCCCGATGGAGCTGACCGGCGGCCCGACCGCCGCGCTGATCCCGGGCGCCCGGCTACAGGTCTTCCCCGGCGCGCCGCACGGCCTGATCGTCAGCGATCCGGAGCGCCTGTCCGCCGCGCTGCTGGACTTCGTCAGCCCGGCGGCAGCGTAAGCCGCTGGCCGAGGCCGGGTTCACCAAACCAGCGCACATGCTCCGCCACCAGGTCGATCGAAAGCTCGGCCTCCGGCGGCAGATTCAAGGTCAGGTCAATATCCGCCACGCCCCCCGGCGGCAGCGGATCGGTCAGGAAGCGGTGGCGCTTCCAGTTGCGGTTGACGAGGCTGCCATCCGCCCTGAGCAGCAGCAGGCCGAGGTTGACACAACCCTTTTGCGAGCCGGAGGGCAACCAATCCACCTCGCCGGTATTCTCCAGCCGCAGCACCAGCCGCAGACCATCGGCGCCACATTGTAGCAGGCGGACGCCGATCTCGGCGGCGAGGCCCTCCCGCCGCAGGCTGCTCGGGCGGTCGCTGGCTTCCTGGCCACGATGCAGGACGAACATCCGGAAACCCTGCAGCACCGGCAGGGCCAGGTCGCGGTAGGTGGCGGAAGGTGGCGGCTTGGGCGCGGCGAGCCCCTCCATCTCGTATCCATACAGGTCCATGAAACGTCCGAGCGGCAGCATCAGGGGACGGATGCTGAACAGGCCGACCTCGATCCGCGCGAAGCCGCTTTCCTGCGCCGCAGCCCAGATGTCCTGGATGCGGATGTCGTTCTCGATCACGCCATGGCGGCGCATCTCGTTTTGCGAACTCTCGGCGCCGGAATGCTGCGGGCCGGGTTCCATGAACACGGCACGGCCGGTCGGTGCCAGCAGCCGGGAGAAATCCGCCAGCACGCCGCCCTGGTCCGACACGTGGTGGAACGCCTCGTGGCATAGGACGCGGTCGATACTGCCATCGGGCAGGTCGATACGGATGCCGTCATAGGGTACGTAGCGCAGCCGCGTCGCCAGATGCGGCCAGTACCGGGCATCATGCGCGGCGGCGGCCTCCAACGCGGTGGGGGAGATGTCGGTCGCCATGACCTCGCAGCCCGCCTCGGCCAGGCGGCGGCCGAGCCAGGCTACGCCACAGCCGAACTCCAGCACGCGCAGGCCGGGAAACAGCTCCGCCGCCTCCAGCATCGCGCCCAGCCGGGTCAGGTTGGGACCCACCTTGGCCAGCGGCGCGAAGGGCTTGCGGAAGCTCCAATGGTCCGGCGTGACATCGGCATGAGAGGCGTCGGCCCGGCGGGCGTGCTCGGCCAGTGGCACGTCCGCGATCAGCCGGCGGACGTCGATCGGCGAGGCACTCATCGCTTGCCGGCGAATTCAGGCAGGCCCTTGAGGCTTTCCGTCGTGTCGAAATCGCGCAGAACGGCGTCGCTCGCCATCTCTACCTCCACCATCCGCGCCGCATGCTGGGCCGCCAGGTGGCGCGCGCCGATATCGCCGGTGATCGACAGCATCTGCGGCAGGAATTCCCGCGCCCAGAGCATCGGGTTGCCCTGCTTGCCGCGGAAGGTCGGCTGCACGATGGCGCGGCCTTCCTCCGGATCAAAGGCCTGCATCAGCCGGTCCAGCATGGCGGCCGAGACCAGCGGCATGTCGCCGAGGCAAACCATGATGCCCTCGGCGTCCGCCGGCACCGCCGCCAGCCCCGCCTTCAGCGAGGCGGACAGACCATCGGCGTAGTTCTCCGCATGCGCGAACAGCACCGGCCGGCCGGCCAGCGCTTCCTCGATCCGCTCCCGCTCATGCCCGGTCACCACGATCACCGGCGAGGCGTGCGAGGCCAGGACGTTGTCGACGACCCGCAGGATCATCGGGATGCCCTTGTTGTCGGGCACCAGCAGCTTGTTCAAGGGCGCCATGCGGCGCGAACGCCCGGCGGCCAGCACCAGGGCGCAGACGGTGCGGGCGCGGCGCGGCGCGCTGGTCAGCGGCGGGGTGCGCGGCGCCTCGGCACGGGGCAGGGGGCGCGTCTCGATCTCCTTGAGCAGCCCGCCGACGCCCATGCCCATGATGTCCTTCGCCGTCACCTTGCGACCAGCGAAGATGCGGGCGAGTACCCAGTCGAAGCCGTTCAGCTTCGGGCTGCGGGCGCAGCCGGGCAGCACCAGGGCCGGCGTATCGCCAATGCGGCCGAGGCAGATCAGGTTGCCCGGGTCCACCGGCATGCCGAAATGCTCGATGGCGCCGCCGGCGCGGACGATGCCGGCCGGGCCGACGTCGCGCCGGTCCACCACGGCGGAGGCGCCGGCGACCAGCAGCAGGTCGGCGCCGGCGCGCTTCAGCCGGGCCAGCGCATCGGCCACGGGGCCTTCCTCGTGCCGCACGCGTTCCACCGGCAGCAGCGTGCCGAGCAGGGCGCGGATGCGCGTCTCGGTCGCCTCCACCGCGCCTTCCATGACGCTTTCCTTGATGCCGGGCAGTTCCGTCAGCACCAGGCCGACGCTGAGCGGCTGGAACGGATGCACGCCGAGCGCGCCATTCGCCTTGCGGCCGGCGCCGACTCCCTTGGCAATCGCCTCCACCACCGCCAGCACGCGGCCAGGGACGGCGAAGGGGATGATCTTGATGGTCGCCAGCATCTCCTTCGTATCGACCACGCTGTGGTTCGGCAGGGTGGCGATGGTGACGCTTTCGTCGACGGCGTTGATGCGCTCGATCAGCGCGGCGTCGAGCGTGAACAGGCCGGGGCTTTCGGCGAACAGGTTCACCCGGCCGGTCGCGGCGCGGGACCGGGCGATGAGCGGGGCCATCAGCGCATCCGCGATGCGGTCCGCCGCCTCATCCTCCGGCACGTCGCCGGATTCGAGGCGGGCCGTGATGACGTCACGCCGGCCGGCCTCCCGCAGCAGCGTGATGGCGGCCTCGTCCAGCACGGTGCCCTTCTTGATCACGCGACCGGTCAGGCGGACGGTGTGGGCGAGGATGGCGCCGCGCGCTTCCTCCAGCGGGGTCGGGCCGAAATTCATGTTTTCGAACCCTTCGGCCCGCGCCTTGCGGCAATGATCTGGGCGAGGATGGAGACAGCGATTTCAGGCGCGGTGACGGCGCCGATGTCGAGGCCGACCGGCGCGTGGATCCTGGCAAGCTCGGCTTCGCCCAGCCCGGCCTCGCGCAGCCTTTCCAGGCGCTTGCTGTGGGTGCGGCGGCTGCCGAGGCTGCCGATGTAGAAGGCGGGGCTACGCAGCGCGACTTCCAGCGCCGGGTCGTCCAGCTTCGGGTCGTGGGTCAGCGTGACCACGGCGGTGCGGGTATCGGGCGCCAGCGCGGTCATCGCCTCATCCGGCCAGTCGCCGGAGATGGCGACGGATTGGCCGAGACGCTCCTCCGTCGCGAAGGCGCGGCGCGGGTCCACCACCGTCACGGCGAAGCCGAGCGTCGTTGCCATCGGCACCAGCGCCTGGGCGATATGAACGGCCCCGACCACGATCAGGCGCAGCGGCGGGTTCTGCGGCTGGATGAACCAGCTTTCTTCCCCCAGCGTGGCGTTGCGCGCCGCATCGGTCGCCAGGGCTGCCTGCGCCTCGGCGGCCAGCGGCTCCGGTAGGTCGTCGTCAGGATACAGTCGCTGCGCGCCATCCGGCAGCCGCGTCAGCAGCGCGACCGGATGCTTCGCGTCTCGGGCGGCCGTCAGGCGGGCCAGGAGTTCCGGGGTCATGGTTCAAGTTCCCCGTGCGGTTGGTAGCGCCGGCCAAGGCCGTGAAGGTGGCGCGCGGCGCCGGAGATCCATAAGATCCTTCATCCGAGCTTCTCGACGAAGACCTTGAGCTTGCCGCCGCAGGCCAGCCCGACCTCCCAGGCGCGGTCGTCGGAAATGCCGAAATCCAGCAGCTGCGGCGTGCCGCTCGCCATGGTCTGCTTCGCCACGTCGGCCACAGCGCCCTCGATGCAGCCGCCGGAGACGCTGCCCTCCATGCGACCGGAAGCGGTGACCACCAGGCGCGACCCCGCCGGGCGCGGCGACGACCCCCAGGTCTCGACCACGGTCGCGATGGCCACTTGCTCGCCTTCCGCCATCCAGCGGGCGGCGGTTGCGAGAATGTCTTCGGACGATGCGCTCATGCCGCGCTCCTCATTCGGCCGGCGCGCGGGTCCGACAGGACGGAGACCAGGTCGCGCAGGCTCGCAAGATTATGCACCGGGCGGAATTCGTCCACATGCGGAAGCATCGCCCGGATGCCTTGCGATTTGGGCTGGAAGGCCGCGTAGCGCAACAGGGGATTGAGCCAGATCAGGCGGCGGCAGGACCTTTGCAGCCGGTCCGTCGCCTCGGCGAGGCCGCGCGCGCCCTCGCGGTCCAGCCCATCGGTGATCAGCAGCACCACGGCGCCCTGGCCGAGCACGCGGCGCGACCAAAGCCGGTTGAACAGTTCCAGCGAATCGCCGATGCGGGTGCCGCCTGACCAGTCGGGCACGGCGTGCGCTACCGCCTCGAACGCCACTTCCGCGTCGCGGTGGCGCAGCTGGCGCGTGACGTTGGTCAGGCGGGTGCCGAACAGGAAGGTGTGCACGCGCTCGCGGTCATTCGCCACGGCGTGCAGGAAGTGGATTAGGATCTGCGCATAGCGCGCCATGCTGCCGGAGATGTCGCACAGCGCCACCAGCGGCGGCGGTCGGACGATGCGGCGGCGGCGGGCGATGTCCAGGATCTCGCCGCCGGTGCGCAGGCTTTCGCGGGTGGTGGCGCGCAGGTCCCAGGCCGGGCCGGACGGATCGGCCCGGAAGCGGCGGGTGGGGCGCGCATCCAGCGGCAGGACCAGCTTGCGGATCTCGCGCTTGGCGTTGGCGAGGTCTGCGGCCGACATCGCCTCGAAATCCATCGCCTGCAGGCGTTCCCGCTCGCTGACGGTGAAGGTCATGTCCACCCGTTCCTCGGGCGGTTTGTCGTCCGGCCGGGGCGGCTTCGGGCGGTCGCCCTGCATCGCCTCTGCCAGGCGCCGCTGCGCCGGGGCGGGCTTGGCGGGTTCCTGCATGCCCTCCATCAGCGCCATAGCGCTGGCGTGGCGCGCGGCGTCCGGATCGCGCCAGAACATGCCGAAGGCCTGGTCGAAGAGAAGAAAGTGCTCGTGGCGGTGGACCATGGTGGCGCGCAGCGCGGCATGGACCTGGGCGCGGTCGCCGAGGTCCACCTGCGTCAGCGCCTCCGCCCCTGCCATGCTTTCGATCGGGCCGACCGGCACGCCGGCGCGGCGCAGCAGGCGGCCGAAGGCGAGCAGGTTGAAGGCGAGCGCGGCGCCGGGGCTCGCCGATGGCAGCGAAAGCGCCGCCTTCGGCGGAATCACGCCGCCGCCTGCTTGGCCTCGGCGACCAGCCGGGCAGCCTCCGCACCGCGGATCTTGGCGATGTCGTCCTGGTATTTCAGCAGCGCGCCGAGCGTCTCATCGACCAGGGTCGGCTCCAGCTCCCGCGCATCGAGCGCGGACAGCGCCGCGGCCCAGTCGATGGTCTCGGCGACGCCGGGCGGCTTGAAGGTATCGGCGCCGCGCACCGCCTGTACGAAGGCGACCACCTGGGCGGACAGCACCTCGCCCACCTGCGGCGCGCGGATCTTCAGGATGGCGCGTTCGCGGGCGGCGTCGGGGTAGTCCACCCAATGATACAGGCAGCGGCGGCGGATGGCGTCATGCACCTCCCGCGTCCGGTTCGAGGTGATGATCACCAGCGGCGGCGTCGTCGCCTTCACGGTGCCGAGTTCGGGAATGCTGATCTGGAAGTCCGCCAGGATTTCGAGCAGGAAGGCCTCGAAGGGCTCGTCGGCCCGGTCCAGCTCGTCGATCAGCAGGACGGCGGGCTCGCCCTCCAAAGCATCCAGCAGCGGGCGGGACTGCAGGAAGCGGCGGTCGTAGATGCCGCGCTCCAGCGCCTCCCGGTCTCCTGCGCCGCCGCTGGCCTCGGCCAAGCGGATCGCCATGAGCTGGCGGGCGTGGTTCCACTCATAGGCGGCCGAGGCCAGGTCCATGCCGTCGTAGCATTGCAGGCGGACCAGGCGGCGCGGCAGCTCGGCGGCCAGGACCTTGGCGATCTCGGTCTTGCCGGTGCCGGGCTCGCCTTCCAGGAACACCGGGCGGTTCATGCGCAGCGCCAGGTGGATGGTGGTGGCGAGTTGGCGGTCGGCGACGTAGCCGCCTTCCGCCAGCAGGCGCTGCGTCGCGGCAACGTCGGCCGGCCTGCTCACGTCAGGAAGATCAGCGCGAGGACGACCAGCATCGCGCCCAGGCCGAACCAGACCTGGATCGGGAAGCCGAGGAAATCCTGCGTCAGCAGGCGCAGCGGCAGCGGCAGCTGGCCCGAGGTCGGGTTTGGCCGGTGCACCGGCCCGCCCGGCGACATGCCCTCCGCGCCATGCTGCGTGAGCGGCGCGGCGGTGGCGGGTTCGGCCAGGTATTCGGTATCCGTGCCGGCGACGGCGCGGGAGGCCGGCTGGTCCGGCGGTGCCGGGTGCTCGGCCAGCGGCGGGGCGACGATGGCGGCGAAGCGATCGAAGAACTGGTCGGCCATGGATTTCGCGGTGCTGTCGATGAGGCGGGCGCCGAGCTGCGCCATCTTGCCGCCGACCTGGGCGCGAACGGCATAGCGCAGCACGGTCGCCTCCGGCCCGTCTTCCTCCAGCGCCACGTCGGCGCCGCCCTTGGCGAAGCCCATGGCGCCACCGGTGCCCTCGCCGGAGATGGTGTAGGAAACCGGAGGGACGATGTTGGACAGCGTGACCTTGCCGCCGAACTTGGCGGACATCGGGCCGAGCTTCATGGACACCTTGGCCTGGAACTGGTCGTCGCCGATCCGTTCCACGCTTTCGCAGCCGGGAATGGCCGCCTGCAGCACCTGGGGATCGTTCAGGGCATCCCAGACCCGTTCCCGGGGCGCTGCGATGCGCCGTTCGCCGGTCATTTCCATGCGCGAGTTCTCCGCTTTGCGGCGCGGAAGGTAGGCCGGGCGGGGCTTGGCGGGAAGGGCGGGCGGCGGGATCGTGAGGCAACGGGCTGATTTCCTGCCCGGGGAAAGCCCGGAAAGCGCCCGGTGACGCGGCATGGGTAAGCGTCTATGGGCTGGAACAGGGGATGGCGAATGGGGAATCCGGGGATGAGGGGGAAGGGTCTGCTTGGCCTGGGCGCCGCGCTTCTGCTGGCACCAGGGCAGGCGCTGGCGGCTGGCGTGCCGGGAGCGCAACTGTCGCTGGCCTGGGGCATTCCCTTCGTCGGCATCCTGCTGTCCATCGCGCTGATGCCGCTGGTGGCCGCGCATCTGTGGCACCACCACTACGGCAAGATCGCCGCGATCTGGGCGGCGCTGTTCCTGCTGCCCTTCGCCGCCACCTTCGGCTTCGATGCCGCCTGGTACGAGTTCGCCCATGTCATGGTGCTGGAGTACGTGCCCTTCATCGCGCTGCTGCTGGCGCTGTACACGGCGGGCGGCGGGGTTCTGCTGAAGGGTTCGCTGGTCGGCACGCCGACGGTGAACACGGCGCTGCTGGCCATCGGCACCATCCTGGCCAGCCTGATGGGCACCACGGGGGCGGCCATGCTGCTGATCCGCCCGGTGCTGCGCGCCAATGCCTTCCGCACCCGCAAGACCCACACCTTCGTCTTCTTCATTTTCCTGGTCGCCAATATCGGCGGCAGCCTGACCCCGGTGGGCGACCCACCGCTGTATCTGGGCTTCCTGCGCGGCGTGTCCTTCTTCTGGCCCACCACCCACCTTTTTGCCGAATTCGCCACCTGCGCGGTGATCCTGCTGGCAGTCTACTGGCTGCTGGATACGCTGGCCTGGAACCGGGAGAAGCCGGTGCCACCCGTGGTCGCCAAGGAAGCGGTGGGCATCGAGGGATGGCTCAACGTCTGGCTGGTGGTGGCCATCGTCGGCGTCGTCATCGGCATGGGCTACGTCAAGCTCGGCAGCATGAACGTGCTGGGGCAGGTGATGGAGGTGGAAAGGGTGGTCGGAATCGGCCTGTTCCTCGCCATCACCGGCGTCTCCGTCGCCTTCACCACTCCGGCGCTGCGGGAGGCGAACGGCTTTGCCTGGGGCGCCATCCTGGAGGTCGCGAAGCTGTTCGCGGCGATCTTCGTCTGCATGGCCCCGGTGCTGGCCATCCTGCGCGCCGGCAGCCAGGGCGCCGCGGCGGGGCTGGTGGCGTTGACCTCCGGCCCCGACGGGGCGCCGATTCCGTGGGTGTACTTCTGGATGAGCGGCGTGCTGTCCAGCTTCCTCGACAATGCGCCGACCTACATCGTGTTCTTCGAATTGGCCGGTGGCGACCCCGTGACGCTGATGGGGCAGGGGGCGCTGACGCTGGCGGCGATTTCGTGCGGCGCGGTGTTCATGGGGGCCAATTCCTACATCGGCAACGCGCCCAACTTCATGGTGAAGGCCATCGTCGAGGAGAACGGCGTCCGCATGCCGTCCTTCTTCGCCTATTGCGGCTGGGCGGTGGTGTTCCTGGTGCCGCTGTTCATGCTGATCACCTTCATTTTCTTCCGCACGCCATGAGCGACGATCAGGGGTTCATGGCGCAGGCCCTGGCGCAGGCGCGGACGGGCTTCGACGAAGGCGGCGTGCCGGTCGGCGCCGTGCTGGTCGGGGCGGAAGGCCGGCTGCTCGGTGCCGGGCGGAACCGGCGGGTGCAGCAGGGCGACCCGATCGCGCATGGCGAGATGGATTGTCTGCGCCAGGCCGGACGCCGCCCCGGCTATGCCGGCACCACGCTCTACACCACCCTGACCCCCTGCATGATGTGCGCCGGCACCATCGTGCAGTTCGGCATTCCCCGGGTCGTCATCGGCGAGAACCGCAGCTTCGCCGGCAACGAGGATTTTCTGCGTGATCGTGGCGTGCAGGTGACGGTGCTTGATGATCCGGCCTGCCACGCGCTGATGCAGCGCTTCCAGGCCGAGCGGCCGGAGGTCTGGGCGGAGGATATCGCGGCGGGCTAGACAAGGCCCGTCCCGCCCATCGGAGAGCCCCGCCATGCCCTATGTCATCGCCGACGACCTGCCCGACGCCCCCGCCGGCCAGCGCTTCCGCGCGCTGCTCGACCGGCCGCAGATCCTGCAGATGCCGGGCGCTCATCTCGGCATCGCGGCCCTGCTGGCGAAGGAGGCGGGGTTCGAGGCGCTGTACATGTCGGGTGCCGCCATGTCCGCGACCATGGGCCTGCCCGACCTCGGCATGATCACGGTGGATGACGTGGCCTTCCACATCCGCCAGGTCGCCCGCGCCGCATCCCTGCCCATCCTGGTCGATGGCGACACGGGCTATGGGGAGGCGCTGAACGTCATGCACATGGTGCGGACCTTCGAGGAAGCCGGCGCCGCGGCGGTGCACCTGGAAGACCAGTTGCTGCCGAAGAAATGTGGCCACCTGAACGACAAGAAGCTGGCCGATGCCCGCGACATGGCTGCCAAGGTCGCCGCCGCCCGGAAGGCGCGCAAGCACCTGTACATCATTGCCCGTACCGATGCGGTGGCCAGCGAGGGCATGGATGCGGCGGTGGACCGCGCGAAGCTGTATCTCGAGGCCGGCGCCGACGCGATCTTCCCCGAGGCGCTGGTGACGCGCGACATGTTCGCCGAATTTGCCCGCCGCATGCCCGGAGTGAAGCTGCTGGCCAACATGACCGAGTTCGGTCGCACGCCGTTCTTTACGGCGCAGGAATTCCAGGACCTCGGCTATGCCATGGTGATCTGGCCGGTCAGCCACCTGCGCGTCGCGGCGCGGGCGATGGAGGAGCTTTACGCCGCCATCAACCGAGACGGCGGCACCATGAAGATGCTGGACCGGATGCAGACCCGCGCGCAGCTCTACGCGACCATCAAGTACCACGAATACGAGGCTCTGGATTCCAGCCTGATCCAGACGGTCATCCCCGACGGGATGCCGCAATAGCCTGGGACGGACGGCTCAGGCGGCGAACCAGGCCGGGATCTCGGCCATGCTGGTGAACAGGATGTCCGGTCGCGCCGCGGCCAGGGCGGAGGGCACGGCGTAGCCCCAGGCCACCGCGCCGGCCTGCACGCCGGCGCTGCGGGCGGCGGCGATGTCGCGCAGCTCGTCGCCGATCGCCATCGCCTCGGCCGGCAGCCGACCGCTGCGGCGCAGCACCTGGCGGAAGCGGGACGCCTTGCCGAACAGGGTGGCGTCGCAGGCCCAATGGGTGAAGCTGGCGGCGGCGTCGCCCAAGGCCCGCCGGGCATTCGCCTCGCTGTTGGAGGACACCAGCGCCAGCGTGACGCCAGCCAGGCGCAGCCGGTCCAGCATGGCCTCCGCGCCCGGGAACAGCGGCGGCGGCGGGGCGGCGGTGGCCAGCGCCTTCACATGGGCGGCAATGCGCGGCAGCTTCCACAGCGGAACATGCAACGCCCGCATGATGGCCCGCGCATCCCGGTCGCGCAGCGATTCGGCTTCGGCATGGTCGATCCGGCGGAAACCGAATCGGCGCGCGGCGTCGTCCAGTGCCTCGAACATCAGGGCGCGGCTGTCGGCCAGCGTGCCGTCCAGGTCGAACACGGCGAGGCGCGGCGGCGGCAACACGCCTCGTGGGACCTCCCGGGAGAATGCCTGGAGTGGCAACCTCGGGGTCGGCCCGATCCGGCTCATCATGCGGCGTCTCGGTCGCGGGGCTGGCGCGGCGGGGGGGTCACATGGGGGCCTAGGGCGGTTGCGGGATCAGGACAACGCCAGCGGAGGGGGCGCCGTCAAGCCGTCCCGTCGCTCAGCCCCGCGGTTCCGGCTTGAATTTGCTGAGCAGGTAGAGGGTCAGCACGGCGAAAAGGCAGATCACCACGGCGACGTCATAGGCGGTGACCGCAACCGCGACGCCGATGGCCCCGGTGGCCCAGAGGGAGGCGGCCGTCGCCGTGCCGTGCACCTGGCCGCCATCCTTCAGGATGGCGCCACCGCCGATGAAGCCCATTCCGGTGATGACCCCTTCGATGATTCGCGCCGCGGCCTCGGGTTGCCCGGCGGTCAGCCCCTCCGTCGCCTGGACGAAGCCGCAGGAGGCGACGGCGACGAGGGGAAAGGTGCGCAGCCCGGCACTGCGATCCTCCCTTTCCCGGTTCCAGCCGATCAGGAAGGCGAGGGCGTAGGCGATGGCGAGGTCGCGCAGATGCGGCAGTAGGGTGAGCTGGCGCACGCTGGGCAGCAGGTCGGAGAGGTCCATGCGCAGCGAAACGCGCTGGAACGCCGGTGGTTCTGTCGGGATGAAGATGGCTCCGGCGGTAGGATTCGAACCTACGACCAACGGATTAACAGTCCGCTGCGCTACCGCTGCGCCACGCCGGATCAGCCAAGGTGCCGGGCTATAGCGACCGCCCGGCCCGGGGTAAAGCCCCCCAAGCAGGAAGAGGGGATCGGAAAGGCCGCGGCCGGAATCGAACCGGCATATACGGATTTGCAGTCCGCTGCATCACCACTCTGCCACGCGGCCGTGACACGATGGCGCCTCTATCCGGCAGGCCGCGCTGCTGGTCAAGGCGCGTGTGCCCCTCGACGCCAAGGCGCGTGCGCCCCTCGACGCCAAGGCGCGTGTGCCCCGCGACGCCAAGGCGCGCGGGACATCACGCGGAACTGCGACTTGGCCGGCGCGCGGGCGGCCCGTATAAGCGCGGCCATGGACAAGGCAGCGACGATGGACCTGGACCGCGCGACGCGCGCAACGCCGGATATGGCGGCCGCCCGCCGCTTCATGGTCGACGGCCAGTTGCGGCCGAACAAGGTCACGGACCCGCTGCTGCTGGCCGCCATGGGAGACCTGCCGCGGGAGCGTTTCCTGCCGCACGGCCTCGCCGCGCGCGCCTATGCGGACGAGGATGTACGCCTGCCCGGCGGCCGCGCCCTGATCGAGCCGATGGTCATCGCCCGCCTGCTGCAATTGCTGCGGATCCGGGAAGGCGACCGCATGCTGGTGCTCGGTGCCGGCACGGGCTACGCGGCGGCGGTCGCGGTGCGCTGTGGCGCGCGCGTCACCGCCGTGGAACCCGACCCGGCGCTGTTCAGCCATGCGCGGCAGGCGGTCGCCGGCCTGCTGCCGGCCGGCGTGCTTCGCCTGGTCCAGGCCGAACCGTCGCTCGGCCACGCCGCTGGTGCACCTTATGACGCTATCCTGATCGAGGGCGAAATTCCCGCGATACCGGCGGCGATCGCTGAGCAACTGGCTGATGGCGGCCGGCTGGCGACGGTCCTGGCGGCGGCGGAGCGCGGTCTTTCCTCCCGCGCCGTCCTGGGATTGCGGCAGGGCGGCAGCTTCAGCGTGACGGATGCCTTCGATTGCGCCACCCTGCCGCTGCCTCAGTTCCAACCGGCTCCGGGCTTCGCCTTCTGAAGCCCAGGCCAGGCCGGCGTGCCCTTCGTCTCCCCCGCCCTGCGGCGTGGGCATCTGGAGTTTCGACGCGATGATGTCCTCCCGTTCCGCTCTCGCCCTGATGCTGCTGGCCTCTCCGGCCGCCATCATCGCTCCCGCAGCGGCGCAGCCGTTGCAGGAAGCGCTGGCGCTGGCCTATGCCAATAACCCCACCCTGCAGGCCGCGCGCGCGGAACTGCGGGCGGTCGATGAGGGTGTGCCACAGGCCTTGTCCGGCTGGCGTCCCACGGTGCAGGTCACCGGCAGCTACGGCACCGCGACCGGCCGCAGCACCGCCAGCGGCGTCAGCCGCAACGTCGACCGCGACCCGGCCGCCATCCAGGCTGGCGTGACGCAGCCGCTGTACCGCGGTGGTCGCACGGTCGCGCAGACGCGGCGGGCCGAAAACCTGGTGCTGGCGCAGCGCGCCCGGCTGATCGCGACCGAACAGCAGGTGCTGGGCGATACCGTGAATGCCTATGTCGCGGTGATCCGCGACCAGGAGGAGGTCCGCCTCAACATCAACAACGAGCAGGTGCTGAACCGTCAGCTCAGCGCCACCAACGAACGCTTCCGCGTCGGCGAGATCACCCGCACCGACGTTGCACAGGCGGAAAGCCGGCTGGCCGGCACCCGCGCCGCCCGCGCCGACGCTGAGGGCCGCCTACAGCAATCCCGTGCCACCTTCACCCGGCTGGTGGGCCAGCCGCCGCAGCGCCTGGTTGCGCCGCAGCCGCTGCGCGCGCCGGTGGCGAACGCCGCCGAGGCCGGCGCCGTGGCCAGCCGCAACAACCCGGCCGTTGTCGCCGCGCTGTTCGGCGAGGCGGCGGCGCGCGACCTGGTGGACGTGAACTTCGGCACGCTTCTGCCGCAGGTCAGCCTGAACGGCACCACCTTCCGCAACGACAACAGCCAGGCGCCTGACAGCCGCGCTACCGGCAGCCAGCTGACGGCGAACCTCACCGTGCCGCTGTACCAGGGCGGCTCCGAGTATTCGCAGGTGCGCGAGGCGCGGCAGCGGGCACAGCAGGCGCGGCAGGTCGTGGCGGACCAGCGCCGCGCGGCCTCGCAGCAGGCGACTTCGGCGTGGGAGACGCTGAACGCGGCCCGCGCGCAGGTGGACAGCGTGCGCGCGCAGATTCGCGCTGCCGAGATCGCGCTGGACGGCGTGCAGCGGGAAGCCATCGTCGGCAGCCGCACCACGCTGGATGTGCTGAACGCGGAACAGGAACTGCTGAACGCCCGCGTCAGCCTCGTCCGTGCGCTGGCCAACGTGATCACCGCCTCGCATTCGCTGGCGGCCTCCGTCGGCCGCCTGACGGCGCAGGATCTCGGGCTGCCGGTGCAGATGTATGACATGGAGGCATATTATCGTCAGGTGCGGAACCGCTGGGTCGGCCTCGGCGACTACGCCGAGCAGGGGCGCTAAAGGATGAGTGGTGCAGGCAAAGGGCCTGGTGGTGGCGGTGGTGCTGGCGGCGGGCCGGGCGGCGGGAACGACCCGGCGATGGACGATATCCTCGCCTCCATCCGTCGCATCCTGAACGAGGACGAGGCGCAGGACACCTCGGCACCGGTCGCCAAGGGCGATGTGCCGGAGGATGAACCCCTCGACCTGACCGAGGCGATGCTGGTCGGCCCACCGGTGCCGGAGACGGTCGCCAGGCCGGAGCCGCCCGCGCCGGTTCTGCCGCCGCCACGCGCCGCCGTGCCGGCGCCCGAGCCGATGCCGGAACCGCCCGCGCCGGAACCACCGATGACGGTCGCCAGTGTGATGACGGCGGCGGAGGGGCTGATCGCACCCGCCGTCGCAGCCGCCACCACGCAGACCCTGGCAACCCTGCTGCGCAGCGTCGCCAACGAACGTTCCGCCACGGTGCACCGGGGCGGACCGTCGATCGAGGATGTGGTGCGGGAGGAAATCCGGCCGCTGCTGAAGGAATGGCTGGACCAGCACCTGCCGCCGCTGGTCGAACGGCTGGTTCGGGTCGAGATCGAGCGTGTGATCGGGCGCGCCCAGGGCTAGGCACAGGGCTGACGCCCGGACCCGCCCCTTGACGGCGGCCCTTCCGCGGGGAAGGGATGCCGCCATGCTCGACAAGACCTTCGACCCCGCCAGCGTGGAACCCCGCCTCTATCAGGGCTGGGAGGATTCGGGCGCCTTCGCGGCGCACCCCGAAAGCCCGGCCAAGCCCTTCACCATCATGATCCCGCCACCCAACGTCACGGGCAGCCTGCATATCGGCCACGCGCTGACCATGACGGTGCAGGACATCCTGACCCGCTGGCGCCGCATGCAGGGCCGCGACGCGCTGTGGCAGCCGGGCACCGACCACGCCGGTATCGCTACGCAGATGGTTGTGGAGCGCCTGCTGGCCTCCCAGGGCCAGAAGCGGCAGGAGATGGGGCGGGAGGCGTTCCTGGAGCATGTCTGGGAATGGAAGCGGCAATCCGGCGGCACCATCACCCGCCAGCTCCGCCGCCTCGGCGCCAGCCTGGACTGGCCGCGCGAACGCTTCACGATGGATGAGGGCCTGTCCGAGGCGGTGCGGGAGGTGTTCGTCACCCTGCACAGCCAGGGCTTGATCTACCGCGACCGCCGCCTGGTGAACTGGGACCCGGTGTTCCAGACCGCCATTTCGGACCTCGAGGTCGAGAGCCGGGAGGTGAAGGGCCAGATCTGGACCCTGAACTACCCGATCGAGGGCGCACCGGGCGAATTCCTGCAGGTGGCGACGACGCGGCCGGAGACGATGCTGGGCGACGTCGCGGTGGCCGTGCATCCGGAGGATGCGCGGTTTGCCGGGGTGGTGGGCAAGTTCCTCGTGCTGCCGCTGGTCGGGCGACGCATCCCTGTGGTGGCGGATGCCTATTCGGACCCGGAGAAGGGCACTGGCGCGGTGAAGATCACCCCGGCGCATGACTTCAACGACTTCGATGTCGGCAAGCGTCACGGGCTCGGAATGCCGTCCGTGCTGGATGCCGATGCGAAGGTGACCCTGGTGGAGATCGGCGGCGAGTGGGCCGAGCCGGAGTTCATCCGTAGCCTGGACGGGCTGGACCGCTTCGAAGCCCGGAAACGCATCGTGGCGAAGCTGGAGGAGCTGGGCCTGCTGGCCAAGGTCGAGCCGCATGTGAACCAGGTGCCGCATGGCGACCGCTCCGGCGTGCCGATCGAGCCGCGGCTGACGCTGCAATGGTATGTCGATGCGAAGACGCTGGCGCAGCCGGCGATCCGCGCGGTGGAGACCGGGCAGACGCAGTTCGTGCCGCGGCAGTGGGAGAACACCTTCTTCGCCTGGATGCGCGACATCCAGCCTTGGTGCGTGTCACGCCAGTTGTGGTGGGGCCACCAGATCCCGGCCTGGTACGCGCCGGATGGCGAAGTCTTCGTGGCCAGGACGGAGGAAGAAGCGCGCGCGGCGGCACAGGAAAAATTCGGCCGGGATGTCGAACTGCTGCGCGACCCGGACGTGCTGGACACCTGGTTCAGCAGCGCGCTCTGGCCTTTCAGCACCCTCGGCTGGCCGCGGGAAACGCCGGAGCTTGCGAAGTATTATCCGGGCGACGTGCTGGTGACGGGCTTCGACATCATCTTCTTCTGGGTCGCCCGGATGATGATGATGGGGCTGCACTTCATGGATGGCCGGGTGCCGTTCGAGAAGATCTACATCCATGGCCTCGTCCGGGACGAGAAGGGCCAGAAGATGTCGAAATCCAAGGGCAACGTCATGGACCCCCTGGAGCTTATCGACGCCTACGGCACTGATGCGCTGCGTTTCACCATCGCATCGCTCACCGGGCCGGGGCGAGACGTGAAGCTCGGCCGCAAGCGCGTCGAGGACTTTCGCTCATTCGGCACCAAGATCTGGAATGCGGCGCGGTTCCTGGAGATGAACGGGATCGCGGCGGATGCGGGTTTCGACCCGGCCACCGCCAAGCTGCCGCTGTCGCGCTGGATCCTGGACGGCTCGAATCGCGCCGTGGCGGAGACGACGGCGGCGCTGGAGGCGTTCCGCTTCGACGATTACGCCGCCGCCAGCTACCGCTTCGTCTGGGGCAGCTACTGCGACTGGTTCCTGGAATTCGCCAAGCCTGTGCTGAACGGGCCGGATGGTCCTGCCAAGGACGAGGTGAAGGGCGCTGCCCAGCATGTATTCGGCACCATCCTGCGCCTGCTGCACCCGGTGATGCCCTTCATCACCGAGGAACTGCACGCGCATTTCGGCTACGGCGCGCCGTGCAGCCTGATCCGTGCGGAATGGCCGGGCGCCGTGGAGGTGACCGAAGCCGAGGCGGCGCGGGAGGAGCTGGACTGGGTGGTGGCGCTGATCGGCCAGGTCCGCGGCGTGCGGGCGGAGATGAACGTGCCGCCTTCCGTCACCGTGCCGCTGCTGCTCTCTGGCGCCTCCGCCACCAGCCTGGCGCGGGCGGAGGCCTGGGTCGACGTGATCCGCCGCATGGCGCGCGCCACCGAGATCCGAGCCCTGGATGGTGCGGCGCCGGGGGGCGTGGCGCAGGTGGTGGTGGGGGAGGCGACGGTGATGCTGCCCCTGGCGGAAGTCATCGACCTGGCCGCGGAACGCGCACGCCTCGCCAAGGCGCGAGGCCAGGCGGAGACCGAGGCGGGCAAGATCGCCCAGAAGCTTGGCAACGCGGATTTCGTGGCTCGCGCGAAGGAGGAGGTGGTGGAGGAAAACCGTGAACGCCTTGCTGCCGCGCAGGCGGAGATGGCGCGGCTGGACGCGGCGCTGGCCCGCATCGCCGGTTGAGGCCGCCGCTCAATCCGGCGGCGGGAACAGCGCCTCGACCTGCAGGGCAAGCCCCGGCGGGTCGAGTGTGAGGGCACCACCGGGCAGGATCGCGTCACCGGGTCGAGGATCAGGTAGTGCCGGATGGCGTCCTGCCGCAGGTAGTCGGCCAGCTTGGTCACGCTGTCCCTGCGGGCGGTGGAGGGTGAGGCGACCTCCACGACGATGACCGGGTCCGGCACGGCGATCCGGTTGCCATCGAGCCTGGCGCCACAGGCGACCATGACATCGGGCTCGTAGGCGGTGTCGTTGCCGATCTCGAGGGCGGGACCGTCGATGAAGGCGTCGCCGGGCAGGCCTGCGGCGGCGATGGCGTCTGCGAGAGCGCGGCAAGCTCGATATTTCGTCCGCGCATGCACCAGCCGCTCGGGCGCCACGGCCTCCACCCGGCCATCGATCAGCTCGAAACGGCCGCGCGGCTGGCGCTCCACCCAGGCATAGTAGTCCGCGCGGGTCATCCGATGGTCGGGGGTCTTCGGCAGGTCGGAAATGGGGCCTGACATGGGGTTCGGCGCAGCCTACGCCAACGCGGTAGGCAGGCGGTAGCGTTCAGCGCCGAAGCTGCTCCAGGAAGCGCTGGTTCTGCTGGTCGAACTGGTTCTGCTGCTGGCGCATCCGGTCCTGGTGCTGCTGGAACTGGTTCTGCTGCTGGCGCATCCGGGCCTGATGGTCCTGGTTCATCTGCTGCGTCGAGTAGCCTTGGCCGCCGCCCTGGACCGGGGCGCCCTGCGGGTAGGCCACGCCACCCAGCATGCCGGCCCGCTGCTGCTGCTGGTAGGCACCGAAGACCTGCTGCGCACCTTCCTGGTAGGCTCGGCAGGCCTGGGCGCTGCCCTGCCGGCAGGCGTGCTCCGCCTGGCTGAGCTGAGCCTCCCGCCGCTGGATCGCCTGGGCCGCGTTGCAGGACGCGCCGTTGCCGGACTGGCACTCCTGGACCGCAGCCTGGAACATGGCCTGCAACGGTCCGGCCAGCCGGGGGTCGAGGTGGTCGGCTGCCGCCGGCAGGGCGAGGGCGGAAAGCAGCGCTGCGAGTCGGAGAGGGCTGGGGCGAACCATAATCTAAGATCCTTCGCTCATTCCGGAACCGCGATCATGGCGAGGGCGCAACCGCCGCCCGAATCACGTATCCGGCAGCCACGCCGGCCCTGGCCGAGCGGCCGGGCTTGTGGCACCCCAGGGGCCGACACGCCGCTGGGGAAAACGCGCCATGACCGAATGGGACAAGTCCAGGCTGCCGAGCCGCCACACGACCGTGGGGCCGGAAAGGGCGCCGCACCGCAGCTACTACTACGCCATGGGCCTGACGCAGGACGATATCGCCAAGCCCTTCGTCGGCGTCGCCACGTGCTGGAACGAGGCCGCGCCCTGCAACATCGCGCTGTCGCGCCAGGCGCAGTCGGTGAAAGTGGGAGTGAAGGAAGGCGGCGCGACGCCGCGGGAGTTCACCACCATCACGGTGACGGACGGCATCGCCATGGGCCACCAGTCCATGAAGTCCTCGCTCGCCTCGCGCGACGTCATCGCCGATTCGATCGAACTCACCATGCGCGGCCACTGCTATGATGGCCTGGTCGGCGTGGCGGGCTGCGACAAGTCGCTGCCGGGCGTGATGATGGCGATGGTGCGGCTGAACGTGCCGTCGGTGTTCATGTATGGCGGCTCGATCCGGCCCGGCCGGTTCCAGGGGCGCGACGTGACGGTGGTGGACGTGTTCGAGGCGGTTGGCAAGCACGCGGCCGGCAACATGTCCGACGCCGACCTGCTGGAGCTTGAACAGCACGCCTGCCCGGGGGCGGGCGCATGTGGCGGCCAGTTCACCGCCAACACCATGGCGTGCATTTCGGAAGTGCTGGGCCTGGCGCTGCCGGGTTCCGCCGGTGCGCCGGCGCCCGACGAATCGCGCGACTACTTCGCGGTGCAGTCCGGCCGCGCCGTGGTGGACCTGATCCGGAAGAACCTGCGGCCGCGCGACATCGTGACGCGGGATGCGCTGTTCAACGCGGCGGCCATCGTCGGCGCCACCGGCGGATCCACCAATGCGGCGCTGCACCTGCCGGCCATCGCGCATGAATGCGGCATCAAGTTCGACCTGCATGACGTGGCCGAGATCATGCGCGCCACGCCGCATATCGCCGACCTCAAGCCCGGCGGGCGCTACGTGGCGCAGGACGTGTTCCACATCGGCGGCGTGCCGGTGATCATCAAGGCGCTGCTGGAAGGCGGCTACCTGCGCGGCGACGCCATGACCGTCACCGGCAAGTCCCTGGCGGAGAACCACCGGGAGGTGATCTTCCCGAAGGACCAGGACGTGGTGCGCCCGACCAGCGACCCGATCAGCCCGATCGGCGGAGTCGTCTCCCTGAAGGGTTCGCTGGCGCCGGAAGGTGCCATCGTCAAGATCGCCGGCATGTCCAAGCTGCGCTTCGAGGGCACCGCGCTGTGCTTCGACTGCGAGGAGGATGCCTTCAAGGCGGTGGACATGCGCGCCTACAAGGCGGGCGACGTCATCATCATCCGCTACGAGGGCCCGAAGGGCGGCCCGGGAATGCGGGAGATGCTGTCCACCACCAGCGCCATCTACGGCCAGGGCATGGGCGACAAGGTGGCGCTGATCACCGATGGTCGGTTCAGCGGCGCAACGCGCGGCTTCTGCATCGGCCATGTCGGGCCGGAGGCCGCCGTGGGTGGGCCGCTGGCGCTGCTGAGGAACGGCGACCGCATCATCATCGACGCCGAGGCCGGGACCATCGACGTCGACCTGCCGGAAGCCGAGATGGAAGCCCGCCGCGCCGCCTGGACCCCGCGCAAGACGCAGTACACCTCCGGCGCCTTGTGGAAGTACGCGCAGACGGTGGGGCCGGCCTCGCAGGGCGCGGTGACGCATCCGGGCGCGGCCGAGGAGTCGCACGTCTACGCGGATCAATAAGGCGCGGCCGCCGCAAAGGCCTCGCCAGCGCCCCGATCGCGCCCGAACCGCGACATGAGGCTGGGGTTAAGTGAGCATGAAGCGGCAGGCACCCCCAACAAGGCCCGCCGCACGGGAGTTCCCGCCATGCGCCGCCTCCGCGCCCTTGTCCTGCTGCTGCCGGTGCTGCTGTTCGCACCCGGCTGCGTCATCGCCGGCGATATCACCCCGGTCGGCGGCTACGGGTATGGCTACGGCTATGCCCAGCCCTACTACGCCCCGCCGCCGCCGCGCTACTACGCGCCGCGCCCGGTCTATCGCCCGTACTACGCGCCGGCCCCCCGCTACTACGCGCCGCCACGCCACTACAGCCATCGCGGCTGGGGCGGGCACGACCGTGGCCGCGGCTATGACCGGGGTCGCGGCCATGATCGGGGCCATGGACGCGGCCGGGACTGGCGCTGAGCGTCAGTCCTCGATGTCGATGAGGAGGGGCGTGTGGTCGGAGGGCTGTTCCTCCGCCCTTGGGTCCACATCGACCGTCACCGCGGAAAGTCGCTCGGCGAGCTCCGCGCTGAGCAGGGCGTGGTCGATCCGCAGCCCGGCATTGCGCTCGAAGGCGGAGCCGTAGTCCCAGTAGGTGTAGATGCGCTCCGGCGCCGGGTGCAGGGCGCGCAGCGCGTCGGTCAGTCCAAGATGCTCCAGCGCCCGCCAGGCCGCCCGCGTCTCCGGCCGCACCAGCGCATCGGTCGGGGGCAGGGCACCCGGAGCAAGGTCATCCGCCGTGGGGCAGACGTTGAAGTCGCCGAGGATGGCGAGCGGGGTGAAGGCCGCCAGCCGCGACTCGGCCAGCCGGCGCAGGCGTTCCATCCAGGTCAGCTTGTACAGGAAGCCCTCGGCGCCGCCGGAATTGCCGTTGGGCAGGTAGATGCCGGCGGCGTGCATCCCAGCCGCTGCGACCTCGATATAGCGGGCCTGGTGGTCGGGGTCATCGCCGGGCAGCGCCTCGGCCACGATCTCGAACGGGATCCTTGAGAGGACCGCGACACCGTTGCGCCCACCATCCTGGCCGATGGCGTGGACCTGATAGCCGGACCCGGCAAATTCCTTGGCGGGGAAGTCCGCGGTCTTGCACTTCAGCTCCTGCAGGAACAGCAGGTCCGGCTGCTGCCGGGCCAGGAAGCGCAGGATGTGCGGCGCCCGCTTGCGGACGGAATTCACGTTGAAGCTGGCGAGGCGGATCATCCTGCCGAGTCTGCCCGGCGCAGGCGCGCTTGGCTACCCGGCTCGCTCAGGCGACGCTGAAGCTGGTGCCGCAGCCGCAGGCGCTGACGGCCTGGGGGTTCTTCACCGCGAAATGGGCGCCGATCAGCGCCTCCGTCCAATCCAGCTCCGCGCCGGCCAGGTATTCCAGGCTGACCGGGTCGACGAAGACGCGGCCGGGGCCGTCCTGCACCACCAGGTCGTCGGGCGCCGGCGCGTCCTCCAGGTCGAAGCGGTACTGGAAGCCGGAACAGCCGCCGGCATCGACCGCCAGGCGCAGGCCGGCTGTGGGGCGGCCCTGGCGCGTGGCGATATCGGCCACCTGCGCCGCGGCGCGCGGGGTGACGCGGAACGGGGTGAGGGGTTCGGTCTGCATGCGGGCGGGTGCTCCTTGCATCGGAACATAGGACGGAAGCGGCAGACCTTCCAGGGCGGTCGGGCGGGTGCTAGGCCAGCGCGATGGATCCGAAGCGGCTTCCGGACGGGCTCGTACCCTGGGCGGTCCGGGCCTCCCACTCGCGCGGACGGCTGCACGCCGAGCCGGGGGGAGGCGCGCGCTCGCCCTTCCAGCGCGACCGCGACCGCATCATCCACTGCACCTCCTTCCGGCGGCTGCAATACAAGACGCAGGTCTTCGTCTACCACGAGGGCGACCATTTCCGGACACGCCTGACCCACAGCCTGGAAGTCGCGCAGATCGCGCGTTCCATCGCCCGCGAACTGGCGCTGGAGGAAGACCTGGCGGAGGCGCTGGCGCTGGCGCACGACCTCGGCCACCCGCCCTTCGGCCATGGCGGGGAGGATGCGCTGGATTCGATGATGAAGCCGCATGGCGGCTTCGACCACAACGCGCAGTCGCTGAAGGCGGTCACCCGCCTGGAAACCCGCTACGCCGGTTTCGACGGCCTGAACCTGACCTGGGAGACGCTGGAGGGCCTGGCCAAGCACAACGGCCCGCTGCGCCGCCCATCCCCCTACATCGCCGAATACGACAGCCTGCACCCGCTGGAGCTGACCAGCCACGCCAGCGCGGAGGCGCAGGTGGCGGCGCTGGCCGACGACATCGCCTACAACAACCATGACCTGGACGACGGCATCCGCGCCGGCCTGTTCACGCTGGAGGAAGCCGCCAGCCTGCCCCTGGTGCGGGAAGCTTTCGCCGAGGCGACGCGCGACAACGCCCACCTGCCGCCGGACCGTGCAACGGGGGAGGTGGTGCGGCGGGTCATCAACGCCATGGTCAACGACACGGTGGCCGAGACCCGCCGCCGCATCGCGGCCCTCGCACCGGGCAGCGCCGCCGACATCCGCGCGCATGACCGGCCGGTGGTGGCGTTCTCGGAGGCGATGATGGAGGCGAACAACCAGCTCCGCGCCTTCCTGTTCCAGCGCATGTACCGCCACTGGCGCGTCAACCGCACGACCCAGAAATGCAAGCGGGCGCTGCAATTGCTGTTCACCCTGCTGCACGGCGAGCCGCGCCAGTTGCCGCCCGGATGGCATGCCAAGGCCGGGGAGCCCGGCAGCCAGGCGGCGGCCCAGGCGGTCTGCGACTACCTGGCCGGGATGACCGACCGTTTCGCGCTGGAGGAGCATCGGCGCCTGACCGATCCCTCCATTCCGGGCTAAGACCCCCTTTATTCGATTCCGGATCAGCTTTTCATGACACCGACAGCCGACCTATTCGCCACGATGCGCGCCCATGTGGTGGATGCGCTGCGCCAGATCCTGCCTGAATTGCCGGCGGTAGCCTTCACGCGCGTGCTGGTGGAGCCGCCGAAGGACGCGGCGCATGGCGACATGTCGACCAACGGCGCGATGGTGGTGGCCAAGCTGGCGAAGATGCCGCCGCCGAAGCTTGCCGGCTTGCTGTGCGAGCGGCTGGCCGCGCTGCCGATGCTGGTGGAGGCGACGCCCGCCGGGCCGGGCTTCGTGAACCTGCGGCTTGAACAGGGCTTTGTGCGCGGCGTGGTGCCGGCGGTGCTGGCGGCCGGGCCGGCCTATGGCGACGGGCCGGCGCGGGACGGCGGGCCGGTGAATGTCGAATACGTCTCGGCCAACCCGACCGGGCCGATGCATGTCGGGCATTGCCGTGGCGCCGTGGTGGGCGATGCGCTGGCGCTGCTGCTGCGCAAGGCCGGCTTCGACGTGACGCGGGAGTACTATGTCAACGACGCAGGCGCACAGGTGTTGGCGCTCGCCTATGCCACCTACTGGCGCTACCTCCAGGCGCTCGGCACGACGATGACCGAGGAGGACTACGCGCAATCCGTGCCTGGCGGGCTGCAATACAAGGGCGAGTACCTGGTGCCGGTCGGCATCGCGCTACGCCAGATCTTCAAGGAGACCCTGGCCGAGCCGGGCGCCATGCCGGCGGCCGCCACGCATTGGCTGGACACGGTGCGGGACTTCACCGTGGAAGCCATGATGTCCTCGATCCGGGAGGATCTGGCAGCCCTTGGCGTGCAGCACGACGTCTTCATCAGCGAGCGCAGCATCGTAGCCGAAGGCTGGCTGGAAAAGGCCGAGGCGACGCTGGCGGCGAAGGACCTGATCTACACCGGCGTGCTGGAGCCGCCGAAGGGCAAGACGCCGGATGACTGGGAGCCGCGGCCGCAGACCCTGTTCCGGGCAACCTCCTATGGCGACGACGTCGACCGCCCCCTGCGCAAATCCGATGGCTCCGGCACCTATTTCGCCAACGACGTGGCGAACCACCTGGCCAAGATCGAGCGTGGCTTCCCGCAACTGGTGCAGGTCTGGGGCGCCGACCATGGCGGCTACGTCAAGCGGATGCAGGCCGCCGTCGCGGCGCTGTCGGACCGCAAGGTCAGCCTCGACGTGGTGCTGACCCAGATCGTGCATGTGGTGAAGGATGGCGAGCCGGTCCGCATGTCGAAGCGCGCCGGCACCTATGTGACGCTGCGCGACCTGATCGATGAAGTGGGCAAGGATGCCGTCCGCTTCACCATGCTGACGCGCAAGGCGGATGCGCAGATGGAATTCGACCTGAACAAGGTCATCGAGCAGTCCCGGGAAAATCCGGTGTTCTACGTGCAGTACGCGCATGCCCGCTGCCGGTCGGTGCTGCGATCCGCCGGTGATCCGGATGTATCGGCGCTGGCGGAGGCGCCGCTCGATTCGCTGGTGGATGCCTCGGAGCTGGCGCTGATCCGCCGCATGGCGGCCTGGCCGCGCACGGTGGAAGCCGCTGCTGCGGCGCGGGAGCCGCATCGAATCGCGTTCTTTCTCCAAGACTTGGCCAGCGACTTTCATGTATTGTGGAACAGGGGACGCGACGATGCGACGTTGCGCTTCATCCGGGCGGAGGAGCCGGAGGCGACACGGGCGCGACTGGCGCTGGTGGCCGCGACTTCGGTGGTCCTGCGCTCTGGCCTCGCGGTGATGGGGGTCGAACCCGTCGAGGAGATGCGATGAGCGATGCGATGGTGCCATCCTACCGGGTGCAGCGGGATCGCCCGGGGGTTCCATGGATGATGCTGGCCGCGGCCGGGGGGCTGCTGGCCGTGGGGGGCGTGGCGGCCGGCGGCTGGTGGGCCTTCCAGAGCATGGGCGGCGGCGGCGTGCCGGTGGTGGAAGCCGACCCGCGCCCCTTCAAGGTGCGCCCGGACGATCCCGGCGGGCTGCGCGTGCCGAACCAGAATGCGCTGGTGCTGGAACGCCCCGGCAACCGGCAGGCCCAGGCGGCGCCGCGCGCCGATGGTCTGGTGCCGGAGGCCGAGGCGCCGAACCTGGCGCTGCTGCGCGCCGCCGTGGCGCCGCCTCCGGTGATCGCACCGCGCCCGATGCCCGTGCCGGAGCCGGATTCCGTGGTGGCGACCGAGGCGCCTGAGGAGGCGGCGACGCTGGCCTCCCTGCCGTTTCCGCCGCCGGCCGCGCCCGCACCGCCGACTTCGCCGTCTCCGGCTGCTGCTGCCGTGCCGGCGCCGGTGGCGAATGGGCGGGCGCTGGTGCAACTGGCCGCGGTGGGCAGCGAGGAGGCCGCGCGCGGCGAATGGGATCGGCTGACGCGGCGTGCGCCGGAGCTGTTCCAGGGCCGCAGCCCTGTGGTGCAGCGGGTGGAGCGCGAAAGCGGCTCGCCGCTGTTCCGCCTGCGCGCCAGCGGGTTCGCCGATGCGGATTCGGCCGCGCAGTTCTGCGAACAGGCCCGCGCCCGCAGCCTCGCCTGCATCCCGGTGCGCTGAGTTGACCCCGAGAGCTGCCATCGTCGGCATCGCCGGCACCACGCTGGCGGCGGAGGAGGTCGCGCTGTTCCGGCGCTGGCGCCCGGCCGGTGCCATCCTGTTCCGTCGCAATGTCGAGACGCCGGCGCAGGTCACGGCGCTCTGCGCGGCGCTGCGCGAGGAACTGGGCGCGGAGGCGCCGATCCTGGTGGACCAGGAAGGCGGGCGAGTCGCCCGGCTGCGGCCGCCACATTGGCCGGATTTTCCGCCGGCCGCGCTGTTCGAGGATGCTCCGGCCATGGCGGCGGAGGCGAATGCGACGCTGCTCGGGCTGGAATGCGCCCGCCTGGGGCTGGACGTGGTCTGCGCGCCGGTCCTGGATCTACGGCTGCCGGGCGCGCACCAGATCATCGGCGACCGTGCCTTCTCCGATCAGCCGGCGGAGGTCGCGCGGCTGGGCGCGGCCTGGGTGCGCGGGCTGCAACAGGCCGGGTGCATCCCGGTGGTGAAGCATATTCCCGGGCATGGCCGGGCGCAGGTCGACAGCCACGAATCGCTGCCCCGCGTCGCGGCGGACCGTGCCACGCTGGCGGCGGACCTGGCGCCGTTTCGGGCATTGGCGGCTCCGGATGGCGGGGTGGGTCTTTGGGCGATGACGGCGCACATCCTGTATGAGGCGCTGGATGCGGCGCTGCCGGCGACCCTGTCGGCCGGGACCATCCGCGACGTGATCCGCGGCGAGATCGGCTTCGACGGCGTGCTGGTCTCGGACGACCTGGCGATGGGGGCGATGGCGGGGCTCTCGAAGGAACTGCCGGCGGCGACCATCGCCGCGGGCTGCGACCTGGCGCTGCATTGCACCGGGGTGCTGGCGGAAACCGCTTCGCTGCTGGAAGCCTGCCCGGCGCTCGGCACGCGGGCGGCGCACCGGATGCAGGCGGCGCGCGATGCCATGCTGGCGGCCAGGAAGGCGCTGAACCCGGTGCTGCTGGCCGAGATCCGGGACCGCCTGCTGGCCACGAAGACGGCTTTCGCGTGATCGGCGAAATCGCGGCGATCGCGGTGGCGGCCATCCTGGCCATCACCCTGCATGAGGCGGCGCATGGCTTCGCGGCGCGCGCGCTGGGCGATGATACGGCCTGGCGGCTCGGCCGGGTCAGCCTGAACCCCCTGCGCCATGTGGACCCGGTGGGCACGCTGCTGGTGCCCGGCCTGTTGCTGGTGACGCAGTTGGCGACGTTGGGACGGGTGGAGGCGATGTTCGGCTGGGCCAAGCCAGTGCCGGTGGACATCTGGCGGCTGCGCGATCCGCGCTGGGGCATGGTGCTGGTGGCGGCGGCCGGGCCGGGCATCAACTTCGCCCTGGCCTTCGGCTTCGGCCTGTTCGCCCATGTGGTGACCGCGGCCGACGGCGTGCTGCCGCTGGTGGCGGCGGACTGGCTGCTGCGGATGGCGGCACTCAGCATGTTGTACAACGTGATCCTGGCCTGCTTCAATCTGCTGCCGATTCCCCCGCTGGATGGCGGCCGCATCCTGGTCGGCCTCCTGCCGGCCCCGGCGGCGCGGGCGGTGGCGGGCCTGGAGCGATTCGGGCTGCTGATCGTGCTGGGCCTTATCTTCCTGGTGCCCTATGCGATTCCCGGCTTCGATCCGCTCGGCATCCTGATGCGGGAGGTGGCGTTTCCGGTGCTGCGGGTAATCTTCACGCTGTCCGGCCATGGGGGCGCGGTATGACCGACCCGGTGCTGCATCTGCGGCTGGACGGGTATGAGGGCCCGCTCGACCTGCTGCTGGATCTGGCGCGGGCGCAGAAGCTGGACCTGGCTGGCATCTCCATCGTGGCGTTGGTCGATCAGTATCTGGCGGTAATCGACCAAGCGCGCGGCATGCGACTGGAATTGCAGGCCGATTGGCTGGTGATGGCCGCCTGGCTCGCCTGGCTGAAATCCCGCCTGCTGCTGCCCAAGGAAGAAGCCGGAGAAGATGAGGACCCGGAGGCGTTGGCCAGCCGCCTGACTGATCGGCTGGCGGAGCTGGAGGCGATGCGCGCCGGCGCCGCCTGGCTCGGCCGGCGCGACCAGTTTGGACGCGACGTGTTCGGCCGTGGCGCCCCCGAGAACCTGACGGTGGAGGACCGCTCCGGCCTGCGGGCGGATCTGGCGGCGCTGTGCCAGGCCTATGTGGCGGGGCGGCGCCGGTCCCTGGCGCTGCGGCCCTATCGGCCCAAGCCGCGGCGGCTGTGGTCGGTGCAGGAGGCCATCGCGCGGATGACGCGGGTGCTCGGCGACCTGCCGTCCTGGGCCGTGCTGCAACGATTCCTGCCGGACGGTGCGGAGCTGGATGCGGTGGAACGCCGCGCGGCACTGGCCAGCACGTTGATCGCAAGCCTGGAGATGGCGCGCGGCGGCGGGCTCGACCTGCGGCAGGACCGCGCCTTCGGGCCGATCCTGCTGCGTCGTGCCGAGAACGCGGAGAAGGCAGGCGATGTCAGAGCCGCCTGAGGACGGGCTGCCTGAGGCGGAGCCACCCGAGGATGTCCCACCGGTCAGCGCCGCGGCGATCCGGCTGGCGGAGGCGCTGGTCTTCGCCTCGGACCGCCCGGTGACGCCCGCCCGGCTGCAACCGTTGCTGGCGGAGGGCGAGCAGGCGGAGGCGGTGTTCCGCGAATTGTCCCGCGCGCTGGAGGGCCGCGGCGTGGTGCTGACCGAGGTCGGCGGCGGCTTCGTGCTGCGCACCGCGCCCGATCTCGCAGGCGCGTTGACCCGGGTGATCGAGGTGCCGCGCCGGCTGCCGCGTGCGGCGATGGAGGCGCTGGCGGTTATCGCCTGGCACCAGCCCTGCACCCGTGCCGAAATCGAGGAGATTCGTGGCGCCGGCCTGGCTCAGGCGACCCTCGAATCGCTGCTGGAACACGGCTTGGTGGCGCCTCGCGGGCACAAGGAGGTGCCGGGCCGGCCGACCCTGTGGGGCACCACGCCGCGCTTCCTGGAGCAGTTCGGCCTGAAGTCGCTGCGCGACCTGCCGCGGCGGGAGGAGCTGGTCAGCGGCGATGCCGCGCCGCTGTTCGGCACCCAGGATGCGCCGCCCCAGACGCCGGATGGCGACTGACGATGCGGATTCCGGTCCGCCCCTGCGACCCGCCGGCTTCCGGAGGGGTGAACGCCCGAACGGCCGCCGCCGCACGTGTGGCGTGCCAGGCGTCCGGATGGACGCGCCCGGCGCTTGAGGAGCGTCGGCTCGCCGACGCACGGCAAAATTGAGCATCCGGTTCGAGGGCGTCTCCCACCACTATCCCGAGCGCGGGGTGGTGCTGCGGGATCTGGACCTGGAGGTCGGGCCTGGGGAGATCCTGTGCCTGCTCGGCCCCTCCGGCTGCGGCAAGACCACGCTGCTGCGCCTCGCCTCGGGGCTGGAGCCGTTGCAGGCCGGGCGCATCACGCTGGACGGCCAGTTGATCGCGGAGCCGGGGCGGGAGACGCCGCCGGAAGCCCGCGGCGTCGGATTCGTGTTCCAGGACTACGCGCTGTTCCCGCATCTGACGGTGGCGGAGAACGTCGCCTTCGGGCTGCGCTTCGTGCCGCGCGGGCAGCGCAAGTGGCGGATCATGGATTCGCTGGCGCGGGTGGGGCTGGAGGCCTTCGCCGAATCCTGGCCGCACATGCTGTCCGGCGGCCAGCAGCAGCGCGTGGCGCTGGCGCGGGCGCTCGCGCCGCGGCCTGCCGTTTTGCTGCTGGACGAGGCTTTCGCCAGCCTGGATGCCAGGCTGCGCGAACAGGTGCGCGACGATACGCTGCACGTGTTGCAACAGGCCGGCATCGCCACCCTGATCGTGACGCATGATTCGGAGGAGGCGATGTTCATGGCCGACCGGATCGCGCTGATGAATGCTGGCCGGATCGAACAGCTCGGCGCACCGTCGGCGCTCTACCTCGCGCCACGCAGCCGCTTCGTCGCGACCTTCCTGGGCGAGGTGAACCGCATGCCGGCGCAGGTGCGGGAGGGCCAGGTGGAAACCCCGATCGGCGGCCTGAAGCTGCGCGAGACGGATGGCGTGCGGGAGGGTGAGGCGGCGGAGGTGCTGTTGCGCCCCGAAGGCCTGCGGGTGATGGCGCCGGAGGCCAGCAACGGCACGCTGGCGGAGGTCGAGGCCTGCCGGCTGCTCGGCGCCACCACGCTGGTGCACCTTGCGGTGGCGGACGGGCAGGGCGGCCTGCTGCACCTCCACGCCCGGCTGCCGCCCGGCGCCTGGCTCAGCCGCGGTGATCGCGTAGCCGTGGCGATGGACCCGGAACGGGCCTTCGTATTCCCGGCCGAGGCTCCCTAGATAGGGTTGGCGGATTGCGACTGGATTGGCGTTGGGCGGCGTTCCTGCTAACGGGTTCGCCCCGCCTGGCCTGCATGCCGCATGGCGTCGGGGATGAGGATTCATGCTGGGTCTCGACTGGACCGAACTCGCGCTGATCGCCGTTGTCGCTGTGGTCGTCATCGGCCCCAAGGACCTGCCCGATGCTGTCCGCAGCATCGCCAAGGGCATCCAGAAGCTTCGCCGCATGGCCGGCGAGTTCCAGGGCCAGGTGGACGAGGTGGTGCGCGAGGCGAAGCTGGAAGACGTGCGCAACCAGATCAACGATATCCGCAACTTCAACGTGCGTGACATCGTCGAGAAGGAGGTCGACCGCGACGGGTCACTGCGCAAGACCTTCTCCGAGGACCCGCTGCGCGAGGCGTTCGACACGCGCCCTCCGGTACACGGGGCGGAGGTGACCCCGCCGCCGGCCAGTGCGCCGGCCAGTGCGCCGGTCACTGAACCGGTCACCGATGCGCCGCGGGCCGAGGCGCCGCCCTTCGTCCCACCAGCCTTCATCCCGCCGGGTGCGACGCCACCGGTTATGGCCGAACCCCTGGCCGCGCCGATCGCGCCGCAGGCACAGCCGATCGCGCCGCCGGCACCGGAAGCCGCGCCGGCCTTCGTGCCACCCGCGGCCGAGGCGAAGCCACCCACCGGCACCCCCGCCGGCACCGCCACCTGACAGACGGATCCCCCCACAGTGCCGCGTGATCCGACCGACGAGATCGACGACAAGCCGATGCCGTTGATCGAGCACCTGATGGAGCTGCGCACGCGGCTCCTCTGGTCGCTCGGCGCCTTCATCATCGCCTTCGCGGTCTGCTACTACTTTTCCCGCCAGATCTACGGCTTCCTCGCCGCGCCGCTGGCGGACATCCTGCAGGCGCAGGGGATGGGCGAGCGCCGGATGATCTTCACGGCGCTGTACGAGGCGTTCTTCACCTACCTGAAGGTCGCCTTCTTCGGCGCCACCTTCTTCAGCTTCCCGATGTGGGCGACACAGCTTTGGCTGTTCATCGCGCCCGGGCTCTACAAAAGCGAGAAGAACGCGATCACGCCGTTCCTGGTCGCTTCGCCCTTCCTGTTCGTCATGGGCGCGGCGCTGGCCTACTACTTCATCTTCCCGATGGCCTGGAGCTTCTTCATCAGCTTCGAGACGCCGCAGGAAGCCGGCACCGTCGCGATCCAGCTGGAAGCCAAGGTCAGCGAGTACCTGTCCCTGGTCATGCACATGATCCTGGCCTTCGGCATCGCCTTCCAGTTGCCGGTGGCGCTGACGCTGATGGCCCGCGTCGGCATCGTGACGGTGGACGGGCTGCGGCGCGGCCGGCGCTATGCGATCGTCGGCATGTTCGTGGTCGCCGCCATCATCACGCCGCCGGACATCATCAGCCAGATCGGCTTGGCCGTGCCGATGATCCTGCTCTACGAGATCTCGATCCTGGCCGCAGTCTGGATGGGGCGGAAGAAGGACGCGGCGGCGAAGACCTGAGGGGCACGGCCCCCGGCGTCCTGATTGACGACCGCGCCCGGCTGCCCTAGCCGCAGGGCAGCAGTCTTTCAGGTCCAGTTCCATGCATGACATCAAGGTGGTGCGCGCCGATCCGGCGGCGTTCGATGCGGCGCTCGCGCGGCGGTCCCTGCCGCCGGTGGCGGCGGAGGCGCTGCGCCTCGACGATCTGCGCATCGAGGCGGTGCGGCTGACCCAGGCGGCGCAGACGACGCGCAACGAGTTGTCCCGCCAGATCGGCGCCGCCATGAAGGCCGGCGACACCGCGCTGGCGGAGCGGCTGAAATCGGAGGTGAAGGCCGCCATGGATGCCGCCGCCGCCGCGACGCCGGAGGCTCATGAGGCGGCGCGCGACGCCCTGCTGGCCAGCCTGCCCAACCTGCTGGCCGCCGATGTGCCGGACGGCGCAGACGAATCCGCCAACGTCGTGCTGCACACCCATGGCAGCCCCCGCAACTATCCCTTCACGCCGCGGCAGCATTTCGAGCTGGGCGAGGCGCTGGGCATGGATTTCAGCACCGCGGCGAAGCTGGCCGGCGCCCGCTTCACCGTGCTGCGCGGTCCGCTGGCACGGCTTGAACGCGCGCTCGGCCAGTGGATGCTGAACCTGCACACGGAGGAACACGGCTACACCGAATGCTCCGTGCCGCTGCTGGTGAACGACGCCTCCATGTACGGCACCGGGCAGTTGCCCAAGTTCAAGGAGGACCTGTTCGGCACCACGGATGGCCGCTGGCTGATCCCGACTGCCGAGGTGCCGCTGACCAACTTCGTGCGGGGCGAAATCCTGGCAGAGCCGGCCTTGCCGCTGCGCCTAGCCGCGTTGTCCCCCTGCTTCCGGTCGGAGGCGGGCTCCGCAGGGCGCGACACCCGCGGCATGCTGCGCCAGCACCAGTTCCCCAAGGTCGAGATGGTCTCCGTCACCCATCCGGACCAGTCCGAGGCGGAGCATGAGCGCATGACCGCCTGCGCCGAACGCGTGCTGACCGAGCTCGGCCTGACCTGGCGGCGCATCGTGCTGGCGTCCGGCGACACCGGCTTCGGCGCCGCCAAGACCTACGACCTGGAAGTCTGGCTGCCCGGCCAGCAGGCCTGGCGGGAGATTTCCTCCTGCTCCAACTGCCGCGACTTCCAGGCACGCCGGATGGAGGCGCGCTTCCGCCCAGCCGGTGCCAAGGGCACCGAGTTCCTTCACACGCTGAACGGCAGCGGCGTCGCGGTCGGCCGGGCGCTGATCGCGGTGCTGGAGACGCACCAGGCCGAGGATGGCTCCATCGCCATCCCTGAGGTGCTCCGCCCCTACATGGGTGGCGCGGAGGTGCTACGCCCGGCTACTGCCTGACCGTCCCCCCATCCGGCCCGGCACCCTCGCCTGAGCGGGCCGGGGCTTCGGCGCCGGTGCGGGAGGGCTGCATGTCCAGCACCTGACGCTCCCGCGCCAGGCTCACCGCCAGCTGCGCCAGTTCCTGGCGCTGCTGCGTCAGGCGGGCTTCCACCGTCGCGACCTCGGCGCCGAGCTCCTGGCGCCGGCGCTCCATGGCCGCAACCTCGCTGCGCAGGGCCTCCGCCTGGTTGCGCAGCCGGGCCTGTTCCTGCCGCGCGCCATCGGTGCCCTGGGTGATCTCCCGCAGCCGGGTCCCGGCGGCCTCGTTGGCGCGGTTGGCCTCGGCGAGGCGGGCCTCCGCCTGCGCCAGCTCGGCACGGCGGGATTGCAATTCACTGCCGGCGGCCTGGGCTTCGGCGCGCGCCTCTTGCAGGCGGCGTTCCTCCGCCGCGGTGCCGGTGCGGAGTTCGGCCAGACGGCGCTCGGCGGCGCCGACCTCGTTGCGCAGCTCGGCGCTGCGCGCTTCCAGGCTGCGCAGGGTCGCCGCGGCTTCCTCCCGCGCCGTGCTCAGCCGGTCCAGCTCGGCCTGCGCCTGCTCCACCTGGCCGCGGCGCTCGGCCAGCGTGGCCTCGGCCGTGGACAGCGCGTCGCGCAGGCTGGCGAGGCGCCGGTCCTGGTCGGTGACGCGGGTGTCCAGCTCCGCTGCCCGGGTTTCCAGGGTGCGGACCCGGGCGCTGGTGTCGCGCTCTGCCTGCGTCACCTGTCCCAGCCGCTGCTCGGCCTCGGCCAGGGCGGCGCGGCGGTCGGTCAGGTTGCGCTCGGCTTCCTCCAGCGTGGACCGCAGGTTGGTCAGGCGGCGGTCGGTCTCGCCGGTCACCTGCTGGCGTTCCGCCAGCGCCTGCTGCGCCTGGGCGATGCCGCCGCGCAGGGCTTCCAGCCGCTGCGCTTCGGTCGTCGCCTGTTCACGCAGTTGCGCCAGCCGACGATCCTCGCCGCCCGCGGACTCCCGCACCCCGGCCAGCCGACGTTCCGCTTCCGTCGCCTGCTCGCGAAGGCCGGCGAGGCGCCGGTCTTCCGCCTGGGCCTGCTCGCGCAGGTCAGCCAGCCGCCGTTCGGCCTCGCCCACCTGCTCGCGCAGCCCGGTGAGGCGCTGGTCGGCGCTCTGGCCCTGTTCCCGCACGCCGCCGAGGCGGCGTTCGGCCTCCGCCAACTGGGTCCGCAGGCCGCGAAGGCGCTGGTCCTCCGCCTGTGCCTGCTGCGTCAGCCCGCCGAGGCGGCGCTCCGTCTCGGTCACCTGGCTGCGTAGCCCGGCCAGGCGCTGGTCTTCCGCCTGGGCCTGGTTGCGCAGCGTGTTGAGGCGGCCTTCTGTTTCGCCGACCTGCCCGCGCAGGCCGGTGAGGCGCTGGTCCGCGGCCTGCCCACCCTGGCGCAACTCCGCGAGGCGCCGCTCTTCATTCGCCGCCTGCTCCCGCAGCCCGGCGAGACGTCGTTCGGATTGCGCGGCCTGGTCCTGCAGGGCGGCAAGCTGCCGTTCCTCGGCGCCGCGGCGTTCACCAAGCGAGGCGAGGCGGCCATCCTGGGCGGTGGCCTGGTCGCGCAACTGCGCCAGCCGGCGCTCCGCCGCCTGGGCGTCGTTGCGCAGCCCCGCGAGACGTGCCTCGGCCTCGGTGAGCGAGGCCTGGGCCTGGCTGGTGGATTGCTGCAGGTCGCCGGAGCGGCCCTGAAGGCTGGCAAGCTGGCCTTCCTCCTGCGCGATCTGGGCGCGCAGGCGGCGGGCCTCCTGGTCGGCACTGGCGCGCGCCCGCTGGGCGCTGCTCAGCGCGCCATTCGCCTGTCGCAGGCGCTGTTCCAGGCTGGCGAGGTCGCCGGCCGCGGCGCGTTCCTGCGCCAGGGCGGCTTCGAGCTGGGAGACCCGCTGCCGCAGCGTGGTGCCAGTCGCCTCCGCGCTGGCCAACGCGCGCTGGTTCGCCGTGATGTCCGCGTTGCGCTGCACCGTGTAGCCACAGCCAGCCAGCGGGGCCAGGACCAGCGGTGCGATGACCAGCGTGGACGGCCTGCGCCAATTCGAGATGGGCCAGCGCGAGTTGGATGGCATGAAGAACCCCGTTGCCATGATCGGCCGCCTTGCCGCGGCACGCGCCCCCCTGGCGCGCCGGGATGGCACTCCGTCCGCCGGACAACGTCAACCTTCGCGCGGGGCGCAACGCGCCGCCCGCAATCACGTTACAGATGGGCGGCGGGCCGTCTGCGCAGAGATCGTTTGGGACAGAACTTAAGCGTAACGAAGCTGCGTCCGGATCATGCGGCGGTCAGGCGTTCGTCCTGACGCCGAGCCTGCCGGCCATGTCCTGGACGAACTGCCAGGCGACGCGGCCGGAGCGTGCGCCGCGAGTCACGCTCCATTCGACAGCCGCGCGGCGGAGATCGTCCTGGCTGACCGGCAGGCCGAAGCTGCCGGCGTAGCCCTCGACCATGGCGAAGAAGGTGTCCTGGTCGCAGTTGTGGAAACCGATCCAGAGGCCGAAGCGGTCCGACAGGGAGACCTTCTCCTCCGTCGCCTCGGAGGGGTTGATGGCGGTGCTGCGCTCGTTTTCGATCATGTCGCGCGGCATCAGGTGGCGGCGGTTGCTGGTGGCGTAGAACAGAACGTTGGCGGGCCGACCCTCGATGCCGCCGTCGAGCACGGATTTCAACGCCTTGTAGTCGGCGTCCTCACGTTCGAAGGACAAGTCGTCGCAGAACACCAGGCAGCGGCGGGACCCGACGCGGAGCACGTTCAGCAGGTCGGGCAGGGTGCGGACATCCTCGCGCTGGATCTCCACCAGCGCGATGGCACCGGGAATTTCGGCATTGGCGGCGGCGTGGGCGGCCTTGACCAGGCTGGATTTGCCCATGCCGCGGGCGCCCCACAGCATGGCGTTGTTGGCTGGCAGGCCGCGGGCGAAGCGCAGGGTGTTCTCCAGGATCAGCGCCTTCTGGCGCTCCACGCCCTGCAGCAGCGTGATGCCCACGGCGGCGACGCGCGGCACCGGGTCCAGCCGGGCGGGCGGGCCGGGGTGCCAGACGAAGGCGTCGGCGGCGCCAAGATCTGGCGCGGCGGGGGCAGGGGGTGCCAGGCGTTCCAGCGCCTCCGCGATGCGGGCGAGCGTTGGCAGCAGCGGATGGCTATCGGACAAGGTGCGGGGACCCGGATGATGTATTGACGGAAAGGTCGCGGAAGCTAGGTTGCGGGCCGATGCCCCGCAACCCCGGGGCGCCCCTCCCTTTCTGGACGCCGCCCCATGTTCATCTCCCCCGCCTATGCCCAGGACGCCGCCGGTGGCACCGCCGCCGTGGTGATGCAGCTTCTGCCGCTGATCCTGATCTTCGCCGTCTTCTACTTCCTGCTGATCCGCCCGCAGCAGAAGAAGATGAAGGAACATCGCACCATGCTGTCGGCACTGAAGCGCAACGACAAGATCATCACGGCCGGCGGCCTGGTGGGTACCGTGACGAAGGTGCGGGACGACAGCGACGAGGTCGAGGTGGAGATCGCTCCGAATGTGCGGGTGACGGTGGTGCGCGGCACCATCGGCAGCGTCATCAAGCCGCCGGCGCCGGCGAATGACGCCAAGGCGACGGACGTGGCGAAGAGCTGATCCGCCGCCGTCGACACGCGAAAGGCGCCGGGGTTTCCCCCGGCGCCTTTCTGATTCAGGCGGCCCGGTAACGGGCCGAACGGCCGCCGCGACCTTTGCCGCGAAGCCAAGCGCGCGGAGCGCGCGCCCGGCTCCTGAGGGCAGGATCTACGCGCTCTGCCCGGTGGTCAGGCCACCCTTGTCCATGAGGCCGGCGACAACCTCCCAATCGACCAGCTTGTTCAGGAAGTTGTCGAGATAGTTCGGGCGGACGTTGCGGAAATCCAGGTAGTAGGCGTGTTCCCACACGTCGCAGCCGAGGATTGGCGTGCCTTCGCCGGTCGAGATCGGGTTGGCGCCGTTCGGGGTCTTCGTCACCTTCAGCTTGCCGTCGCTGCCGATGATCAGCCACGCCCAGCCGCTGCCGAACTGCGTCACGCCGGCCTGCTTGAAGGCGTCCTTGAAGGCCTGCAGGCCACCGAGGTCGCTGTCGATCTTGGCCGCCAGCGCGCCCGGCAGCTTGTCGCCGCCGCCCTTGGGCGACATCACCTGCCAGAACAGCGCGTGGTTCCAGTGCTGCCCGGCCTGGTTCAGAACCGGCAGGCCATCGGCACCGGCCTTGCCCGCCTCGGCCACGATGGTCTCCAGCGACTTGCCGGCGAGGCCCTTGGACTCGATCAGCCCATTCAGCGCCGTGACATAGGCGTTATGGTGCTTGCCGTGATGGAGCTCCAGCGTTTCCTGGCACATGCCCTGGGCGGCGAGGGCGGAGGTGTCGTAGGGCAGCGGCGGCAGGGTGAAGGGCATGGGGTCTCTCCCGTTGGGCTTCGTGTCGCCGGGGGGAGCCCTGCGACCGTCGCCTGACCTAGGCGTGGCCTGGTGGAGCGTCAACCGCACTTGCGGCCAGCCCCCGCGACCGTCATCTGGCCGCCATGGCCACCCCCCCCTCACTTTCGCCGATCGGCGACCTCGCGCGCCGGCACGACCCGGACCGCTACCTCGCCGCCCTGTTCGCACCGGCGGAGCGGCGCGAGGCGCTGTTCGCGCTGATCGGCTTCAACCACGAACTGGCCCGGGCGCGGGAGGCGACGACGACGCAGATCGCCGCCCTGATCCGTCTGCAATGGTGGCGCGACGCGGTGGCGGAGGCCGCGGCCGGCCAGCCGGCGCGACGGCACGAGGTGGCCGCGCCGTTGCACGAGGCGATCAGGTCCGGGGTGCTGGACGCCGGAGACCTGGCGGCGCTGATCGATGCGCGGGAAGCCGAGGCGGAGCCGGAGGGGATCCCGACGCGGGAGGCTTTCGGCGCGTGGCTGCGCGCCGGGGCCGGCGGCTTCGCCGTGGCGGCGGGACGCCTGCTCGGTGTGCCGGATGCCGTGCTGCCGGCCCTGCAACGGCGCGGGGCCCTCATCGGGCTGGCCGGAGTGCTGCGCAGCGTGCCCGCCCATGCCGCGCAGGGCCGCTGCCTGCTGCCGCTGGATGCGCTGGCTGAGGTCGGGCTGAGCGCCGAGGGTGTGGTGACGCAGCCATCCGTGGCGGAACCGCTGCGGCGTGCCATGGCGGAAGAAGGCGGCGCGATGCTGGTGCGCGAACGCCAGGCAGCGCTGCCCCGGCAGGCGCTGGCCGCCGTGCTGCCCACGCTGCTGGCCGCGCGTGATTTCCAGCGGATGGCTGCGGGGAGGGAGGTGCCCGCGACGCGCAGACTGGGGGATCGGCTGGCTGTCGCGTGGGCGGGGTTTCGCGGCACCGCCTGAGCGTGGCAATCTGCTCACCGGACCACCGATCCGGTCCGGGAGGAGTTGCCCCATGCCCACCCGCTGCCGCCTGCCGTCCCTGTCCGCGACCCTGTTTCCACGGAAGGGTCAGGCGTTGGATGCGGTGGCGCCCCATGTGGTCGCCGCCAGCGGCCGGTGCGGCTGATGTCGGACATGCTGCTGTACCAGACGGCGGATGCCGACCGCTTCTTCCCGATGATCTCGGCGACCATGCAGTGCAACCGCGCCTTCTGCCTGCGCCGCGGCGTCAGGATGGAGGTCTTCATCGGCATCCGGCGCGGCGTGCATCCCTGGCAGGCCACCTACAACCGGCTTGGAATGCTGGGAGACCTGCTGGCACGTGACTACAACGGTTGGCTGATCTACCTGGATGCCGATGCCTTCGTGCCCAACCCTCGATTCGAGATCCGCAAGTTCCTGAAGGAGCATGCGGACAGCGCGATGATCCACCCGGTGGGCGGTGGCAAGGGGCCTTGGGACGTCAACGCGGGGGTCTTCCTGTGGAACTTCGCGCGCCCCGAGACCCGGGAGGTGGCGCGCCGCTGGATCGCGGCGTTCGAGCAGGTGACCGACCAGCAACTGCGCAACGCGGCCGATCCGGTCTTCCTGATGAACGACCAGACCATGCTGCACGCGGTGCTGCGTGATGCGCCGGAACTGACAGCGGGCGTGGCCCTGGAGGCGCACGATGTCATCGGCTACCCGCATTCCCGCCTCATCAAGCAATTCGTGCCCAACGGGCAGCAGACGCTGGAGGAACGCACGGCGCGGATCGTGGAGGCGGTGGAGCAGGCGCGGCGGCGCAGTGGCGCGGCGGCGGCGCAGGGCGCCGACCAGGTGCGGCGGTCCGCGATGGCGCTGATCGACGCGCCGCAGGATGTGCTGGAGGCGCATCTGCCGCGGCACGAGGCGGCCGCGCTGGGCCAGGCGATGGCGCAGTTGCTGCGCCATCACCCCGTGTCGGACGGCTTCGCCTGACCGGGTTCAGGCGCGGCGGCGCTTCCTGACCACCAGCGGCTCCGCCACCGCCCCCTCCCGCGCCAGGATCGGGCCGAGGAAGCGGCCGGTGTGGCTTTCCGGCACGGCGGCCACCTGTTCCGGGGTGCCCTGCGCCACGATGCGGCCGCCGCCCTCGCCACCCTCGGGTCCTAGGTCGAGCACCCAGTCGGCGGTCTTGATGACTTCGAGGTTGTGCTCGATCACCACCACCGTGTTGCCGGTGGCGACCAGCGCGTGCAGTACTTCCAGCAGTTTCCGGACGTCCTCGAAGTGCAGGCCGGTGGTGGGTTCGTCCAGGATGTAGAGCGTTCGGCCAGTGGCGCGGCGCGACAGTTCCTTGGACAGCTTGATGCGCTGCGCCTCGCCGCCCGAGAGCGTCGTCGCCTGCTGGCCGAGATGGATGTAGCCCAGGCCGACGTCGCGCAGCACCACCAGCTTGTCCCGGATGGCGGGTACCGCGGAGAAGAAGTCGCAGCCCTCCTCCACCGTCATGTCGAGCACATCCGCGATCGACTTGCCGCGGAACTTCACTTCCAGCGTCTCGCGGTTGTAGCGCTTGCCCTTGCAGGTGTCGCAGGTGACGTAGACGTCGGGCAGGAAGTGCATCTCGATCTTCAGCACGCCGTCGCCCTGGCAGGCCTCGCAGCGGCCGCCCTTGACGTTGAAGCTGAAGCGGCCGGGCGCGTAGCCCCGCGCGCGTGACTCCGGCAGTTCGGAGAACCAGTCGCGGATCGGCGCGAACAGGCCGGTATAGGTGGCAGGGTTGGAGCGCGGCGTGCGGCCAATAGGCGACTGGTCGATGTCGATGATCTTGTCGAGGTGTTCCAGCCCCTCGATCCGATCATGCGGCCCTGGCACCTGGCCGCTGCCCATCAGGCGGCGGGAGGCGGCCTTGAACAGCGTCTCGATCACCAGCGTGGATTTGCCGCCGCCGGAGACACCCGCGATGCAGGTGAAGGTGCCGAGCGGGAACTCCGCCGAGACATCCTTCAGATTGTTGCCGCGCGCGCCGACGACGCGGATCATGCGCTTCGGGTCAATCTTTCGCCGAACGTCCGGCATTGGGATGCGGCGCTTGCCGGACAGGTACTGGCCGGTGATGCTCTCGGGGTTCGCCTCGACCTCCGCCGGCGTGCCCTGGGCGATGATGCGGCCGCCGCCCTTGCCGGCAGCGGGGCCGATGTCGATCAGGTGGTCGGCGCTGCGGATCGCGTCCTCGTCGTGTTCGACCACCAGTACCGTGTTGCCGATGTCGCGCAGGCGGCGCAGCGTCTTCAGCAGGCGTTCGTTGTCGCGCTGGTGCAGGCCGATGCTGGGTTCGTCCAGCACGTACAGCACGCCGGTCAGGCCGCTGCCGATCTGCGACGCCAGCCGTATGCGCTGCGATTCACCGCCCGACAGCGTGGCGGAGGACCGGCCGAGGCTGAGGTAGTCCAGCCCGACATCGACCAGGAACTGCAGCCGTTCCTCGATCTCCCTCAGGATGCGGCGGGCGATTTCCTGGCGCTGCGGCGTCAGCGTCTCCATCACTCCCGCAAACCACTTCCGGGACTTGATGATGGACAGGTCGTTGACCATGCCGATGTGCTCGCCGGCGATCTTCACCGACAGCGATTCAGGCTTGAGGCGGTGGCCGTTGCAGACGGGGCAGGCGCGTGAGGCCTGGTAGCGGGACAGATCCTCGCGCACCCACGGATTGTCGGTTTCGCGGTAGCGGCGCTCGAGGTTGGGGATGACGCCCTCGAACGCCTTCTTCACATCGTAGGCGCGCAGGCCATCCTTGTACTTCAGCGTCACGATTTCGGCGCCGGTGCCATGCATCACCACATGCCGGAACGCCTTGGTCAGGTCGCCCCACTGGCTGGTCATCGAGACCTTGTAGTGCCGCGCCAGGCTTTCCAGCGTCTGGTCGTAATAGGGCGACTGCGCCCCGGCCCAGGGCTGCACCGCGCCGTCCTTCAGCGACTTGGTGTCGTCCGGCACCACAAGCTGCGGGTCGAAGAAGCTCTGTGTCCCGAGGCCGTCACAGGTCGGGCAGGCGCCCTGCGGGGAGTTGAAGGAGAACAGCCGCGGCTCGATCTCCTCGATGGTGAAGCCGCTGACCGGGCAGGCGAATTTCTGGCTGAAGACGGTGCGGCCCTCGCCATCGGCATTCTCGGCATAGGCAACGCCGTCGGCCAAAGCGAGCGCGGTCTCCAGGCTGTCGGCCAGGCGCGCCTCGATGCCCTCGCGGACCACGATGCGGTCCACCACCACCTCGATGTCGTGCTTCAGCTTCTTCGACAGATTCGGCACCTCGGCCACCTGGTAGAGCGTGCCGTTGACCTTCACCCGCTCAAATCCGCGGCGCTGGAACTCCAGGAAGTCCTTCTTGAACTCGCCCTTCTTGCCCTTGGCGACGGGCGCCAGCAGCAGCAGGCGCGTCCCCTCCGGCATCGCCATGATGCGATCGACCATCTGGGACACCGTTTGCGCCTCGATCGGCAGCCCTGTGGCCGGCGAATACGGCACGCCGACGCGGGCCCAGAGCAGGCGCATGTAGTCGTGGATTTCCGTCACCGTGCCGACGGTTGAGCGCGGGTTGTGGCTGGTGGTCTTCTGTTCGATGGAGATCGCCGGCGACAGGCCCTCGATGCTGTCCACATCGGGCTTCTGCATCAGTTGCAGGAACTGGCGGGCATAGGCCGAAAGGCTTTCGACGTAGCGGCGCTGGCCTTCTGCGTAGATCGTGTCGAAGGCGAGCGACGACTTGCCGGAGCCGGACAGGCCGGTGACGACCGTCAGCGTGTCCCGCGGGATGTCGATGTCGACATTCTTGAGATTATGCTCCCGCGCGCCGCGCACACGGATCTGGCCGGTCATGGATGTCCACCGATGGATAGGCGCACGGAGCCTCCCGGAGGGATGCCACGTTCGCATTGTGTTCTGGGGGTTTTGCCACCATATAGGTGGGGCGGGAAGAGGTTTTACGAGGCCTGTCGCGCGCAGCCCAGCCCTGTCTGGTCGGCGCGGCAGCGTCGGGCTAGTTTCCGCGGTTCAGATCGAGGGGCCGGCGATGGCAGGCGTGAACAAGGTGATCCTGGTTGGCCGTCTGGGTAAGGACCCGGAGGTGCGGAACTTCCAGAATGGCGGCCGGGTGGTCAACCTGCGCCTGGCGACGTCCGAGCGCTACAAGGACCGCGAAGGCAACCAGCAGGAGCGCACCGAGTGGCATTCGGTGGCCATCTTCAACGAGAAGTTGGGCGAAATCGCCGAGAAGTACCTGAAGAAGGGCTCCGAGGTGTATGTCGAAGGCCAGCTCGAGACCCGGAAGTGGCAGGACCAGTCAGGGCAGGACAAGTATTCGACCGAAATCGTGCTGCGCCAGTTCCGCGGCGAGATCGCACTGCTGGGCGGGCGCGGCGGCGGCGGGGCTGACCCGGGCGAGGGGGATACGGGCGGCAGTTACGGCGGCGGCGGGCGCTCCTCGGCTCCTGCGCGTTCTGGCGGCGGCGGTTGGGACAACAGCGGCGGCGGCGCCCGCGGGGGCGGCGGCGGCCGCAGCGCTCCGCCGAAGGGCGGCAGCGACCTGGACGACGATATTCCGTTCTAAGGACCGTTCGTCCGCGTCCGTCCGATCTTGGTGAGGCCGGTACGTGATGAGGGATCTGCCGGCGGCTCGCGGCCGCTCGAATTGCAGCAGGCTGTAGCGCAGCAGCCCAGTCCGGCCGTCCAGATCCAGCAAGGGGAGCCCAGCCTGCCCCCAGCCCTCGGCCGCCCCGCCCCGGCCGCTGGCCTGCAGCATCCGGCCGAGGAAGGCATAGGTCGGCAGGGTGTGGCGGGTGATGTCGCGCAGCGTCGCCAGGGCAAGCACGGCCCCGGCCGGCAGGCGCTGATAGCCGGCGGCGGAACGGGTCACGTCGCAGGTGCCGAACCGCTTCACCCGGTCGAACCACGAAGCGCGGGTCAGCCGCGTTATGGGCACCCAGGCCGAGGCAGGCACGAAATCCGACAGTTCCAACGCATCGCCCGGCCGCAGCACGCGCCGCACCTCCGCCAGGAAGGCGGCGCGGGCCAGTTGGCGCGGGTCGATGTTCAGGCTGACCAGGTTCAGCGGCTGCATCCGCTCCTCCAGGCAGGGGAGGGTGCCGCCCAAGCCGCAGCCGGCATCGAGCACGCGAATCCCCGGCGCGACTCCGGCCAGGGCGAGCAGTTCCAGGCTCAGCCTTTCGGCCACGGCGGCGTACTCCTCGGCCGAGTCCGGGCGGGCCAGCCTGGGCTACGGCCGGTAGCCTCAGTGGATGTGGCGGCCGAAGCTCTGTTCCAGTTGCGGGTAGCCGCGCGCCAACTTGCCCAGCAGCAGGTCGATACAGGGCAGCGTCACGCGCCAGCCGCCCGCGACGGCGTAGCCGCCATGCCAACTTGCCGCATCTCCGCCTGGCTCCTGCGACCCATGTCCTCAGTTGCTTCAGGCCGGCATGAGCCACGAGTGAAGCGGCAGGGCGCAACTAACGGCACATTGCGGGCCGTTTCCGGCCAGGAATTGGCCTTGGGAGGGGCTGCACCCTTCCGCCGGGGCGCGGAATTGCCTAATCCACAACCCGCGAGACCCGGCTGCGTCCGGCCAAGCATGAGGATTGCGCGTTGAGCGACACGTCACCGCCGCCTGGCGACCCCAAGGGGCCGGGCCACGACATCGCACCGGTTGGTCTCGAGACCGAGATGCGCCGGTCCTACCTCGACTACGCCATGTCGGTCATCGTCGCGCGCGCCCTGCCGGATGCGCGGGACGGGCTGAAGCCGGTGCACCGGCGCATTCTCTATGCCATGCACGAATCCGGCTACACCGCGGACAAGCCGCACCGGAAATCGGCCCGCGTCGTCGGCGACGTGATGGGCAAGTACCATCCGCATGGCGACGCCTCGATCTATGATGCGACAGTGCGGATGGCGCAGTACTTCTCCATGCGCGTGCCGCTGATCGATGGCCAGGGCAATTTCGGCTCCATGGACGGCGATCCGCCGGCGCAGATGCGCTACACGGAGGTCCGCCTGGCGCGTGCCGCGACGGCGCTGCTGGAAGGGATCGACGAGGACACCGTCGACTTCCAGCCGAACTACGACGAATCGGAAAGCGAGCCGCGCGTCCTTCCGGCCTCCTTCCCGAACCTGTTGGTCAACGGCGCGCAGGGCATCGCCGTCGGCATGGCCACCAACATCCCGACGCACAATCCGGGCGAGGTGATCGACGCGGCGCTGGCCCTGATCCGGGATCCGGATACCAGCCTCGACGAGCTGATGAAGATCATGCCGGGGCCCGACTTCCCGACCGGCGGACTGATCCTGGGACGCTCCGGCATCCGCAATGCCTTCGAGACCGGCCGGGGCTCCATCCCGCTGCGTGCGCGCGCGACGATCGAGGAGATGCGCGGCGGGCGATCCATGATCGTGGTCACGGAAATCCCCTACCAGGTCAACAAATCCACCCTGATCGAGAAGATCGCGGAACTGGTCCGCGCCAAGGCGGTGGAAGGCATCTCCGACCTGCGCGACGAGTCCGACCGCGACGGCCTGCGCATCGTCGTCGAGCTCAAGAAGGATGCGACGCCGGAGGTGGTGCTGAACCAGCTCTATCGCTTCACGCAGTTGCAGACCTCCTTCGGCGTGAACTTCGTGGCACTGGATGAGGGCCGGCCGCGGCTGATGGGGCTGCGCGACGCGCTGATGGCGTTCCTGCGTTTCCGCGAGGACGTCATCCTGCGGCGGTCCCGCTTCCGCCTGAACAAGGCGCGTGACCGAGGCCACCAGTTGATCGGCCTCGCCATCGCGGTGGCGAACATCGATGCCGTGATCGCGCTGATCCGCGCGGCGCCGGATGCGGCGACGGCGCGGGCGCAGCTGATGACGCGGGACTGGCCGGCGGCCGATGTGGCGCCGTTGCTGGAGTTGGTGGACGACGTCCGCAACACCTTGGCGCCGGACGGCACGGTGCGGCTGACCGAGGACCAGGCGCGCGGCATCCTCGAATTGCGCCTGCAGCGCCTGACCGGGCTGGAGCGGGAGAAGATCAACGCGGAACTCGCGGAGGTCGCCGGCACCATCAAGGACCTGCTCGACATCCTGTCCTCCCGCCCCCGGCGGATGGACCTGATGACGCAGGAGCTGATCGCGGTGCGGGCGCAGATCGCCGTGCCGCGCATGACCGACATCGTCGACGGAATCGCCGACCAGGACGACGAGAGCCTGATCGAGCCGGGCACCATGGTGGTGACGCTGACGCGCGACGGCTACGTGAAGCGCACCGGGCTCGACGTGTTCCGCAGCCAGAACCGCGGCGGCCGCGGGCGTTCCGGCGCGGCGACGCGGGAAGATGACATCGTCGTCCGCAGCTTCGTGGCGCACACGCACCAGTGGGTGCTGTTCTTCACCAGCCGTGGCATCGCCTTCCGGGAGAAGATCTGGCAGTTGCCGGAAGGCGGCGCCACCGGCCGCGGCCGCAGCCTGCGCCAGGTGCTGCAGTTGCAGCAGGACGAGAAGGTGACGGCGGTGCTGCCGCTGCCGCAGGACGAGTCGCTGTGGGAGAACCTGCACCTGGTCTTTGCGACCGCGCAGGGCAACGTCCGGCGCAACAAGCTTTCGGACTTCCGCAATGTCCGCGCCGTCGGGCTGATCGCGATGAAGCTGGAGGAGGGCGACAGCCTGATCGGCGTCGCCACCTGCCGCGAGGGTGACGACGTGATGCTGGCGACCCGCAACGGCCGCTGCATCCGCTTCCAGGCCGAGGCGGACCAGCTCCGCGTCTTCGCCGGGCGTGATTCCAGCGGCGTGCGTGGGATCCGGCTGATCAACGGCGATGCGGTGATCTCGCTGGCCGTTCTGCGCCATGCCGAGGCGTCGCCGGATGAGCGCGCAACCTATCTGCGCCACAGCGCTCAAAAGCGGCGCGCGGCCGGGGAGGAGGTTGCCTCCGAGGCTGAGGCGGCCTCCGAGGAGGTCGAGGAGGTCTCCGGCACGGTCCAGCCGGTGCCGCCGGAGCGTCTGGCCGAGATGGAGGCGGCCGAGGAGATCCTGGTGGTCGTCACCGACCGTGGCTTCGGCAAGCGCACCTCGGCCTACGAATACCGGGTTACGGGTCGCGGGGGGCAGGGTATCGCCAACATCAACCTGACCCCGCGCACGGGGCGGGAAGTGGTGGCGACCTTCGCGGTGCGGGAAGGCGACGGAGTCATGCTGGTGACCGATGGCGGCCGCCTGATCCGCTTGCCGGCCGACCAGATCCGCATCACCGGCCGCGGCGCCATGGGCGTGACGCTGCTGCGCCTGGGCGACAGTGAGCGGGTAACGTCCTGCTTCCCGGTGGTCGAAGAGGTCGAGGTCGCGACCGAAATCCCCACCGAAATCGCACCGCCGGAGGGCAGCACCGATGGCTGAGTGGCGCACCGGGATCTATCCCGGCACCTTCGACCCGGTAACCAACGGCCACCTGGACGTCATTGCCCGCGCCGCGCGGCTGGTGGATCGCCTGGTGGTGGGCGTCGCCATCAATGCCGGAAAGGGACCGCTGTTTCCACTCGATGAGCGGGTGGAACTGGTCAAAGCGGAGACCGACACCATCTCAGCGGCGGTCGGCTCGGAGATTGTCGTGGTGCCGTTCACCGGGCTGCTGGTGGAGTTCGCGCGGCAGTCGCAGGCGCGGATGATCATCCGCGGGCTGCGGGCGGTGACCGATTTCGACTACGAATTCCAGATGGCGGGGATGAACCATCGGCTGGCGCCGGATGTCGAGACGGTGTTCCTGATGGCCAGCGAAACGAACCAGTTCATCTCCTCGCGCTTTGTCAAGGAAGTCGCGACGCTAGGGGGGGATGTGTCCTCCTTCGTGCCGAAACTGACCCTCGAACGCACGCTGGCGCGCGTGCGCAACCGCAAGGACGCCGCTGAATGACCGGGATTACCTTCCTCCGCCGCGGCCTGCTGGGTGCGGCGCTCGCCGCGCCGATGCTCGTGGGGCGCTCTGCGGTGGCCCAGGGGGCGGCGCAGACCGATCCGGAGAACACGCTGTTCCTGGAGCTGAAGGATGGTCGCGTGACGATCCAGCTGCTGCCGGATCTGGCGCCGCGGCATGTCGAGCGCATCAAGCTGCTGGCGCGGCGCAATTTCTACGACAACACGCCGTTCCACCGCGTGATCGAAGGCTTCATGGCGCAGGGTGGCGACCCGAGCGGCACCGGCACGGGTGGCTCCGACCTGCCGAACCTGGCGGCGGAGTTCACCCCCGCCAACCGCGCCCGCTTCCTGCGCGGCACCTGCGGCATGGCGCGGACGGCGCAGCCGAACACTGCCAACAGCCAGTTCTTCATCATGTTCGCGCCGGCGCCGAGCCTGGATGGGCAGTACACCATCTGGGGGCGCGTGGTCGCGGGGATGGAAGCCGTGGACAAGATCAAGCGCGGCCAGGGCCAGGGCGGCATCGTGCCGCCGCCGCCCGACCGCATCCGGGCCATGCGCGTCGCGGCGGATGTGCGCTAAGGACCCGGCGCTCCCTACGGAAACCCAGGAAAGGACCATGACGATGAGCGCCACGATCGACCCCGAGAACACCCTGCTGCTGGAACTCGACAGTGGCGTCGTGACCATCGAGCTGCTGCCGGAGCTTGCACCGAAGCATGTCGAGCGGATCAAGGCGCTGGCCACCGCCGGCTTCTACGACGGCACGCCCTTCCACCGCGTGATCGACGGCTTCATGGCGCAGGGTGGCGACCCCACCGGCACCGGCACCGGCGGGTCCGAGCATCCCGACCTGCAGGCCGAGTTCACGCCGCCGGCCAAGGCGAAGTTCGTGCGGGGTGTCTGCGGTATGGCGCGCACCAACAACCCGAACAGCGCCAACAGCCAGTTCTTCATCATGTTCGCGCCCGCGCCGAGCCTTGATGGCCAGTACACCATCTGGGGCCGTGTCGCCGAGGGCATGGACCTGGTCGACAAGATCAAGCGCGGCCAGGGCCCGAACGGCCTGGCGCGGGAGCCGGACCGCGTGAAGTCGATGCGCGTCGGCAGCGCCGCAACTTCGGCCGCGACGCCCGCCGAAGGGGTTGCCGAAGGGGTTGACAGCACCCCGGCCGCCGACGCCTAACACCGCTGCGCGCGTGCCACCTCGGCACACGCCACCCCGAGCCCGTAGCTCAGCCGGTAGAGCACGTGACTTTTAATCATGGGGTCGTGGGTTCGAGTCCCACCGGGCTCACAATCGGTCTCAGGCCTTCGGCGCGACCGAGCGCGCCAATCAGGCTGCCTTGACCGCCGCGCGCGCCATGAGCTTCTCTTCCTCGGTCCAGATTTTGCGCTCGCGCTTTTCCTGTGGCTTGATGTCCTTGACCGGCGCGCCACCCAGCACGGGCGGGCGTAGCGTCGAGTTCCGCGCCGCTTCCGAATGCCACGGGTGATCGGCCTGCACGGTCAGGGCACGACCGATTTCCCGCTCCACATCACGCAGCCAGGCGCGCTGCTCGGCGTCGCATAGCGTGATGGCGAAGCCGCCGCGCCCGGCGCGCCCGGTTCGACCGATGCGGTGGACATAGCTTTCCGGCAAGCTCGGCAGGTCATGGTTGAAGACATGCGTGACGGTGTCGACGTCGATGCCTCGGGCCGCGATATCCGTCGCGACCAGGACCTGCACGGTGGCACTCCGGAAAGCGTTCAGCGCGCGCTCCCGCTGGCCCTGAGACTTGTTTCCGTGCAGCGCCTCCGCCGTGATGCCCGCCTCGTTGATGAAGGCGCAGACATCGTTGGCGATGGTCTTCTGCAAGGTGAACACCACGGCCTGACCGATCCCGGGCGTCCGCAGCAGCGCCAGCAGCGCAGCCCGCTTGTCGGCGGCATCGACGAACATGACCGACTGCTCGATCCGGTCCACCGTGGTCGAGGGCGGCGCGATCTCGACCTTCTCCGGATCGCGCAGCAGGCTCTCGGCCAGCGAGGCGATGGATTTCGGCATCGTCGCCGAGAACAGCAATGTCTGCCGATCCTTCGGCAGCGTCGCGACGATGCGCTCGATCGGCCTGGCGAAGCCCATGTCGAGCATCTGGTCAGCCTCATCAAGCACCAGCGCTTCGATCTGCGACAGGTCGCAGAGGCCCTGGTCGATCAGGTCCAGCAAGCGCCCTGGCGCGGCGACGATGATGTCCACGCCGTCCCTGAGCGCATTGACCTGGTGGAACTGGCTTACGCCGCCGAAGATCGTCGTCACGCTCTGCTGCAGGTGGCGTCCGAAGTTCTCGAAGCCGCTGGCGATCTGGGAGACCAGTTCGCGCGTGGGGGCCAGGACCAGGACTCGGGCGCCGCCTCGGGGTGCCGGGCGAGGCGCGGCCGCGAGGCGGTGCAGCAGCGGCAGCGCGAATGCGGCGGTCTTGCCCGTGCCGGTCTGGGCCAGGCCCAGCAGGTCGCGACCCTCCAGCAGCATCGGGATCGACCGGGCCTGGATCGGGGTGGGCGTGGCGTAACCTTCCTCGGCCAGCGCGCGCAGCAAGGGCGGCGCAAGGATGAGTTCGGCAAAGGTCGTGGGCATAATGAAGCGGCGCCTCCGGCGCTCGGTAAAGCTGCGCCGGTTGGGGGCTTCGCTGGTTTGAAGGCGCGCCTTTACGGGCGATGCTGCACTGCGTCAACGCGGCGACCGCGGGCAGTGGCACCCGGGTAGGCCCGTGGCAAACTGGCGGATGGGGTTGGATTTGATCGAGGCGGTCACCCGCAGCTTTTGCAGGCCTTCGATACCGTCTGAAGCGGGCCGCCCAGGCCAAGGCGAAAGGCGGTTCGGCTTGGCGAAGCGGGGCAAAGCTGGCGGCCCGGTACAACCAGATGCGAACCACCTCAGGCAGCGAGGTCAGCTCTGCTGCGACAGCGCATCGGCCAGCAGGTCGAAGACGACCCGCACACGCCGGCTGGTGTGCAGTTCCCGATGTGTGACAAGCCAGATGGGGAAGATGATGGGCGCCGCCTCGGGTAGCACGCGACATACCCGTGGCTCCGCATCGCCCACCGCTTCCGTGGCGAAGCCGATGCCCACGCCCTGCTTCACCAATTCCCAATGCACCAGGTAGCTGTCCACCTGAACCGGCAATTGCTGCGCCGTCAGATGCAGGCCCAGGGCGCGCCCGCCTTCGATGAAGTCCGCGGCTTCCCCGAAGGCCACGAACTGCGCCCGCTTTAGATCATCCCAGCCCCGGGGATGGCCCAGCTTGCTGAGATGGCTTGGGCTCGCGTAGGGGCGGCCCCGATCCTCCCCCACCTTGCGGGCGATGAGTTCCGGCTCACGCGGTTCGAAGTTGCGGATGGCAATGTCGGCCTCGCGCCGCAGCAGATCGGCCGTGCGATCGGTCGCGCGGATTTCCACCGTGATGCCCGGATGTGCCGCGCGCAGCCTGGCGACGATGGGAGGCATGACGTGCGCCGCACAGGCTTCGGTGGCGGTAATCTGAATCGGGCCTTCAATCCGCTGCGACACCCCGGTGGCGGCCAGGCCCAAGCGGCCGGCGGCCTCGCCCATCGCGCGCACATGGTCCAGCAACGTCCCGGCGGTTGGCGTCAGCACGAGGCCGCGACCGGCCCTTTCGAAGAGAGCAACACCAAGCTCACGCTCCAGCGCCGCGATCTGGCGGCCGAGCGTCGGCTGGGTGAGGCCGAGGGCCCGCGCCGCGGCGGAGAGTGAACCTGCCTCGGCAGTCGCGAGGAAGGCCCGGATGCGATTCCAATCGAGCGGTGTGGCGTTCCAATCCATACGTCCTTGTATGGATGATGACCGGATTTCGCCAGTTCCCCGCGTATTGCCGCATGGGTACGTCATCAGCCTCACGACGCCAGGCATTCTGGTGCGCGCCCGACCCGCACACGACTGCCTTGCCCAACGAGACGAATGAAATCCGCGGAGACAATCATGCGCATTCGACCGATCGCATCCCTCACTGGGGCGCTTGCCCTGCTGGCCGGATGTGCGGCCACCGTAAGTCAGGACAGGCTGGAGCAACGCACGGCCCAAGCCATCGGCCGAACCGTCGGCCAGTTCGCCATCATCGACCGCAGCGAAGAGGCCGGAGGCCGCATCAACTACACCGTCGACACGCGCGATGGGGCGGCCTACCGCTGCTACCTCTACGGGACTACCGGCCTTCAGAATGCCGTCAGCTTTGGGCAGATACCGCATTCCGACGCGATCTGTACTGCCGTGGCGCGCGGCCAGAGAGAGAGCGGCAATGCCGGCCCCGCGGCCGCAGGCCAACGCGGTCGAAGCGGTGGCGGCGATTGCAACGCGTTGTTGCGGGCAGCAGGGCGATGCTGATCCGTCATCCTTGAAGCGAATTCGCCCATGATCCGCGTCTTCAGCCGGCCGATACCGCTTATTCTGGCGCTGGCCTTCTGCACCTTCATTCCAGTGATGCTGGCCGCTGTCCGCGTGGTGCAGATCCCACTTGGCGCAGTGCCCGAGGACAGCCTGCGGCTGACCTCCGTTCCCACCGCCTATTTCCTTCACGCAGTCGCGGGCTCGCTGTTCGGCTTCCTCGGGCCGCTGCAGTTTGTCCGCGCCCTTCGTCGCCACTTCGGGACTCTGCACCGCCTGACCGGGCGGATCTTTGTGCTTGCGGGCGTGGGGTTGGCGCTGTCGGGGCTGGCGCTGCTGCTGCAGGTCGAGAGCATCGCAACCGGGCTTCTGGATGCCGCACGCGGGGTCTTTGGCCTGGTGCTGATTGCAGCGCTCACGCTGGGGGTGGTTGCGGCGCGGGCCCACGCCACGCTTCGGCACCGCGCTTGGATGATCCGCGCCTATGCCGTTGGCATGGGGCAGGGAACTGTCGCGCTGATCTTGTTCCCCGTCTACCTGATCAACGGAGAACCACCCACGGGGCTATCCACTGACATCGCGGTTGTCGGCACGTGGCTGCTTGCAATCGCCATGGGTGAATGGGTCGTCCGCAGGCTTGCATCCTTCAACCGCCGTAGCCCGTCAGCACCGTGACCCGACCAGCGCTGCGGCGGGCGAAAGCACATGAACATCGGCCAGGCAGACGACCACAATGAACAGGACGTAGAGCATCGATCCGTCAGACGTTTCAGATGATCTCCACCAAACCTCAACTCGGTTTAGCGCAGATGCGGGTCAATATTTCACGCCTGCCGCAGACGCCCGGGTGCGCGGGACCGCCTTCAGCCGCGTAATGCCGGTGCTGCCTCGAACGAACATCAGCGCGCCGCTGACGACAGCATCGTCCCCGGCCTGGCTTTTACAGGTGGTGGCACATCGCAGGAGATCCGCGCTGCGGCGAGCGAGCACACACGCGACGCAGGCGTCACCCGGGTGCCGTCATTATGCGTAGGTCGGCGGATCGTCGATACGCTCACCGATGGTGCAGCGCGGCTTCGATGCCAGCCTGGGTGCTTGCGCGCCTGAGCGGAAGGCGAAGTAGCGACGCGAGCCAGAGCGAAACTGGCGGATGGGGTGGGATTCGAACCCACGGTAGGCTTGCACCCACGGCGGTTTTCAAGACCGCTGCCTTAAACCACTCGGCCACCCATCCTTCGGGCCGCGCCGGAGCACGGCGCCGACGGGGTCCTGTATAGCCGCAACGCCATCCTGGCGAAATCTCCCAACCCAGCCCGCCCGGGGATGATCGCGCGGCGGAAGCGTGACAGGTTGGCGGGGATGCCGGCTGCTGCAGCGCCTGCTGCAAATCGATGCCACGCCGGATGCCACAGCGGGAGACGGAGTGATGTCAGAGACAAGGAAGGTTGCCGTCGTGACCGGCGGCGCCCGCGGCATCGGCCGCGGCTGCGTGCTCGCCCTGGCGGCGCGCGGCCACGACATCGTCATCGTCGACCTGCTGCGGCCGGAGATGGAACGCACCCAGGCGGAGGTCGAGGCGCTCGGCGGCCGCGTGCTGATCGAGGAGGCGGATGTCGCGGACCATGCGCGCGCACGGCAGGTCGCCGCCGCCGTGCAGGCACGGTTCGGCCGCTGCGACGTGCTGGTGAACAACGCCGGCCGCGGCAACCCGGCCGGCATCCTGGAGATCACGGAGGATGCCTTCGATCGCAGCATCGCGGTGAACCTGAAATCCTGCTTCAACTACATCCAGGCCTTCGCGCCGCTGATGCTGGAGGGTGGTGGCGGGCGGATCGTCTCCATGTCCTCGCTGAATGCACATACCGGCGGCGTCACCAGCGCAGTCTCGAAATTCTCGTACGCTGCGGCCAAGGCCGGCATCATCGGGATGACGCGGGCTCTGGCCAAGGAACTGGGTCCGACCATCGCCATCAACGCGGTCTGCCCCGGCGTGATCGAGACAGAGGTCGGCAACAGCCTGACCAGGGCGCGCGGCCCGGAACTGGCCGCGAAGATCACGCTGGGCCGCCTCGGCACGCCGGCGGATGTCGCGCAACTGGTCGTCTTCCTCGCCACCGCGGAGCCCTTCTTCATCACCGGCCAAGCCATCACCATCGACGGGTTCCAGTGGGAGATCTGAAGCCGGGGCCGGGCTGGACTCTCATCTCCCTGCTGCCGGCGATCTTCTTCCTGGCCGTGGTCCTGGCGCCGCCGCTGAACCAGGACGTCGCGGCCGTGCTCAGCTTCGCCGAGCGGATGGTCGCGGGCGAGGCGCTGTACGCGCATCTCATTGACGTCAATCCGCCCCTCATCTTCCTGCTCAACCTGCCGGCCGCGTGGCTTGGCGCCTGGACGCCGCTCTCGGCCGTGCAGGCGCTACACCTGCTGCTGCTGGCCTTCTGCGCCGGGATTATCCTGCTGTGCCTCCGCCTGCGCCGTCCCGGCACGGGGCCGGTCGAGGACGCCATGCTGCTGGCGCTGCTGCCGCTGAACCTCCTGCTCGCAGGCTATGATTTTGGGCAGCGCGAACACCTGATGGCAGTGGCCGCCTTGCCATACCTTTTCCTGGCGGAGCGACGGGCGGAGGGAGTGCGCACCGGGCCTGGCCTGGTTGCCGTGGTCACGCTGGTCGCAGCCACCGGCTTCGCCCTCAAGCCGCATTTCCTGGCGGTTCCGGCGCTGGTGGAGGCGCTTTTGCTCGGCGTCGCGCTGCGGCAGGGGCGCCTGAGGCAGGCCGTGTGGGATTCCGTGCCATGGGGCCTTGGGGTGCTGTGGCTGGCCTACCTGGCGCTCATCGGCTTCGGCTTTCCCGAGTATTCCGGCATCATCCTGCCGCTGGTGCGGAGCGATTACCTCGGCTTCGCCGACCCGTCCCTCGGCCAGGCGCTGATGACGGTGCACCTGTTCACGGCGACGGTGGCGACCCTCGCCCTGCTGGCTTTTGCGATCGCGGCGCGTGCGGGCACCCTGGGCTGGCTGCCGCGGCTATTGGCGGCGGCGACCTTCGGCGCCCTGGCCGCGGCACTGGTCCAGCTCAAGGGCTGGAGCTACCAGGTCGTCCCGGTCTGGATGTTCGCCGGCCTGTTCGGCGGCATCGTCGCGGCGCGGGCTGCGGACCGCGTCCTGGCGCAGCGTGCCGCCCATCGTCTCGCGCCCCTGATGGCAGCGGGCTTCTGCCTGGCCCTGGCACTGTTCCTCATCCGGGCAGGAGAGGCGCCGTGGCGCCAGTTCCGCTACGACGATTCACCCGCCGGCCGCCTGGCCGCATGGCTGCGGGAACGGGCGCCGGGGGAGGACGTCATGGCGCTGTCGCCGGACATCCATCCCGCCTATCCCGCGATGAACTACGCCGGCAACCGACCCGTCTTCCGCTTCATGAGCACCTGGCTGTTGCAGGCCGCCTATGCCACCTGCCCGGCGGATGGCAGCCGCTTCCGCGCGGTGGAGCAGATGGGGCAGGCGGAGCGCTTCCTGTTCGACGCCGTCGCGCAGGATCTTGCAGCCGGCCGGCCCCGAGTCGTCCTGGTGGCGCGCGACGCCCACATCGCCTGGTGCGGCGGCCAGGCTTTCGAGATGACGGCGTATTTTGCCCGCCATCCGGCCTTCGCCGAGGCCTGGCGGGCCTATCGCCAGGCGGGTGAGATCGACGGCATCCTGCTGTTCATGCGACCGGATTGACCCATGATGTCGGAGACCTCGGGATGACCTCGCTCTGTGACCATACGGCCGTCGAGTTGCGGCGCATGATCGGCACGCGGAAGATCTCTCCCGTGGAACTGCTGCAGGACTGCATCCGGCGCATCGAGCAGGTGAACCCGGCGGTCAACGCCATCGTCGCCACCGACCATGAAGGTGGCCTCGCCGCCGCCCGCGCCGCGGAGGCGAAGGTAATGCGTGGCGAGAAGCTGGGCGCGCTGCACGGGCTGCCGGTGGGCATCAAGGACCTGAACGACACCGCCGGGCTGCGCACCACCTACGGCTCGCCGATGTTCCGCGACCATGTGCCGCAGCGCGACGAACGCGTGGTGGCGGCGCTGCGGCAGGCCGGCGCCATTATCCTGGCCAAGACCAACACGCCGGAATTCGGCACCGGCGGCAACACCATCAACGAGGTCTACGGCGCCACCGGCAACGCCTTCGACCCGGCACTGTCCTGCGCCGGCTCCAGCGGCGGGTCGGGCGTCGCGCTGGCGACCTCCATGCTGCCGCTCTGCACCGGCTCGGACACCGGCGGGTCGCTGCGCAAGCCGGCGGCGTGGTCCGGCGTGGTGGGGTTCCGCCCAAGCCCCGGCCTGGTTGCCTCCGAACGGCGGCGGCTGGGCTGGTCGGTGCTGTCGGTGCAGGGGCCGATGGGGCGCGACGTCGCCGACACCGCGCTGCTGCTCAGCGCCATGGCGAGCACGGACAGCCACGACCCGATGGCGAATCCACGGCCGGAGGCGATCGCGGCCCTGGCGGCGCGGCGGCCGCTGGACCTGTGTTCGCTGCGCGTCGCGATCTCCGCCGACCTCGGCTTCGCACCGGTGGCACCCAGCATCCGCCGCGTCTTCCTGGCACGAATGGCGGCACTGGCGCCGGTATTCGGGCGCTGCGAGGCGGAGGACCCGGACATGGCCGGGATCGACCGCGCCTACCGCGTCATCCGCTGCACCAACTTCCTGGCAGCCTTCCGCAAGTACCACGAGCGCGACCCGCAACTGCTCGGCGCGAACACCCGCGGCAACTACGAGGAAGGCCTGCGCTACAGCCTGTCCGACCTGGCGGAGGCGCATGCCGAGCAGACCCGCATCTACCGGGCCTTCCAGGACTTCTTCACCCGCAACGACCTGCTGCTGCTGCCCTGCCAGGCACTGACGCCGTTTCCGAAGACGCTGCCCTTTCCGACGGAGATGGAGGGGATGCCGCTGTCCGGCTACTTCGCCACCTCCGGCATCACCTACGGCATTTCAATGACCGGCCATCCGGCCATCTGCATCCCCTGCGGCCGCGACGAGAAGGGGATGCCGTTCGGGCTGCAGGTCGTCGGGCCACGTGGCGCCGATGGCTTCACGCTGGATGCAGCGCTGGCGCTGGAGGCGCATTTCCAGGCGTTGCCGGACTTCGCACGGCCGCTGCCGGACCTGGCCCGGCTCCAGGCGGCCGCATAGGACGGGGCGCGGCGTTCCGGGCTGACGGCCGGGCCGGAAGCTCGGCCAGGAAGTTCAGCACGGCATCGACATGCGCAGGCCAGCCTGGCGCCTCCCATCCCGCCAATCGGCGCAACTGCGCCAGCCGGCGCGGTGCGGCAGGCGCGGCGTAGTGCTGCACCGCCCGAAGCCAGGCGAGGGTGTTCAGCGGGTCCAGGTACTCCGCAACCGGGCCGGCGATCTCGCGGTGCGCGGCGATGTCGCTGCACAGCACCGGCGTGCCACGGGCCAGCGCCTCCGCCACCGGCAGGCCGAAACCCTCGATAAAGGAGGGCATGAGCAGAGCACGGGCATTGTCGAGCAGCGCAGCCACCACACCGTCGGAGACGCGCCCGAGTTCCAGCACATGCGGCCGCAACCGCGCGCAGCGTTCCAGCAGGTCCACCACCTGTTCATTGTCCCAGCCGCGATTGCCGACGATGACGAGGCGCGGAACCGGTTGCCCGGCGGGCGTCGCCACCACCAGTTGCCGCCACAGATGCAGCAGCATCAGGTGGTTCTTGCGCGGCTCGATCGTGCCGAGGCAGAGAAAATAGGGCGCGCCGGTGGCAAGGGCGGGCGGCAGCGCTGCGGCGTGGCGCCGCACCACCCCCAGGGGCACCGACAGCATGGGCAGGCCCGGCGGCAGCAGCGGGCGCAAAGCATCCGCCGTCGCCGCTGAATTCGCCAGCACCGCGCTGGCGTGTGCAGCGATCGTGGCGATCCGCCGGCGGTGGCGGGCCGTCTCCGCCGCCCCGACATATTCGGGCCAATCCAGCGGGATGAGGTCATGCACCAGCGGCACGAGATTGGCGCCGGTGCGGGCCAGCAACCGCGCCACAGCCTCGGTCTTCGCCAACGGATGGTGCGACACGTTGAGGTAGATCGGGCGCGGTCCGGACCGGCCAGGTGACGGTACGCCGCGCCAGTTGGCCAGGCTGCCGGCGAAGGCGGCCAGGGCGCGGGGGGCCAGCCGGGCCAGCGTGCCTGCCTCCCAGGCCGGACCGACGGACCGCACGAGGGCTGCGGTCTGCGCATGCGGCAGAAGGCCGAACCGCCCCCGGTAATCATACGCCACGAACCGCAGGCGATCGCCGGCCTCGGCCAGCAGATGCTCGGCATAGGCGAGTTCGACGCGATCCACCCCGGTCAGCGTGCCACGGAAAACCCGCCAGAGCAGGCGCGAGACGTCCAGCCAGAGGGGGGCCTGGTCGCGCAGGTGCAGCGCCGGCGCAGCAGGCCTGGGCCGCATATCGGCGCTGGTGGCGCAGACCTGGAGAAGCGCGAGGTTGGCATTGCTCACTCCCTCACACTCCCGACGGCGAAGTGGTTTTTGAGAATGATCCGGCAATTCTGACCGACATTTTGTCGCTCCAGTTCCCGTTTTGTCATCATCGTCGTTGCATTGGAGCAGCGTCGCGTTGTAGATCTCTACCGGAAGTTGCTAAACAAATGCAAACAGGAACCTCCCGGCTGTGCATATACGAGCAAAATCCCGCGAAGCGGGTTACCGCATGACGCAGCGCCCGCGCATCGCGATCGTCAGCACCTACGACGAGCTTTGCGGAATAGCGGGCTATACCAGGGCCTTGGAGCAACAGCTTCAGGACAGCATGCAGGTGCAGGTGTTCGATCTCGACCAATACCTGCTGCGCAGCCCACATCGCCGCGTGCAAAAGCTTGGCGACAGGCATATTCGTGAAATTGCGAAACAACTTCAAAATTTCGACAGCGTGAACATTCAGCTGGAGCACGGAACACTGGGGCTCGCGATGCCGCAGATCCTGCGGCGGTTCCGATGGCTGGTCCGCGCGGCCCCGGCGGTTTCGGTGACGTTCCACACCATCCTGGACCAGGTGAGCACCTCCAGCGGGCAGGTCTGGCGGCAGCTTCTGCGTCTGAACCTGGTCGGCGCGGCGATGGCCGTCGCGGACGATGCGCGGTCCGCCATGCTGGCCCATGGCATCTACCGGGAGCTGCGTCGGCAGCAGTCGCGCAAGCCGGTGCGGATCATCACCCACACCAAGCGGGACATGCGCCTGCTGCGGGACGTGCATCGGCTTGCAGAGGTGCATCACCATCCGCTGTCCTTCGTGGCGCCAGCCCAGGCCACCGCGATCCGTGAGGCCGCGACTCAGGAGGCCTTTCCGATCCTCAAGCTGCTTCCACCCGGAGCGAAGCTGATCGGCACCTTCGGCTTCCTGTCGCCGTACAAGGGTTTCGAGACGGCGGTGGAGGCGCTTCGCTACCTGCCGGAGGATCATCACCTGCTGGTCTTCGGCGGCATCCACCCGCAGGCCATCGCCCGCGGGCAGCCGCGGGATGCCTACATCTCGAAGCTGCTGGAGCAGGGCCATATCGGCCAGAGCCCGCTGCAGGCGCTGCGCGCCGCTGGCGCCACCAACCTGACGGTGGATGGCTCGGCGCACGAACTCCTCGCAGCGCATCCGCAGGACCTGCATCACCGGCTGCACTTCATGGGCGTGCTTGACGACACCCAGTTCATGTCCGCCATGGCACTGTGCGACAGCGTCGTGGTGCCCTACCTCGAGGTCGGACAATCCAGCAGCGGGCCGATCGCGATGGCGCTGGAGATGGGCTGTCGCGTCATCGCCTCCCGCACCCGAGCCTTCCTGCAATACGCCCGCTACCATCCCGACCGCATCGAGTTCTTCGACATCGGCAACTTTGCCGAACTCGCCCGGCGGATCGAGGCCGGGCCACCACCCGCGCCGGCGGATCGGCGCCTGACACACGACACCACCAGCAATGCCGCCCTCTACCTCAAGGTCAGCCTGCCGGCCGGCATGGCTCCACCCGGCATGGCTCCACCCGACCAGGCTCCATCCGACATGGCACCATCGGCCCAGCGCGTGGAGCCGGCCGAGGCTGCACCACGCCAGCCCGTCGTCGCCTAGGGCGGGTTCACCTGTGCCAAGCACGGGTGAATCCGGCTTAGCTGTTGATTCGGCGCATTTTCCAAGTCGTTCGGCGTATCCGCCTGACTTGAAAATGCTCTAGCAGGAGTGGGCAGGGATGGCGGCAGGGCAGAAGGCTCTGGCGGCGGTCGTCGCGGCGATCGAGGGCGGCAGGCCAGAGGCGGCGGCGGCGCAGTACGACACCGCGGGATCGCACGGCCCGGCGGAGGCGCTGGTGGCGCTGCTGCTGCTGGATCGGCGGGCGGCGCTGATGGCGGTGGTGGCGCCGGCGCTGGCCGACGCGGCGGCGCTGGGTGATGTGCTGCGGCACTTGGGATTGCGGTTGGACGGCAGCGGCCCCGACCCGGTGGCGGCCGTGCACCGGCTGGCGAGGCTGCCGGACGCCGAGAACCCGCGCGCCCATCTCGCCTCCCTGCTTCTTGATGCGGGGCGGCCCCGACTGGCGGAGGCGCTGCTGCTGCCGGCCTGGCAGCACGCCGCGACCAGCGCACTCATAGCCCGTGCCTTGTCCGGTACCTGGATGCTGCTGGGGCAGGACTCCCGCGCGCTGGATGCGGCGCGCATCGCCGTCGATGCGGCCCCCGAAGCGCCGGAGCCGCTGGAGCATCTGGCCGGCCTGCTGCTGCGCGCGGGCCAGCCCGGCCCGGCCTTGTTGGCCGCCGGGCGCGCCATCGCCGTGGACCCGAAGGCGCACCAGGCCTGGCGCTTGGCATCCTCGGGCCTGCTCGACCTGGGCCAGACGGAGGAGGCGATCGCCGCAGCCAACCGCGCCGCGCGGCTTTCACAGTTGCATGCACCGCATGCCGAGTTGATCCGCACCGCACTCGCCGCCGACAGGCCGCGCGTACCTGGGCCGGCACCGGAGGCGGGAAGGGGCAAGGCCGTGCCGCCGACCCGGCGCGCGGCGACCTGGGCGCAGGTTCCTGCGGTGCGGCCGGCGCCGCGCCGGATGCCGCTCGGGCGCGCACTGGCCGTGCGGGCGCGCGTGATCGATGCGCTGTTGCTGCGGGAGACGCGGACGATGTTCAGCGCCAGCCGCCTTGGCTACGCCTGGGCGCTGGTGGAGCCGCTGTCGCATGTGCTGCTGCTGAGCGTGGTCTTCATGTTTCTCGGCCATGACAGCCAGCCGCCGATCGGCGACAGCATGCTGACCTTCTACATGACCGGCGTGCTGGCTTTCCTGTTCTTCTCGCACCTGACCGAGCGCGCGATGGACCTGCCGGCCGCCAACCGTTCCCTGCTGCTGGTGCCGGCGGTCGGCATCTTCGATATCCTGGCGTCGAAATCGGTCCTGTCGGCGGTAACGGACCTGGTGGTGGCGGCCACGACCTTCGCGCTGCTGATCGGCTTCGGAGTCGGCGGGCTGCCGGCGGACCCGGCGCAGATGGTGGCCTGCTACCTGGTGCTGTTCCTGCTGGCCTTCGGCATCGCCTGCATGAACCTGGTCGTGTCCAGCTACTCCGCCGCCTGGGACAAGCTGTGGCCGACCGTCCTGCGCGTGCAGTACTTCACCTGCGGCGTCTTCTACCATCCGCTGGACATGCCGGAGGACATCCGGTCGCTGATCCTGCTGAACCCGCTGGTGCACGTCACCGAATGGATGCGGCAGGGCTATTTCCGTGGCTACGAGAGCCCGTTCCTCGACATCCCCTACCTGCTGCAATGGACCATCGGCAGCCTGACCCTGGGCACCTTGCTGTTCGCCGCGGCCGCGCGGCAGTTGCGGCAGCCGGCCTGATGGTGATCCTGGACGGCGTCAGCAAAAGCTACCGCACTGCGGAGGGTGGCCGCCGTGCCATCCTGCGGGATGCGACGATCGCGTTTCCGGCCGGGGTCAAGGTCGGCGTGCTCGGGCCGAACGGCGCCGGCAAATCCACCCTGCTGCGGCTGATCTCGGGAACGGAGCCGCCGGATGCAGGCCGCATCCACCGCCATGGCCGCGTGTCCTTCCCGATGGGCTTCGCCGGCACCTTCCACCCACAGCTCAGCGGGCGGGAGAACCTGCACTTCCTGGCGCGGGTCTATGGCCTGGACCCCGCAACGATGGTCCGATCCGTCGCGGATTTCACCGAGATGGCGCGGGAGATGGACGCGCCGCTGGAACACTATTCCTCCGGCATGGCGGCCAAGTTCGCCTTCGGCGCCTCGCTGGCGATCGATTTCGACGTCTACCTGGTGGACGAGATCACGGAGGTCGGCGATGCCCGCTTCCGCGCGCGCTCCGTCGCCGCCTTCCGCGAGCGGCTGCAGCACGCCTCGCTGATCCTGGTTTCGCACAACAGCCAGACCATCCGCAGCCTCTGCGACTGCTGCGCCATCCTGTCGGATGGCGCGCTGGTCGCATTCGATACGGTGGATGAGGCGCTGGATCGCTACGCAGAGCTGATGGGAGTGGCCGATGCTTGAGACCGTGACGCGACCCGCGCCGGCCGGCGACTTTGCGCGGGAAGCGAGGCACGCACCGCCCGCCCGTACGGCGCCGCCGCCCGCACCCAAGCCGCGGCGCGGCGGGTTGTTGGGCTTCCTGCTGCTGGTCGTGCTGCCGACGCTGGCCTTCGGTGGCTGGCAGATTCGTGGCGCTGCGGACCAGTTCGCGGTGGAACTGCGCTTCGTTGTGCGTCCCGCGGATCCATCGCGGGCGGCGCTGCCGGCGGGCATGCTGGCCGGAGCGGCGGCAGGCAACACCGATGCCTATGCCGTTGTGCAGCACCTGCAAAGCCGTGCCGGCATCCTGGCAGTGGCGCGCCATGCCGATGTGCGCGGCATCCTCGCGCACGAGGCCGCGGATTGGCTGGCGCGGCTGGACCTGGCAGCGCCACTGGAAGACGCGCTGCGCGTCTGGCGGCGCCAGGTGCAGCCCTATTATGACCGCGCCAGCGGTATCGTCTCGGTCGAGGTGCGCGCCTTCACGCCAGCGGATGCGCTGGCCCTGGCACTGGCGGTGGAGACGGCGTCGGAGGAACTGGTCAACGCCATGTCGGTGCGCAACCGTGCCGAGTTGCTGGCCGCCGCGGCACGGGACGTGGACCAGGCGGAACGCCGCTTCGCCGCCGCGCGGACCGCCGTCCAGGCCTTCCGCGATGGTCGGCAGGTGGTGGATCCGCGGCGCAATGCCCAGGCCTATTCGGAACACCTGGTGCGCCTGCAGTCGGAGCTGATCGCGATGCGCGCGCAGCTTGCCAATCTGCGCCGCGTGATGAGCGACAGCACGACCCAGGTGATGCAGCTGCTGGGCAACATCCGCGGCACGGAGGACCAGATCGCCGCGGTGCAGGCACAACTGACAGACGCCGCGCCGGGTGCCGCGACCTTGACCCACAGCATCGGCGGCTTCGAGGCGGTGGAGACGGAGGCGATCTTCGCACAGCGGGCGTATGAAGCGGCGATGGCGGCGCTGGAACGGGCGCGTGGCGAGGCATCGCGCCAGCAGGTCTACCTCGCGCCGGTGGTTCGGCCGGTGGCGCCGGAACACGCGCTGTATCCGATGCGCCTCGCCAATACCGGCACGGTCCTGGCCGCCGCGCTGCTCGCATGGTTTGTCGGCCTGGTCGCACTGCGGGCGCTGCGGGAACATCTGGCATAAGCCGGATGGAAGCCGTGCGATTTGCACGGACCGAAAGGGACGGATAGATCGGGGCATGATCCGAAACACCCCGCTGCTGATCTGCCTGACCTTTGCCGCGTCCGTCCCGCTGCTGCCGGCCCTCGCTCAGCCGGCCACGGCCCAGGCGCCGCTGGTTTCGGTGGCGGAGGTTCCGCCGCCGCTGCCAGACCCCTTCGGCAGCATCACCCTGAATTACGAGAACGACACCCTCGGCGGCACCGACCGCTTCTACAGCAGCGGCGTGCAGATCGCTTGGCGCTCGCCTTCCGCCGAATTGCCGGGCCTGCTGCGCTTCCTCGACCAGCAGGCCGACCGGCTGCTCGGGCCGGGGTCGGTGCGCTGGGGCGCCGGGCTGGTACACAGTATCTACACGCCATCTGACACGCAGCGCCGCAACCCCGACCCTACCGACCGGCCCTATGCCGGCCACCTGTATGGCGCGCTGGTGCTGCAGCGGGACAGCGGCAGCGCGCTCAGCACGCTGGAGTTGCAGGCCGGCGTGGTCGGCCCGGCGGCGCTCGGCGAATTCGTGCAGAATTCGGTGCATGACGCGATCCGCGTCGACACCACCAATGGCTGGGACCGCCAGCTGAAGGATGAGCTGGCGCTGAACATGGTGTTCGAGCGCACGCTTCGGACCCCGACCCTGCGGGTCGGCGGGATCGAGGCCGACCTGCTGCCCTCCATGACCCTGGCGCTGGGCAATGTCTCAACCTATGGCGCCGCCGGTGTGACGGTTCGCCTGGGGCAGGGGCTGGATGCGGATTACGGCGCGCCCCGGCTGCGGCCGGCGCTGGTGGGTTCCGCCTTCTTCCAGCCGCGTCAGGAATTCGGCTGGTACGGCTTCGTCGGTGGGCAGGGGCGCGCGGTGGCTCGGGACATCTTCCTGGATGGCAACACTTGGCGCGACGGCGGACCTTCGGTCGACAAGCGGCCGCTGGTGGCGGATGTGACGGCGGGGCTGGTGGTGCATTGGCGCGGCTTCCGGGCCGCCTACAGCCACGTCTGGCGGTCGGAGGAGTTCTACGGCCAGCGCGGCGGGTTGCAGAGCTTCGGGTCCATCGGGGTCACCGCGCGGTTCTGAATTTGCACATGGCACAACCTTGCGTTGCCCCGGGCGCCCTGCCTGTGGCATCCACCGCAGCATGGTCCAGACTCGTCGACTTCTTCTTTTGGCCGCTTCCGGCCTGCTCGCCTCGGAGGCCCAGGCGGCCACCCAGGGGTTCGAGGCGTTCCTCGATGGCGTCCGGGCCGATGCGCGGCGGGCCGGCGTTTCCCCGGCCACGCTGAACCGCGCCCTTGCCGGGCTGCAACCCAATGCGCGGGTGCTGGAGTTGGACCGGCGGCAGCCCGAGTTCACCCAGACCTGGGAACAGTACCGCGACGCCCGCCTGTCGCAGCAGCGGATCGACGCCGGCCGTCGCGCCTTCGCCGACAACCGCGCGACGCTGGAGGCCGTGCAGGCAAGGTTCTCCGTCTCGCCGCGCATCGTCACCGCGATCTGGGGGCTGGAGACGAATTACGGCGGCTTCATGGGCAACATGAACGTCATCCAGTCCCTGGCGACGCTCGCCTGGGACGGCCGGCGAGCCAGCTATTTCCGCGCCGAGCTGTTGGCCGCGCTGAAGATCCTGGAAGCCGGCCATGTGACGCCAGACCGGATGCGCGGCAGTTGGGCCGGCGCCATGGGCCACCCCCAATTCATGCCGAGCAACTTCGACCGGCTGGCGGTGGACATGGATGGCGATGGCCGCCGCGACATCTGGGACAACCGCGCGGACGCACTGGGCTCGATCGGCAACTACCTGGCCCGGTCCGGCTGGCGCGACGACGAGCTGTGGGGGCGGGAGGTGGTGCTGCCGGCGGGCTTCGACCCGGAACAGGCCAGCCGCACCAACATGCGGCCGCTGCGGGACTGGGTGCGGATGGGCGTGCGCCGGCCGGATGGAGAGGCGATCCCGCCGCTCGACATGCAGGCGGCGGTGCTCATCATGGGTGGGCAGGCCTTCCTAGTCTACCACAACTTCAACGTCATCCGGCGCTACAACCCCTCCAACTTCTATGCGCTGGCGGTTGGCCTGCTGTCGGATCGCGTGGCCTGATGCGGCCTGTCCTGGCGGTCCTGGTTCTGGCCGCACTCGCCGGCTGTGCGCAGCGTGCGCCGCAGCCGCAGGGCCAGCCGCGCTACCTGATCGGCGAGCCCTACCAGATGGGTGGCACCTGGTCCTATCCGCGCGAGAACTTCTCTCTCGTGGAGACGGGCATCGCGACCATCGCCGCGGATGCGCGGGCCGGGCGCCGCACGGCGAATGGCGAAATCCACGACCCGACGGCGCTGATGGCGGCGCACCGCACGCTGCAGATGCCGGCGCTGCTGGCGGTGACGAACCTGGAGACCGGCTTGCGGCTGGAGGTGCGGGTGAACGACCGCGGTCCGGCGCAGCCGGGTCGCGTGGTAGCGCTGTCCCGCCGCGCCGGCCAGCTTCTCGGTATCCGGGAAGGCGGCACGGCGCAGGTGCGGATCGAGGTGGTGGGCGAGCCGAGCCGGGCGCTCGCGGCCGGCCTGCCGAACACCGAAACCCCGCCGCTCGAAATCGCCGCCGCGCCACTGGCGGCGGTGGAGCGTGAGACTCTGGCGCCGCCGCCAGGCGCGACGCAGTCCGCGCGGCTGCGCCAGGCTCGGCAGTTTCCCGGCGCCACCGGTAGCACCACCGCCACCGCCACCGCCGGCACCGCCTCCGCCCCGCCGCTGCGGCTGCCAGAGCGCGTGACGCGGGTTGCGGCCTCGCCAGGACAGCTGTGGATCGAGACCGCCACCTTCTCCCGCCGCGACATGGCGAACCGCCAGGTCGCCCGGCTGGCGGGGCTGCGGGCGCGGGTGGACCAACTGGGCGGGCAGGGGCGCGGCGCGCAGCCGAGCTTCCGCGTGCGGCTTGGCCCATTCGGCAGTGTGGCGGAGGCGGACAGGGCGCTTGAGGGAACCCTGCGCGCCGGCGTATCGGAAGCACGTATCCTCGTCGACTAGGACGAGTCGCAGACAGGAGAGGCAGCCATGCGGCGCCGCGAGATCATGGGGGCCGCAGCCGGCCTCGCCACCGGGCTTGTGGCACAGGACGCCGCGGCGCAGCGCAATGCGCCGGCGCGTCCCGCCGCCCGTCCTGCGCCGCCGCCCACGACCCCCGCCACCACGCCGCTCGGGCCGCTGGACACGACGGCGCGGCACGCCCTGATCATCGATTTCGATACCGGCGCGGTGCTGCTGGAGAAGGCGGCGGAGGACCGCATGCCGCCGTCCTCCATGTCCAAGCTGATGACCATGTATGTGGTGTTCGAGCTGCTGAAGAACGGCCGCCTGCGCATGGACCAGGAACTGCCGGTCAGCGAGCGCGCCTGGCGCATGGGCGGCAGCAAGATGTTCGTCGAGGTCGGCAACTCGATCAGCGTAGAAAACCTGTCCCGTGGCGTCATCGTCCAGTCCGGCAACGACGCCTGCATCGTGCTGGCCGAGGGCATCAGCGGCTCGGAGCAGCAATTTGCCGAGTTGATGAATGAGACAGCGCGCCGTATCGGCCTGACCGACAGCAACTTCCGCAATGCGACCGGTTGGCCCGACCCGGAACACCGGATGACCAGCCGCGACCTGGCGACCCTGGCGCGCCGGATCATCCACGACTTCCCAGAATACTACAGCCTCTACAACGAGCGTAGCTTCCGCTGGAACAACATCGCGCAGGAGAACCGCAACCCGGCACTCAGCCGCGTCGCCGGCGCCGATGGTCTCAAGACCGGGCATACCGAGGAAGCCGGCTACGGCCTGACGGCGTCCGCCATCCGCGGCGGCCGACGGCTGATCCTGGTGGTGAACGGCCTTTCCTCCATGCGGGCGCGCGCGGAGGAGAGCGAGCGGCTGTTCGAATGGGCGTTCCGCGAGTTCGAGAATGTCATCGTGTTCCGCGCCGCCGACACGGTGGAGGAGGTGCCGGTCTACCTCGGCGAACGCGCGACGGTGCCGCTGGTCGCCGGGCGTGACCTGGTGCTGACCCTGCCGCGGCAGTGGCGGCGCAACCTGCAGGTGCGGGTGCGCTACGATGCGCCGGTGCCGGCCCCGGTCAGCAAGGGGCAGGGCCTCGGCACGCTGGTGATCAGCGGGCAGGGGGTGCCGGAGCAGAACGTGCCGCTGATCGCCGGCGCGGATGTGGACCGGCTCGGCCTGCTGCCGCGCATCCCGGCGGTGATCGGCCGCTGGTTCGCCAGCTGAGAGGCATGCCGAGCCCCGGCAGGTTCATCACGCTGGAAGGCGGCGAGGGGGCGGGGAAATCGACCCAGGCCCGGTACCTCGCCGCGCATCTGGCTGGGCGCGGGCTGCCGGTGCTGCTGACGCGGGAGCCTGGCGGTGCGCCGGGGGCGGAGGCGATGCGGCGCGTGCTGCTCTCGGGCGCCGGGCTGGACCCGGTGGCCGAGGCGCTGCTGGTATTCGCGGCGCGACGGGATCACTGGGTGGCGACCATCCGCCCGGCGCTGGCGGCCGGCATTTGGGTGGTCTCCGATCGCTTCGCCGACAGCAGCCGCGCCTACCAGGGTCATGCGCAGGGCGTGAAGGCCGGCACCATCGAGAGCCTGGCCTGGATCGCGCTGGAGGGGCAGGAGCCGGACCTGACCGTGGTGCTGGACCTTCCGGTGGAACTCGGCTTGGCTCGCGCCCGGCAGCGCGGCGTGGCGGCGGACCGGTATGAGCGCCTCGACGCCGGGTTTCACGCCCGCGTGCGGGAGGGTTTTCGCGCGATCGCGGCGGCGGAACCTGGGCGCTGCGCATTGCTCGATGCCGCCGGCGCGCCGGAACTGCTCGCCGCCCGCATCGCGGCCCTGGTGGATGAGCGCCTGCCATGAGCCGCGCGCCGCGCGCCCTGAAGGTGCAGGAGTTCGCGCCGGACCCGGACCTGCCGGTTCGGTCCATGGCGGACCTGTTCGGGCATCGCGGCGCGGCGGAGACGCTGCAACGCGCCGCGCTGTCCGGCCGCCTGCCGCAGGCCTGGATGCTGGCGGGGCCGCCCGGCATCGGCAAGGCGACGCTTGCCTACCGCTTCGGCCGCTGGCTGCTGGCCGGTGGTGCGGAGTGCGGAGTGCCGGCCCACGCCGCGCCGCTGCACCTGGACCCGGCCAACCCGACCTTCCGCCGCATCGCCGCCGGCACGCATGCGGATCTGCGCACGCTGCGCCCGAACACCGGCGAAAAGGGCGGCGTGAAGTCCATCATCCGCGTCGAGGATTCGCGGGAAGCGACCCGCTTCCTCGGCATGACCCCGGCAGAGGGCGGCTGGCGCTTCGTGCTGGTGGATGGCGCGGAGCATATGCGCGTCGAGGCGGCAAATGCGCTGCTGAAGACGCTGGAAGAACCGCCGCCACGCTCGGTCCTGGTGCTGACCACCGCGGCGCCGGACCGCCTGCTGGCCACCATCCGCAGCCGGGTGCGCCGCCTGGACCTGGCGCCGCTGGCGCCGGAGGACCTCGACCCGCTGCTGGCCCGCCTGCTGCCCACGCTGACGACGACCGAGCGCGCCACGCTCGGCCGCATCGCGGAAGGCTCGGCCGGGCAGGCCATGGCGCTGGCGGAAGGCGAGGGGCTGGCCTTGCAGGCGCTGGTCGAGGAGGTGCTGGAGGGGCTGGCCGGCGGCAGCCGGCGGCGCTGGCATGCGCTGGCGGACACCGTCGCGGCGAAGCGGGATGGCAGCAGCTTCCTGACCTTCATGGCCCTGCTGCGCCAGGCGATCTCGGCCGCGGTGCGGCAGGCGGCGCGTGGGCATGGGGCGCCCGAATGGCTCGCCGGGCGTCCGCTTGCCGAGTGGTCGACCCTGTGGGATAGGCTCGGGCGGCTGGCGGCCGAGACGGATGCGCTCAGCCTGGATCGCAAGCAGGCGGTCCTGACCGGGCTCCTGTGGCTCTCCAGAAGCTGACCGAGAACCTGGATGCCGGATACCGTGACAACAAGCTCCTACCTCACCACGCCGATCTATTACGTCAACGACCGGCCGCATATCGGGCACGCCTATACCTCCCTGGCCACCGATGTGCTGGCGCGCTGGCGGCGATTGCAGGGACGGCGGGTGTTCTTCCTGACCGGGACGGACGAGCACGGCCAGAAGGTGGAGAAGGCGGCGCAGGATGCGGGGATGGACCCGCAGGCCTTCACCGACCGCGTCAGCCAGCACTTCGCCGACCTGACCACCACCATGGGCTTCTCCAACGACGCCTTCATCCGCACCACGGAAGACCGCCACAAGCGCGCCTGCCAGGCGCTGTGGGAAAAGCTGGCCGCCAACGGCGAGATCTACCTCGGCGCCTATGAGGGCTGGTACGCGGTGCGTGACGAGGCCTTCTACGGCCCGGATGAACTGGTCGAGCGGGACGGGGTGAAATACGCGCCCTCCGGCGCCCCGGTGGAATGGGTGCGGGAGCCGTCCTACTTCTTCCGCTTGTCCAACTGGTCGGATCGCTTGCTGGCCTTCTACGACGCCAACCCGGATTTCATCCTGCCGGCCGGCCGGCGGAACGAAGTGGTGGCGTTCGTGAAGTCGGGGCTGTCCGACCTGTCCATCTCCCGCACCTCCTTCCGCTGGGGCGTGAAGGTACCGGGTGACGATGCGCATGTGATGTATGTGTGGCTGGATGCGCTGACCAACTACATCACCGCGCTGGGCTGGCCGGACGAGAGCACCGAAGCTTGGCAACTCTGGCCGGCCGAGGTGCATTTCGTCGGCAAGGACATCCTCCGGTTCCATGCCATCTATTGGCCGGCCTTCCTGATGGCGGCGGGCCTGCCGGTGCCGCGGCGCGTCTTCGCGCATGGCTGGTGGACCAATGAAGGCCAAAAGATCTCGAAGTCGCTCGGCAACGTCATTGATCCGGTGGCGCTGGTCGAGGAGTTCGGGCTGGACCCGGTGCGCTACTTCCTGCTGCGAGAGGTGCCCTTCGGGCAGGATGGCGATTTTTCCCGTGGCGCGTTGGTCAACCGGCTGAACGGCGAGCTGGCCAATGCGCTGGGCAACCTCGCCAACCGCACGCTATCGCTGATCCAGCGCAACTGCGACGCGACGCTGCCGGAGGCGACGGAGCCCGCCGAGGCCGATGCGGCGATGGTGGCGCAGCTTGCGGCGCTGCCGGGCCTCGTTGGCGCGCATCTGGACCGCCAGGAATTCCACCTGGCGCTGGAGGCGATCATGGCCGCGGTGCGCGACGCGAATGGCTACATCACGGTCGCCGCGCCCTGGGCCCTGAAGAAGACCGACCCGGCACGCGGCCGGGCGGTGCTGCGCCACCTGCACGATGCGCTGCGCGTCTTTGCCACGGTCTTGCAGCCTTTCATGCCGGCGACGATGGCGAAGCTGCTGGACCAGCTTGGCGTGCCGGAGGCGGCGAGGGGGCTCGAGGACCTCGCGACGCCGCTGCCGGCGGGCCTCCCGCTGCCGCCGCCGGAGCCGCTGTTTCGCAAGATCGAGGCCGTCGCGTGATTGTCGACAGCCACTGCCATCTGGACCACTTCCGGGGCGAGGCGCAGGACGCAGCGGTGGCACGCGCCAAGGCGGCGGGCGTGGGTGTGATGGTCACCATCGGCACCAGGCTTGGCGAGCAGGCGGCCGCGGTACGGGCGATCGCGGACCGGCATGCGGGCGTGTTCGCCACCGTCGGTATCCACCCGCACAATGCCGGCGAAGGCGAGCTTCCGACGGTCGAGGCGATCCTGGCTGAGGCCGATCATCCGCGCGTGGTCGGGATCGGCGAGAGCGGTCTCGACTACTTCTACGACAAGGCGCCGCGCGACCGGCAGCAGGCCGGCTTCCGGCGCCATATCGAAGCCGCGCGGCAATCCGGCCTGCCGCTGGTGGTGCATGCGCGCGACGCCGATGCGGACATGGCCGCGATCCTGGAAGATGAGGATGCGCGCGGCAAGTTTCCCTTCCTGCTGCACTGCTTCTCCTCCGGCGCGGACCTCGCGCGAACCGCGGTGCGTCTTGGTGGTTTCATCTCCTTCAGCGGCATGCTGACCTTCCCGAAGTCCGACGCGATCCGCGCCGTCGCTGCCGAGACCCCGGCGGACCGCCTGCTGGTGGAGACCGACAGCCCCTACCTGGCGCCGGTGCCGCTGCGCGGGAAGCCGTGCGAGCCGGCCTATGTGGTGCATACGGCGGCGAAGCTGGCGCAGGTGAGGGGGCTCGGCAGCGCCGAACTGGCGGACCTGACCACCGGCAACTTCCACCGCCTGTTCAGCCGGGCGCGTTGATGCGGGTGACGCTGCTGGGCTGCGGCGGCTCAGCCGGCGTGCCGCAACTGGGCGGGCCGGATGGACGCGGCGAATGGGGCGCCTGCGATCCGGACGAGCCGCGCAATCGCCGCAGCCGCACCGCCGCCCTGGTGCAGGATGAGGCGGGCCGGCGCCTGCTGATCGACGCCGGGCCGGATCTGCGCCAGCAGTTCCTGGCATCCGGGACCGCAACGATCGACGCGGTTGCCTTCACACACCCACACGCCGACCACGTGCTTGGGATTGACGAGTTGCGCGCCGTCAACCGGCTGCGCGGCACCGCGCTGGATGCCTTTGGCACCTATCTGACCCTGTCCGAGATCCGGCGCCGGTTCGAGTATGCATTCCGGCCGCCGACTCCGCCCGCCTTCTTCCGTCCGGCCTTGTCGGCCCTACCGATCGCACCAGGCGAGACGGTGGCAATGGCAGGCATGCAGGTCCAGGTGTTCCGGCAAGACCACCAGGTGATGGAGACCCTGGGATTCCGGATCGGCGCCTTCGCCTATTCGACCGATGTCGTCAGCCTGCCGGAGGAGAGCCTGGCGGCGCTGGCCGGGCTGGACACCTGGGTCGTCGGCTGCCTCCAGCGCGCCCCACACCCGGTGCATGCCGGGATCGGCCAGGTCCTGGAGTGGGTCGCGCGGCTGCGGCCTCGGCGCACCGTGCTGACCCATATGGGGATCGACATGGATTTCCGCACGCTGCGCGCCAGCCTGCCGGACAGTGTCGAGCCCGGGCATGACGGCATGGTGCTGGAGGTTCCCGACGGGGCCGCTCGCTGACTGTCCTTCGCCGAACCTCGTGCGGGATCGGCGGAGGGCACCCTTTGTTCCAGCGGTCGGCCGGGCGGGTGCGGTTGTGCGACAGGTCAAGCGCCGTGCTCAACATACAAGGAAGCCCACCGGCTTATCCCCATTCTAATTCTTTCCATAATATTGATTATGCGGCAACTTTATCGGGGGATAAATTCGGGAGGAACTGTGGATGCCAGCGGTTCACCACCCTCGCCTTGACCAGCCTGCGCGACACTGGACGTATCCCGGGTCGAAATCGTCCCTGGAGAGCCTGCCCCGATGCCCCATCCCGATGCCGACCCTGGCGCCGCGCTAGCACGCCTGTTGGAGATCATGGTCCGCCTGCGGGCGCTGGATGGCTGCCCCTGGGACCAGGTCCAGGACTTCGCCTCGATCGCGCCCTACACGGTTGAGGAAGCCTACGAAGTCGCAGACGCCATCGCCCGTGGCCCGGATTTCCCGGCGCTGCTGGACGAACTGGGCGACCTGCTGTTCCAGGTCGTCTACCACGCCCGCATGGCCGAGGAGGCCGGCCATTTCGGCTTCGCCCAGGTGGCGGAGGCGATCTCCGCCAAGATGATCCGCCGCCATCCGCATGTCTTCGGCAGTTCCGCCGCCCGGGACACGGCCGCGCAGACCGTGGCCTGGGAAATACAGAAGGCCTCCGAACGCGCCGCCCGCGCCGAGACCGGAGCCTTGGCCGGCATCCCGCCCGGCCTCCCTGCCCTGACCCGCGCCCTGAAGCTGACCCGCCGTGCTGCCCGTGTCGGCTTCGACTGGCCGGATGCGCCGGCCGTCCTGGACAAGCTTGAGGAGGAAGCGACGGAGCTTCGTGCCGAGCTGCCGGCGATGGACCGCGCCCGGCAGCAGGACGAAGTCGGTGACCTGTTCTTCGTGCTGGTGAACCTGGCCCGCAAGCTGGACCTGGACCCGGAGACCTGTCTCGCCGCCGCCAATGCCAAGTTCGAGCGTCGCTTCTCCGGCGTCGAAGCCCGGCTGGCCGTCCGCGGGTTGGCGCCCGCGGATGTCGCCCTGCCGGAGATGGAGGCCGCTTGGCAGGCGGTGAAGGCGGCGGAGCGAGGCTGATTTGTAAATTGGATTTACAAGACGCTCAGGTGCCACGACGCGAATGTAGTATTACTACGACATCCTCAGGGTGGTGGCATGAACCATGAACAAGCCACTGTCCCGTCCATTAGCTGGTGGGAGATCCCTCCCCGGCCCGTACCACCTTCTTCTCCGGCAGCGGGATCCAGTCAGATTCACCAGGCACCGGCGTGCCGAAACGGTCGCGCGACCAATCCGCCTTCGCCTGCTCGATCCGCTCACGGGAGGAGCTGACGAAGTTCCAGAACAAGTAGCGCGGCCCGTCCATGGCGGCACCGCCGAGCAGCAGCAGGCGCGCGCCTGCCGGACCCGCCTTCAGCGACATGCGGTCGCCGGCGCGGAACACCAGCATCCGCCCGGCCTCGAACATCTGCCCCGCGACCTCCACGCTGCCTTCGAAGACATAGGCGGCGCGCTCCTCCTGCTGGTCCGGCATCGGCACCTGCGCGCCCGGCGCCAGCACCGCATCGGCGTAGAATAGCTCCGACAGCGTGCTGACCGGCGACCGCAGGCCCCAGCCATGGCCAGCCACCAGGCGCAGCTTCACGCCCGCATCCTCGATCACCGGCAGGGTGGACCCGCCATGGTGCACGAAGGCGGGCGCCGTCTCCTCATGCGCCTTGGGCAGCGCGACCCAGGACTGGATGCCGGACAGGCGGTGCGGCGCCACCCGGCGTTCGCCTGCGGTGCGTTCCGAATGGACGATGCCGCGGCCGGAGGTCATCCAATTCACGTCGCCGGGTGCGATCGGCAGTTCGGTGCCGAGGCTGTCCCGGTGCAGGATCTCGCCCTCGAACAGGTATGTGACGGTGGACAGTCCGATATGCGGGTGCGGGCGCACGTCGACGCCGGTGCCGGTCAGGAACTCGCCGGGACCCATCTGGTCGAAGAAGATGAAGGGCCCGACCATCTGGCGTTCCTTCGCCGGCAGGGCACGCCGCACCTCGAAGCCGCCGATATCGTGGGTGCGCGGCAGCAGGACCGTCTCGAGGCCCTGGGGCAGCGGGTCGTTGGGGTCGAGGATCATGGACATGGTGCGTCTCCTTCCGAGTTGCACGGAAGATGGGCCGCAGCGCGCGGCGGCGCGAATCACGCCGGCGGATAAGCGATATCCACCACCTCGATCTCCTCCATCCCCGCCGGGGTGCGGACGCGCCGCACATCCCCCACCTGCGCGCCCAGCAACGCGCGCGCCATAGGCGCGACCCAGGAGATGCGGCCGGCGCTGCTGTCGGCCTCGTCCACGCCGACGATGGTGATGGTCACCTCGGCATCGTCGCTCGCGCGCGCATAGGTGACGGAGGCGCCGAAGAACACCCGGTCCCGCCGGGTCTGCGCTGCCGGGTCCACCACCTGCACCCGTTCCAGGCGTTTCCGCAAGAATCGCACGCGGCCGTCGATCTGGCGCAGGCGGCGCTTGCCGTACTGGTAGTCCGCATTCTCCGATCGGTCGCCAAGACCTGCGGCCCAGGAGACCACTTCGACCACCTTCGGCCGCTCCTCGTCCCACAGCTTGCGCAGTTCGGCGCGCAGCGCATCGTGGCCAGCCGGCGTCATGTAGAAGGGCGTGCCGGGCGGCAGGCCGGGTGGACCCTCGTCCTCCCCGTCATCCTCAGCCAAGCAGCGCGTCCCGCGCTTCCCGCCAGGAGGCCTGGTCGGGTGCGCAGATCAGGCCGCCGGTGACATGGTGGCTGGCCTCATAGGCGCTGCCGTCGAAGCGGGCGGAATAGCCACCGGCCTCACGGTGCAGCAGCCAGCCCGGCGCGTGATCCCACGGCATCAGCTTGTTGTAGAACAGCAGATGTGCATGGCCGCTGGCCGCCAGCCGGTATTCATGCGCGGCGCAGCGGAAATTCACGATGCCGGCCAAGCGCGGCAGGCGGGATGCCACCTGGGTGCGCTGCGGCTCCTTCAGGAAGCCCCAGGAGACGGCGCCGACCATGCGGCCGACCGGCACTGGAGCCGCGACGCGCAGGTCGGCGAAGCGGCGGCCCTCCGCGTCCTCGAACCAAGCCCCCTCCCCGCGCAACGCCACGGCGGTGTCGTCGCCGAGCGGATCATGGATCCAGCCCGCCACCACCTCTCCCTTCACAAAGGCCGCGGCCATGCAGCCGAACAGCGGCATGCCGGCGGCGAAGTTGGCGGTGCCGTCCACCGGGTCCACCACGAAGGCAAGATCGGCGCCGGCCAGCTTCGACAGCAGGGCGGCATCTGCCGCCGTGGCTTCCTCCCCTACCACGACGCAGCCCGGGAAGCGGGCGCGGAGCGCCGCCTCGATCATGCGCTCGGCGGCCTCGTCGGCCTCCGTCACCAGGTCGAGCGGGCTGGACTTGGTGCGCACATCGCCGGCAGCGAGGCGGCGGAAGCGCGGCAGGATTTCCTTGCGGGTGGCCGCGCGCAGCAATTCGGCAACGTCGCGCGCCGCCCTGGTATCGAAGCGCATCAATGCCCCCGCTGTTCGAATCGCGCCCGGTCGGCTGAGGTCAGGCGGACGGAGACGCGGATCATGTCCTCGGCATCCTCCCGCGCCAGCACCTCGCCATGCTCATACAGCCAGGCGAGACTGGCGCCGTCGCCCGGCGCGATGCGGTAGTCGGCGGTTTCCATGCCGGCCACCATCCGCGCGTCCAGCGCCTCCCGCAGCGCATCCAGCCCGTCGCCGGTCAGGGCGGAGACGGCGATGGCGCCGGGGATCTCCGGCACCGAGTCCACGCCACCCATCAGGTCGGCCTTGTTCAGTACCTCGATGACCCGCCGCGGCCAGCCCTCATCCATCGGCGCATCGTCGCCCTGGGCCATGTCGCCCAGCACGCCGAGCACGTCGGCCCGCTGCGCCGCGGTATCAGGGTGCGCGGCGTCGCGGACGTGCAGGATGATGTCGGCCGCCGCCACCTCCTCCAGCGTCGCCCGGAAGGCCTCCACCAACTGCGTCGGCAGGTCGGAGATGAAGCCCACGGTGTCGGACAGGATGACGGTGCGGCCGGAAGGCAGCTTGATCGCCCGCATGGTGGGGTCCAGCGTCGCGAACAACTGGTCCTGCGCGAACACGCCGGCGCCGGTCAGCGCGTTGAACAGCGTCGATTTGCCGGCATTGGTGTAGCCGACCAGCGCCACCACCGGGTAGGGCACGCGGGCGCGGGCGGACCGGTGCAGGCCGCGTGTGCGGCGCACCTGCTCCAACTCCTTCTTCAGGCGCACCATGCGGTCGCCGATCAGGCGGCGGTCCAGCTCGATTTGCGATTCGCCGGGGCCACCCAGGAAGCCGAAGCCGCCGCGCTGGCGCTCCAAGTGGGTCCACGACCGCACCAGCCGGGTGCGCTGGTAATCCAGATGCGCCAGTTCGACCTGCAGCGCGCCTTCCTTGGTGCGCGCGCGATCGCCGAAGATCTCCAGGATCAGGCCCGTGCGGTCGATCACCTTGGCGCCCCAGGCGCGTTCCAGGTTGCGCTGCTGTACCGGGGACAGCGCGGCATCGACCACCACGACGGTTACGCCATGCCGCGCGCATTCCTCGCGCACCATCTCCACCTGGCCCTCCCCGAGCAGGGAGGAGGAGCGCATGGCGCGCAGTGGGAAGATGGCGGAGTAGACGATGGTCAGGCCGATCGAGGCGGCCAGCCCCACCGCTTCCGCCAGCTTCGCCTCCGCGGCGCGATTCGCCCCGGCTTCGCCATGCGCCGTGCCCGCTCGCTGGAAGCGGTCATGCGACAGGATCACGGCGGCCCGGGTAGGGCCGTCGCGCGTGTCCTTCAGGCCCCTGGCGTCGCCGTCCGAGGGATTAGTCTCGCGATCCGACAGGTGTCACCTCACGCCCAAGGGTCAGTCGATTCTCCCGCGCCGGGGCCGAACCCTCGGCCGCCGCGCCCGCACCGGCACCGGCACCCTGGGCCGTCGCGTCAAACAGCATGATCGGCGCGCCCGGCATGACCGTGCTGATGGCGTGCTTGTAGACCAGTTGGGTATGCCCATCCCGCCGCAGCAGGACGGAGAAGTTGTCGAACCAGGTGATGATGCCCTGCAGCTTGACGCCGTTGACCAGGAAGATCGTCACGGGGGTCTTGGACTTGCGGACGTGGTTCAGGAACACGTCCTGCACGTTCTGGGATTTCTCGGCGGCCACGGAGGGTCGTCCTTCTTGTTGGCGGCCTGAAGAACCAGGCCGAGGGCTTGTTGGCAGCCTGGCACACCAGGCCGAGGGGTTGGTTAGGCGGCCGGGCCCAGGTGGCATTCAACCACCATCAAGGCCCTGCCCGAATCCGGCTCCGCCACGGCCTGCGCCGCCAGCATCACCGGCGCCCCTACAATCCCCCGCCGACCCCTGCCCTGGCAAGGCTCCGCAGATGCCCGGCCAGCGCATGGCCGTCATCGAAGGCGATGTCGGGCCGCGCGGCGGCGACGCCCCCGTCGTGCGCCGCCCGGCCGAGCAGCACCGCGGTGCAGCCGGCGGCGCGCGCCGCATCCATGTCCAGCACCGTGTCGCCGACGTACCAGACCGCCCGCCCCGCCGGCATGCCACAGGCCTCCAGTGCCAGCAGAAGCGGTGCCGCGGCTGGCTTATCCGCGCTGGCATCGCCCGCGCCGACCAGCGCGGCGAAGTTGGACGCCCATCCCAGATGCGCCGCCTCCGCCCGCAGCAGCGCGCCCTGCTTGTTGGAGACGACCCCCTGCGGGCCGATCGCAGCGGCCGCGGCGATGGCATCGGCCGCGCCCGGCATGGGGTTCAACACATCGAGATGGCAGGACCGGACGCCCGTGTAGAAGATATCCCGCGCCTTTTCCCACTCCGTCCCAAACATGCCGGGGAAGGTATCGCGCAGCGACCCCCGGACATTTGCCAGCACCGTCTCCCGCGTCCAATGCGGCATGCCGAACGCGGTGAAGGTGGCGTTGAGCCCGTGCTGGATCGCGGCCCAGCCATCCACCAGGGTGTTGTCCCAATCCCAGAGGATGCAGACGGGCGTCATGCCGCGTTCTTCACGTCGCCCTTCACGTGGCGTGCGAAGATCTCGAACAGCCGCCGCACCACCGGGCCGACCTTGCCATCGCCCACCGGCCGGCCATCGATCTTCGTGATCGGCTTCACGAAGGAGGTGGCGGAGGTGATGAAGGCTTCACGGGCTCGCCGCATCTCCTCCACCGAGAATTCACGCTCGTCGTAGCCCATCCCGAGCGTCCGCAGTTCGGCCATGAGCGCGGCGCGGGTGCAGCCCGGCAGGATGACGTGGTCGAGGAAGCGGGTACGGATGGCGCCGTTCTCATCGACGATCCAGAAGGTGGTGGCGGCCCCCTCCGTCACCATGCCGGTGGCCTCGTCGAACAGGATCGCCTCGATGGCGCCGGCCTCCCGTGCCTTCTGCCGGGCCAGCACGTTGGGCAGCAGGTTGACGGACTTGATGTCGCGGCGCGCCCAGCGCAGGTCGGGCAGGGTGATGCAGGCGGCCTGCCACTTGTCGACGTCGGTCGGGTAGGCCGGCACGCGGCGGATCGTGACGACCAGCGCCGGCGGCACCGGCTTCGACGGGAAGGCATGGTCGCGGCGGGACACCCCGCGGGTCACCTGCATGTACAGCAGGCCCTCCCGCACCCGGTTCCGCTGCGCCACCTCCCGCAGCACCATGGACAGCGCGGCGCGGGACATCGGCATCGGCAGGTGGATCTCGCCCAGCGAGCGTTCCAGCCGCGCCAGGTGCAGGTCCTCGTCCACGTAGCGGCCGTCATGCAGGTGGACGACCTCGTAGATGCCGTCGCCGAACTGGTAGCCGCGATCCTCGATATTCACCGAGGCCTCGGGCTGCGGCAGGTAGCGCCCGTTCACATACGCGATCTTCGACATGCCGGTGTTCCCGTGACTCAGGCGGTCCCCCTCACCCAACCCTCTCCCCCGAGGGGAGAGAGGGCTTATCCGCCGGCGGCGGCGGGGGCGCGGTCCTCGGCCTGGACGCCGAGGAACTTCAGCTTACGATGCAACGCGCTGCGTTCCATCCCCACGAAGGCCGCCGTGCGGCTGATATTGCCGCCGAAGCGCAGCAGCTGGGCCTCCAGGTATTGCCGCTCGAACAACTCCCGCGCGTCGCGCAGCGGCAGGGTCATGATCTCGGAGGACCGGTCCAGCTTCAGCACGGCAGGGGCCGAGGCGCCGACCTGGGGCGGCAGCATGTCCGGCCGGATCGGCTCCCGCGCCTCCCCCGGCGCCATGATCAGCAGCCAGTCGATCAGGTTGCGCAGCTCGCGGACGTTGCCCGGCCATTCGTAGGCCTGCATCGCCGCCAGCGCGTCCTCCGACAATTCGCGCGGCGCCATGCCGGAGGTCTCGCCGGAGCGCGCCATGAAGTGCCGGGCGAGAGCCGGGATATCCTCCCGCCTGTCGCGCAGCGGCGGGATCTTCAGGGGCACCACGGCGAGCCGGTAGTACAGGTCCTCACGGAACCGCCCGCCGGCAATCTCGGCCTGCAAATCCCGATTCGTCGTCGCGATCACCCGCACATCGACAGTGACGCGCTGCGCGCCGCCGATACGGACGAAACCCTGTTCCTGCAGGGCGCGGACGATCTTGCCCTGGGTTTCCAGCGGCATGTCCGCGACCTCGTCGAGCAACAACGTGCCGCCATGGGCGCGTTCCAGCACCCCAGCCCGGCGCGGCTGGCCGGTGGGATCGGCGCCGGCCTCGACGCCGAACAGCTCCTCCTCGAACCGTGCCGGGGCCAGCGTCGCGCAGTTCAGCGCGACGAAGGGGCCATCGTTGCGCCGGGACCGCGCGTGCAGCATCCGCGCCGTGACTTCCTTGCCCGATCCTGCCGGTCCGGTGATCAGCACGCGGGACCCGGTCGGCGCCACCCGGTCGATCGCCTGGCGCAGCTGGATGATGGGGGCGGAGACACCCACCAGCTCCGTCTCCCCGCCCGCCCGCAGCCGCAACTCGCTGTTCTCCCGCCGCAGGCGGGAGGCCTCCAGCGCGCGGGAGATGACCAGCAGGAGGCGGTCGGATTTGAACGGCTTCTCGATGAAGTCGTAGGCGCCGTTCTGGATCGCCTGGACCGCGGTCTCGATGGTGCCGTGGCCGGAGATCATCACGCAGGGAACCCGCGGCTCCTCGCCATGCAGCGCGGCCAGGATGCCCAGGCCATCGAGCCGGGAGTTCTGCAGCCAAATGTCCAGGATGACCAATGCAGGTCGACGCGCCTTGAAGGCGGCGATTGCCTGGTCGGAATTGGCCGCCTGGCGTGTCTCGTAGCCCTCATCCGAAAGGATGCCCTCGATCAGGGCGCGGATGTCGGGCTCGTCGTCGACGATCAGGATTTCATGCGCCACGGTCGGAAATCCCCATCGTGGCAGGCTCGGGCGCCGAAGCTGCGGGCGCAGGAACCTCGGGCTGCGACGCCGGGGCGGCGCCCGTGTCCTTCGCGGGTTTCATCTCGGCCAGCGGCAAGATCAACAGGGCGCGGGCTCCTGGGCCATCGGGGCGGTCCTCCAGATCGAGGCGACCATGATGGTCCTCCATGATCTTTTTGACGATGGCAAGGCCAAGCCCGGTTCCTTTCGCCTTGTGCGTGACATAGGGCTCGGTCAACCGCGCCCGTTCCTCGCCAGCCGGCAGGCCGACGCCGTTGTCTTCGACCACCACGGCGAATCCCTCCGGCACCTTCTCGATCCGCAATCCGATTCGGCCCTGGTCCCCTTCCTCCCGCACCACGCTCGCGACGGCATCCGCCGCGTTCTGCAACAGGTTGGTCAGCGCCTGGCCGATCAGGCGGCGGTCCATGGGCAGAGGCGGCAGGCCCTCCGGGATCCCGGTTTCGTAGCGGATTTCCGGATGCGCGTGCTGTTGCAGGACCAGCGCCTCCCGCACCACCTGGTCCAACCGGTCGGGGCGGATGACCGGCTGCGGCATGCGGGCGAAGGCGGAGAACTCATCTACCATCCGCCCGATGTCGCCGACCTGGCGAACGATGGTGTCGGTCAGCATCCGGAAGGTGTCCGGGTCGCTGGCGATCTCCTTCAGGTATTTCCGCTTCAGACGCTCCGCGGACAGCATGATGGGGGTCAGCGGGTTCTTGATCTCGTGCGCGATCCGGCGCGCCACATCGGCCCAGGCGGCCTTGCGCTGGGCGGACTGCAGTTCGGTGATGTCGTCGAAGGTCAGCACGAAGCCGGTGACGCGGCCGGGCTGGGTCTCCGCGCCTATGCGCGCGATCAGCATCCGGCGATGCGCCGGCGGTCCGATGGGGATTTCCGCCATGTGCGGCCGGTCCGGCTGGTCCCGCGCGGCGGCCACAAGCTCCGCGAATTCTGGAGCAACGCGGGCCATGTTCAGGCCGATCGCGGCATCCAGGTCGACGCCGAGCAATTCGCTGGCCGTGCGGTTCGGCAGGTTGATGCGGCCGGTGGCGTCCAGGCCGATGACGCCGGCGGAGACGCCGGACAGCACGGTCTCGGTGAAGCGCCGACGCTCGTCGATCTGCCGGTAGGCCTCCATCAGCTCGCCGCGCTGGGCCGACAACTGGCTGGTCATGCGGTTGAAGGCGCGGGACAGGCTGGCCAGTTCGTCATCCGCGGTGCCTTCCTCGACCCGCGTCGACAGATCGCCGGCCCGCACCCGCTCGGCCGCGGTGATCAGGCGGGAGATCGGGCGGGCCATCTGGTTGGCAAAAACCAGCCCGACCAGGACCGCCGCGAGCAGCACCAGCAGGGCTGCGCAGGCGAAGATAAGGGCAAAAGTGATCTGCAGGCTGCCGCGATTGCGGTCGAGCTGGTCGTATTCCTGGAAGGCCAGTTCCGTGGTCCGCATGTGGTCCAGCACGCTGGCGTCCAGCGGCCGGCCGATCAGCAGCAGAAGGCCCGGCGGGATATCCAGGCTGGTCACCGCCCGCACCCGTGCGTTGTTGTCTCCCGGCACCACCGCGACTTCGCCCTGGCGCACCTGCTCCAGCGCCCAACCTGGCGGCGGCTCGATCATCGCACCAGGGGTAAAGCCGGCGGCGGCCATGACGCGGCCGAGAGTCGGTTCAAACACAACCGCCTCGGTCAGGCCCCGGATCGAGGTCTGGGTCGCGAGCAGCCGCTCGAAGGCCGGCATGTTGTCGGGCAGGAAGACCTGGGCGGCGCGATTGAGGTCGGCCGCCATGGCCAATGCGTCGACGCGGATCTCGTCACGGTGCTGGTCCATCCAGGCGCGGGAGGCGACGAGGGAGGCCTCCAGCGTGGAGCGCACCCGGTCGCTGAACCAGGCCTGGATGCCGAGGTTGAAGAACACCGCGGCGAAGGCCGCCACGATCAGCGCCGGCACCACGGCGACGCCGCCGAACAGCGTCACGAGCCGCACATGCAGCCGCGCGCCGGCGCTGCCGCGCCGCCGTTCGGCCCAGACCCGCACGAGCCGAGAGGCCAGCGAAGCCGCCAGCAGCAGCAGCACGCCGGCATTGCACAGCACCACGGCGACGATCTGCCCCGGGCTGGTCGGGCCGAAGGGGCTGCCGCCGGCCAGCAGCACGAAGGTGGCGATGCCGAGCAGCACGGCCGTGACGGCCAGGCCGAGTGTCGTGGCCCTGCCGAAGAACAGCTCGCCGATCCGCCGCCAGCTCAATCCCATCAGGTCAGCCTAGCCCAGCGCAGCCGCCTTCAAAAGCTCAGGGAAGGCCGCGCACCACGGGCAGGTCCAGCTCCCGCAGCTTCTTCCGTAGCGTGTTGCGGTTCAGGCCGAGCATCGCCGCGGCCTTGATCTGGTTGCCACGCGTCGCCGACAGCGCCAGCTTCAGCAGCGGCCGCTCCACCTCCGCCAGCACGCGGTCGTACAGGTCGCGGATCGGCATGCCGTCCTTGTGCGCCGACATGAAGCCGGCAAGGTGGCGTTCCACCGCCTGTTCCAGGGTTTCGGGCGCGCGCGGGCCTTCCTCCGGCGGCGCGGCGGCCTCCGCGAGTTCGGCTCCGACGGCATCGGCCCCGATGATCTCCTGCGGGTACAGCGCCGCCATCCGGCGCATCAGGTTCTCGAGCTCCCGCGCATTGCCGGGCCAGGCGTGCTGCTTCAGCCGGTCCATGGCGCCCTGGTCCAGCTGCTTCTGCGGCAGGCCGGCGGCGCGGGCGCGCTCCAGGAAGTGCCGCGCCAGCAGGGGAATGTCCTCCAGCCGCTCACGCAGCGGCGGAAGACGGATCGGCACCACATTCAATCTGTAGAAAAGATCCTCGCGGAACATGCCGCCGCGGATCGACTGCCGCAGGTCGCGGTGGGTCGCGGCGACGATGCGGACATTGGCCTTGATCGGCTGCCGGCCGCCGACGGTGGTGAACTCGCCCTCCTGCAGGACGCGCAGCAGGCGGGTCTGCGCTTCCGATGGCATGTCGCCGATCTCGTCCAGGAACAGCGTGCCGCCCGCCGCCTGTTCGAAGCGCCCGACACCGCGGTTCAGCGCACCGGTGAAGGCGCCGCGCTCGTGGCCGAACAACTCAGATTCGATGAGTTCGCGCGGGATGGCGGCCATGTTGATGGCGACGAAGGGACCGGCCCGACGGCGGCCGTAATCGTGCAGGGCACGGGCGACCAGTTCCTTGCCGGTGCCGGATTCGCCCGTAATCATGACGGTCAGGTCGGTGGTGGTGAGGCGGGCGACGGTCCGATAGATCTCCTGCATGGCGGCGGACCGGCCGACCAGCGGCAGCCTTTCCTCCGGCTCCTCGGCATCCGCGATGGCCGGCGTGCTGGGTGCCGCCAGGGCGCGGCCGACGACAGCCAGTAATTCCTTCAGATCGAAGGGCTTGGGCAGGTAGTCGAAGGCGCCACGTTGGGTCGCCTTCAGCGCCGTGGAAAAGGTGGACTGCGCCGACATCACCACCACCCGCAGGTCCGGGCGCACGCGGCGGATGCGTGGCACCAGGTCGAGGCCGTTCTCGTCCGGCATGATGACATCGGTGATCACCAGGTCGCCCTCCCCATCCTCCACCCAACGCCACAGGGTGGCGGCGGAGGATGTTGCGCGGACGTGGTAGCCGGACCTGCCAAGTGCTTGGGAAAGCACGGTTCGGATAGCCCGATCGTCATCAGCGATCAGGATGGTCCGGGTGGTGGCGGAGACCGCGGCCGTGTCGCTCATGCGGAAACTCCGGTGGGGGGACGGCGGGGCGGCGTTGGTGAGGTCGGCAGGGAAATGCGGAAGGCGGTGCGGCCCGGGCGGCTGTCGCACTCGATCAGCGCCCCCTGGTCCGCAACCAGCTTGGCGACCAGCGCCAGGCCCAGCCCCTGCCCGCCCCTCTTGGTCGAGACGAAGGGCTCGAACAGTGTGGCACGGACGCTTTCCGGGATGCCGGGGCCGTTGTCGCGGACGATGACCTGCAAGGGCAGGTCCACCCGTTCCCGGCTGCCCGGCACGGCAATGCGGACGCCGTGGTGGTAGGCGGTGGCCAGCGAGATCTCACCTTCACGCGGATCAACGGCTTCCGCGGCGTTCTTCACCAGGTTCAGCAGGATCTGCACCAGCAGATCCCGGTTGCCCCAGACCGGCGGCAGGGACGGGTCGTAATCCTGGTTGATCTTGAGATGCGCCGCAAAGCCGGACAGCGCGATGCGGCGGACATGGTCCAGCACCTCGTGGATGTTGACCTCCGCCTGCTCCACCGGGCGTTCGGAGAACATGTCCATCCGTTCCACCAGGTTGCGGATGCGGTCGACTTCGTCCTGGATCAGCTGGCAGAGTTCCCGGTCGCCCTCGCTGGCGCCCTGTTCCAGGAGCTGGGCGGCGCCCCGGATGCCGGAAAGCGGATTCTTGACCTCGTGGGCCAGCATCTCCGCCATGGCGGAAGCGCTGCGGGCGGCGCCCCGGAAGTTCAATTGCCGATCCAGCATCTGCGCCGTGGAGCCATCCTGCAGCGTCAGCACCACCCCGCCAGGCATCTCGGGCAGCGGCGCGCCATGGGCCGCGACGCCCAGCCGGCGCATGCGCGGGCTTTCCAGCGCCAGATCGTGGTCGGACACCGGCGCATCATGCAGTCGGATCTGCGCCAGGACAGAGAACAGCCGGTTGTCCGGCGGCAGCAGGTCTCGAAGTGTGTAGGACTGTAGCGAGGCGGCGGAATGCTGGAAGAACAGCTCGGCGGCCGGGTTGGCGAAGCGGAAGCGATCCTGTGCATCCAGCACCACCGCCGCGATCGGCAGCGCGCCCAGCACCACCACCGAATCCGGCACCGGCGGCGGGATGGTCGGCAGCGGAACCGGCAGGCGCAGGGCGCGCGCCGCGCGCGTCAGGGCGGAGGGCCTCATGCCGCCAGGCGCTCCTCAGGCACGAAGCCGCGGTCGATCAGGGGTAAATAGAGCCGGTCGATCAGCGCCAGCACCGAGTCAACATTGTCCGTGCGCATCACATCAGACCGGAACTCAGCCGAGCCCGGCAAACCTTTGGAGTACCAGGAAACATGCTTGCGAGCTAGGCGAAGGCCCGGATCGCGGCCGTGGTGGTCCAGCATGGCATGGTAGTGCGCCAGCAGCGTCGCATGCTGCTCGGCGAGCGTCGGATCCGGCGGCAGGACCCCGGTCTCCAGGTACTGCGCCACCTGCCCCGGCAGCCAGGGCCGACCGTAGCAGCCGCGACCGATCATCACGCCATCGGCGCCGGATTGCCGCAGGGCCTCCGCGGCATCCAATGGGTTCAGGATGTCGCCGTTGACGATCACGGGCAGGCCGACGGCGGCCTTCACGGTGGCGACGAAGGCCCAGTCGGCGGTGCCGTTGTAGAACATCTGCCGGGTGCGGCCATGCACGGTCACCATGCGGATGCCGCACTCCTCCGCGATCCTGGCCAAGCGTGGCGCGTTCAGCGACTGGTGGTCCCAGCCCATCCGCATCTTCAGCGTCACCGGGACCGGCACGGCGCGCACCACCGCCTCCAGGATGCGCGCGGCGCCGATCTCGTCCCGCATCAGCGCGGACCCCGCCGCCTGGCCGACCGCGACCTTCTTCACCGGGCAGCCGAAGTTGATATCGACGATCCCGGCGCCATGCTGCACGACGAGCTTCGCCGCTTCCGCCATCACCAAGGGGTCGCAGCCTGCGAGCTGGACGGAGGCGCCCTGCCCGTCCACCTCCACCATCTTCAGGGTCGTCCGGTTTTCCCGTACCATGGCGTTGGAGGCGATCATCTCGCTGACCACCAGCCCGGTGCCCTGGGCGCGGGCGAGGCGGCGGAACGGCAGGTCCGTCACGCCGGACATGGGCGCAAGGATCACGGGGGTCTCGATCCGCGCACCGCCGAGATCGATGGGGCGCAGCCGTGGCGGTGCGGGGGCGTTGGTCATGCTCATGATTTGGGCAAGCTAGTGGCCACGGCGCCTTTCGGCAATGCGAACCATCATCCCGTATCGAAAGACTGCCACTTAATCCGGCATTGGGACGGATTCACCGGACCCACCCTGGGAGGAAGCCAAGTCCTGCGGTAAGCCGGGCAGATGCAATGCGTGGCCCTCCTCATGGCGGCCGGCAGCGGCAGCCGTTTCGCCGCCGCCCGGCCGAAGCAGTTCTCCCGCCTCGGCAGCAGGACCGTGCTGCGCCATGCGGCGGAGGCCCTGCTGCGCGATGGCGGCGTGGACGCGCTGCTGCCGGTCTGTTCGCCAGAGGATGCGGCGGAGGTCGCGGCCCTCCTGGCCGGCCTGCCCACCCTGCCCCCGGTCCCCGGCGGCGCAACGCGCCAGGCCAGTGTTCGTGCGGGGCTGGAAGCGCTGGCGGCGGCGCCTCCCGAGCATGTCCTGGTGCACGATGCGGCACGGCCCTTCATACCGCCGGGCACCGTCCCGGCGCTTTTCATGGCGCTGTCGGACCACCTCGGCGCCATTCCGGCCCAGCCGGTGACGGATACGCTGAAGCGCGCGGAGGGCGGGCGCATCATCGCCACCGTCCCACGCGCCGGCCTGTTTCGCGCCCAGACGCCTCAGGCATTCCGCTTCGCCACCCTGCTCGCCGCCCACCGCGCCGCGACCGTCGAGGCGACCGACGACGCGCAGCTGCTGGAAGCCACAGGCCACCCGGTGGCGCTGGTGGCGGGGGATGACCGCAACATCAAGATCACCTGGCCGGAGGATCTCGCCCGGATGGAGGCCGCCATGACCCCGCCCCTGATCCCCCGCATCGGCACCGGCTTCGACGTGCACCGCCTGGTCGCCGGCCGCCCCATGGTGCTGTGCGGCGTCACCATCCCCGGGCCGATGGGGCTCGACGGCCATTCGGATGCCGATGTCGGGCTGCACGCACTGTGCGATGCGATCTACGGCGCATTGGCGGAAGGCGATATCGGCCGCTGGTTTCCGCCCTCCGAGGCGCAGTGGAAGGACGCCGACAGCGCTCGCTTCCTGACCCACGCCGCCGGGCGCATTACGGCGCGTGGCGCCGTGCTGGCGAATGCCGATGTCACGCTGATCTGCGAGCGCCCCAAGATCACGCCGCACGCCACCGCGATGCGCGAGAGGCTGGCGGCGCTGCTGGCGGTGCCGGTCGACCGCATCTCCGTGAAAGCGACGACCACCGAGAGGCTGGGCTTTCCCGGCCGCGGCGAGGGCATCGCGGCGCAGGCGGCGGTCTGCCTGCTGGTGCCGGCCTAGGCTCGGTACAGGTCGCGGAGCGGCAGGCCGCCTTCGACCTCCGGCAGCTCGGGCGCGGCGTCGAGGCCGTCGAAGACCTCCTCCTGCCACCCGGCCTCCCGCCGGCATATGACGAGGCGCGGGCTGTCCTATTGCCCGTGACGTCGGCGCGCACGGAAAGGTCCCGCACATATTCGGCCGGCTTCACCCGCATGTCGGTCCATGAGGTGGAGGGCGACAGCACCTTGGACACCAGGCTTGGCGAGACCCGGTCGGCGTTGGCGGCGACCGGGCCGCAGACCACCGCAGGGTCAGGGTAGCGCACCCGACGCTCGGTCACGACCTTCATGTCATGCGCCAGAACCGCGCAACCGGGATCGCAGGCGTGAGAACAGCGCCAGGATGACGCGGGTCACCAACCGGGCAAGTTGCAGCGAGGCGCCGGTCATCGCGACCGGCTGCGTGCCATCGAATTGGAAGCGCTCCTCCCGCGCCGCTTCCCAGCGAGGAACTCCTCCAGCGTCAGCGGCTTCAGGTGGCCGCTCATGGGGCGAGGCTACTCCACCCGCTCCAGGATCGAGCAGTAGTTCGCCACCGCCGCGCCGCCCATGTTGAAGACGCCGGCGCGGTCCGCCTTCGGCAACTGCATGTCGCCGGCCGTCCCGGTCAGCTGCATCGCCGTCAGCACATGCATCGAAACGCCCGTGGCCCCGATCGGGTGGCCCTTCGACTTCAGCCCGCCGGAGGGATTGACCGGCAGGCGGCCATCCTTGGCCGTCCAGCCCTCCAGCGCCGCCCGCGCCCCCTGCCCGTCCGGCGTCAGGCCCATCGCCTCGTATTCGATGAGTTCCGCGACGGTGAAGCAGTCATGCGTCTCGACGAAGGAAAGGTCGGAGAGCGACAGGCCGGTCTCACGGAAGGCTTGGCCCCAGGCCGCGCGGGCGCCCTCGAAGCGGATCACGTCGCGGGCGGCAATCGGCATCAGGTCGGTGGCCTGCACCGCGGCGCGGAAGCGCACGGCCTTCGACATCGACCGTGCCGTCTCCTCATCCGTCAGGATCAGGGCCGCGGCGCCGTCCGAGACCAGGGAGCAGTCGGTGCGTTTCAGCGGCGGCGCGACGAAGGGGTTTTTTTCAGATTCAGCACGGCAGAAGGCGAAGCCGAGGTCCTTGCGCATCTGCGCATAGGGGTTGGCGACCCCGTTCCTGTGGCTCTTCGCCGCAATCGCCGCCAGGGCATCGGACTGGTCGCCATGCCGCTGGAAATAGCTTTCGGCGATGCGGCCGAAGACGCCGGCAAAGCCCGCCGGGATCTCGCCCTCGTCCTTCCGGTAGCTGGCGCCGAGCAGGATGTCGCCGATCTGCGCGTTGGAGGTCGCGGTCATCTTCTCCGCCCCAACGACCAGCGCAAAGCGGCCGCGCTTCGCCGCGATGAAATCGAGCGCGCCGTGGATGGCGGCGGTGCCGGTGGCGCAGGCATTCTCATACCGCGTGGTTGGCTTGAAGCGCAGTTCCGGCACCGAGCCCAGCAGCAGACTCGCGAAGAAATCCTGCTTCGAGAAGCCGCCGTTGAAGACGCCGACGAAGGCAGCATCCACCTCCGCCGCGCCGATCCCGGCATCCTCGATGGCGGCGCGGGCGACACGGCCGAACAGGCTCTCGATATCCGGGTCTTCCAACTTGCCGAAGGGCGTATGGGCCCAGCCGACGATGCAGGCGGTCATGGCGTGTCCTCCGTTCCGGTCCGCGTCAGTGTGGGGTCAGCTTAGCATCCAGGATGGCTTGCGGCGCGCCTTGAAGCTGGCGATGCCTTCCTCGGCTTCCGGGTCTGCGGCGCGGCGGGCGAAGCTACGGGCGCCGGCCTCGGCGTATTCGGGCGTCGCCACCGGTCCAAGCGCGGCCAGCAGCGCCTTGGTTTCCGCCAGCGCGCCGGGTGCGCCCTGGAGGATGTCGCCGACGGTCGCCGCCACCGCGCGCTCCAGCGCCGACGCATCGGGCAGCACCTGGTGGACTAGGCCGGTGCGGGCGGCTTCCTCGGCGTCCATCACATGCCCCTGCAGGCACAGCCGTGCCGCCTCCGACCGCCCCATGCGGCGCACCAGCCAGGGCAGGATCTGGGCCGGCACCAGCCCGCGCCGGACCTCGGGCGCGGAGAAACGCGCATCGGCGGACGCCAGGCAGATGTCGGCGGAAGCAACGAAGCCGAGCCCGCCGGCATAGGCGGCACCCTCGACGGCGGCGATGACCACCTGCGGCAGTTCGGCGATGGCGTTGAAGCGGGCGCCGGTGCGCTGGTTGCGCAGGTGCTGGCGCTCCAGCTTCTGTTCACGGGTTTCCACAGCGCCGACCTCCGTCAGGTCCAGCCCGGCGCAGAAATGGCCGCCGGCACCGGACAGCACCAGGACGCGGGCGGTCGTGTCCGTCCGCAGTTTCGCCAGCAGCAGGTCCAGCGCCTCGACCAGCGCCTGGCTCATGGCGTTGCGCCGGTGCGGTCGGTTCAGCACGGCGCGCACCACCGGCCCGTCTCGGGTAACCAGAACGGGGGTCTCGTCGGTCATGCGCGCTTTTCCTCCTGGTGTCCTGGAAGCCGAAATTCGGCCCGGCCCGGCGGGGCGTCAAGCGCGCGGATTGTCCGTCAAGGACCGGTTCGCAGCATCGTTGCCTTGGCCGCGCAGATCGTCGGACCGATCATAATTGTAGCAGCAATCGCCCTTGGTCGTGACCGGGTCGTTGTGCCTGGAGAAGCTCATGCCGAGGATATGGAGGCGGGAGGAACTGGCTTCTCCGGGCATTGCCGTAGATGGCGGAGGCGAAGCCGATGGCATGGGCCACGGCGTGGGGCGGGTTGTCGACCTACCCCTTTACGTTCTTCTCGATGACGGTGCGGATCCCCGACCCATGACCGGTCGCAGAGTGTGACTTCTTCTTGCTGTCGAATGGTCCCAAGGTGGCAGCCTCCCGGCCATTTTCAGCCGCGTTTCGATCTTTCGCTATCGGATCCATCCGAGCTGGCCTCGCGGCCGGCGCGCCGGTGCATTTGGACTCTGACGACGATCCGGATGTTCAGCGCGGGGCAGCCCGCCGCTAGCGAGCGTGGGGGCGGCCCGCCGTCGTTCAGGCCTGGCTGGCAAGAAATCCCAACAACCCGCCAAGCGCCAAGCCGAGCAGCATGCCGCCCAGGAAGACGATGGGTGCCCGCGTCCCAGATCCCGGCGGCCTCCCGCCCTCACCCGCGACGGGTGCGGAGGGCGACGCTATCTGGGCCGGCATGTCCGGTCCGTCTGCCGGGACTTCTCCGGCTGGCGGGTCCATCCCGAGTGCAGCGCGGACCGCCTCCGCCATTTCCAGTGCCGAGGCAAAACGGTCCTCGGCCCGCTTCGCCAAGGCCCGCCCGATCACGGCGTCGAAGGCGAGTGGAAGGTCGGCCCGCAGGCTTGTCGGCGGAGCGGGCGTTACGGTCTCGATCCTGTGGAACAAGGCCGGAGGCGCGCCTTGGAACGGCCGTTCACCCACAAGCATTTCATAGAGAATGACGCCCGCGGCCCAGATATCGATCCGTGCATCGCCGGCCTCGCCACGCACCTGCTCCGGGGCCATCACCGATGGCGTCCCGATCATATCGCCGCCAGCCCCCTGCTGGTCGGTCAACATGCGCGCGACGCCGAAATCCGAAAGGCGCAAATCGCCATTCGTCTGGGTCGTGCTCATTTCGATCAGGATGTTGGCCGGCTTGACGTCGCGATGGACGATGCCGCGCCCATGTGCGAAGGCCAGCGCGTCGAGCAGGGCCGTGATGAGGCGCACCGCCTCCGCGACAGGCAGCGGACCCTGCTGACGAAGCGTTTCCTTCAGCGTTTCCCCGATGACGAGCTGCATGACGATCCAGGCATGTCCGCCCGTCCGTCCGAAATCATGCACGGTGATGATGTTCGGATGCGACAGGCGCGAGACCGCCTGGGCTTCGAACCTGAAGCGCCGGAACCGCTCGGCGGCTTCCTGCGAGTCCGCCTCCTCCACTGGCATGAGCTTCAATGCGACAAGCCGGCCGAGGCTGCGGTCGTAGGCCTCGAACACCTGCCCTCCGGCGCCGCTGCCGATGAGGTCCCGGAGTTCGTAGCGCTCCGCGATCACGGTGGCCGGCAGCATGTGAGAGAGGCCGGACACCACGCTCGTCCGATCGGGATCCAGGTCGTGAGCCGGGTTGATGTTCACGGAGCGGCACCCTTCAGCGGACTGCTACCTGAAGTTGTAGCACAAATGTATGCCTGTATGAAGGGTTGTGCCTTCGGTCGGCGCCGCGCGAACTAGACTCCTTCCCGCTGGTTCGCCCGCAAGGCCGCCATCTCCGCCCGCAGCGTGGCGAGCTCGGCGCGCAGCTGGGAAAGCTGCTCGCCCACCGGATCCTCGTCGATGCCACCAAGGCCGTAGCCGATGGACGGGTCCTGGCAGGGCTGGCCGCGTGGTGGCCGCGCCGGAATGCCGACGACGGTGCAGCCCGGCGCCACCGGCGCCACTACCACGGCATTGGCGCCGACCCGCGCCCCGCGCCCGATGCGGATGGGACCAAGCACCTGCGCCCCGGCGCCCACCGTCACCTGGTCCTCCAGCGTTGGGTGGCGCTTGCCGGGCTGGCCGGACAGGCCGCCGAGGGTCACGCCGTGGTAGATCAGTACGTCGTCACCCACCTCCGCCGTTTCGCCGATCACCACGCCCATGCCGTGGTCGATGAACAGGCGCCGGCCGAGCCTGGCGCCGGGATGGATCTCGATGCCGGTCAGCCAGCGCGCCAGGTGGGAGGAAAAGCGCGCCGCGGCCGGCAGCCCGAGCCCCCACAGCGCGTGGGAAAGCCGGTGCCACAGCACGGCGTGCAGCCCGGCATAGCACAGCATGGCCTCCACCCAACTCGGCCGCGCCGGGTCACGGGCGCGGATGGTGCGGGCCAGTTCGATGATTTCCAGGCGCATGGTGGCTCACTCCAGCCAGGGCGGCGCCGGCAGGCCGCGTTCGCGCAGGAAGGCCGGGTTGAACAGCTTGGACTGGTAGCGCGCGGCGCCGTCGCACAGGATGGTCACCACGGTATGCCCCGGCCCCAGGTCGCGGGCGACGCGGATGGCCGCAGCCACGTTCAGCCCCGCGCTGCCGCCAACCGAAATCCCTTCGTGCAGTTGCAGGTCGAAGACCTGTTGCAGCATCTCAGGGTCCTCGACGCGGATGGCATCGTCGATCAGGTCGCGCGCCTGGGCGAGGTTGCCGGGGGCGCGGGCCGCCTGGCCGATGCCCTCAGTGATGGACCCGCCCTCGGCCCTGGGCGTGCCGGTCTTCACCCAGTCGAGCAGCCCGCTGCCGCCCGGGTCGGCGAGCACGATCCGCACGCCCGGCTTGCGGGATTTCAACGCGCGAGCAACGCCGGCCAGGGTGCCGCCGGTGCCGCAGGCGCAGGTGAAGGCATCCACGCCCCCGCCGGTCTGGTCCCAGATCTCCGGCCCGGTGGTCGCCTCGTGCACCGCGGCGTTGGCCAGGTTGTCGAACTGGTTGGCCCAGACCGCACCCATCTCCTCCGCCAGGCGGCGGGAGAAGTGGACGTAGTTGCCGGGGTCGCTGAAGGGCTTGGCCGGGATCGCGCGCAGGTCCGCGCCGATCATCCGCAGGTAGTCCAGCTTCTCCCGCGACTGCGTCTCCGGCACCACGATGACGCTGCGCCAGCCCATGGCGTTGGCGGCCAGGGCGATGCCGATGCCGGTGTTGCCGGCGGTACCCTCCACGATCGTGCCCGGCTGGCCCGGCACCAGCAGGCCGCGGACCATCGCGTCCTTCAGGATGCCGAGCGCGGCGCGGTCCTTCACGCTGCCGCCGGGGTTCATGAACTCGGCCTTGCCGAGGATTTCGCAGCCGGTCGCCTCCGAGGCCCGTTTGAGGCGGATCAGCGGCGTATTGCCGACGGCGCCCCAGAAGCCGTCGGCAATGTGCTGTGCCACCGGGTTCAGGCCTTCGTCCCGACCCAGCGGAGGTAGGGCCGCTCCGCCTCCCACCCCTGCGGGAACAGCGCCTTGGCCTGCTCATCCGGGATCGAGGGCGGGATGATGGCGCGCTGGCCCGGGCGCCAGTTGACGGGCGTTGCCACCTTCTGGCCGTCAGTCGCCTGGAGGCTGTCGATGACCCGGAGAATCTCGTCGAAGTTGCGGCCGGTGCTGGGCGGATAGACCATGAACAGCCGCACCTTCTTCGCCGGATCGATGACGAAGACCGTTCGGACGGTGATGGAGGGATCGGCCTCCGGATGCACCATGCCGTACAGCGCGGACACCTTCTTGTCCGGGTCGGCGATCATTGGGAAGTTCACCGCGTGGCCCTGGGTGTCGGCGATATCCGCCTCCCACCCTGCATGGCGGTCGAGGGTGTCCACCGACAGGCCGATGACCTTCACGCCGCGCCGGTCGAATTCCGGCTTCAGCCGCGCGGTCTCGCCGAGTTCGGTGGTGCAGACCGGGGTGAAGTCCTTCGGGTGGCTGAACAGCACGCCCCAGGAATTGCCGAGCCATTCATGGAAGCGAAGCGTGCCCTGGGTGGTCTCCGCCTCGAAATCCGGGGCGATCTGGCCAAGCTGGATGGTCATGGCATGTCCTCGCGAAGCAGGTCTGGCGGACGATAAGGGTATTCCGGAAAGCGATTCCAGCGGGGGTGCCGGAGGCATTTCCGGCTGGCGTGGGGTCGTGCATGCTCGGCACGCATACCCGCGGCGCTTGGCTTCCACCGCGGCGAGCGATCGGAGATTGAGATGCGTGTGCAGGCCGCGGGGCGGAGAAAAACATTCATTTTGCCGCCATGCCGTTAGCGCCGGACCAGGCGGAGGCGCTGGCGCGGATCGCGCTGGGCCATGTCGGCCAGGAATGGCCACAGAAGCTGGATCACGTACTGACCGGGCCGGAGGATCTGCGCCGGCCCTCGGAGCTGCATCCGGCCTTCCATGGCAGCTTCGACTGGCATTCCTGCGTCCATGCCCATTGGATGCTGGCGCGGCTGCTTCGGCGCGTCCCCGCCCTGCCCAGCGCCGCCGCCATATCGGCCCGGTTCGACACCGCGTTCACGCCCGGTAACATCGCTGCCGAGCGCGCCTACCTCGCCCGCCCCTCCGCGCGTGGCTTCGAGCGTCCCTACGGCTGGGCCTGGCTGCTGAAGCTGCACGCCGAACTGGCCGGTACCACATGGGACGGCATCCTGGCCCCGCTGGCCACGGATTTCGCGGCGCGCTTTCATGCGCACCTGCCGCGCGCGGACTACCCGGTACGTGCCGGCGTGCACGGCAACACAGCCTTCGCGCTGACGCTGGCCGCCGATTGGGCGGAGACGCGGGATACGGCGCTGTTCGACCTGCTGCGCGAAACCGCCTGGCGCTGGTACGGGGGCGACACGAACTGCCAGGCGTGGGAGCCCTCTGGCGAGGATTTCCTGTCCCCGGCCCTGACGGAGGCCGCCGGCATGGCCCGGCTACTACCCCCGGCCTGCTTTGCGCCGTGGTTCGACGCGTTCCTGCCACGGCTGGACCATGGCGAGCCCGCCAGCCTGTTCACGCCGGCCACCGTCTCCGACCGCACCGATGGACGCATCGTGCATCTGGATGGGCTGAACCTGTCCCGCGCCTGGTGTTGGCGGCGCATCCTGGCCGCGCTTCCGGCCCGCGACCCGCGCGCCGAGCGGCTGAAGGCGACCGCCGCCGCGCATCTTGAGTCGGCGATGCCGCATCTGGATGGGCACTACATGGGCGCCCATTGGCTTGCCAGCTTCGCCCTGCTCGCTCTCGAGGAGACCCAATGACCGAAGCGCCCTTCCGCGTCCTGTTCATCATCTACCCCAACATGACGCAGCTCGACTTCACCGGCCCGCACCAGTTCCTGACGCGGCTGCCCAACAGCGTCACCACCATCGCCAGCCCCGCCGGTGGCGACGTGAAGGCCGATGGTCTGGTCTTCGCGCAGACGGTGCCGGTGGCACAGGTCGCGGGCTGCGACCTGGTCTGCCTGCCCGGCGGCGCCGGCGCGACGGAGGTGTCGCAGGACCAGGATTTCCTGGCGGAGTTGCGCCGGCTGGCGGCCGGCTCGCGCTACGTCACCTCGGTCTGCACCGGGGCGCTGATCCTCGGCGCCGCCGGGCTGCTGCGCGGCAAGCGCGCGACAACACACTGGGCGTGGCAGGACCTGCTGCCCTTGTTCGGTGCAATTCCGGTGGCGGAGCGGGTGGTGCGCGACGGCAACCTGATCACGGGCGGCGGCGTGACCGCAGGGATCGACTTCGCCCTGACGGTAATGGCCGAAATCGCCGGCGACGAGGCGGCGCAGATGGTGCAACTCGGCTTTGAATACGCCCCTGCCCCACCCTTCGACTCTGGTACGCCGGAGACGGCGCCGGCCGAGATCCTGCGCCGGTACCAGGTGGTGCAGCGCCGGATGGCGCCGAAGCGGCGGGCCGAGGCCGAGGCCGCGGCGGCGCGGCTTTAGCCGTCCGCCGCGAAGTTCGCGCGGACCTGCCGCAGCAGGGCGATGAAGGCCGGCACATCCACCCCCTCCGCCGCCTGCGCATTCACCGCATGGGCGGCCGGCATCAGTGCCTCCCGCAGCGCATGGCCTTGCGCCGTCAGGAACAGGTGCACCTTGCGGCGATCCTCCGCGCTACGCTCGCGGCGGAGCCAGCCGGCGGCTTCCATGCCGCGCAGCGCGATCACCGCCGTCGGCTCCCGCATGCCCACGCGCTGCGCCAGTTCGCGCTGGGTCAGCCCATCCTCCTCCCACAGCACCCGCAGGAAGTACCAGGCGCCGGGCGGCACGCCATGGGCCGCAATGCGAGATTGCAGGTCGCGCTGGATGGCGCGGTTCAGGTCGCGCACCAGGAAGCCGATGCTGTCCTCGAAGGGCAGCTTCGCGGCCGGGTCTGCGGTCAAGGCAGCGGGTCCGGCGGCGTGCCAAGGATGCGCCGGAACCGCGCGCTGTAGGCTGGCCAGGCTGCCGGGTTCACCAGCCGTGGCGGCACGCGTCCGGCGAACAGCGCCACCCATTGCTCGGCGGCACCCACCGCCATGTCGTGCAGCGATTCAGCGGTGATGCCGGCGGTGTGCGGCGTCAGCAGCACGTTGTCGAAGGCCATGAGCGGATGGTCGTGCGGTGGCGGCTCGTGCAGGAAGACGTCGATGCCGGCCCCCGCGATGCGACCCGCGGCCAGGGCTTCGGCCAGCGCCGCCTCGTCATGGATGCCGCCACGGGCCGTGTTGAGGAAGTAGGCGGTGGGCTTCATCAGGGCGAATTGCGCCACGCCGAACAGGCCCAGCGTCTCCGCGCTGCGCGGGCAGTGGACCGAGACGAAATCCGATTGCCGCAGCAGGTCGGGCAGTTCGACTTTCTCAGCACCGCGTGCGGAAACCTGCGCCGCGCTGAGATACGGATCGCAGGCCAGCACCCGCATCCCGAACAGCGTGCCGCACAAATTCGCCACGCGTGTGCCGATGGCGCCAAGCCCGACCAGCCCCACGGTCTTGCCGCGGATGTCGTTGCCCTGCAGCGCGAAGCGGTCGATCACGCCCGGCCGGCGCATCGCCTTGTCCGCCAGCCCGATGCGCTTCGACAGCGCCAGGATCAGGCCAAGCGCGTGTTCCGCCACTGCTTCCGTGTTCGTGCCGGATTGGTGACAGACGAGGACGCCCGCCTTGGTGCAGGCGTCGACGTCGATGTAGTCGTAGCCCGCGCCGGTCGAACTCAGCGCCAGCAGGTTCGGGCTGCGCGCCAGCAGCGCGGCGTCGCCGAGCCATGGCTCGCGCAATTCGGTCCGCGACTGTACCTGGTAGCCATGCGCCTGCGCCATCGCCGCGTCGTTCACCGCGCGCGGATCGTCGTAGCGCAGGCGCATCACCTCGATGCCCGGTTGCGCGGCCAGCACGCGCTCCGCCGCCGGGTCCACCCAGCTTTCGAAGAAGACGAGACGTGCGGTCACAGGCGAAAGCTTTCGAGCGAGGCGGGGTGAAACAAATCCTCCGGCCGCAGCAGGCGGGAGGACAGGCCCTGGGCGTGGTGGGCGCGCAGGAAAGCCTCCAGCACGTGGCGGTTCGGCGCCAGGCCGTAGGACCAGAAATCTTCGCCCATCAGCGCGCGGGCGCGCGCCAGCTGTTCCTCGACGAAGGGCAGCGTGACCTTGGTGGCGGCGGTGTTGGACAGCTTCGCCATCGCCACCGCCTTCGCCTGTTCGAAGGCCTTGGCCAGTGCGCCGACAAGGTAGGGGTGGCGCTCCGCCAGATCCCGGCGGATGCCGAGCAGGTGCATGATGGGAAACATCCTCGTCCGACTGTACCACTCGGACGCCGCGGCGATCGGGTCCGCCCACAGCCGCCCGACCTGCGGATGGCCGCGCTCGAAGCAGGACGGCGCGCGCGGGCCTATCACCGCATCCAGCGTGCCATCCGCCAGGGCGGAGGAAATGGTGGCACCTGCTGGCAGGCTTTCGAGCCGTACATCGGCGGGCAGCGACAGCGCGATCTTCTCCTCCCGCGCCGGATCCTCGTAGCCGCCGCGCACCCAGGTGATGTCGGCAGGGCGCACGCCGAAATCCTCCTCCAGGATCGCGCGCACCCAGACATTGGCGGTGAGCTGGTATTCCGGCACGCCGATGCGGCGACCCTTCAAATCTTCTGGCCTGACGATGCCACGATCCGTGCGGATGTAGACGGAGGTGTGGCGGAAGGCGCGCGACGGGAAAACGGGTATGCCGACATAGGGGCAGGTGCCGGCCGCGGTCTTCACCGTGAAGCTGCTCAGCGACAATTCGCAGATGTCGAAATCGGCGTAGCGGAAGGCGCGGAAGAAGATCTCCTCGGGGTCCAGGATGGAGAACACTGGGTCCACGCCATCGATCTGCACGCTGCCATCCACCAGTGGGCGGATGCGGTCGTAGTCGCCGATCGCGAGCGAAAGCGGCAGCCTTGCCATGCGCTCAGTCTCCCTTGGCCGTGCTGGCGGCGGCGGCCAGGATGGCGATGATATCGTTCTCGGCCGCGGCGGCGGTCTGGTAGCGCGGCTGCGTCGTGACGTAGGGCGAGGCCGCGTCATGCGGCTTGTAGATCTCGAGGTAGTACTTGCCGGAGGCCGCATCCTGCGCGGCCTCGATGCGAATCAGCGGCATGTGGCGGGCACTCCCTGGTGGTGCAGCGGAATTTCGCGGCCCTGGCGCGCGGAGTCGAGGATGCCGAGGCAGATTTCCAGTGTCGCCATCCCCGATGCCCCGCTGTGCCAGGGCGCGCGGCCGAGGGCGATGGCCTCCCACAGCTCGTCGATCACCTCCGCCCGCGCGACGGCGGGTGGTGGCAGCGTCTCGAAGCGGCGTTCGGCATCGCCGTGGATCATCACGCCATCCGGCATCGGGCGCAGGTCGGCGCCCTCGCAGGAGGCGATGAAGAGGCCAAAATGGTTGTGTGCCGACGGTGGCGGCGCGCCTCGCGCCTCCTCCGCACCCAGTGCCGCGCCATAGGCCCGGCGGGACTTCAGCGCGGCCTCCTCGGCGGGCGAGGCGAGGCGCGCCAGTGCCGCACGGGCCTCGCCGTGGCGGTCCGGATCGCGCCGAAAACCCATCTCGCCGGTCCAGCCCATGAAGGCGTCGCTGTCGAAGTGGCCATGGCCGGAATAGGTGAGCGCGGCCGTCAGCCCCTCGCCGAAGTCGAGAAAGGCGGCGTAGGCGCCCTCCGTCCCGCGCGCCCGGTCCCACACGCTGGTGCTGGCGCGGACGGACCGCGCCGGGTGGTCGGCCAGAAGCCTCGCGATCTCCACCTGGTGCGGCGCCTGGGAAAAGACGGCGCCGCCGCCCTGCGCTGTGTCCAACTCCTCCGGCCGGCGCGGGCGGTACAGGTAGTCGGTGAAGTTCAGCGCGGTGATCATGCGCAGGGCGCCGTAGGAACCCGAACGGATCAGGTCGCGGGCGCGGAGGTAGGGCGCGTCGAAGGAATGGCTGTGGCCGACCAGCAGGTGGATGCCTGCGGCGCGCGCTGCCTCGACCATCGCCTGCGCCTCCGCCAGGTTCAGCGCCATTGGCTTTTCCACCAGCACATGTTTTCGGCGCGCGGCGGCGGCCTGGACATGGGCAAGGTGGAACTGGTGCGGTGTCGAGATGTAGACGGCATCAATGGCCGGATCGTCGCACAGCGCCTCGACGCTGGGGTGGGTGCGGGCGCCCGCGAAATCGGCGCGGAAGCGGTCCAGCGCATCGGCGCGGGGATCGGTCGCCGCCACCAGCCTCACGCGCGGGTGCTGCACCAGGGTCGGCAGCATCAGCATGAAGGCGCGGCCGAGACCTGCGACGCCGAGGCGGATCTGCTCCATCAGAGGTCCAGCACCAGCGTCCCGGACCTGGCGCGGGAGACGCAGACCATCAGTGCCCTGCGCCGTTCCACCGGCGTCAGCACCAGATCGCGATGGTCCACCTCGCCCGCCAGATAGCCAGTGCGGCAGGTGCCGCAGGTGCCGCTCTCGCAGGAGGATGGCGTGGTGCGGCCGTGAGCGCGGAGCGTCTCCAGGATCGTCACGCCCACCGGCACTTCCAGCACCGCGCCATCGCGGCCGAGCTGGATCCGGAAGGGCGCGTCGTCGGCGCGTGGCCGAACCAGATCCGATCCGAAATCCTCGAAATGCACGGCCTTGTCAGGCCAATGGCCGGTCATGTCGCGCACCGCATCCATCAGCGGGCGCGGGCCGCAGCAGTAGATGTGTGCGCGCGTCGGTTCCTCAAAGACGGGCCAGAGGTCGTAGGCATTCTCCGGCACGCCCTCATCGTGGTGCAGGATGATGTCGGCGGCGCCCGATAGCTCGGCATGGAAGGCGGTGCCGGCGACGTTGCGGGTCAGGTAGAACAGCCGGAACGGCTTTCCGGCGCGCCGTGCGGCATGGACCATGGACAGGATCGGCGTGATGCCGATGCCGCCGGCGACGAAGATGTAGGACGGCGCACGGGTGTCCATCTCGAACAGGTTGCGCGGATGCGACACCTCCAGCATCGCGCCCTGCGCCACACCATCGACCAGGCTGACGGACCCGCCGCGCCCGGCCGGGTCGCGCTTCACCGCGATGACGTAGCGGTCGCGCTCAATGCAATCGTTGCAGAGCGAGTAGTTCCGCAGCGCCCCACCCGGCACACGGACCGACAGGTGCGCGCCTGGGGTGAAGGGCGGCAGCGCCGTACCATCTGGATCGCGCAGCTCGAAAAGCTGGATGCCCTGCGCCGCGGGTTCGCACCGGGTGACGCGCAGGCGCAGCAGGTCATCGGTGGCCATGCCGGTTCCTTCGCTGGGGCCCAGCTTCTTAGGAACCTAAGCAAGCCGCCGCAAGATGGACAGGAAGTGCTTAGACCCCTAACTTCATGCGGCCGGTTTCGGAGGGATCACCATGCTCACCGCCCAGGAGAACGAGACGCTGACCCGCGTCGAGGGCGACGCCCCGATGGGCCGCCTGATGCGTCGCCACTGGATCCCCGCCGCCCTGTCCGAACAACTGGCCGAGCCGGACGGAAAGCCGATCCGCCTGACCCTGCTCGGCGAGAAGCTGGTCGCCTTCCGCGACAGCGAGGGTCGCCTCGGGGTGCTCGGCGAGTTCTGCCCGCACCGAAAGGCCTCGCTGGCCTTCGGCCGCAACGAGGATTGCGGGCTGCGCTGCCTGTACCATGGCTGGAAATTCGACGTGGAAGGCAACGTCATCGACATGCCCTCCGAACCCCGCGAGAGCGGCTTCGCGGAGCGCGTGAAGCACAAGGCCTATCCGGTGCGGGAGGCCGGTGGCTTCGTCTGGACCTACATGGGCGAGCCTTCGCAGATGCCCGAATTCGAGCCGCCACCCTGGGCACCGACGCCGGACACGCGCATCGCCATCATGCGCGTGGACCTGCCCTGCAACTGGGCGCAGATCATGGAGGGGCAGATCGATTCTGCGCATTCCTCCTCGTTGCATTCCAGCGACATGAAGCCGGCGCGCGGCGAGGCGCAGGCGCTGGATACGCACTGGGTGCGGCCGTCCACGGACAAGAACCCGCGCATCCAGGTGCAGGTGACCAACTACGGCATGCGCTACGCCGCGATCCGCCGGCCGATCACCCAGGCGACGACGCATGACTATGTCCGCATCACCACCTATGTCGCGCCCTTCATCGCACTGATCCCGCCCAACGCCTCCTACAACGTCGCCTCCGTCATCGTGCCGAAGGATGATACCTCGTCGTATTTCCACTTCATCGCCTGGAGCGACAAGGGTGGTGGCATCGAGACGGAGGCGTGGCGCAGATTCTGCGTGATGCAGGTCGGCGTCGACCTTGATGACGAGTTCCGGCCGATCAAGCGCTTCGCCCACAACGACTACCTGCAGGACCGAGCGGCGATGAAGGACGGCAACTTCACCGGCATCCCCGGCATCCCGAACCAGGATATCGCGATGTGGGAGAGCATGGGCGCGATCTCCGACCGCACCAGCGAGCGTCTCGGCGCCAGCGACATCGCCGTGATCCAGTTCCGCCGCATCCTGCTGGACGCGGTGGCACGGCACGAGGCGGGGGCGGAACCCATTGGCCTGTCGGCGCCGCACCTGCCGCTGGTGCAACTGGCATCCTACCAAGGCGTGGTGCCGAAGACCGAGGATTGGCGGAAGCTCGGTGCCTCGGCCGACGAGGTCGCCGTGCTGGACGGGCTGGAGGAGGACGAGACGGAACGCGAGATGTCGCAGGCCGTCTGAACGCCTACTCCCCCGCGGCCGGCGTGATGTCGCGGGCGCCTGAGGCCCGCGCATCGAAGGACTCCGGCACCGCCTGGCCGTGGTCGGTGAAGGCCTTGCGCAGCGCCGCGACGTTCGGGCTGAAGATGGTCTTGCGGTTCTCCACCGCCCAGGCGTGCGAGGCCTGCACCGTGCCGAGCGAGTCCTGGAAGCGCGGCATCACCCAGCGTGCGAACAACTCGTAGCTGCGCCAGGTCTGCTCGCGGTCCGCCCAATCATGCGCGCGGAACAGGAAGCCGCCGAAGCCTCCGCTTGCTTCGATCAGGTTCTGGATGCCCTTCGCCACCGTCTCCGGCGAGCCGACCAGCGTGGTGCCGGCCTTCACGCCATCGGTCAGCGGGTCCTGCGATCGGCCGGGCGGGCGGCCGAGCGCATCCTCGAAATAGGTCACGGTTTCCGCCCGCTCGCCGATGCGGACCTGGTCCATGGCGCGCTCGTCGGTCTCCGCCACATGCACGTTCATCACCATGCGCCAGTCGCGGCGGTTCATGGTCTTGCCGTGCTTCGCGGCCTCCTCCTCGGCGATGCGCCACTGGCCGGGCAGCGCGGAGGGTCCGCCGGGCATGCCGGCGCCGAGGGAAAGAATGCCGACGCCATGCCGCCCGGCCGTCGCAGGCCCGGCGGGCGTGAGGGTGCTGGCCACCGCGATCGGGAAATGCGGATCGCTGTAGGGGCGCAGGTGCAGCCGCGCCTCATGCATCTCGAACCAGTCCGTCTTGCGGGTCACCGGGCCGTCGCAGCGCAGCAGCGCCATGATCGCCTCCAACGCATCATCCATCCGCCGCCGCTGCGTCGAAGGCTCGATGCCGAGCATGTAGGCGTCCGACACCAGCGCACCCGGCCCGCAGCCGAGCATCACCCGGCCGCGCGTCATGTGGTCCAGCTGCACGAAGCGCTGCGCCACCAGGAATGGGTGGTGGTAGGGCAGGCTGGTGACGCCGGAGCCGAGGCGGATGTGCTTCGTTCGCTCCGCCGCCGCAGCGATGATCAGTTCGGGCGAGGCGATGGTCTCCCACCCCGCGGAGTGGTGCTCGCCGATCCAGGCCTCGTCGTAGCCGAGGCGGTCGAGCAGCTCGATCATCTCGATGTCGCGGGAGATCGCCAAGGTCGGATTGTCGCCGAGCCGATGGAACGGCGCCAGGAAGATGCCGAACTGCAATCCGCGCCGCGCCATGGATCGTACTCCTCTGCCCTGCCAGAAACCTTCGGACAGATTTGCGTGCATGCCAAGCTCGCAGGGGATATCGGTCGCGGATGCCGAACCGGGACACCGTCGCGCCCTACCACCGCGGCTTCCGCGAATTCACCGAGGCCTACGAAGCCTTCGGCTTCGAGGAAATCCATCGCGATGCCCTGCCCTTCCTACCTGGGAAACCTGGCCTGATGCTGGATGTCGGGGCCGGGAGCGGCCGCGATGCCGCCTGGTTCGCGGCGCAGGCGTGGGAGGTGGTCGCCGTCGAGCCGGCCGCCGCACTGCGCAACCAAGCCTCGATGCTGCACGGCGATGCGCGCATCCGCTGGGTCGACGACAGGCTGCCGGCCCTGGCCGGCGTGCACAGGCTCGGCCTGTCCTATGACCTGGTCTGGCTCAGCGGCGTCTGGCAGCACTTGCCGCCGGAGGATCGCGGTCGCGCCATGCGCAAGCTCGCGACCCTGCTGAAGCCTGGCGGGCGAATGGTTCTGACGTTGCGGCACGGGCCACCGGCGAGCGACCGGCCCATGTGGCCGGTCTCGGCTCAGGAGGTCGAGCGGCTCGGCCTGGATCATGGCCTTGCCGTGCGCGTCGCCACGGCGCGGCAGGAGGACCGGCAGGGCCGCAGCGACGCGTCCTGGCAGACCGTGGTGCTGGACCTGCCGGATGATGGCGGCGGCGCGCTGCCCCTGTTGCGCGGCGTGATCCTGCGACAGGAGAAGTCCGCGACCTATAAGCTTGCCCTGCTGCGGTGCCTGGCGCGAATTGCCGATGGCTCGCCCAATGTGGCGCGGGAGGCTGGGGAGGATGTGGAACTGCCGCTTGGTCTGGTGGCACTGTTCTGGATCCGAATGTTCAAGCCACTGGTGGAGCGTGGGCTGCCGCAACTGCCGGGCGGGCGCATGGGCTTCGTGAAGGACGCATTCCGCGCCTTGGAACCTCTCGCGCCCTTCGAGCTGCGGCCCGGCGCCAGCTTCGGTGGCGAGATGGCGCAGGCGTTGGGTCGCGCGCTGGCCGACGTGGCACGGCTGATCGCCGATATGCCGGCGCGGCACCTGACGCATGCGGATGATACGCCGGTCTTTGCCACCGTCTCCGCCCGGCCCCCGCGCCTCGGCACGGTAATTCGGCTGGACCAGGACCTGCTGTGGTCGTTCGGAACGACGCGGGTTCCGTTGACGGTGTGGTCCGCGCTGCGCCGGATGGCGGCGTGGATCGAGCCGATGCTGCTGGCGGAATGGGTGCGCCAGACACGCGGCTACGCGGAACGCGCAGGATCGCCGGTGACGACCGATGCTGTGCTGGCGGCGCTGCAATGGCTGGAGCCGCAGCGCGACACGGGCTTCGTCCGAACCCTGGTGCAGCAGCGCCTGATGGCCGGCGCGCCGGTTGCATGCGTCTGGTCCGGCCAGCCGCTCGGGCGGGGGGGACACGACATCGACCATTGCCTGCCGTGGTCCGCGTGGGCCTGCGGCGACCTGTGGAACCTGCTGCCGGCGGCAACCGAGGTGAACCGGCGCGGCAAGCGCGGCCAGATCGTCGGTGCGGCCGCGCTGGCGGAAGCGCGACCGCGCATTCTTGCCTGGTGGCAGGACGCCTACCAGGGCGGGGCTTTACGCGATCGCTTCGCCGAAGAGGCCCGAACGACGCTGCCAATCGCACGTCAGGCGGGTGCGCTGGACCTGGAGGAGGTCTTTGCGGCGCTGGATTTCCGCCGGCTGCGCCTGCGGCAGGAGACCAGCCTGCCGGAGTGGCGTGGCGCCATGCCGCTGGCGTGATCTTCCAGCCCGCTTGAACCAGCCGCTCGAACCGCCATTTACCATCCATGTGGATGGCAGATGGATGGAAATGAGCAGCACGATCCCGGTCCGGGCTGGTGGCGACAGCGAGAAGATCACCATCAACCTGGGCTATGTCGACCTCGGTCACATCGACCTGCTGGTGCAGGACGGCTTCTATTCGAACCGCACCGACTTCATCCGCACTGCCATCCGGAACCAGGTGGAGCGCCATGCGGAGGCGACGCGCCAATCCGTGGCGCGGCGCAGCCTCGACCTCGGGATGCGGCACTTCACGCGCGCCGACCTTGAAGCCGCGCAGGCCCGGGGCGAGGTTCTGCATATCCGCGTGCTAGGCCTTGCCAGCATTGCCGCCGACGTGTCGCCCGAGCTGGCGCGCGCGACCATCGCCTCCCTTTCCGTGCTGGGCGCGCTGCAAGCCAGCCCTGCCGTCAAATCCGCGCTCGCCGACCGGCTGCGCTGACCCAAGGAATACAGCATTGATCAAGTTCAACCTCCCGCCGGGCATGGCCGAGGCCACCCGCCTGACGCGCGAAGGCAAGTTGCAGGACGCCATGGCGCTGCTGCGGGGCGGCTTCGCGGGCACTCCGCCGGAACCAGCGGCGCCGCGCCCTGGTTATGCCCCGTCGGGGCGCATCTTCGACGTGGAGCCGGACGCCGTGGCGCCGCCCTCCTCCGCGGGATTCATGGAACGCCTGAAGCGCGGACTGCATCGCAACCAGCCGGCGGCGCCGCCGCCCCTGCCGCCCGGTGCCCGGTTCGTGACGCAGACCTTCACCGGCGCCGGCGGCAGCCGCGCCTACAAGCTGTACATCCCGGCCAGCCTGCCTGAAGGGCCGGTGCCGCTGATCGTCATGCTGCACGGCTGCACGCAGTCTCCGGACGACTTCGCCGCCGGCACGCGGATGAACGCGCTGGCCGAGACAGATGCCTGCCTGGTCGCCTACCCCGAGCAGACGGCCTCGGCCAATGCGCAGCGCTGCTGGAACTGGTTCAACCCGGAAGACCAGCAGCGGGACCGCGGCGAGCCTGCGATCATCGCCGGCATCACCCGGCAGATCCTGCGCGACCATGCCGTGGACCCGCGCCGGGTGCATGTCGCCGGCTTGTCCGCCGGCGGCGCGCAGGCGGCCATCATGGGCGCAACCTATCCTGAGTTGTACGCCGCGGTCGGCGTGCATTCCGGGCTCGCCTGCGGCGCGGCGCGCGACGTGCCGAGCGCCTTCGCCGCGATGCGCAGCGGTGCGGCGGGGCTGGCCACGGTCGGCGGGCGGGCGGTGCCGACCATCGTCTTCCATGCCGACCGGGACGCCACCGTGCATCCGGTGAATGGCGACCAGGTCATTGCCCAGGCGCGCAGCGCCACCTCGTTGCGTGCGGAGACGCTGCGCGGCCAGGTGCCGGGCGGCCACGCCTTCACCCGCACCCGCCACACCGATCCCGCCGGTCGAGCGGTGCTGGAGCAATGGGTGGTGCATGGTGGGGGCCATGCCTGGTCCGGCGGCGATCCGGCCGGCAGCTACACCGATGCCCACGGGCCGGATGCCTCCGCCGAGATGCGGCGGTTCTTCGCGGAGAATCCGCTTCGCCCCGGCTGAGGGGCAACCGCCCTGCCCTGGCTCGCGTTGGCTGCCATTGCAACCACTTGGGACACGCGATGCAGATCCAGGTCAATTCCAACGACAGCCTCAGCACGACGGAGGGGCTGGCCGCGAAGGTGGAGGCGCATATCGAGCATGTGCTCGGCCGCTTCGAGGGCCGGGTGACGCGCATCGAGGTGCATCTGAACGACGTCAACGCCGGAAAAGGCGGCGAGGGCGACAAGCGCTGCATGATGGAAGCACGGCCCGCCGGCCTGGCGCCGCTGGCCGTGACCCACCAGGCGGGCACCCTGCCGGAAGCCTGGCAGGGCGCCGCGAACAAGCTGCGCAGCCTACTGGAAACCACCTTCGGCAAGCTCGACGCCAGATCCTGAGGTCGCCTTCGGGCCGGTGCGCCACGGGCCGGCGCACGCGGAACGGTGCTTGGAACAAAAGCGGAATATGCTACAGTGCCGCCTCCTGGCGAGTCCCTGAGAGGTAGAGGAACATGGCTGTACGCAAGCCACGGCCGGTGCGACCGGTCGATGCCGCGCTCGCCCGCATCCTGGCGCTTGCCGGAAAGGGCGCCGCGCCTGGCCGAATGGCGCGGGAGGTGGAGGTCATCGCCGGCGAGTGGCTGGCGGAGCCGGAGCACGATCCAACCGACATCCGTGAGCGATTGGACGAACTGCGCGAGCAGCTTTCCGCCGGGGTCGGCCACGCCGAGGAACAGGTCGCCGACCTGGATGCGAGCGAGCCGGGCGCTCTGAAGCAGGCCGGTGCCATGCTGGCGGCGCTTGTGGCGACCCGGGATGCGGCAAGCCATGCCCTCGGCGCCCTGCAGCCAGCTTGACGGTCAGTTTCGAGCCACGGATGGCATAAAGTCTACGGTGTAAAGTTGGCTGGACGAGGCCGAATGACTATCCTAGGTTGCGCTCATGGATCGGCCCGACCAGCTCCGCAGAAGGCGCCTGATGCGAACCGCGCTGGTATTCGCGGCCGTTCTGGCCCTGGGCGCGGTGGTGCTGGGGCTGGGCGACGTCGTCCGCGCGGCGTTGGACCCGCCGCAGCAGGTGCAGCCGTACGACCCGCTGGTGCGCTGGTAGGTTCAGGCTGAGCGAAGCAACAGCCTTGCGCGATCTCCGCATCCTACAGCTTGCGGTTGCGGTCGGCGGTTGCGTGCCGGTCCTGGCAGGTGGTGCCGGCGTGCTGCTGGGACCGGCGCTGGTGGGCGGGCTGCCGGGTGAGGCAGCCGGGGACAGCCACTTCCGCTACCTCTCCGGCCTGCTGCTTGGAATTGGCCTCGGCTTCTGGAGCACCATCCCCGCCCTGCCTCGGCGCGCCGTCCGGTTCAGGCTGCTGACTGCGATCGTGGTGCTCGGCGGCCTTTCACGGCTGCTGGCGGTGCCGCTTCAGGGATGGCCGGGCGGGCCGATGGGCGTGGCGCTGGTCATGGAACTGGTCGTCACGCCACTGCTGTGCCTCTGGCAGGCGCGCATAGCCTCAGCGCAACGAACGCGAAACGCCACGTCACCGGCCTGAAACATCATCCTGGCACAGACCTCGCAGCCGATGCAGGGGCCCAAGCCATGAACGCCGCCCAGATCAGTCACGTCGAAGCCAGCTACCGCCTGGTGGCGCCCATCGCGGAACCCGCCGCGGCGATCTTCTACCGCAGGCTTTTCGACCTGGACCCGTCGCTGCGGCCGATGTTCCCCCAGGACCTGTCTTCGCAGGAACGCAAGTTGATGCAGGCAATCGGCTTCGTCGTCGCGCATCTGCGGGTGCCGGAACATTTGTTGCCCGCGGTCTCGGCCCTCGGGGCGCGCCATGCCGGCTACGGCGTGCAGCGGCAGCATTATGACACGGTCGGCCAGGCCCTGCTGCTGACGCTGGCGGAGGGGCTTGGAGACGCCTTCACACCCGCGGTGCAGGACGCCTGGGAGGCCGCCTACGAGTTGCTCGCGAAGGTCATGCAGGCCGCCGGCCAAGGGTCCAAACCGGCAGAGCGACAGGCGGCCTGACTCCCGCACGGGTTGGGTGCTATCATGGCCTTGTGAACGTCCTTGCCCCGCCCCGCGCCCGCCTGAACATCGAGGTGGTGTTCGACCTGGTCTGTCCCTGGTGCTTCCTCGGCACCCGCCGGCTGCGGCGGGCGCTGCGGGCACGGCCGGACATTGCCGCCGACATTTCCTGGCGCCCCTTCCTGCTGAATCCGGACATTGCCCCAGGCGGTGTTGCGCGAGCCGACTACATCATCCGCAAGTTCGGCGGCGAGGATCGGGCACGACGGCTGCATGGCACCATCGCCGATCTGGGCCGTGGCGAAGGGGTCGTCTTCCAGTTCGACCGCATCCGCCGCATCCCGCCCTCCCTCGACGCGCACCGCCTGGTCCGGCTGGCAGACCGGCACAGCGTGGCCGCCGATGCGGTGGACGCGCTGTTCCAGGCTTATTTCTGCGACGGACAGGACATCGGCGACCTCGCCGTGCTGGTCGGCATCGCCGCCAGCCTGGGCATGGACCCCTTGGCGACTCGCCGCCTGCTGGCGAGCGGGGCGGAGGCGGAGGCGGTGCACGCGGACAATCTGCGCGCCCACCGCCTCGGCATCAACGGCGTGCCCTGCTTCGTGGTGCAAGGCCGCCACGCCATCGCCGGCGCGCAGGAGCCGGAGGTGATCGAACGGCTGCTGGACGTGGCGGTCGTCGAAGGTTGACCGGGCGCGGTCAGCGCAGCCGGCGCCGCTCCTCCTCGATGCGGCGCTGCTGATCGGCCAAGCGGCGCTGCTGGTCCTCAAGCTCGCGCTCCCGCTCCCGCAGGGCGCGCGACCGGCCGCGATCGTCGTCGCGATCGCCGCGGCGGTCCCGCTCGGCCCGCTCCCGTTCCCGCTCGCCGCGCTCGCGTCCGCGCTCATAGGCTTCGCGCTCGCGTTCGCGTTGTTCGCGGCGCGCCTCGTCGTCCCGCCGGCGCTGCTCATCGGTGTCGCCACCCTGGAACTGGCGCAGGACGTCGCCGATGCTCTGCGCCGCGGCGGGCTGGGCCAGGACCGGGGCCACCACTGCGGCACAGGCGGCGCCGAACAACAGGCGTCGTGACGATATCATGGCCGATTTCCTCCACGGTTCGTGGAGATCAACGCGGCAGGCGTAAATTCGTTGCGTCGCACGCCGGCCGACGCCTCAGCAGGCGCTGGCCCTGAAGACACGGGACGGCGTGACGAACTCGTCCTGCGCGGCCACTGTCAGGATCTCCCGCGACCCGGCCTCCGCCGTGCGGCGCAGCAGGCCGTAGATGCTGGAGGCCGCGGCGGAAAGCGCCACGGAAGGCTCACCCCAGCGCAGCCGGTGGAACAGGAACAGCGCCGCGATGGCATCGCCGGCGCCGTTGACGTTCAGCGGCAGCAGCGGCGTGCGGATGCGGTGGAACTGCCCGCCCTCCCCCACCAGCATGTCCATGGCATCCGCCGGCGTGTCCTCGACGCGCAGCGAGGTCACCAGCACGCAGCGCGGTCCCTTCGCCTGCAACGCAGAAACCGCGGCCTTGGCATCGTTCAGCGACATGACGGCCTGCCCGGTCAGCCATTCCAGCTCGAACTGGTTCGGCGTCAGGATATCCGCGGCCGGCACGCCGCGGTCGCGCATGAATTCGGGGATGCCGGGGCGAACGAAGACGCCGCGGCCGATATCGCCGATGACCGGGTCGCAGCAATACATCGCCGCCGGGTTCGCCGCCTTCACCCGCCCCACCGCCGAGAGGATCGCGGCACCCGTCGCCGCGTCCCCCATGTAGCCGGACAGCACGGCATCGCAGCGCTCCAGCGCGCCGCGCTCGGCGATCCCGAGGACCAGCTCCTCGATCAGCTCACTTGGGAAAACCTGGCCGCGCCAGGCACCGTAGCCGGTGTGGTTGGAGAACTGCACCGTGTTCAGCGCCCAGACCTCCGCCCCCAGCCGTTGCAGCGGAAACACGGCGGAGGCGTTGCCGACATGGCCGTAGCAGACCCAGGACTGGATCGACATGATGTTGAGCGGGCGCCCGGCATCGGCCGGAGAAACAGCCTCCGTCATGCGCTGCGCCCCCCGTCCACCGGCAGCAGGATGCCGGTGATGAAGCTGGAGGCATCCTCGCCGAGCCAGACGCAGGCATTGGCGATGTCAGCGGGGGTGGACATGCGGCCCAACGGCACGGAGGCGACGAAGCGCGCGCGCAACTCCGGCGTGTCCGGGCCGCCCATGAACTGCTCCAGCAGCCCGGTCGCGCCGATCACCGGGCAGACCGCGTTGACCCGGATGTTGTCCCTGGCGAATTCCTGCGCCATCGCCTGCGTCGCGGTGTTCACCGCGCCTTTGGTCGAATTGTACCAGGTGAGGCCCGGCCGCGGCCGCTGCCCGGCGGTGGAGGAGATGTTGATGATGGACCCGCCGCGGCCCTGCCGCTGCATCACCGGCACCGCCGCGCGCACCATCCAGAAGATCGACTTCACGTTGGTCGCGTAGACCAGGTCGAACTCCTCTGCGGTCACCTCCAGGATCGGCTTGTTGCGATGCGTGGTGCCGGCGTTGTTCACGACGATGTCGAGGCCGCCGAATTCGTCCACCGCCTTGGCGACCAGCGCCTGCACATCGGCTTCCACCGACACGTCGCCGCCCACAGGCGTGCCCCCGATCTCGGCCGCGACGCGCGTGGCGCCGGCCAGGTCGCGGTCGGCGCAGATCACCCAGGCGCCCTCTGCGGCGAAGCGGCGGGCGATGCCCTCGCCGAAGCCGGAGGCGGCGCCGGTGACGATGGCGGATTTGCCTTGCAGGCGCATGCGAGCGGTCCCTCGATCCCGCGCCCGCTGTAGGGGGCGGCACCGGGAGGGTCAATCAAGCCGCGCCGGCGCTCAATGGGCGTGGCCTGCATGGCTGCCCCGCCCGTTCAGTTCTGTCATCGCGCGCCGCGCGGTCAGCATCGCTGTTTGCAGGAACAGCGCCGACATGACGGCAGCAACCGCCAGGTCGGGCCAGCGCGAGCCGGTGCCGAAGACGCCCGCGGCAGCGGCCAGCACCATCAGGTTGCCCAGCGCGTCGTTGCGGCTGCACAGCCAGACGGAGCGGATGTTCGCATCCCCCTCCCGCCACCGCCACAGCAGCAGGACCGACGCAACATTGGCGAGGAATGCGGCAATGGCGATGGCGCCCATGGTGAGGGGCTCCGGCACCTCCACCACGAAGACCCGCCACAATGCGGCCCCCAGCACCCAGGCTGCAATCAGGCCAAGCGAGGCCGCCTTCAGCAGCGCGGCCCGCGCCCGCGTCGCCGGCGCCATGCCGATGACGGCCAGCGACAGGCCGTAGGTCGCGGCATCCATGGCGAAATCCAGGCTGTCGGCCTGCAGCGCCAGCGAACCGGCGATGGCGCCGGCGACGAACTCCACCACGAACATCGCGGCGTTCAGGCCGATGATAATCCAGAGCACGCGCCGGAAGGCAGGGTCATCGCCGGTGAAGGTGTGGTCGCAGCAATCGTGGGGCATAGGTCGCATGTCAGTCGGCCGCGCTGCCGTCTCAACCCGGTCCCTTGATTCGGTTACAACATAGCGGCGCGGTTGCACGCGCCAGACGCAAGGACCCTCCCCGCATGGCCGGAACGCCCACCTACGCCACCCCGCCCGGCTTCCTCGGCGTCTCACGGCAGGACGCCGCGGGCGCCATCGCGATCGCCGGCATCCCGATGGACATCGGCACCACGAACCGCGCCGGCACGCGCGAAGGACCGCAGGCGATCCGGCGGGCGTCGCGCATGCTGGTGGATGGCGCGCATCCCGGAAGCTGGGTGGACCCGGCGACGCTGCCGCTGGCCGATGTCGGCGATTTCGCGCTGGCGTTGGGCGACATCCCGGGCAGCCTGGCGCTGATCGAGGACCAGGCGGCGCAGGTCGAACACCTGGTGGCACTCGGCGGCGAGCATGGCGTGACGCTGCCGCTGCTGCGTGCGCTCTCGACGCGTATGGGCGCGCCGCTCGGGCTGCTGGTCTTCGATGCGCATGTCGACACCTGGGCGGATAACTTCGGCCAGGCCTACGCGCATGGTTCCGTCTTCTACCACGCGATCCGGGAGGGGCTGGTGGACCCGCGCCGGATGATCCAGCTCGGTATCCGCTCCCCGGTGCAGCGGGATGTGTGGGACTGGACGCTGGGTCAGGGCGTCACGGTGGTGACGGCGCAGGACGTTCACGAATCCGGCCCGGCGGCGGTGGCGGCGCGGGTGCGCCAAGTCCTGGGCACGGCGCCGTCCTACTTGTCCTTCGACATCGATGCGCTGGACCCGGCCTTCGCCCCCGGCACCGGAACGCCGGAGATCGGCGGCCTGGCCAGTTGGCAGGCGCAGGCGGTGCTGCGGCGGCTGGGCGGGCTCGATTTCCGCGGCATGGACGTGGTGGAGGTGGCCCCGGCCTACGACCAGGGGGAGGTCACCGCGCTGGCGGCGGCGACGGTGGTTTGGGAATACCTCTGCCGCGGCTGAAACGCTTCCGGCCGAATGCGCGGGATGCAGGGCGTCCCGCGTGACAATTCGGTCCTCTCCGGAAAAACCCCTTGCATCGACGGCAGGCCGCCGCTATTTATCCGGCCGTGACGAGGCAAGGTTGCTTCGCCACCCAGACCCGACGCCATCGCACGTGCCGCGAGCCTCCGACTTCGGAGGCACAAGCAACGACGGGACGCGTCTCTTGTTCACGCCGGTCCTCTTCGCTCGGGGGGCCGGAAGGTTCGAGGGAACCGCCTGTGTCGCCTGATCGCCGCCGCGCGAAGCCGGGACTTCTCCCGCCGCTTTCCGCGTAACAGCGCCCGAGGCGCAGCGCCCTGCTTCCGCCGGCCCGAGGGCTGGCGCAGCGGGTGCGCCTGCACCTCCGCCGCCCGCGTTCCGTCCCCCCGCATTCCGCGGGTGGCGTGCCGCGCGCGGTGCAAGGGTGCGCGCCGATCCGGCCCCGGTTCCCCCCTTCCCGCCGCCGCGCCTGCTCCCTTCGGAGCCGTGGCGCGGCGGCGGGCCAAACATCTTCGCGCGGCCGGTTCAGACCTCCGGGCCATTCGGGCCTTCGGTCACCGGACGCATCACCCCAGCCCCGGGAGGGTTGCCTGCATGACCGACCTTCGCTTCCGCGGCGCCGTCGCGCCGCTCCGCCGCCCGAATGTGGACCTGCCGCGCAACGTCGCCGGTGTCGTCGCCGCGCTGCGGCCGGAAGCCCCGCTGCATTGTCTGCGGCCGGCGACCATCGCGGCGGCAGGCGCCACCTTCCTCGGCGCCTTCCCCGGCACGGTCATGTATGCGGTGAAGTGCAACCCGGACCCCACCGTGCTGCGCGCGCTGTGGAATGGCGGCCTGCGCCATTTCGACTGCGCCTCGGCGGGCGAAGTGCGCCTGGTCCGCAGCATGTTCCCGCTCGCGGAAATCCATTTCATGCACCCGGTGAAGGCGCGCGGCGCGATCCGCGAGGCGTTCTCCGAGCATGGCGTGCGCGACTTCGTGCTGGATTCGTCCGCCGAACTGGCGAAGATCCTGGAGGAGACTGGGGGCACGGGGCTGAACCTCATCATCCGGCTCGGCCTGCCGAAGGGCGGCGCCGTCTATGACCTTTCAGGGAAATTCGGCGCCGAGCCGGCCGAGGCGGTGGCGCTGCTGCGCGCGGCGCGGCCACATGCGGGCAAGCTCGGGGTGTCCTTCCATGTCGGCTCGCAGTGCCTGGACCCGGCCGCCTATGCCCGCGCCATCGCGCTGGCGGCGTCCGTGATCCGTGAGGCCGGTGTGAAGGTTGAGGTGCTGGATGTCGGCGGCGGCTTTCCGGTGGCCTATCCGGATGTCGTGCCGCCGCCGCTCTCCGCCTTCATGGACGCCATCGGCGAAGCCTTTGCGCAGGCCGACCTGCCGGGGGTGGAGCTGTGGGCGGAGCCGGGCCGTGCGCTGGTGGCGGGCGGCGCCTCCATCGTCGTGCAGGTGCAGGCGCGGCGGGACGGGATGCTGTTCATCAACGACGGCGTCTATGGCGCGCTGTCCGATGCCGGCGCGCCCGGCTTCCGCTTCCCGGTGAAGCTGATGCGGCCGAGCGAGGCTCCGCTGGTGCCGTTCAGCTTCTTCGGCCCGACCTGCGACACCGCGGACCGCATGGAAGGCCCCTTCCTGCTGCCCGGCGATGCGCAGGAGGGCGATTGGATCGAGATCGGCCAGCTCGGCGCCTATGGCGCCTGCCTGCGGACCGCCTTCAACGGGTTCGACCGCGCGGGCATGGTGGAAGTGGCCGATCTTCCGCTGCTGGAGACGCCGGGCTACGCCCTGGCCGCCTGAGAAGCCTGCCTGAAAGTCCTCTCCCCCGCTCATGGGGGAGAGGGCTTCCTATGCCCAAGGAGTTGTCTAGATGAAGCATGTCGCCTTCGCCGGTCGTCTCGTCATCCTCGGCTTCGGCTCGATCGGCCAAGGCGTCCTGCCGCTGATCCTGCGGCACATCGACCTGCCGCGGGATCGCATCACTATCGTGACGGCGGAGGAGCGTGGTCAGGATGTGGCGGCCGAGTACGGCATCCGCTTCATCCTGCAGGCCGCCACGCGCGAAAATTTCTCGGATCTGCTCTCGCCGCTGCTGGCGAAGGGCGACTTCCTGCTGAACCTGTCGGTGGACGTGTCCTCGGTGGAGCTGATGAAGCTGTGCCAGACGCTCGACGTGCTCTACCTGGATACGGTGGTGGAGCCCTGGGCCGGTGGCTACACGGACACGTCCCTGACGCCGTCGCAGCGCTCCAACTACGCGATGCGGGAAGCGGCGGTGGCGCTGCGCGAGGACATGCGCGGCGGGCCGACCAGCGTCACGGCGCATGGCGCCAATCCCGGGCTGGTCAGCCATTTCGTCAAGCAGGCGCTGCTGGACATCGCGCGCGATACCGGCGTGCCCATCGCGACCCCTCCGCCGGCTTCCGACCGCGCGGCCTGGGCCGGCATCGCAGCCCGGCTCGGCGTCAAGGTGATCCACATCGCGGAGCGTGATACGCAGGTGGCCGACCGGCCCAAGAAGCCCGGCGAATTCGTCAACACCTGGTCGGTCGATGGCTTCGTCGGCGAGGGCTGCCAGCCGGCGGAACTCGGCTGGGGCAGCCATGAGACGGCGATGCCGGCGGATGGCCACCGACACGGCTTCGGCTGCGACGCCGCGATCTACCTGATGCGCCCCGGCGCCTCCACGCGCGTCCGCACCTGGACGCCGCTGGAGGGGCCGATGCACGGCTTCCTCATCACCCACAACGAGTCGATCTCGCTGGCGGACTACTACACGCTGCGCGACGCATCGGGCGCCGTGACTTATCGACCGACGGCGCACTACGCCTACCACCCGTGCGACGACGCGGTGCTGTCGGTGCATGAACTGGCCGGCAAGAACTGGCAGATGCAGCCGGAGAAGCGGCTGATGACGGATGAGATCACGCAGGGCATGGACGAACTTGGCGTGCTGCTGATGGGCCACGCCAAGGGCGCCTATTGGTACGGCTCCCGCCTCACCATCGAACAGGCCCGCTCGGCGGCGCCGCACAACAACGCGACGTCGCTGCAGGTGACGGCGGCGGTGCTGGCCGGCGTGATCTGGGCGATGGAGAACCCGCGCCAGGGCCTGGTGGAATCGGATGAGATCGACCACGCCCGGGTGCTGGAAATCTGCGCGCCGTATCTCGGGGACGTCGTCGGCGTCTATTCCGACTGGACGCCGCTGCTGGATCGCGGCGTGCTGTTCCCGGAGCCGGTGGATGGATCCGATCCGTGGCAGTTCGGCAACTTCCGCGTGTCCTGACTTTGCCCCGGCCGCCACCCGCGCCATGATCGGCGCGGGTGGAGGATTTTGTCGAATGAAGCGTACCTTGCTGGCGGGCATCGCCTGTCTCGGATTCAGCACCGCGGAGGCGCAGACGCTGCGCATCGCCATGGCGGCGGAGCCGACCTCGGCCGATCCGCAGCAATATGCCGCAGCGCCCAATTCCACGCTGCACAACCACGTCTTCGAATCGCTGGTCTCGCTCGACGCCCGGCTGAAGGCGGGCCCGTCGCTGGCCGTGTCCTGGTCACGGCGCGACGACAACACCTGGGTGTTCCAGCTGCGTGAGGGGGTGACGTTCCACAACGGCCACCCCTTTACCGCGGCCGATGTCGTGTTCTCCTTCTGCCGCATCCTGAACAACGAATCGGAGCTTGCGGTCAGCTATTCCTCCTACGTCCGCCGCCTGACGCGGGTGGAAGCGGAGGGGCCGAACACGGTGGTGATCGGGACACGAGAGCCGGAGCCGCTGCTGCCGGCAGATATCTCCAGCCTGCGGATCATCCCGGCGAACCTGGTGCCGGCGCGCCCCATCGCCTTCAGCGTCGCCGACAATTGCGCCGGCGCCGGCCAGCCCTGGCCGACCCTGGCGCAGTTCAACGACGGCTCCGCCGCCATCGGCACCGGCCCCTTCCGGATGCGCAGCTTCGGCCGCAGCGGCGTGACGGAGCTGGCGCGGAACGACGCTTATTGGGGCGAGAAGCCGCATTGGGCCGAGGTCCGGCTGCAACCCGTGACCGCTGCCGGCCCGCGCCTGGCCGGGCTGCTGGCGGGCGACCATGACGTGGTGGAGGCCCCCGCCACTGGCGACATCCCCCGCCTGCGCAGCAATGACGCGGTGCGGCTGGCGGTTTCTCCAACCACCCGGCTGATCTTCCTGCAACTCGACCAGCGTGAGCCGGCGCCCTTCGTCAATGGCGGCGCGGCGCCCAATCCACTGCGCGATGCCCGGGTGCGGCAGGCGCTGTCGCTTGCGATCGACCGCAAGGCGATCGCGGACCGGATCATGGACGGCCTCGCCCTGCCCGCCACCCAATTCCTGCCGGAGGGGATGTTCGGCACCCTGCCCGGCCTGCCCACCCTGCCCTACGACCCCGCCCGCGCCCGCGCCCTGCTGGCCGAGGCGGGCCATGCCAACGGCTTCGCCCTGACCCTGCACGCCACCAACAACCGCTACGTCAACGATGCCCGGATCATCCAGGCGGTGGGCCAATACTGGTCCCGCATCGGCGTGCGGACGGAGGTGGATGCCATGCCCTCCAACGTCTTCTTCGGCCGCCGCGCGCGGCGTGAATTCTCCATCCCCATGGGTGGCTGGGCGGCCAGCGCGGAGGAAACCCTGCTGTTCTTCCGCACCTGGATGACCACCACCAACCGGGAACGCGGCATCGGCGGCAGCAACTACGGCAACTGGTCCAACGCGGCCTTCGACGCCGCGGCGGTACAGGCGCTGACCACGATGGAGGACGCCGAGCGCGGCCGCCTGCTGCGCGAAGCCTCTCGCATCGGGCTGGAGGAAATGCCGATCCTGCCGCTGCATTTCGAGAGCGCCGCCTGGGCCTTCCGGCGCGGCCTGGCCTATGACGGCCGCATGGACCAGCAGACCCTGGCGCAGGAGATCCGCCCACAATGACCCCCCTTGCCCAGGCCTTTCGCGCCACCGGCCGCATCGCCATCCCGTGGGCGGATGCCGCCTGCGACCTGTCCCGGCCGCTGACGCTGGAATGCTACCGGCCGGCCGGCCACCGGCCCGACAGCCCGGTGGTGCTGGTGCAGCACGGCATGCTGCGCAACGGCGACGACTACCGCGACTTCTGGATTCCAGCCGCGGACCGCCACGGCCTGCTCATCGTCGCCACCACCTACGGCAAGGAAGCTTGGCCGCAGGCCGAGCACTACAACAACGGCCTGGTGCTCGATGATGACGGCAAGCTGCGCCCGCGCGCGACCTGGGCCTACGGCATCCCGCTGCGCGTCTTCGCGGCGCTGCGTGCCGCGGGGGTGACGACGCGCCAGAAGGCGCATCTGTTCGGCCACTCGGCCGGCGGGCAGTTTGGCCACCGGCTGCTGTCCACCCAGCCACACGACCTGATCGAGGCCGCGACCATCGGCAATCCGGGCTGGTACACGCTGCCGGTGCTGGACCGGGATTTTCCGGAGGGCATGGGCGGCATCGGGCTGGGCGAGACGGAGTTGCTGGCGCTGCTCGCCTGCCCGATGACCATCCTGGCCGGTGACCGGGACATCGAGACGGAGGGACCCTCCCTGCCGTCGCAGCCAGCCGCCCTGGCCCAGGGCCCGCACCGCTTCGCGCGCGCCCACAACTACCTGGCGGCTGGACAGGCGGAGGCGGCGCGACGCGGCGTTCCCTGCAACTGGTGCCTGGTGCCGGTGGCCGGCGTCGGCCACGACGGCCGCGCCATGTCCGCCATCGCCGCGGCGCTGTGGTTCGAGAACCGGCTGATCTCGGCCGCCGAGGCAGGCGTCGGCACCGAAGCCGTCGCCTGAAGCAGTTGCGTTGACGTCGGGGGCCGGGCGCCCTAACGTTGTCAGGTCATATGATGACCTGTAGCGCCTTGCCCCACCTGATGGCCGAACCATGATGCGCCGCGACATCGGCATGACGCCGCTGCGCCCGGCCGCGAACCTGACCGGCGCGCTGGTGCACCGCCTGGCCGAGGAAATCCGCTCCGGCCGCCTCGCCCCGGGCGCTCGCCTGCCGACCGAACAGGACCTGATGCGGGAGGCCGGCGTCAGCCGGACCGTGGTGCGGGAGGCCGTGGCGGCGCTGCGGGCGGAGGGGCTGGTCTTTACCCGCCAAGGCGTTGGTGCCTTCGTCACCGAACGTCCCGGCGAGGGCATCTTCCGCCTTACCCCCAGCGAGGCTGAGGGGCTGCAACAGGTCATCCAGGTGCTGGAACTGCGCCTGGCGCTGGAGGTGGAGGCCGCCGGCCTCGCCGCCGAACGTCGCAGCGAGGCCGCCCTGGCCGTGATCTCGGAGGCCGAGGCGACCTTCGATGCGGCGGTTTCCGCCGGCGGCGATGCGGCGGAGGCGGATTTCGCGCTGCACCGCGCGATCTTCCTGGCGACCGGCAATCCACATTTCCTGCGCTTCCTGGAGGTGCTTGGCCGCCACGCCATCCCCCGTCGCGCCCTCGGCCTCGTGGAACGCAGCGAGGCGGAGCGGCGGCAATACCTGGCCCAGGTCCGCGCCGAGCATCGCATGGTGGCGGAGGCTATCGCCGCCAGCGATCCGGCTGCGGCCCGCGCCGCCATGCGCCAGCATCTGGAAGCGGCGCGGGAGCGGTATCGGCGGCTGGCGGCCCAGGCGGGGGGATAGCCGGTCGGGTAGGAGGCGCGGCCCCGGCAGACTAGGCTGACGGAGGAGGACCTCGCCATGGACAACCCGCTGATCCGCCTTGCCGACCACGCCGCAGGCTGGCGCCACCGGCCGCTGCCGGCCGATGTCGCGCATCATGCAAGGCGTGCCCTGGTGGATTGGTTCGCCGCCCTGCTGCCAGGATGCTCCCAGCCGCCGGCCAGCCTGATGGCGAAGGTGCTGGCCGACCAGCGCGGCACGGGGCGCGCCATCTGCTACGTGGATGGGCGGGCCGGGGCGCTGCGCCACGCCGCGCTGCTGAACGCGACGGCCAGCCACACGGTGGAATTCGACGACATCTACCGCGACGCCGGTTACCACCCCGGCTGCCCGACCATCCCCGCCGCGCTCGCCGCCGCCCAGGCGCAAGGCGGCGACATGGATCTGCTGCTGCGCGCCATCACCGCAGGCTACGAGGTGGGCTGCCGCATCGGCCTCGCCATCCAGCCGAGCCACTATCGCTACTGGCACACCACCGGCACCGTCGGCACCTTCGGCGCCGCGGCGGCAGTGGGCGTGGTGCTCGGCCTGGACGAGACCTGCATGGCGCATGCGCTGGCCACCGCCGCCACCATGGCCGGCGGGCTGCAACAGGCCTTCCGAGGCGAGGGCATGAGCAAGCCTCTGCATCCGGGACATGCGGCGGAAGCGGGCGCGCTGGCGGCGCTCGCGGCCTCGGCGGGGGTAACCGGGGCGCTTGACGTGCTGCACGGCCCCGTGGGCTTCGCCGCCGCGACCAGCGAGGACACCGGCAAGTGGGACAAGGCGCTGGCCGGGCTGGATGAGAGCTTCGCCATCACCGGCATGACCTTCAAGAACCACGGCTGCTGCGGCCACATTTTCCCGGGCCTCGATGGCCTGGCGTTCCTGCAGGAAGCCCACGGCTTCACGGCGGAGGATATCAGGAAGATCCACCTCGGCGGCTACAGCGCGACCAAGGATGTCTGCGACCGCCCCGTGGTCGAGACCGAGCAGCAGGCGCGGTTCAGCGCGCAATACTGCATTGGCGCCCTGCTGGTGCTGGGGGGCGTGCGGCTGGCCGCCTTCACGCCCGAAAGCCTGGCGGACTCGCGCATCCGCGCCGTAATGCCGAAGGTCACCGTCAGCCTCGACCCCGCCTTGGCGCAGGACTACCCGGCGCGGCGCGCGGCGCGGCTGCGGGTGGAGCTGCTGGATGGCCAGGTGCTGGAGCATTACCAGCCGACCCGGAAGGGCGACCCCGACGCGCCACTGACCGATGCGGAGCTTGCGGCGAAGTTTCGCGAGTTGGCAGAGCCGGTGCTGGGCGCGGCGCAGGCCAGCACGCTGCTCGACCTGTTGCGCGAAGGTTCCACGCTGCCGGGCTTGCTGAAGACGGCGTTCTCCGGAAAATAGGCGCAGAAGAAAGAAATTCTTTCTTTTCTTAGCTCCTTGCTTCGGGTTTGGAGGAAATCCATTCTCCGGTCCGGCCGGCGCCCTTCGCTGGCACCAGGACCCGAACATGACCCTCCCACGCCGCCGCTTTCTCGCCCTGTCCGCGGGCCTTCTCGCCGCACCGGGCCTCGCCCGCGCCCAGTCGGACCGGCCAATCCGCCTGATCGTGCCGGTGGCGCCGGGCGGCAGCCAGGACATCGTCGCGCGGCATTCGGCCCGCGCCCTGACCGAGATCCTGGGCCAGACGGTGCAGGTGGAAAACCTCGCCGGCGGTGGATCCAACATCGGCTATGCGGCGGCGGCCCGCGCGGCGGCGGATGGGCATACGCTGCTGGCCGGCGCCGATACGCTGTCGATCACCGGGACGCTGACGCCGCGCCTGGGCTTCGACCCGCTCGGCTTCGCCGCCATCCACCGCACGGTGCGCGTGCCGCAGATCCTGGTAGTGCGCGCCGATGACCCGGCGGCCGACTTCGCCGCCTGGTTCGCCGCCAGCCGCCGGCAACCCCCGGCGGTGGGCACGCCGGGCCATGGGCAGTTGGCGCATCTGCTGGTGGAACAGCTTTCGCGCGCCGCCGACGGCCGCTGGACGCACGTTCCCTATCGCGGCGGTGCGCTGGCGCTGAACGACCTGCTGGGCGGCCAGCTTCAGGGCGTCATGATCAACATCGGCGCGGTGACCGATCACGTCCGCTCCGGCCGGCTGCGCGGGCTGTTCGTCAGCCCGGAGGCGCGGGCCGCCGCGCTGCCGGATGTGCCGACCCTGCGCGAGGTCGGCTTCGCCGGCCTGTCCGCTGTCGGCTGGCACGGGCTGCTGGCGCCGGCCGGCACCGATCCCGCCATCATTGCCCGCTTGAACGCCGCCAGCCGTGCCGCCGTGAAGCGACCGGACATCGCCGAGCGTCTGGCGGGCCTTGGGGTCGAGCCGACCGACGAGGGCCCGGAGGCTCTGCAGGCGGCGATGCAGGAGGATGCGGCGCGCTACGCCGAGATCATCCGCCGCTTCGGCATCACGGCTGCCTGACGGGCTTGAAGGGCGGCCGGCTCGTCATGCGGGCCGGCAGTTCGGCCAGCAAGGCGCGCCGCGCGGCCTCCGACAGATAGGGCCAGGCGGCGATCTCGTCACCGCTGCGACCGCAGCCGCGGCACCAGCCGGTGCGCGGGTCCAGCAGGCAGGCCCCGGTGCAGGGGCTGGCCGTCATGCCGCCCGCCCGGCGCGGAACCCGAGCGCAAAGGACTGCGCCAGGCCGTTTCCCGGCACGTAGCCTGCCGCGCCATGGCCTGAGACGCCGCAGGCAACGCCGCCGGCCGCGAACAGGCGCGGAATGACGGACCCATCCGGCCGCAGCACCCGCGCGTTACGATCCACCCGAAGGCCACCCTGCGTATGGGCCAGCGCGCCGGTGACCTCCGCCGCGTAGAAGGGCGGCACCAAGGCGTGGCCCCAGGCCTGGCGGCCGAAGCCGTCGGGCTGGCGACGCAATGCGTCCAGGGTCTCCGCGAGCGCCGCCAGCGGCAGGGCGAAGCGCGCGGCAAGGGCGGGCGCATCCGCACATTCCGTCACCGCCCCACAGGCCACGGCGTGCCGGAATGGGCCGCCGGACAGCGCCGCCTGATGCGCGGCCTCGCCCCAGATCTCCACCGCCACGCTGCCCGGCTGCGCCAGCAGATGCGGGGTGAGTTCCGAGGGCCCCATATCCTCCGCCACGAAACGGTGGCCGAGGCGGTTCACCAGGATGGCGCCGAGCGCCGGCAGGGCACCGCCGAAGCGCGGCCTTTCCCGACCCATCAGATGCGGCGAGACATGCGGCTGGCCCTGCCAGGCATCCATGCAGCGAACCTCCGCGCCCAGCGCCTCCGCCCAGCGCAGCGCGGCGCCATCGCTGAGCGCGCCGCCGACATGCACGGCGGCCGCGGCCTCCGGGCAGAAGCGCCCGACCAGGTCCGGCGCGCCGCCGAAGCCGCCGGTGGCGAGGATGACGGCGCCGGCCTCGATCTGGCCATCCGCCTCGACACCGGCGACGCCAGGCAACAGTGCCGTCACGGCGACGCCGTCGCGGAGTTCGATGCCGGGATGCCGTGCCACCGCCTGTCGCAGCAGTGCCTGAAGCTCCGAACCGGATTCGGCAGGCGTGGCGTGCAGCCGCATGGCGGAATGGCCCGGCCAGCGGGCGCCAGTGTGCAGGTGCAGCGGCAGGATTGGGTCGAGGAAGGCCAAGGCCTCCGCCGCGCCGTGCGTCACAGCTTCCAGCAGCAGCGGGTCGACCGCATCGCCGGATTTCGCCCGGATATCGGCCGCGAACCGCGCGGGCGAGTCGGGCTCATCCTGCCAGCGGGTGCCGGCGGCCGCGATCAGGCCGCCGGACAAGGACAGGGTGCTCGGCGTCGCGGCGTCGCGCTCCAGCAGCAGCACGCGCCGCCCTCGATCCGCCGCCGCCAACGCCGCAACCAACCCGGCCGCGCCCGCGCCGGCCACCACCACATCCCACATCAGCCGTGCAGGTGGCAGGCCACGCCGCCCTGGTTCTCGCCGGGCGTCACGGTCCAGCGCGGCAGCTCCCGCGCGCAATGCGGCATGGCGTGAACGCAGCGCGGGTGGAAGGGGCAGCCGGGCGGCGGGTTCGCCGCGCTCGGGATCTCGCCAATGATGCGCGGCAGCACGCCGCGGCGCGAGGGGTCCGGAATGGGCGAGGCGTCGCGCAGCATCTGGGCGTAGGGGTGCATCGGGTTGGCCAGGACGCGCCCGGCCGGCCCTTCCTCCACGATGCGGCCGAGATACATCACCGCGACGCGGTCGCAGAACCAGCGGACCACGGACAGGTCGTGGCTGACGAACAGGAAGGCCAGGCCGCGACGCTTGCGGAGGTCCTGCATCAGCAACAGCACCTGCGCCTGCACCGAGACATCCAGCGCCGAGACGGGTTCGTCCGCCACGATCAACTCCGGCTCCACCGTCAGCGCGCGGGCGATGCCGATGCGCTGGCGCTGGCCGCCACTGAATTCGTGCGGGAAGCGGTCGAGCGCCGCCGGCGGCAGGCCGACTTCCTCCAGCAGGGCACCGGCGCGGCGGCGAGCCTCCTTGCCCTCCGCCAGGCCGTGCACGCGCATGGGTTCCATTAGCGCATCGCCGATGGATTGCCGCGGATCGAGCGAGGAGTATGGGTCCTGGAACACGATCTGCATGCGCCGGCGCAGCGCCTTCAGGGCGGCACCGCGCGCGGCCAGCACGTTCTCCCCCTTCCAGGTGACGGTGCCGGCATCGGGCTCGATCAGCCGCAGCAGCGCGCGGGCGGCGGTGGATTTGCCGCAGCCGGATTCACCGACCAGCCCGAAGGCTTCCCCGGCGTTGATGGTGAAGGAGATGTCCTCCACCGCGCGCACGCGGACGGTGCGCGGGGTCGGGAAGCCCTTCTTCGAGACGAAGTGCTTTCGCAGGCCGTCCACGACCAGGACAGGTTCACTCATTGCGCAGCTTCGGGTCGGTGGCGTCGCGCAGCCCGTCGCCCACCATGTTCAGCCCCAGCACCAGCAGCAGGATGGCGATGCCCGGGAACACCGCGAGCCAGGGTGCGTCGAGGATGTTCTCGAACCCGTCCCGCGTCATGCCGCCCCAGGTCGCCGTCGGCGGCTTCACGCCGAGGCCGATGAAGGACAGGGAGGCTTCGACGCGCACGGCGGTGGCGAGCCACAGCGTGCCCATCACCATCACCTCCGACATGATGTTGGGCAGGATGTGGCGGAACAGCACGCGGGTGTGGCTGAACCCCAGCGCGCGGCCGGCTTCCACGAAGGCGCGCTCCTTCAGCGCCAGGGTCGGCGCGCGGGCGACGCGGGCGAAGGGCGCGATGGCGGTCAGCGCGATGGCGACAACCAGATTGACCAGTTCCGGCCCCAGCAGCGCCACCACGATCAGGCCAAGGATCAGCGAGGGAAAGGACAGCAGCACATCCATCACCTGCATCACGAACAGGTCGAACTTGCCGCCGATGTAGCCCGACACCAGCCCGATGGCGCCGCCGATGATGGCCGCGGCGAAGATCGCGCCGAGTGAGACGATCAGCGAGATGCGCGCGCCCCACATCAGGCGGGACAGGATATCCCGCCCGAACTGGTCGGTGCCCAGTAGATAGTCCCCGCCCGGCGATTGCAGGCGGTTGAAGATGTCCTGCTCCGCCGGGTCGTAGGGCGCGAGCCAGGGGGCGAAGATGGCGGCGGCCATGATCAGCAGGCAGATCACCGCGCCGACCGCCGTGGTCGGGTTGCTACGCGCCTTGCCGAGCGCCCGCTTCCAGCCGGAGGGCGGCGGCGGCGCCACGATTTCCGAGGTGGTGCTCATTCCGCCTTCACCCGTGGGTCGATGACGCCGTACAGCAGGTCCGTGATCAGGTTCACTACGACGATGAGGAAGCAGTAGATCACCATCAGCCCCTGCAGCATCGTGTAGTCACGCTGGTTCAGCGCGCCGACGATGATCTTGCCGAGGCCGGGCCGGTTGAAGACGATTTCGGTAAGCACGGAATTGCCGAGCAGGATGCCGACATACAGCCCGACCACGGTGACGATGGGCAACGAGGCATTGCGCAGCCCATGCACCCAGACCACGCGGCGCCACGGAACGCCCTTGGCGCGCGCGGTGCGGATGTAGTCCTCGCCGAGGGATTGCAGCATGGCGCTGCGCGTCACCCGCGTGATGTAGGCCGCCATGATCAGGCCAAGCGCGATGGTGGGTAGCACCAGCTTGTGCAGGCGGTCGCCGTAGTCGGACAGGTCGGACCCGCCGATGACGGGAAACCAGCGCCAGTGAAGGGAGAAGGCCAGCAGCAGGAAGATGCCGGAGACGAACACCGGAAAGGACAGGCCGATCAGCGACAGGACGCGCGCGGCCACATCGACCACGCCGTTGCGGTTCAGCGCCGCCCAGATGCCGACCGGCACGCCGACGACGACGCCGAAGATCATCGAGGCGATGGTGAGGTCCAGCGTATGCGGCAGCACCGCCGCGACCTCCGCCGTGATGGAACGACCGGTCACCATGGAAACGCCGAAATCGCCCATCAGCGCGCTGCCGATGAAGCTGAGATACTGTGCCCACAGCGACCGATCGAGGCCCAGCCGCGTGCGCAGCGCCGCGATCGCCTCCGGCGTGGCCTGGTCGCCCAGGATCACCAGCGCCGGGTCACCGGGCACGATGCGGACGATGATGAAGACCAGCGTCAGCACCGCGATCAGCGTCGGCACGGCGGCCAGCAGCCGCCGCAGGACGAAACCTGTCATCTAGCGCGCCTCGCCCCCTCGCCCGCCTGCGGGAGAGGGTCGTGGTGAGGGCCTTCTCACCGAAGCCGCGTCGCTTCAGTGATCAGCGGCCCCAGGCTCATCGAGCCTTTCAGCTCATAGCCATAGTCCAGGTTGTCGCGACGGGCGAAGACCAACAGCGTCTCGATCAGCGGTACGCCACAGACATTCTGTACCAGGATGCGCTGCGCGTCCGCCCACAGGCGCTTCTGCGCCTCGATGTCCGTGCTGACCCGCGCCGCGTCGATCTGCTGGTCCGCCTGGTCGCAATGCGAGAAGTTTGTCACCGCCGTCGGCGTGCGGACGCGTGACCGGCCGTGAAAGAACTGCGTCAGGTAGATATCGGCCACCGGGAAACGTGCCGCGGCGTAGTAGACCATCGGCGACAGGTCCTGGCGGATCTGCTGGTGGAAGGTCGCGTGTTCCACCACCTGCAGGTCGAGCGTGATGCCGGACCGGCGCAGCTGCTGCTGCACCACCTGCATCATGTTCAGCATCTCCGGCAACTGCGTGTGGATGACGCGGATGGTGATGCCGTTCGGGTGCCCGGCCTCCGCCAGAAGCGCCCGTGCCCGCGCCGGATCGGCCGGCAGGAGGCCGTTGTCGGCGCTGAAGCCGAGATAGCCGCGCGGCACCAGGGACTGCCCCTCCCGCGCCACGTCCTGGCCGCGGAAGCGCACCAGCTCCGCCCGGTTCACCGCATGCGCCAGCGCCTGGCGGATGCGGATATCGTTGAACGGCGGCTGCTGCGTGTTCAGGTTCAGGATCGCCAGTTCGCCCGGCTCGAACACGTCCACCACCGTGTTCGGCACCTGCCGCGTGCGGTTGACCCAGGTCTGGTCGGCGCGGCCGTAGTTCAAATCCAGCTCACGGTTCTGGAACGCCAGGTCGCGGGAGGCGTCGGAGGGGATGAAACGGTAGCTGATGCGGCCAAGCTGCGGCGCACCGCGGAAGTAGCCGGCATGAGCGACCAGTTCCGCCGACTGGTTCGGCGTCACGCGGTCCAGCGCGAAGGGGCCGGTGCCAATGGGCGAGCGCACGAAGTTGTCGCCCCGCTCCTCCACCGCGCGCTTCGAGACGATGTAGCCGCCGGAGTAGTTCGTCAGGATGCCAAGCATGCTCGGGATGTTCTCCCGCAGCACGATCCGGACCGTGTGCGGGTCCACTGCCTCGATGCTCTCAATCGCGCGGTAGTCGGCGGCGAAGGCGCTGGTCGCGGCAGTGCCGGCCTTGCGCAGCGAGAACACCACGTCCTCGGCGGTGAGTTCGCCGTAGTTGCCGTGGAAGCGCACGCCACGGCGCAGGTGGAAGGTCCAGGTCTTGCCGTCGGCGCTGCTCTCCCAGCGCTCGGCCAGGTCCGGCTCGATCTCGGCCGGGTTGATGGAGCCGGGCTTGAAGCGCACCAGCCCGTTGAACATCCAGGCGACCACGACGCGGTCGATGGTGGAGACGGCGAAATGCGGGTCGAGCCGCCCAACATCCTGCGCGGCCATGCCGACGCGCAGCGTCGGGCCCGCCGGGGCCTGCGCCTGCGCGCCGAAGACGGAAGCTATGGCGATGGCGCTGCCCAGCAACGCCGCACGAAATCCGCGCATTGAAAAAATCTTCCCCGTTGGACCTTGCGCGGAGCCTAGCCTGTTACGCGTGCGTCCGTGAAGCGACCAATCGCGAAGGCGTCCAAGGGAATATCCGTGGCGCCGTCCATCACCAACTCGGACAGCACCGCGCCGACGCCGGGCCCGGTTTGGAATCCCTCGCCGCAGAAGCCGAAGGCGTGGATCAGGCCGGGCGTGGTCTGCGATGGGCCGAGCACCGGGAAGTGGTCGGGCAGCATGCCGTCCGTGCCGGTCCAGCTGCGGATCACCATGGCCTCCGCCAGGCGGGGGATCACGCCGACGGCACGCTGCATGGCGCCGAAGGCGGCATCCGGGCGCGGGCGGGTCACGCGGATGGCCTCGTCGCTTTCGCCATGGCCGCCGCCGAAGATGATGTTGCCGCGCGGAATCTGCCGCAGGTACAGGTTGCCGCCGACCACGCCGAGGCTGTTGCGCAGGAAGTAGGGCAGCGGCTCCGTTACCAGCATGTTTGGATGCAGCTTCGTGATTGGCACTTCCTCGCCGAAGCGGCGCGCAATCGCGCCGCCCCAGAAGCCGGCGCAGTTCAGCAGCCAGGGCGCCGTGAGGGACCGCCCGCCGGCCGTCAGGACGAAGTTGCCGCCGTCATGGTGCAGGTCCGTGACGCCACAGTTCTCCCGGATCTCCGCCCCGGCAGCACGCGCGGCGCGGGCCAGGGCCGGGGCCAACAGTCGCGGATTGGCGCTGCCATCCTCCTCCAGCAGGCTGCCGGCGATAACCTGGTCGCTGAAGAAGGGATTTTCCGCGCGGATCGCATTGCGGCCGATCATGCGCGGTCGCAGGCCGTGCTCGGCTGCCAGCGCATTCCAGCGCAGCAGTTCCGCTTCCTCATCCGGCGTGCGGGCCAGCTTGAGGTGGCCGCAGGCGTCGAACTCGACATCGCTGCCGGTCAATTCGGAGATGCGCGACCAGATCTCCCGGGATTTCCGCGCCAGCGGCAAGCCGGCGGGATCACGACCCTGCTGGCGCACGCCGCCATAGTTCACCCCCGTCGCCTGGCCGCCAACCAGGCCGCGTTCCAGCAGCACCACCCGCACGCCGCGCAGCGCCAGGTGCAGGGCGGCGGAGCACCCTGCCCCGCCGCCGCCGACGATCAGGACATCAGTCGACTGCATCAGCCAACCTGTGCAACCGGCACCGGCTTCACCGGCGGCTGCCCGCGCAGCCGGCCCACCTCCTCGACCTTCACGCCGAGCGCCTTGGACAACACCACCGCCGCGGGCGGGCCGCACAGCCGGCCCTGGCAGCGGCCCATGCCGATGCGGGAGAACGCCTTGGCGCGGTTCAGCTCCGGCGCCTCCTCCGCCGCGGCACGACGCAGGTCGCCGGCGGTGATCACCTCGCAGCGGCACAGCGGCGTATTGTCCTCCATCCGCGCGGCGAGGCGTGCGGGATAGGGAAAGGCCTGCTCCAGCGCGCGCCGGAAGCGGCGTTCCGTGCGCAGCCGCCCATCGAGGTGCTTGGTCAGCGCGGCGTCGGAGGGCAGGTGCGCGTCGGCCAACACCGCCAGCCCGGCGCGTGCGCCGGCCAGTTCCGCGACCTCCGCCCCGCCGATCCCGGCGCCGTCACCGGCCAGGTATACGCCCTCCACCGGCGTCCGCCCGGCAGCATCGGCGCGCGGCACCCAGTTCTGCTGCGTGTCGTCATAGTCGAACGGCACGCCGGCGAGGTCGGCCAATTGCGCCTCCGGCTTCAGGCCCCAGCCGAGCGCCACCGCATCGCAGGGCGTGACATGTTCCTTCCACGCCGCGTCGCGCCAATGCACGGCGGTGACGCCGTCTACGCCCTCGATCGCCAGTGGCGTCGCATCCTCCGCCATGCGCACGCCGCGCGCCTTGAGCGAGGCGTACATGCCCATGCCGCGCAACAGCGTCGGCGCATTCCACAGCATGCCGGCGCCGAAGCGGGCCTTGGTAATGATGTCGGTGGTGTCCAGCACCAGCACCGGCTTGGCACCGGCCTTGGCGTATTGCAGCGCCGTCAGCCACAGCAGCGGCCCGGTGCCGATCAGCACCGGCTTCGAGCCGATGCCGACGCCCTGCGACTTCAACGCCACCTGCGCGCCGCCGAGCGTTGCTACGTTCGGCAAAGTCCAGCCCGGCAGCGGCAGCACGCGGTCCATGGCGCCGGTGCAGAGGATCAGCGCGTCATAGGTCACCTCGCCCTGCGCCGCGCCATTGGTCAGCGTGTGCAGCACGCGGTCGCCAGGGCGGATGTTCCAGACCAGCGTGTCCGGCCGCCAATCCGTGCGCGCCTTCAGCGCATCCAGCGTCGCGTGCAGGCGCTTCGCCCGGCCGGCATCGGCGCCGTAGAGCTGGGCGTTGGTACGGGTGAAGCCGGCGGGCGGGCGCTGCGTGACGCGGCCGCCACCATCGGGGCCTTCCTCGATCCAGATCGGCGTGACGCCGGATCGCACGAGTTGTTCCACCGCGCGGATTCCCGCCGGGCCGGCACCCACCACAACCACCTTCATCGCCTGATCACCTCGAGCCCGGGTTCCACCAATGTCGTACAGGCACGGCGGATGCCCTGATTCACACCGGGACCCACCACATGCACCCAGCAATCCTGGCAGGCACCCATCCAGCAGAAGCCGGTGCGGCCGCCATCGCCGAATTCGCTGGTCCGCACATGGCCGAGGCCTGCCGTCAGCATCGCCGTCAACAGCGTGTCCCCGGCACGTGCGGCCAGTTCCATGCCATCGACGGTGAAAGTGAGGACGGGCCGGTCCTGGTCAAGCAGGCGAACCGCCGTCACAGCAGCGCCTCGAACCGGCAGTTCACCCGCAATTCGCCGACACTGGCGGTATTGGGCAGGCGCAGCACGGTCTCGACGAGGGCGGCCACGTCCTCCGGCCGGCTCATCGCCTCGCGCGGGAACTTGGCGTGTGCCGTCATTTCCGTGGCCACGAAGCCGGGGCACAGTGCGGTGGCGCGGATGCCGTGTTCCCAGCCCAGCCGCCGCACCTCCTGCGTCAGCGCCACCACGGCGAACTTGCTCATCGCATAGCCGAGATTGTCGTTGGCGACGCGCTTGCCGGACAGCGAGGCGATGTTGACCACCCGTCCCTCCCCGCCCGCCACCAGGTGCGGCCAGGCGGCGCGGATGACGCGCAGCGGCGCCTTGGTGTTGACCTGCCACTGCCGGTCCATCGCCGTCTCATCCGCATCCAGCAGGCGCGCGACCGGGTTGATGCCGGCGGCGTTGATCACCGCGTCGATGCGCCCGAAGCGGGCCATGGTGGCGGCGACCCAAGCCTCCGAGCTGCCCTCGGCTTCCGCGTCCCAACGATGCAGCATCAGGTCCGGCCCGGCCGAGAGCTTGCCGGCGCTGCGGATGCCGGCGCTGACCAGCCAGCCGGAGCCATGCAGGCGCCGCAGCACTTCCCGGCCGATACCGCGCGAGGCGCCGGTGATCATTGCAACCCGGCCCACGGGGTCAAGCATGAAGGGCACCTTTCCCTGTCGCGACATGGCAGCGCGCCGCATGTGCTGCCGAGACTTCGGCCAGCACCTGCTCCCGCTCGCAACCCGCCTGCGCCATTGGGCAGCGTGGCGCGAAGCGGCAGCCGGCGGGCATGGAATCCAGCGGCGGCACCCGGCCGGGAATGGCGGACAGCGCCTGGCCCGGCTGGTCCAGCCTCGGGATCGCGGAAAACAGCGCGCGGGTATAGGGATGCTGCGGCCGGTCGAAGATGGCGGCGACCGGCCCCTGCTCCACGATCTCCCCGGCATACATCACAGCCACCCGATCCGCGATCTGCGCCACCACGCCGAGGTTGTGGGTGATGAACAGCACCGCCATGCCGTGCTTCTTCTGAAGGTCCGCCAGCAGGCCGAGCACCTGCGCCTGGATTGTCACGTCCAGCGCCGTGGTGGGTTCGTCCGCCAGCAACACGGCGGGCTCGCAGGCCAGGGCGATGGCGATCATCACGCGCTGGCGCATGCCGCCGGAGAACTGGTGCGGATACTCGTCCAGCCGCTGCGCCGGCGAGGGGATCTTCACCTCCTCGAACAGCGTCAGCGCCCTGGCGCGCGCCGCCTTGCGATCCAGGCCGCGATGGATGCGCAAGGCCTCCGCTACCTGGTCGCCCACGGTCATCACCGGGTTCAGGCTCGTCATCGGTTCCTGGAAGATCATCGCCATTCGGTCGCCACGCACCGATTCCAGCGCTTGGTCGGACAGCCCCGCCAGGTCGCGGCCGTCCAGCAGGATGCGCCCGGCATGGACCCGGCCGAAGGGCGGCTGCACCAGGCCCATGACGGACAGCGCGGTAACGGATTTGCCGCAGCCGCTCTCGCCGACCAGGGCCAGCGTCTCATCGCGCATCAGGGTCAGCGACAGGTCGCGCACCGCCGGGTGCCACGTGCCGCCGATGCGAAATTCGGTTCGGAGTCCAACCAGTTCGAGCGCGGGTGTCGTCATCGCCTGCGAAACTGCGCCAGCCGGCGTCCGGCATCAAGCGGGAACGGCGAAGCGATCCTGGCTGAAGGCCGCAACCGGCAGGTTCGTGGCGCCGCGCGCCATCAACTCGGCGACCGCCGCGCCAGCCGCGGGGCACAGCTGGAAGCCGTGGCCAGAAAAGCCGAAGGAGTGGAACAGGCCCGGCAGGGTGCGGCTTTCACCGATGACGGGCATGTCGTCCGGCGGTCGCGCCTCCGTCCCGGTCCAGCTGCGCACGATGCGGGCCTCGGCAACGCAAGGAAAGATCTCGGCGGCGATGCGGGCGGCGAAGGCCAGGTTGCCGAAGACGACGGAGGAGGTTTCCGCCATCCGGTCGTTCAGCCCCTGGTGCCCGCCGCCGATCACGACGGTGCCGGAGGCGGTCTGCTTGAACGACAGCGCGCGGGCTGTTGCCCCCACGGTGGGCTCGACGAAGGCTGGCAGGCGCTCCGTCACGATCATCATGCTGGCCTTGGTGCCGCAGGGAATTGCCTCCCCGGCCAGCGCGGCCAGGTCCGGCGCCCAGGCACCGGCGCAATTGGCGACGCGCTCGGCCGCAAAGTCGCCCTGGTCGGTTCGGACTGTGATGGTGCCATCCGCCGTGCGGTCCAAGCCGATGACGGCGACGCCCTCCCTGATCTCCACCCCCGCCCGCTCCGCCGCGGCCCGGAAGGCCATGACGGTGCGCATCGGGTCGGCCGAGCCATCGTCCCGCGTCACGATGGCGCCGATCACGTGCGGGGACACGGCCGGCAGCAGGCGACGGACCTCGGCCTGGTCCACCACCTCCTCATGCGACCAGCCCAGGGCACGGACCTGCGCGACACGGGCCTCGTTCTTTGCCATGTCGGCGGCGCTCTCGGCCACCTTGACCTGCCCGGTGGCGCGAAACCCGCAATCGTCGCCAACCAGCGCCACGATGCCGTGCCACATCTCCGCCGCCACCACCGACAGCGCGATTTCCGGCAGCGCACGGCCAAGCCGCCGCACCCCGCCGGCATTCACCCCGCTGGAATGGCGCCCGACATGGCGGCGCTCCAGCAGCGTCACCTGCCAGCCCGGCGTGCGGGCCAGGTGCAGGGCGGTGGACAGCCCGTGCAGCCCGCCGCCGATCACCACCGCGCGGCGCATCTAGCCGGCCAGCGCGGCGAGTTCGCCCAGCGTCAGGGGCTTGGTCGGGAAGCGGGTGCGGAACGGGTCCACCTCCGCCGGGTCGACACCCCGCGCCGCCGCGATCACGCCATGCACCGCCGGGCCGCAGACCCGCCCCTGGCACGGCCCCATGCCGGCCCGCGTGAAGGCCTTGGTCTGGTTGGCGCCGAGGCAGCCAAGCGCCACCGCCTCCCGCACCCGGCCGGCCGTCACTTCCTCGCAGCGGCAGAGGATGGTCTCGTCGGGGATCAACGCCTCGGGCCGCGGCGGGAACATCGCGTCGAGAAAGGGCCGCGGCGCCAGTTGCCGGTCGCGCAGCAGGCGCAGCGGGCCGGCGCGGCCGTCGCGTTCATCTGTCGTGATGCGGCCGAGCGCGCGCGCCGCCTCCAGTGCCGCGATCCGACCGGACAGCGCCGCGGCGCGGGCGCCGCCGATGCCACCCGAATCGCCCGCTACCATGACGCCCTCGGCCGAAGTATTGCCCCAGAGGTCGAGGCCCGGCCGCCAACAACGCTGCACGGGGTCCCAGCCATGTTTCAGCCCGGCGATGGCGCGGGTCACCTGCGTGTTCGGCACCACGCCATCATGCAGCAGCAGCAGGTCGGCCGGATGTGCGACGCCGTCGATGACGATGCGCGAAAGCCGTCCCTCGCCCTCCGCTCGCAGCTCCCGCGCCGGAGTCACGGGCACGCCGGCCCGCTTCACCCGGCGCTGCCACAGCAGGCCGCGCAGCAGGTATTCCGGCGCCTTCAGCGCGCGGGTCAGGAAGGGCATGGCCCGCCGCAGGCCACCGGGCGGCGAAAGATCCACGATGCCGGCGATCTGCCCGCCCCGCTCCAGCGCCTGCACCGCATACAGCCACAGCAACGGCCCCTGCCCGGCCAGCCACACCGCGCCTTCCGGCACCAGCCCCGCCGTCTTCAGCGCGATCTGCGCCGCGCCGATGCCGATGACGCCCGGCAGGGTCCAGCCCGGGATGGGCAGCGGCCGCTCCGTGGCGCCCGCGGCCAGGATGATGCGGCCGGCGGTGATGCTGCGGGCGGCGCCGGCTTCGGACCAGAACACCTTGCCGCCCGCCTCCACCGCCCAGAGGGTGGCGCCGGGCCGGAACTCGGCGCCGGAGGCGCGGAAGGCGGCAACCAGCTTCGCGCCGTCCTTGTCCTGGTCGTCCTTCGCGGGCCGGGCTTCGACCCCGCGATGCACCTGCCCGCCCGGCGCCGCGTTCTCGTCCAGCAGCAACACCGTCATGCCATGCGCCCGCGCCTCGGTCGCTGTCGCCAGGCCCGCCGGCCCGGCGCCGAGCACCAGCAGGTCCACGCTGCCGCCGGCCTTCCCCGGCGCTGCCTGTTCCGCCGTCCACTCCGCCTCGACGCTCATGCCTCGTCCCCGAAGCCACGGGCGCCGCGCTGGATCCCGGCGCGCAGGCCGGGCACCACCGGCACCAGGCAGGCCTGCACATTCTGGGCGCCCTCCACCACCACAAGGCAGTCGAAGCACGCCCCCATCAGGCACAGCGGCCCGCGCGGGCTGCCGCTGACCGGGGTTTGCCGGAACGCCGTCACGCCGGCCGCCAGCAGCGACACGGCCAGGCTCTCGCCCGCCCGCGCCGGCAGCGCCTCGCCCTCCCAGGTGATGGTGCAGTCGGTCGGCTCACTGCGCCGGAACATGCGGACCTCCGAGGAAGCGGGCGGGGTGCAGGTCGCGGGCCGCGTCCGGCAGCGCGCCGCCGAGGATCGCCTCTGCCAGCGGCCCCGCATGCACGGCAGCGAGCGTCACGCCGGAATGGCAGGTGGCGACGAAGGCGCCGGGGTGGGTCGGGCTTTCGGCATAGGCGGGAAAGCCATCCGGCGTCATCGGCCGCAGCGCCGCCCAGCCGCGCACCATCCGCGCCTGCGCCAGCACCGGCAGCACCCGCAAGGCGCGAGCGGCCATGCGGGCCAGCGCATCGGTGCTGGTGCCGGTCGCGAAGCTGCCGTCATCCTCGCTGGTCACGCCAATCTGGATGGTGCCGTCGCCGGTCTGCCGGATGGCGCTGGCCGGCAGCGGCAGGATTGGTGCCAACCGTTCGGTGACGATGTTCTGGCCGCGCACCGGCCGCACCGGCACGTCCAGCCCCACCAGCTTCGCGAGCCGCGTCGTCATCACCCCCGCCGCGATGACGATGCGCCGCGCCGCGACCTCGGAGCCATCCTCGCGGTCGATGCGGTAACCGCCGGCCACCGGCTCGATCGCCATCACCGCGGCGCCGGGCAGGTGCGCCCCGCCGGCCTTCCGCATCCCGGCCTGGAGCCCGCGCAGCAGGGTCAGGGGGTCGACATGGCCATCCGCCGGCTGGAAGCTGGCGCCGAGCACCTCCGGCCCCAGCGGGCAATCCGGCATCAGGTCGCGCAGCGCCGCACGGTCCAGCATCCGCAGGCCCTGCTGGCCCTGGTTGTGCATGCGCTGCACGAAGGCTTTCCGGGTGTCGTACTCGCCCTCGCCCAGGCAGAAGGTCAGGCCGCCGACGGCCCGGTACTGTGTGTCCCGGCCGGCATGGCCGGACACCCGCTCCGCCAGTGCCGGCCACAGCGCGACGCTGGCCCGCGTCCATTCGGCATAGGCGGGCATGCCGTCCCCCTTGGACTGCGACCAGACCAGCCCGAAATTGCCGCGCGCCGCCCGCAGCGCCACATCGCCCTCGTCCAACACCGCGACGCGCGCGCCACGCTCCGCGCAGCCAAAGCCGATGGCAGAGCCCACCATACCACCGCCGATGATCGCCACGTCATACATGTTGCGAGCCTGACCCCTGCCGCCCCATCCTGCAAGCCGGGATGCTTCGAAAGGACCGGACAATGCGCCGCACCATCATGGCCACCGCCCTGCTACTGGCGCTTCCGGCAGCCGCACCAGCGCAGACGCTTCGCGTTGGCCTGATCGCGCAGGACATGGGCACCACGGATCCGCACCGCGCCAGCGCCACGCAGGACAAGGCGCCGCTGTCCTGGGCCTATGACGGGCTGGTGCGCTTCCCGCCCGGCTCCGCCGACCCGGCGCAGATCGAGCCGGACCTGGCGGAGCGCTTCACCCGCAGCGAGGACGGCCTCAGCTACACGTTCTACCTGCGCCCCGGCGTCCGCTTCCACGATGGCCAGCCGCTCGGCGCGGAGGACGTGGTGTTCTCGCTGCGCCGCGCCGCCGACCGCGCCCGCAGCGGCTTCGCCGGCGACTTTGCGCCGGTCACGAGCATCGAGGCGCTGGACCCCATGACCGTCCGCGTGACGCTGCGCGAGGCGGTGGCCGGCGCACTCGGGCTGTTCGCCAACTACCATGGCGGCATGATCGTCTCCCGCCGTGCCGACACAGGTGGGCAGGCGCCGGGCACCGGCCCGTTCCGCATGGAACGCGCCGGCGGCGGCGCCGCGCGGATGGTGGCGCATGACGCGCATTGGCGCGGCCGCCCGGCGATCCGCGCCATCGACCTGCGCTTCATCACCTCCGACGCGACCCGTGAACTCGCCTACACCGCCGGCGAGCTGGACCTGATCATCGGCCGCCGCGAACAGCGCTGGGTGGAGCGCATGCGGGCGCATCCGAATACGGCGGTGGAGGTCTTCTCCCCCGGCGAGTTCCGCACCCTGCTGATCAGCAGCCGCAGCGCGCCGCTGGACGATGCGCGGGTGCGCCGCGCCGTGCAGCATGCGGTGGATGCCCCCGCCATCGCCCGCTTCGTCGGCCTGGACGTGGCGACGCCCTGGCCGAGCCCGGTGCCGCCCGGCTACCTCGGCGCGACGCAGGAGGTCCCGCGCTACGCTCCCGATCCGGCGCGTGCCCGCGCATTGCTGGCGGAGGCGGGCCATGCAAACGGCGTCACCATCCGCGCCGTCGTTTCCTCCAACTCCGCGCAGTTGCCGATCATGGAGGTGATCCAGGCGCAGTTGCGCCGCGCCGGCATCACGCTCGACATGGATGTGGTGGAACACGCCACCTACCACGCCCGCATCCGGCAGGACCTGTCGCAGATGACCTTCTACGGCGCCGCGCGGTTCCCGGTGGCGGACAGCTACCTCAGCCAGTTTTACCATTCCCGCAGCGCACCCGGTCAGCCGACCATGTCGTTGAACTTCGCCCACTGCAGTGCCGCCGACGCCGAGATCGACGCCGCCCGTGCCGAACCCGATGCGGCGAAGCAGATGGCGCTGTGGGCGACGGCGCAGCGCAAGGTGCTGGAGGCCGGGTGCAGCGTGCCGCTGTTCGACCTGAAGCAGGTCTGGGTGCGGCGCAGCGGGCTGAACCTGGGCTACAGGCTGGAGGGCGCGCTGAACCTCGGCCCGGCCATCACGGCGGCGACGCGGCTGGACTGACGGGATGCGGCGGCGGAGCCTTCTCGCGGCGGGTCTCGCCGCCCCCAGCCTGGCCGGCGCGCAAGTAAGCTGGCTGCCGGACCGGCCGATGCGGCTCATCGTGCCCTTCGCGCCGGGCGGCGCGCTGGATGTGCTGGCGCGGCTGCTGGCGTGGGAGATGGAGCCGCTGCTCGGCACCACCATTCTGGTCGAGAACCGCAGCGGGGCCGGCGGCAATGTGGGCGCGGAGGCGGCGGCGCGCAGTGAGCCGGATGGCCACACCTTCCTGATTTCCGCGCCCGGGCCGCTGGTGGTGAACCCCTTCCTGTATCCCAGCATGCCGTTCAACCCGGAGGTCGCCTTCGTCCCGGTGGCCCTGGTCGCCAGCAACCCGCTGCTGGTCCTGGCCTCCACCCGGCGACCGGAGCGCAGCCTGGCCGACCTGGTCACCGCGATCCACAGCGGGGCGCGGCTGAACTATTCCAGCGCCGGCGCCGGCAGCGCCGGGCACCTGACGATGGAGATGCTGAAGTCCCGGCTTGGCGTCGCCCAGCCCCAGCACGTCGCCTTCCGCGGCGCCGCCCCCTCGCTGGAGGCGTTGTCAGGCGGCCATGTGGAATTCGCGGTGGAAAGCATCACCAGTTCCATCGGGTTCATCTCAGGCGGCCTGGCGCGCGCGTTGGCGGTGACCACCTCGGAACGCTGGCCCGGACTACCGGGGGTCCCGACGGTGCAGGAATCCGGCGTGACGGACTTCGACTACGTCTCCTGGATCTGCTTCGTCTACCCGGCCGGCGTCAGCGAGGAAGCGGTGCTGCTGCTGAATGCGGCCACGAACGGGGCACTTGCCACGCCCGGGATGCGTGAGCGCCTGCTGCGCCTTGGTGCCGTGCCGCGCGGCGGCACGGCACGGCAGCTTGAGCAGCATATCCGGTCCGAGCGGACGAAATGGGGGGATGCGGTGCGGATTTCCGGCGCCAGGGTCGGATGAACGCAACCGTCTACGGAAAGGCGGCGCAGGCCTCCCAGCCGATCTCGCGCGCCTGCGCCTCCGCCCCCGCGACCCATTCGGCCACCAGCGGATGCGCCAGCACGGCATCCGCATAGGCCTGGGCGTCAGGTGCCAGGGGCACGGAGTAGGTGCGGAAGCGGCTGGCCATCGGCGCCCACATCGCATCGGCAAAATTGAAGCGCGCGCCGAACAGGTAGGGGCCGCCCTGCCCCCAGGCCGCGCGCGTCTGCCGCCAGCTTTCCTGCACCCGCGCCACCTGCGGCGCGACGCCGGGCCGGCCGAGCAGCTTGACGTTGGAGGGCACGCCATGCGCGATCGGCCAGCGCTTCACCAGGTTCATCGGCAGCGCCGCGCGCAGTTCCACGAAATGTGCGTGCATCTCGGCCGCGGAGCTGCGCGCGGCGGTGCGGGCGCGCAGATCGCCGGGCCAGATGTCGCAGCCGGGCGCGCGTTCCCACAGGTATTCCGCGATCGCCAGCGTGTCCGTCACCGCGAAGTCACCATCATGCAGGATCGGGATGAGGCCGGTCGGCGAGGCTTCCGCGAGCTGCGCCTTGCTGTCGGCGCGGGACAGGAACAGCGTCTCGGACTCGAAGGGTAGGCCGGAGAGCCGGCACGCCAGCCAGCCGCGCATGGTCCAGGTGGAGGACCACTTGCCGCCGATCACCAGCCGCATCATCCGCTCGTCTCCCGCCAGGCTGGCGCCAGATGGCCGCAGGCCCGGCGGCGAAGCAAGCCCTGCAACCTCAGTCACTTGATGTATACGCGCTGGTCATTGCCCTGCCGCCCATAGTGGCTAAGTTGGCGCCCCTCGACGACAGGACGAAGCACGATGGACGGCCCGATGAATTCCGTGGCGGCGCGCGTGGACCAGGCGGCGGAGGCGGGTGGCGAGGCCGCGGTCAGCTTCCTGCGCGACCTGATCCGCCTGCAATCCGGCGGCGAGGCCGCGGTGCAGGCGCGCATCGCCGCCGCCTGCGAGCAACTCGGCTGCATCGTCGAGACCCGCCGCTACAGCCCGGCCAACGTGGTACTGCGGGAAGAATTCGCCAGCGAGGCGGCAATGGCGGCCGAGGAGCGGGAAGCCGTGCTGGCCCGCTTCCCCGGCAGCGGCGGCGGCCGCAGCGTGATCTTCTTCGCCCATCCGGATGGCGAGGCGTTCCAGCCCCAGCATGGCTGGCTGCACGACCCGATGGCCGGCGAGATCGACCAGGGCCGCATCCATGGCTGGGGCGTCGCCGACGACCTGGCCGGCATCGCCACCATGGTGGAGGCCTTGCGCGCCGTGCTCGCCGCCGGCGTGGTGCCGAAGGGCGATGTCATCCTCGCCAGCACCCCATCCAAGCGCCACGCCCGCGGCGTGCACGCGCTGCTGCATGGCGGCGTCACCGCCGATGCCGCAGTCTACCTGCACCCGGCCGAGTCGGGCATCGGGATGCGGGAGGTGAAGGCCCTGGCGCCGGGCCAGCTCGTGTTCCGCATCATCGTCAAGGGTAAGCTTCCGCCGACGCAGGAACCCGGCCACACCGCCTTCGCGCATCTGGCGGTGAACCCGATCGAGAAGGCGATGGGCGTCCTCGCCGCGCTGCGGGCGCTGGATGCACGGCGCGGCGCGCGTGTGCATCACCCGGCGCTGGATGCCGCCGTCGGCCGCAGCACCAACCTGCTGGTCGGCGACCTCAAGACGCTCGGCGATGGTCGCGCCGCGCGCATCGCACCCGCCGTGCAACTGTCCTGCGCCCTGTCCTTCCCGCCCGGCGAGAAGCTCGCCGACGTGCAGGCGGAGGTCGAGGCCGCCATCGCGGAGGCGGTCGCCGCCGATCCGGCGCTGGAGGTCGAGACGATTTTCCTGTCCGGCGTCACCGGCGCCGAAGTGCCGCTGGACCACCCGCTATGGCTTGCCACGCATGAGGCGGTTTTGCGCGGCACCGGCACGGCGCCCGAGATCAACCCGCTGCACACCTCCTCCGACATCCGCAACCCGATGGTGCAGTCGGGGATTCCCTGCGTCGGGCTGGGCCCGCTGTGCGGCGACCTGACGCAGAATGGCGGCCGGGACGAATGGGTCGACGTGGCGGACTATCGCCGCGGCGTGGCGGTGGTGGCGGCGCTGATCGCCGGCTGGTGCGGCGCGGAGTAGCGCCGCGCGCAAGGAGATTTGCGTGGCGCCGCACCGCGCGGCGCCACAGGCTGCCTGTTCACGCAGGAGCGCGCCATGAAATCGCCAATTACGCTGAATGAACCGGCCTGGCTGACCGAGTTCAAGGCCTTCATCATGCGAGGCAGCGTGATCGACCTGGCCGTCGGCATCGTCATCGGCGCCGCCTTCACCGCCATCGTCGGCAGCCTGGTCGAAGACCTGATCAACCCGATCGTCGGCCTGATGATCGGCGGCATCGATTTCTCCAACGTCTTCGTCGTGCTCAGCGGCGCAAGGCAGCCCTCGCTCGAGGCAACGCGCGAAGGTGGCGCGGCGGTGCTGGCCGTCGGGCGTTTCATCAACGCCATCATCAAGTTCCTGATCGTCGCGATGGCGATCTTCTGGCTGTTGCGCATCCTGTCCCGCTTCCGCCGGACGCAGGAGGCGAAGCCGGTGGCACCGACAAAAAGCGAAATCCTGCTGGCGGATATCCTGGCGGAACTTCGTGCGCGACCGCCTACGGCGCCCAATCCCGCCCCGGCCAATCCTCCGGCACCCTGACGGCGCCCGACAGGATCTCGTCGCGCAGCGCGTCGATCCGGGCCGCGAGGTCCGGCGCGACGTCGGCGGCGAGCGCCAGACGCACCGCCTCCGGCGCCTCAAGCCCGATGCGGCGGTCCGTGAAGGCGCCGGCGAGGAAGGCCTCGATGGCGGCCAGCATGGCGACGCCGTTGTCGGCCACGGCGGAGGCAAGGAACACCGCATCCTCCGCCGTCCAGTCCCGGACGTTGCCAATGGCGCGGATGCCGGCGGCGCGGCACGCGGCGATGGCGCCGGACCGGCCGCCATCGAGCATGGCGAATTGCACCTCGGCGCCCGCCGCCACCTGCGCCGCGGTCCAGTGCCCGGCGAGTGCAGGGTCGTGCTGATTGCCGCAGAAGCCGCTCAGTAGCGTGGCCTCGGGGCGTGTATGAGCCAGCCCGGCGGCGAAGCCGGCACGGCCGCGTAGGCCCGGCGGCACGGGTTCGCCCGACAGATGCGCCGCGACCATACCGCGCATCCACCAGCCGGCCAGTGCGCCGGCAAGGAAGGCGGATTGCTCCTGCAGCACCTCGAATCCCGCGATGTTGGGGCCGGTGATGCGGCCCTGCGTCACGGCGAAGGCGACGTCCGGGAAGGCCGGCGCCACCTCCGCCACCGCCTGTTCCCCCTGCCCGCCATGCGCGATGACCAGGTCGGCGCGGGCGGCCGCGGCTTCCACCGTGGCGGCGCGGCGGGCCGGCACCGGCTCCCACACCGTCTCGATGGCGACCGGCAGCGCGGACGCGCGCGCAAGGCCCTCGGCACCGGCCCGGTTGAAGGCACCAGCGCCGGGCTGGCCGAACAGGATGGCGACGACGCGTGGCCTGTTCATGCTCAACCGGGCGTCAGGCCGAGCGCCTTCACCGCGGCGCCTGTCACGCGCACCTCCTCGCCGACGAAGGCGAGGAATTCCGGCTGCGTCATTCGCCGCGTCGCGATGCCGTGCTCGTCCAGCCGGCTGCGCATCAGCGGCACGGCCAGCGCGGCCTCCACCTCGGCGTGCAGTCGCGCCAGGATGGTGGGCGGCAGGCCCGGCGGTCCGGACAGGCCGAGCCAGTTCTCCGCCAGCAGTCCCGGGAAGCCGGCTTCCGCCGTGGTCGGCACGTCCGGCGCCATCTTCTGGCGCTCCGGCGCGGTGATGGCGATGGCGCGCAGCCGCCCGGCCTGGATGTGCTCGACATTCTGCGGCAGCGTGTCGAAGGACATCGGGATGGCGCCGCCCAACAGGTCCGCCTGCATCGGCGCGCTGCCGCGATAGGAGACATGGGTGAGCTCGGCGCCGGTGCGCTTGGTGAAGGCCTCGCCGAAGATGTGCGCGACGGAGCCGGCGCCGGAACTGCCATAGCCCGGTGGCACGCGCTGCGCGCGGAGCCAGGCGACCAGGCCGGCGAGGTCGGTCGCCGGCACCTTGGACGGGTTGACCATGATGACCAGCGGCGTCGCGCCGATATAGGCAATGTGGCTGAAGCCGCCGACCGGGTCGTAGGTGACGCTCGGATAGATCGGCGGGCTGGTGACGATCGGCGCGGTGTTGGACAGCATTAGGGTATAGCCATCGGCAGGCTGCTGCGTGGTGTAGATGGCGCCCAGGGTGCCGCCGGCGCCCGGCTTGTTCTCGACCAATACGCGCTGCGGCAGGCGCTGGGACAGCACCTCCGCCAGCACGCGCGCGACGATGTCGGAGGACCCGCCGGGCGGGAAGGTGACGATGATGCGGATCGGGCGGCTCGGCCAAGAGGGCGGAGATCCCGGCTGCGCCAGGGCGGTGCCGGCGGAGCAGGCGGCGAATGCCGCGAGAAGTGGCAGATGGCGGCGGCGCATGGGCTGAATCCCCTCGGATGCCGGGTCCGAGGCAATTGCCGTGCCGCCTGCGCCGCGCCAGTCTCGCCCGCATGCCCGACGCGACCACCCTGATGCACCCGGCCCCGCGCCTGCTCGCCACCATCCTGCCCTCCGCCAACACGGTGGTGGAGCGCACGACGCAGGCGCTGCTGCGCGACCTTCCGGGCGTGGTGCCGATCTTCAGCCGCGTCGCCAAGCGCGGCGCCGTGGACCCCTTCCCCGACAGCTACGACTGGGAGGCGCTGCTGAGCGCCGCCGACCTGCTGGCGGATGCGAAGCCGGATGCGCTGGTCTGGTCCGCCAGCAAGGGCGCCTTGATCGGCCTGGAACACGACCGGGAGCTGGTCCGGCGGGTACGCGCCGCGACGGGCCTGCCCTGCGACACCTCCGGCCTTGCCCTGCTGCGCGCGCTGGCGGCCTTGGGCGCGACGCGGATCGCGCTGATCGGGCCGCACACGCGCGACTACAATCTGCGCGCCGCGCGAGGCCTGGCGGCGGAGGGGATCGAGATGGTGGCTGAAGCCAGCCTCGGCATCACCGACAACCTCACCTACGCGACTGTGGGGTATGATTCGGTCGCGGCGCTGGTGCGGCAGGTGGCGAAGCCCGGGGTGCAGGCGATCGTGATGTGGAACACCAACTGCGCCGCCGCACCGCTCGCCGCGGCGCTGGAGGCCGAGACCGGCATCCCGCTGCTGGACGCGACGGCCCTCGGCGTCTGGGGCGGGCTGGCGGCGGCGGGCATCGCCGAACGCCCCGGCGCGGCATGGGGCAGGCTGTTCAGCCTGGAGGGCGCGTGAGCATGGCGGGCGGCATTTCCCTGCATGCGGTGGATGTGGCCAGCGGCCAGCCCGCGCGCGGGCTGCGCGTGACGATCCATCGCCTCGACCCCGCGCCGGTTCTGGTGGCGGAGGGTGTGCTGGGCGCCGATGGCGCGCTGGTCCATCCGGTAACACGCGGCGAGGGCGTGCGCCCTGGCGTGCATGAGGTGCTGTTCCAGATCGGCGCCTTCTACGCCGGCACGCAAACGCCGCCCTTCCTCGGCGAGGTGCCGTTCCGTTTTGCCGTCTTCGACCCGGCGCTGCACTACCACCTGCCGATGAAGTTCACGCCGTGGGGCTATGCCCTGTTCCGGGGCGCCTGATGCTGCCCGGTGCCATGCCGCCCGCTTCCCGCGACCTCGCCGGCCGCGCCGGCGCGCCCTCCGCCGCCGAATGGCCGGATGGGCGAAAGCTGGCGCTGTCCTTCGTCGTGAATGTCGAGGAGGGCGCGGAGATGTCGCTGACCTCCGGCGATGCGCGCAACGAGCCGACCTACGAGGCGCGGGAGGAGGTGGTGGGCCATCCCGACCCCTGCATGGAAAGCCACTTCGCCTATGGCAGCCGCGTCGGCCTGTGGCGCATCCTCGATGCCTTCGACGCGCATGGCTTGAAGGCCACGTTCTCAAGCTGCGGCCGCGCTGTCGCCGCGACGCCGGTCCTGGCCGCCGCGCCGCATGCGCGCGGGCACGAGATTTCCGCGCATGGCTGGCGCTGGGAAAGCCATGCCGGGATGCCGGAAGACACCGAGCGCGCCGTGATCTCCGCGACCGTCGCCGCCATCCGCGACGCCACCGGCGAACGACCGGTCGGCTGGCACACCCGCAGCGCGTCCTCGGTCAACACGCGCCGGCTGCTGCAGGAGGAAGGCGGCTTCCTGTACGACAGCGACAATTACGACGACGACCTGCCGCGGCTGCACGGCGCGGCGCATGTCCGCCTGCCCTACGCCTTCGACACCAACGACATGCGCTTCTCGCCCGGCGGCGGCTTCATCCAGCACGAGGATTTTTCCAGCTACTGCATCGCGGCGATCGACTGGCTGCTGGCGGAGGGCGCACCGCGCATGCTCTCCATCGGGTTGCACCTCCGCATCATCGGCCGCCCGGCGCGAATGCCGGGCCTCGACGCCGTGCTGCGCCACGTCGCGGGGCGTGATGATGTCTGGGTGGCGCGGCGCTGCGACATCGCACGGCACTGGCTGACCCAGGAGACACCGGCGTGAGGCTGCTCGTCGTCAACAGCAATACCACGGACAGTGTCACCGCACGCATCGGCGCGGCGGCGCGGGCCGCGGCCTCGACGGGCACCGTCGTCCAGGCCATCTCCGCGCCCTTCGGCCTGCCGTTGATCGTCAGCCGTGCCGACTGGCTGGTGGCCGGACCCGCCACGCTGGCGGCGCTGGCCGCGCATCGCGGCCACTACGACGCGGCGATCATCGCCTGCTTTGGCGACCCGGGTCTCGATGCCGCGAAGGAATTGCTGGACGTGCCGGTGCTCGGCATCAGCGAGGCCGCCTTCCACGCCGCCGCCATGCTCGGCCGCCGCTTCGGCGTGGTGTCCTTCACCACGGCGCTGCGGCCGATGTTCGAGGACTGCCTGGCGCATCACGGCCTCGGCGCGCGCTGCGCCGGCTTCCGTATGGGCCCCGCCTTCGCCGGCGATCCGGGCCTGGTGGCGGAGGAACGGGCGGAGCTGCTGGTGGAGCTGTGCCGCCAGAGCGTGGAACAGGATGGCGCGGAGGCCGTGATCCTGGCCGGCGGCCCGCTCGCCGGCCTCGCGCCCGTCATCGCACACCGCGTCCAGGTGCCGCTGGTGGATGGCACGGCGGCCGCGGTGCGGCTGGCGGAGGCGATGGTTGGCCTGGCGCCGCCCGACGCGCCACGCCCGGCACGCAGCCGAACCCTGACCGGCTTCGCGCCCGGTATTGCCGATCTCTACCGGGGCTGAGCCGGGCGGCACGCGGCTTGCTTCTTCCGGCCACTGCAAAGCCGGAGAACGCCAATGACCACCCGCCGCCAGATCCTCGCCGCCGCCATCGCGGCCCCGCTCGCCGCCCCCGCACTCGCCCAGGCGCCGTGGCCGAACCGGCCGGTGCGCATCCTCAACCCCTACGCGCCCGGCGGCACCAGCGACCTCATCATCCGGCCGCTGACGGAACGGCTGGAGCGCGCCTTCGGCCGGCCCTTCGTGGTGGAGAACAAGCCCGGCGCCGGCGGTACCGTCGCCACGGCGGAAGCGGCGCGCGCCACTGCCGATGGGCATACGCTGCTCGTCTCCAATACCGGCCCCCTGGCCGTTGCGCCCTCGCTGTTCCGCAACCTGGCCTATGACCCGCAGCGTGCCTTTTCCTGGATCAGCATGCTCGGCGGCGCGCCGATCGTCTGCGCGGTGAAGGGCGACAGCCCGATGAACACGATGGACGACTACCGCGCGATGGCGGCGCGGCGGGCGGAGGAAGTCTCCTTCGGCTCCTCCGGCGTCGGCTCGGTCGGCCACCTGACCGGGGTGATGTGGGCACTGGAATCCGGCGTGCAGATGCTGCACGTGCCGTTCCGCGGCGCGGCGGAGGCGCAGCAGAACGTGCTCGGCGGCAACACGACCTCCCTGTGGGATACCTCTGGCGCCAATGCGGCGGCGATCCGCGCCGGCACGCTGAAGGCGCTGGCGGTCTCCTCGCCGGAACGCGTCTCGGCGCTGCCGGATGTACCGACGCTGGTGCAGGCCGGCTGGCCCAAAGCCGTCTCCACCAACTGGTTCGTCATGGCAGCCCCCGCCGGGCTGGACCCCGCCATCGCGGCGCGGCTGAACGCGGAACTGCAGGCGGGCCTGGCCGATGCTGCCATCAAGGCGCGGCTGGAGAGCGTCGGCGTGGTCTCGCTCGGCGACCTGCAGCCGGCGCGCATCGGTGAGTTCGTCGCGGCCGAGGCGGCGCGGTGGGCGCCGGTGGTGCAGGCGGCGGGGGTGCAACCCAGCTAGGCGTCCAGCGCGGCTGTGCGGTGCAGCACGAGACTGCCAGCATGGCAGGGCCGCCCGAGGAGACTCCGCCCGTGATGCTGGACCGCCTGCGACGGATCGGAGTTCTGGCGGCGCCGACCGCGCTGGTCGCGCTGCTCCAGGTGGTGGGGCAGTTGGCGGAAACTTGGCTGGCGGCGCGGCAGGGCACCGCGGCGCTGGCCGGCTGGGCCACCGCCCTGCCCTTCGTGCTGCTGATGCAGATGATGTCGACCGGCGCCATGGGCGGCGGCGTGGTGTCCGCCATCGCGCGGGCGCTGGGTGGCGGACGGCGGGAGGATGCCTCCGCCATGGTGCTGCACTCCGTGCTGATCGCGGTCGCCGCCGGGCTGATCTTCGCCATCCCGCTGGGGCTGTTCCCGCGCGCCATCTTCGGCGCCATCGGCGGCGCCGCGGCGGCGGAGGCGGCGGCGCCCTATGCCATGTGGCTGTTCGGGCTGGGCGCGGTGCCGGTCTGGCTGACCAACACCCTGGCCTCCGTGCTGCGCGGCGGCGGGCGGCATGCGCTGGCGGCGCGCGTGCTGGTGCTGGCCTGGCTGGCGCTGCCCTTCACCGGCTGGGCCCTGGCGGAATGGGCGGGCATGGGGCTGGCCGGACTCGGCCTGGCACAGGCGCTGGTGTTCTGGGTGGCGACGTTGGCCATGGGGCTGGTGGTGCTGCGCGGCGGCGCCGGCTTCGTTCCGGTGCTGCGCCAGCGGCCCCGAGGTGCCATCTTTGGGAAGATCCTGTCGGTCGGGCTGGTGGCGAGCGGGCTGGCAGTGGTCGCCAACCTCGCAACCATCCTGGTGACGGCGCAAATGGCGGCCTATGGCCCGGTGGCCGTCGCGGCCTATGGCATCTCAGCGCGGCTGGAATTCCTGATGATCCCGCTGGCCTTCGGCATCGGCTCCGCGCTCACGGCCCTCGTCGGCCGCGCCGCCGGCGCCGGCGACTGGGCGGAGGCCCGCGCGCTGGCATGGACCGGGGCCGCGCTGGCCCTGGCGCTGACCGGAGTGGCGGGACTGGTGGTGGCGCTGTGGCCGGTGCAGGTGGCGTCCCTGTTCAGCGCCGACCCGGCCGTGGTGGCGATTGCCGCGCGCGGCCTCGGGTATGTCGGCTTCGCCTTCGGCGGCTTCGGGCTGGGGATGGCGCTGTATTTCGCCAGCCTCGGCGCGGGGCGCATGGGCTATCCCGTTGTCGGCGCGCTGTCCCGGCTGACGCTGGCGGTGGGCGGGGGCGCGCTGCTGGCCGGGCCGCTGGGCATGGGGATCGAGGGGCATTTCCTCGGCGTGGCGCTGGGCATCACCTCCTATGGTGTGGTGACGGCGCTCGGCGTGCGGCGGGCGGTCTGGCCGGGACGCGCCTGACCGGGCAGGATGCGGCAACACCGAGTGGGGTAAACGGGTGGCTGAGACGGAGACCCTGGCGGCACTGCGCGACACCGCGCGCCGCTTCGCCGATGCCGAGGTGGCGCCGCGCGCCGCCGAACTGGACGACAGCGAAAGCTTCCCGGCCGACATCTACCGGGCGCTGGCCGGACTCGGCCTGTTGGGCATGACGGTGCCGGAGGCGATGGGCGGCGCCGAGGCGGGCGTCGAGGCCTATGCGGTCGTCATGGAGGAACTGTCGCGCGGCTATGCCAGCGTCGCCGACCAGGTGGGGCTGGTGGAGTTGCTCGGCACGCTGCTGTCGGAACACGGCACACCGGACCAGCGGGCGCGCTACCTGGTGCCGCTGCTGCGCTACGACATCTCCTGCGCCTACGCCCTGACCGAGTCCGAAGCCGGATCGGATCTTGCGAACCTGCGCACCACGGCGCGGCGGGACGGCACGGATTGGGTGCTGGACGGCGAGAAGATGTGGATTCACATGGCGCCGCGCGCGGATTTCGCCGCGGTCTTGGCGCGCACGGATCCGGCGGCGGGCCACCGCGGCATGTCGATCCTGCTGGTCGACCTGGATGCGCCGGGCGTCGAGCGGCTGCGCGCCGAACACAAGATGGGCCAGCGCGCCTCGCCCGTCGGCGGGCTGCGGTTTTCGGGTGTGCGGCTGCCGGCAGCGGCGCTGCTGGGGCCGGAGGGGCGCGGCTTCCACATGATGATGTCGGTGCTGGACAAGGGCCGCATCGGCATCGCCGCGCTGGCACTCGGTATCCTGCAACGCGCGCTGGAGGAAAGCGTGTCCTACGCGAAGCAGCGCGTGCAGTTCGGCAAGCCGATCGCGGACCAGCAGGCGATTCGCTTCCTGATCGCCGACATGGCGAAGGATGCCCACGCCGCCCGTCTGCTGGTGCGCGACGCGGCGCAGGGCATGGATGCAGGGCGTCGTGTGACGCTGGAGGCGAGCATGGCGAAATGCTTCGCCAGCGACGCCGCCGTGGCGCGCACCGCGGACGCCGTGCAGATCCATGGCGGGTCCGGCTACATCCGTGGCGTGACGGTGGAGCGCCTGTACCGCGATGCCAAGATCACGCAGATCTACGAGGGCACCAACCAGATCCAGAGGGTCATCATGGCACGGGAAATCCTTTCATGAGCCGTCCTGTTGCTTTGGTGACAGGCGCCCGCCGCGGCATCGGCCGCGCCGCCTGCGTCGCGCTGGCCGAGAAGGGCTACGACCTGCTCGGCTGCGACCTGGTGGAAGACGGCTTCGCCGAGACCGCCGCCGCCGTGGTTGCCGCCGGTGGACGCTTCGCCTGGCGGCTATGCGACGTCGCGGACCTCGACGACGTGCAGCGCATGGTGGCCTGGGCCTGGGATGAATGGGGCGGGCTGGAGGCGCTGGTGAACAATGCCGGCGTTGGCGCCATGCAGCGCGGCGACCTGCTGGAGATGTCCCGCGAATCCTGGGACCGCTGCATGGACATCAACGCCCGCGCACCCTTCTTCTGCTCGCAGGAGGTGGCACGGCGGATGCTGGCGGCGGATGCGCCGCAGCGTGGTCCTCGCGGGCTGGTCTTCGTCTCCTCCGCCAATGCGGTGATGGTCAGCGCCGACCGCACCGAATACAGCGCCAGCAAGACCGCCGTCAGCATGGTGGCGCGCTGCTTCGCGGTTCGCCTGGCGGAAGACGGCATCCCGGTCTACGACATCCGCCCCGGCGTGATCCGCACCGACATGACCGCACCCGTGACCGCGAAATACGAGGCGCGCATCGCGGCGGGCCTGTCGCCGATCCGTCGCTGGGGCGAGGCCGACGATGTCGGCCGCGCCATTGCGGCGCTGGTCAGCGGTGCGCTTCCTTTCTCCACCGGAGACGCGTTCCACGTCGACGGCGGCCTGCACCTGCATCGGCTTTGAATGGCTTGCCGATGCGCGGCACATGCAGACTGCGCGAAGGCACAGTCTGGCGGCCGAATGGCCGCCGCGGCGAATGCCGCGAAGCCAAGCGGCCGGAGGCCATACCCGGCGTCTGAGGAATGCAAATGCACATAGACCCTGCCCTGCTGCGCTACGAACAGGTGGAACCCGGCCTGGTCATCGAGACCGGCGGCATCACCGTCACGGAATCGCACATCATCGCCTTCGCCGGACTCACCGGCGATTTCTTCGACATCCACATGGATGACGACTACGCCCGCGACCTCGGCTACCCTGGCCGGGTCGCGCACGGCCTGCTGGGCCTGGCGCTCTGCGATGGCCTCAAGAACCGTGCGCCGCGAAAATTCGCCGCCATCGTCTCGCTGTCCTGGCGCTGGTCCTTTGCCGGACCGATCCTGGTCGGCGACCGCATCGCCGCGCGCATCACCGTGCTGTCGAAGCGGCTGACGCGGAACCCGGCGCGCGGCATCGTCACCATGGGCTTCGACCTGACGAACCAGCGCGGGGAGGTCGTACAGAAGGGCGAGAACGACCTGATGGTGCACACGCTACAGGTCGACGAAGGCACCTAGCTCGGCGCTGCGCAGGATCGCCTCGATGGCGTGCAGCACCGGCAGACCGGTTGCGCCATCGTTCAACGGGGCGCGGCGCTCCGTGATGGCGGCACAGAGTTCAGCGATCATGGTCCGGTGCGGGCCGTGGTCGAAGGCCATCGGGTCGGCCCCGCCGCCACCGGCCATGGCACCCTCGACGATCTCAGGCTCGCGGCCCTTCATATGCAATTCCAGCCGCTCCGCCACCAGCGATGCGCTGCCGCCGGTGCCGGCGATCTCGATGCGCTCGGGATAGCCGGGTTCGGCCACCGTCGTCGCATCCAGCACGCCGATCGCGCCGTTGGCGAAGTGCAGCGCGGCGGCGGCCATGTCCTCCGTGTCGATGGCGCGCAGCCCGCTGGTCCGCGCCAGTGCGCCGACGCGTGAAAGCGGCCCCGCGATGTGCAGCAGCAGATCCAGCGTGTGGATCGCCTGGGTCAGCAGCACGCCACCACCATCGCGCGCCTTCATGCCGCGCCCGGGCTGCGCGAAATAGGCCGCATCGCGCCACCAGCGGATGCTGGCGGAACACGACAGCAGCGTGCCGAGTTCGCCCCCCGCCACCGCCTGCTTCAGCCGCAGCGCCGCCGGCCTGAAGCGATGCTGGAACACCACGCCCAGCGCCACGCCGGCCTCCCGCGCCGCCTGCACCAGCGCAGCACCCTCCGCCGCCGTGCGTTCCAGCGGCTTCTCCACCAGAAGATGCTTGCCCGCCGCCGCCACCGCCCGCGCCACCGGCAGATGCGCGCCCGGCGGCGTCAGCACCAGCACCAGGTCCAGTCCCGGCGCGGCCAGCAGCGCCTCCAGGCTGCCGAAAACCGGCGCATCCCAGCTCGTGGCAAAGGCTTGCCGCCGCGCATCACCGGGCGAGAAGCCGCCGACCAGCCGCGCCACCCCGGCCGCCCGCAGGTCCCGGATCGCCAGCATGTGCGGCTTGGTCGCCATGCCGAGTCCGACGATGCCGATGCCGATCATGGTGCTGTTCCCTCGCGCAGCGCCGCCAGGCACAGCACGTTCATCTCGTTCTCATAGGCGAGGCCCGCCGTGAGCGGCGCTTCCAGCGATTGCCGCACCGCCGCCTTCACCGCCTGCACCGCGACCGGCGACAGGCCCGCGAGGCGCGCGCACAGCGCCCGCGCCGTGTCCTCCAGCGCCGCATCCGGCACCATCTGCTCCACCAGCCGCAGCCGCAGTGCCTCCGCGGCGTCGATCTGCTCGCCGGTCAGCAGCAGGCGCATGGCCTGGCCGAAGCCGGCGATGCGCGGCAGCATCTGGGAGGCGCCACCGCCGCCGACCCAGCCGCGCGTCACCTCGGGAAAGCCGATCCGGCTGGACTCGGCGGCGATCCGGATATCGGCGGCCATTGCCAGTTCAAACCCACCGCCAAGCGCCCAGCCCTTGATCGCGGCGACCACCGGCTTGCGGATGGCGCGCACCGCGCCCGGATAATCCGGCCGGTGCCGAAAATCCCAGGCGGTGCGGTAGGCCTCGATGGCACGAAGGTCCATACCGGCGCAGAAGGCGCGGTCGCCGGCGCCGCGCAGCAGCACGGCGCGCACCCCGTCATCCGCGTTGATCGCCTGCGCATGGGCGGCCAACTGCGCCGCCATCGCGTTGGTGATGGCGTTGTGCTTCGCCGGACGGTCCAGCGTCAGCACGCCCACCCCCTCGGCGACTTCGAGCGTCACCTGACCGTCCATCCCGTTCCCTCCCGCGCGCAGCACCCCTAGGATAGCGCGAAGGACGGATGAGGAAACGGGCAGGATGCGACGGATCACGGCGCAACAGGCGGCATCGCTGGTGCGGGACGGCGATACGCTGCTGATCGGCGGCTCCGGCGGCGGCCATGCCGTGCCGGATGCGCTGCTGGAGGCGCTGGGCAACCGCTTCCGCGAAACCTCGGCACCGCGCGGCCTGACGGCGCTGCACCCGGTCGGCGTCGGCGATGGCGGCACGCGCGGCCTCGGGCACCTGGCGCAGAAGGGTCTGCTGAAGCGCAACATCGCCGGCAGCTACGTCAACAGCCCGCCGATCGGCGCCATGGCGCTGGCCGACGAAATCGAGGCCTGGTCGCTGCCGCAGGGCGCGCTGTCCCAGTTGATGCGGGAGATGGCTGCCGGACGCATGGGCCTGTTCACGAAGACGGGCCTGCACAGCTTCGTCGACCCGCGCCACGGCGGCGGCCGCCAGTCACCCTCCGCCAAGGAGGATCTGGTGACGCTGGAGACGGTGCGCGGCGAGGAGGTGCTGTTCTTCAAGCCCTACCACGTCGATGTCGCCTTCCTGCGCGGCACCACGGCGGACGAGGACGGCAACGTCTCCATGGAGCAGGAGGCGGTGACGCTGGAGATGCTCTCCGAGGCGCAGGCGACGAAGCGCTGCGGCGGGCTGGTGGTGGTGCAGGTGAAGCGCATGGCCCGCCGCGGCAGCCTGCACCCGAAGATGGTGAAGATCCCCGGCATCCTGGTGGACCTCGTGGTCGTGGTGCCTGACCAGGAACAGACCTACCTCACCCCCTATTCCACCGCCTATTCCGGCGAACTCCGCATCCCGCTGGATGACATCCCCCGCCTAAAGCAGGACGCCCGAAAGGTGGTCGCCCGCCGCGGTGCACTGGAATTGTTCCCCGGCGCCATCTGCAACCTCGGCAGCGGCATCTTCACCGGCATCGCCAATGTGGCCGCCGAGGAAGGCTGCCTCGATGCCATCTGCCTGACCAACGAACAGGGCAATATCGGGGGCGCGCCGGCCAGCGGCGGGGAGGCCGGCGCCGCGATGAACCCGGACGCGCAGGTGGACCAGCCCTACCAGTTCGACTTCTACGATGGCGGCGGTCTCGACCTCGCCTTCCTGTCCTTTGCCGAGTTCGATGCGGCGGGCAACGTCAACGTCTCCCGCTTCGGCGGCAAGCTGATTGGCCCCGGTGGCTTCATCAACATCAGCCAGAATGCGAAGCGCGTGATCTTCGGCGGCACGCTGACCGCCGGAGGCAAGCCGAAGGCGGTGGCGCAGGTGGAACAGGTGACCTTCTCCGGCCGCTTCGCGCAGGAACGCGGCCAGCCGGTGCTGTACGTGACCGAACAGGCGGTGTTCCGGCTGGGGGAAAACGGGCCGGAGGTGGTGGAAATCGCGCCGGGGCTGACGGCCGAGGAGGTGATCGGCCGCATGGGATTCCGCCCCGCGGTCTCGCCGGACCTGCGCCAGATGGACCCGCTTCTGTTCGCGCCCGGGCGCATGGACCTGGCCGCCATTCTCGCCGCGCGCCCGGGCCGCATCGGGTCCCCGCGCCTGTCGGCGCTTGCGCCGTGAAGCTGGGCCTGGAGCCGGGCGCGGAGGCGCGCTTCACCAAGACCATCACGGAACGCGACCTGCTGCTGACCGCCGAGATCACCGGCGACCACGACCCGCTGCATGTCGATGCCACCTATGCCGCGACCACCGCCTTCGGCCAGCGCATCGCCCATGGCGCGCTGGTGCTTGGCCTGCTGTCCGCCACAGCCTCCGAGATCGCGCACCGCGCGATAGCCGCGGGGGCGGAGGGCGTGCCGGTGTCGCTCGGCTACGACCGGGTGCGCTTCCTCCGCCCGGTCTTCATCGGCGATACGCTGACGGCGCACTATCGGGTGGACACGGTGGACGCCGCCCGTGGCCGGTCCGAGGCCGCCTGCGAAGTCGTGAACCAGAAAAACGAGACCTGCCTCGCCGCCCGGCACATCCTGCGCTGGACAGGGTAACTGGGCGGTTCACAAACACGGCCGGTCCGGTGTAGACAACCCGCGGTCATCCGGGCCGTGGTCCGGCAACAAAGGGGAGTTTGTCCATGGAACGTCGCGCATTGCTCGGCGGCATCGCCGCCGCCACCGGCCTGCTGGCCACGCCGCATGTCGTCCGCGCCCAGGCGCCGATCACGCTGAACGGCGCCAGCCAGTTCAACGAGGAGCACGTCTTCACCCGCGCGATGAAGCATTTCGCGACCAAGGTGGTGGAATACTACGGCCGCCCGGTGAACTTCGTCTGGCACCTGAACAGCTCCCTCGGGCTTGAGAAGCAGTATTTCGAGTACATGTCGGCAGGTCGCGCCGTCGATTTCGGCATCGTCAGCCCGGCGCACATGTCCACCTTCAGCCGCGCCGCGCCGTTCATCGACGCGCCCTTCCTGTTCCGCGACATCGCGCACTGGAACAAGGTGCTGGACGGCGACATGCTGAAGCCGGTCTCGGACGAGGTCGAGCGTCGCGCCCGCGTCGCGCTGATCGGCTATGCCGGTGGCGGCACGCGCAACATCTTCTCCTCCCGCCCCGCCACCAACATGGCGGAACTGCGTGGGCTGCGCGTCCGCGTGCAGGGCGCCCCGATCTGGTCGCGCACCTTCCAGGCGATCGGCATGGCGCCGCAGGTGATCGCCTACAACGAGGTCTACAACGCTATCCAGAACAACGTCATCGAGGCGGGTGAGAACGAGGCCGCGGGCGTGGAGCAGATGCGCTTTTACGAAGTCGGCCCGAACCTGATCATGACGCAGCATGCCATCACGGTGCGGCCGCTGTGCTTCTCCGCGCAGACCCTGTCGCGCTTGCCGCGCGAATTGCAGGAGGCGGTGCGCCGCGCGGGCCGTGAGGCCGGCGTGTTCGGCCGCAACGCCGAAAGCTCGGAGGATGCGCAGAAGATCAACGCGCTGGAAGCCGCCGGCCGCCTGAAGAAGATCACCTTCACGCAGCGCGCCGAGATGAACGCCGCGGTGCAGCCGATCATGATGGAGTACGCGCGGGAGATCGATGCCGGCGGCATCTTCTCCGCCATCAACGCGCTGACGTCCTGATGCGCCGGGCGGGGCGCCATCCGGCGCCTCGCCCCTTTTCGCTCCACGGTAAAGGATACCCACCCGCATGCAGCCACCGGGCGCGCGCGGCATTTTGCGCCGCATCTCCGCCGGCTACGCCAAGGTCCTGGACGTGCTGCTGGTGGCCACCGTCGTCAGCATCATCCTGCCGGTAACACTGCAGATCGTCGCCCGCTTCTCCGACTTCCTGCCGCGCTACATCTGGACGGAGGAGTTGTCGCGCTTCATGCTGGTGTGGATGATCATGATCGGCAGCATGATCGGCGTGCGCGAAGGCACGCACTTCAACGTCGACCTGTTCCACAATCTGCGCGGCCGGACCAAGGCGGCGATGGACATCCTGGCGGCGCTGTTCGTGCTCGGCTTCGGCTATGTCTTTATGATCTACGGCTGGGAGTTCACCGACACCGCCTGGTACCGGATCAGCGAACTGGCCGAACTGCCGCTCTGGACCATCCATATCGCCTGGCCCATCGCCGGTGTCAGTTGGATCATCTTCGCCGGCGAACGCGTGTGGGACGACCTGCAGATCCTGCTGCACGGCGAGAAGGCGGAATCCTGATGGGCGGTAGCACCCTGGCCACCGGCGAAGCCGCGTGGATCATGTTCGGCATCTTCTTCCTGCTGCTCGCGCTGCGCGTGCCGGTCGCCGTCTCCCTCGGCATCGCCTGCCTGCCGGCCTTCATCCTGGAGGACCGCCTCTGGCCGATGATCCTGGTGCAGGAGACGTTCAACTCCTACAACTCCTTCATCCTGCTGGCCGTGCCCTTCTTCCTGCTGGCCGCCAACCTTATGACCGCGGGCGGTATCACGGACCGATTGGTGAAGCTCTCCCGATCCATGGTCGGACACCTGCCAGGCGGGCTGGCACAGATCAACGTCGTGCTGTCGGTGTTCTTCGCCGGCATCTCCGGCAGTTCCACCGCCGATGCCGCCAGCCAGGGCAAGATCTTCATCGAGGCGCAGATCAAGGAAGGCTTCGCCCCGAGCTTTTCCGTCGCCATCACCGCCGTATCCTCCGTGCTGGCCGTGGTCATCCCGCCCTCCATCCTGATGATCGTATGGGGCGGCGTGCTGACCACCTCCATCGGCGCGCTGTTCCTGGCCGGCATCCTGCCGGGCCTGTTCCTGGCCCTGGCGCAGATGGGCACCGTCCACGTCTACTCGAAGGCGCGCAACTACCCGACCTACGAGAGGGCGACCTGGAGCGAGCTCGGCTACGCGCTGTTCATCTCCATTCCCGCCCTGATGACTCCCTTCATCATCATCGGCGGCAAGATCTTCGGTTGGTTCACGCCGACTGAAGCCGCCTGCGTCGCGGTGCTCTATGCGCTGACCTTGTCCCTGCTGGTCTACCGCAAGCTAAACCTGCGCGGGCTTTACACCTGCTTCAGCGAAACCGGCCGCTTTGCCGCCATCACCCTGTTCTGCGTCGGCACCGCCAGCGTCTTCGGCTGGCTGATGGCCTTCTACCAGATCCCGCAATCGGTGCTGGCCGGGGTTTCTTCCTGGGAGATGGGGCCGATCGCGGCGGGCTTCTTCATCGCGCTCGTCTTCCTGATCGTCGGCTGCTTCCTGGACGCCATTCCGGCCATCATCATCGTCGGCACGATCATGCAGCCGATCGCGGCTGCGGCGGGCATTCATCCCGTCCACTTCGCCATGATCAGCATCGTCTCCCTGGCCTTCGGATTGGTGACGCCACCCTACGGCCTATGCCTGCTGATCTGCTGTTCCATTGCCAACCTGCGGCTGGTGGATGTGCTGAAGGACGTGATCCTGATGCTGCTGCCGATGCTCGCCGTGCTGGTGCTGCTGATCCTCTGGCCTGGCATGGCGCTGATCATCCCAAGCTGGCTGGAGCCGGGCTTCATGCAATAGCCGCATTGCGAAGCGGCCGCGACGGGCGTTCTATGGGCGGGTGACACCCGCCCCTCCCCGCCCGCCGGTCGCATCGCTGCGGCTGCTGCTGCCGCACCTGCGTCCCTACCTGCCCCGCGCCCTGGCCGCGGGCTTCGCCCTGATGGCGGCGGCCGGGCTGACGCTTGGCCTCGGCCAGGGGCTGCGGCGCCTGATCGACGAGGGATTTTCCGCCGGCACCGGAGCTCTGGACCAGGCCGCGATCTTCATGGGGTCGGTGGTCGCGCTGCTCGCCCTGGCCACGGCGGCCCGGTACTACCTGGTCTCCTGGCTCGGCGAGCGTGTCGCGGCGGACCTGCGGCGCCGGGTCTTCGACCACGTGCTGTCCCTGTCACCGAGCTTCTTCGAGACCGCCCGCACCGGCGACATCCTGTCGCGCATGACGGCCGATGTCTCGCTGCTGCAATCGCTGATCGGCTCGGCGATCTCCATGGGGCTGCGCAACACCCTGACGGGCCTCGGCGCGCTGGCCATGCTGCTGGCGACCAGCGCCAAGCTGGCCGGCATCGTGCTGGCGGTGCTGCCGTTGGTGATCGTGCCGATGGTGGTGTTCGGCCGCCGCGAACGGCGCCTGTCCAAGGTGGCGCAGGAACGCGTGGCGGATCTGGCGGCGACTGCGGAGGAAGCGCTGAACGGGCTGCGCATCGTGCAGGCCTTCACGCACGAGCCGGAGGACCGCAGGCGCTTCTCGCGCGAGGTCGAGGCCTCCGTCACCGCCGCCCTGCGCCGCATCGCCTCCCGCGCCGCGCTGATCCTGGTGGTGATCCTCTGCGGCTTCGGCGCCATCACCTTCAGCCTGTGGGTCGGCGGGCACGACGTGCTGGCCGGGCGGATGACCGGTGGCGAGCTTTCGGCGTTCGTCTTCTACGCCGTGCTGCTGGCGAGCTCCGGCGCGACGATGAGCGAGTTGTGGGGCGAGATCCAGCGCGCGGCGGCGGCCGCCGACCGGCTGCTGGAGGTGCTCGGCGCGCAGTCGGACATTGCCATCCCCGCCTCCCCCGCCCGCCTGCCGCAGCCGGCGCAGGGTCGCGTGACATTCGAGGCGGTGCGCTTCGCCTATCCGACGCGCCCGAACCAGTCGGCGCTCGATGATTTTTCCCTGGTCGTCGAACCGGGTGAAACGGTGGCGCTGGTTGGCCCTTCGGGCGCCGGCAAGACCTCCGTCTTCCAGCTCCTGCTGCGCTTCTACGACCCGCAGGAAGGGCGCATCACCGTCGATGGCGTCGATGTCGCGGCGCTGGACCCGGCCGACCTGCGCGGCCGGCTTGGCCTGGTGCCGCAGGACCCGGCGATCTTCTCCACCAGCGTCGCCGAGAACATCCGCTACGGCCGCCTGGATGCGACCGATGCGGAGGTCGAGGCCGCCGCACGCGCCGCCGCCGCGGACGAGTTCATCCAGCGCCTGCCGCAGGGCTATGCAACGCATCTCGGCGCCCGCGGCGTGACGCTTTCGGGCGGCCAGCGCCAGCGCATCGCCATCGCGCGCGCCATCCTGCGCGACCCGCCTATCCTGCTGCTGGACGAGGCGACCAGCGCCCTGGACGCCGAATCCGAACAATCGGTCCAGCTTGCGCTGGAGGCACTGTCCCAAGGCCGCACCACACTGGTGGTGGCGCACAGACTGGCGACGGTGCGGAAGGCGGACCGGATCGTGGTGATGGAGGGCGGGCGGATCGTCGCCACCGGCACGCATGAAGCGCTGGTCCAGGAAGGCGGACTGTATGCCCGCCTGGCCGCGCTGCAATTCTCAGAAGCCGCCTGAACCAACGGAACAACCAGACCGGGCGCATGGTGAGCGATCACCGACGCGCAGGGGTGCAACGTCGGATCGAATTCGACATAACGGAAACTTCACATTTATGATTTGCATCCGGAACACTGCAACTCTTTGAATATCCTAGATTTTCTGTAGTAGATTCTTACATGCCATAATATAGACTCCAAACATCGCTGCGATTCAGCAGGTTATTTACTGGCACGTTGTTTGCACTTCTCCCTGTGGTGGCGGGCGTCCCTTTCGCGGCGTGTCACCACGAACAGCGAGGAGTTCATGATGAAGCAGAACAATTCAGGCTGGCACCGTCGGCCTGTCCGGCCACTTGCCGCCGTTGCCGGGTTGCTGGCCCTGCTGGTCGCGCCGGTGCAGGCGGCGCCCATCGTGGGCGTGGTCGGCCAGCGCACCTTGGTGGGCTTCGATTCCGCCACGCCGTCCAACGTGACCGATACGCTGGAGATCACCGGCATCGGCAACGACACCATCCGCGGCATCGACTTCCGCCCCGCCACCGGCGAGCTTTTCGCCATTGGCCAATCCGGCGGGCTCTACAACGTCAACACCGTCACCGGGGCCGCCACCTCCGTCGGCAGCGGCGTCCCGCTGCCCGGCGGCACTTTCGAGGTCGGGTTCTCCTTCAACCCGACCGTCGACCGCATCCGCGTCACCACCGCCGACGACGTGAACCGGCGGGTCAACCCGATCGATGGCACCACCATCATCGACGGCCCGATCGCCTTCACGCCCGGGGACCCGAATGCCGGTACCAACCCCACCGTCACCGGGGTCGCCTACACCAACCAGGTCGCCGGCATGGTCGGCAGCACCATGCTGTACGGCCTGGATGCCGCCACGTCGTCGCTGGTGACGATCAACCCGGCCAATGCCGGCGCCGTCTCCACCGTGGGATCGCTCGGCATCCAGCTGTTTGGACCGGGCACCGGCTTCGGCAACGGCTTCGACATCGATGGGGAGACCGGCATCGCCTATGCCAGCCTGCTCAACGCCGTCGGCGGCACGGGGCCGCAGGGCCTGTTCACCATCGACCTCGCGACCGGTGCCGCCTCCTTCCTCGGCAGCTTCGGGATGAACACGGTGCGGGAGATCACGGTCGGCCAGCTCGGCGCCGTGGCGGTGCCGGAGCCGGCGTCCCTCGCTTTGTTCGGCGCGGGGCTGATGGGCCTGCTCGCTCTGCGTCGTCGCCAGCGCACGACCACCTGAGCCGATAGGCACGGAGCCGGGAGACATCCCGGCTCCGTTGCCCAGGCCTCTGCCGGCAATTCGCGGGTCGATCGGTAGGCGAGCCGCGCTCGGGGCTGGAATGCTTCGGGACCCGCCATTAGAAGCGGTTCAGCCGAGGACACGACCAACGATGCTGATCCGCCAGGACCGCGCCATGACCGCCATCGCGGTGATGCTCGATGTCGCCTTCCATGCCGGACCCGGGCAGGAGGTGACGGCCGGCGCGGATGTCGCGGTGCGCCTGTCCGCCGCACGGCGCGGCATCGAGCCGGTGTTCCAGGCCCTGTCACGCGCCGGGCTGCTGGACAGCATTCGCGGGCCGCGCGGCGGCTACCGGCTCGCCCGTCATCCGCAGGATATTACGCTGGAGGAAGTGGTCGAGGCGGTGACCGAGCCAGCCGAGGCAGAGGAGGACCGCCCCGGGCGCCTCCACGCCGCCGTCACGGCCCCGCTCTGGCAGGAACTGGCCCGGACGGTCCGAGAAAGACTCGCCGCCCAGACCCTGGACGACCTGCTCCGTCGCGCCGCCGCGGCCGGCCCGGAGGCGCCGGCAGCGGAACAGCGGACCTGCGTGGCCTGAAGCGGATTACCCCGGCAGGCGGCCATCCGGCGTGTAGTGGTCCACCGCGCCCGGCAGGTCCCGCGTCAGGCGGGCCAGGATCTCGGCGCGGGACAGACCGGTCTGCTTCGCCAGTTCGTCCAGCGTATCGGCGCCCACCGCGCGTTCCAGCTGGTCCGGCGCCAACTCGCGGTTCGGGCCCTGGGCAACCCAGGAATCGGCGGTCTCGCCATACCCGGTCTGGCGGAAGCGGTCGACCAGATCGCGCAGGCCGCCGCTGAGGATGTTGCCGATGCCGCCCTGGGCCGGTTCTGGCTGTCCTGGCGCCCGCGTGGCGCCGCCGCTGGTCGCACCGGCCAGCATTTCCGAAATCTTGTCGCGGTTCTGGTAGCCTGCGATGGCGAGGACGCCCAGCAGGGCGGTCATGGAGGGAAAGCCGCGGCTCATCTGGTGTCTCCCGTTGGAACTGGTTGCCGTAACAACTCCGTGCCCAGCTTCGGGTTCCGCCGGCGCCGCCTCGGTCAGTCCGCCCCCGGCGCCGCGAAGGGCACGCCGACGGTGCGCACCAGCCACGCCAGGCGATGTCGCTGCGCCGCCTGGGCATGGGCGCGGGAGGCCGCTTCCGCCGCCTCGCCATCGCGGGCCCGCAATGCCGCGAGGATCGCCAGGTGCTCCGCATGGGCCGCCTCGGCGCGGCCGGCGACAGTCAGCAGGCTCGGCAGCAGCGCCATGGTGGCGGAAAGCTGTTCCAGGCTGCGCAGCAGGTAGCGGTTGTGGGCTGCCAGATACAGCAGGCCGTGCAGCCGCTGGTTGGTTTCCGCCAGGGCCCGCGCATCAGCGAACAGCGCCGGCTCGCTCGCCACCAGCTCGGCCATGGCGCCGATCTCGGTCGGGCTGGCGTGCTGCGCGGCTAGGCGCGCGGCGGCGCCTTCCAGCACCTCCCGCATCACATACAGCTCGACCACCTGCTGGTGGTCCGGGCGTGTCACGGTCAGGCCGCGACGAGGTTCGTGCGTCAGAAGCCCTTCCGACTCCAGCCGGGCGATCGCCTGCCGGACCGGCGTGCGGGAGACGCCGAAGCGGGCGGCGAGGTCGGTTTCCGTCAGGCGCAGGCCAGGCACCAGCGTGCCCTCCCGGATCGCGGCGCGGATGCGGCCATAGGCTTCCTGGCCCAGGTCGCGGGGGGGCTGCGGCATGTCCATGCCGACCACATACCATGCGCCGCCCATCTGGACATCAGTGGATACGAGTGGATACAAGGATCTCCTGATTCGGGAGACATGGGACAGATGCCTGATTTCGCCCGCGTCTACGACGTGCTGGTGGTCGGCGGCGGCAATGCGGCGCTGTGTGCGGCCATCACGGCGCGCCGCGCCGGCGCCTCGGTGATCCTCTGCGAGGCATCTCCCCCGCCGATGCGCGGCGGCAATTCCCGCCACACCCGCAACCTGCGCGCCCTGCATCCCGGCCCCACGAAGGTGCTGACCGACAGCTACCTCGAGGAGGAATACTGGGACGACCTCAACCGCGTCACCGGCGGCCGGACCAACGAGGATCTGGCGCGGATGTGCATCCGGGCGAGCCAGCACGCGCCGGATTTCCTGGCGAGTTGCGGCGTGGTGTTCCAGCCCTCCCTGTCCGGCACCCTGTCCCTGTCCCGCACCAACGCCTTCTTCCTCGGCGGCGGCAAGGCGCTGGTGAATGCGCTGTACCGGGAGGCGGGGCGCCTCGGCATCGTCACGCTGACGGATACCGAGGTACAGCATATCGAGGTGGAGGATGGCTTCGCCAGCGAGGCCATCGTCTCCCATTGCGGCTTTCCGCAGCGCATCCGCTTCAAGGCGCTGGTCGCGGCCAGCGGCGGCTTCCAGGCCAATCGCAACTGGCTGCGGGAGTATTGGGGCGACGCCGCCGACAACTTCCAGATCCGTGGCACGCCCTACGCGCAAGGCACGGTCCTGAAGGACCTGCTGGCGCAGGGCGTGCAGCAGGTCGGCGACCCGACGCAGTTCCACGCGGTGGCGAACGACGCCCGCGCACCGATGGAGGATGGCGGGCTGGCCATGCGGCTGGACTGCGTGCCGTTCTCCCTGGTGGTGAACCGCGACGTGGAGCGCTTCTATGACGAGGGCGAGGATGTCTGGCCGAAGCGCTACGCCATCTGGGGCCGCCTGATCGCGCAGCAGCCGGGCCAGACGGCGCTGGCCGTCACCGACAGCCAGGCGGTGAGGAATTTCCTCCCCAGCGTCTATCCGCCCTACAAGGCGGACAGCATCGCCGGCATCGCGGCGCAGGCCGGCTTCGACGCGGCGAAGCTGGAGAAGGTGGTCGCCGACTTCAACGCCGCGGTCCGCCCGGGCACCTTCACGCCGATGGTGCCCGACGACTGCCGGACCGAAGGCCTGACTCCGCCGAAAAGCCACTGGGCACGGCGCATCGAGAAGCCGCCCTTCTATGCCTACCCGCTGCGCCCCGGCATCACCTTCACCTTCCTCGGCGTGAAGGTGAACGACCGCGCCCGGGTGCTGATGGCGGATGGCAAGCCCTCGGCCAACATGTTCGCCAGTGGCGAGATCATGTCCGGGAACATCCTCGGGCAAGGCTACCTGGCTGGTTTTGGAATGACGCTCGGCACCGTCTTCGGGCGGCTTGCCGGCGAGGAGGCCGCGCGCCATGTCCGCAACTGAGATGAGCAAGCTGGACCTGCTGGTGCAGGAAGCCGTCGATGCCGGCACGACGCCGCTGGAATCCGACGCCTACCAGGATGCCCGCCGCCAGATGGCGGTCTGCAACGCCTGCCGCTACTGCGAGGGCTATTGCGCCGTGTTCCCGGCGATGGCGGCGCGGCGCGAGTTCGAGAAGGCGGACCTGACTCACCTCGCGAACCTCTGCCACAACTGCAAGGGCTGCTTCCACGCCTGCCAATACGCCCCGCCGCACGCCTTCGGCATCAACATCCCGGCGACCTTCGCGACCGTCCGGCAGGAGAGTTATGCCGAGTACGCCTGGCCGGCCGGCATGGGGCGCCTGTTCAATCGCAACGGCACGCTGCTGGTCGCCGCGACCACGATCCTGGTGACGCTGGCGCTGGTGCTGACGGTGGCGATCCGCGACCCGGACGTGCTGTTCTCCGCCCAGACTGGCACCGGCGCCTTCTTCCGCATCATCCCGCTCTGGCTCATCAACCTGCTGGCGGGTGGTACCTTCGGCTTCGCCATCCTTGCCATGGCAATGGGCGCGCTGCGCTACTGGCGCAGCACCGGCGGCATGGGCGGCACCTTCCAGCCGGCCCCCGTTGTGGATGCGGCGGTGGATGTGCTGACGTTGCGCAACCTCGGCGGCGGCGGGCATGGCTGCAACGACCTCGACGACAGTTTCGCGCAGCACCGGCGCTGGCTGCACCAGGCGATGTTCTTCGGCTTCATGCTGTGTTTCGCGGCCACCAGCACCGGCGCCATCTACCACCACGTCTTCGGCTGGCGCTCGCCGCACGCCTTCCTGTCGCTGCCGGTGCAGTTCGGCACCTGGGGCGGCGTGCTGCTGTGCATCGGCACGGCGGGGCTGCTGTGGGTGAAGACCGTCACGGACCCGGCGCCGGTCGCCCGCAAGCTGATGGGCGGGGAATACGCGCTGCTCGGCCTGCTGTTCCTGATCGGCTCCACCGGGCTGCTGCTGCTGGTGGTGCGGCATACCGGCGCCATGGGCATCATGCTGGCGCTGCATTTCGGGCTGGTGCTCGCCCTGTTCGTGGTGCTGCCCTATTCGAAGATGGTGCACGGGATCTACCGCGGCATCGCCCTGCTGCGGAATGCGCGGGAGAAGCGGCCGGCCTGATCAGGTCAGAGCCGCTCGCCGAACACCTCGAAGGCCGGCGCTTCGGCCACCCGCGCGGCGCAGAAGGCGGCGTCCCGCAGGTACAGCGTGTTCGGCGCGCCCGGCCCCGCGCGCGGCGTCAGGGCGCGGCGACGAGGATCGTAATCGAATGGCGCGAAGCCGTGCCGGCGCAGCGGGGCGTCCGGCTCCTCGCCGTAGCGGCTGCCATGGCCGGCGGTTTCGACGATCAGGGCACGCAGGGCCGGGTCCGCCAGGATGCGGGCGCCGCCGGCCAGGATGCGCGCCTCGAACCCCTCCACGTCCAGCTTCAGCAGCAGCGGCGTGCGCCCGGCGAAGGCGGCGTCGAGGGTCGTCACCGCCACCTCCACGGCCGCCTCCGCCTCCCCTGCCCGCAGCACGCGGTTCGCGGCGCCCCGCCCGGCGGTCAGGCGGAGCCGCCCCGGCGCTTCGCCCATCGCCACCGGCAGTATGGTGACCAGTGCGGCCAGATCGTTCAGTCGGATGTTGTCGTGCAGGTGCGGCAGGGTCGCCGCGGCGGGCTCCACCGCCACCACCTCCGCCCCCGCGACACCGGCCGCCAACAAGGCATAGACACCAATATTGGCGCCGATGTCGCCCATCAGGTCGCCCGGCCGCAGCAGGTGCAGGCAGAAGCCCATCTCGCGGTAATCCGTCAGCCCGACATACCAGGCAGCGGTGGCGGAGGAGAGGCCGCGGCGCAGCAGCAGCCGCGTCGGCCCCACCAGCGGCACCACCATGGGCAGACCGGCCGCCCGCCCGCCAATCTGCCAGCGCAGCAGCCGCCCCAGCGCGGCCGCCCGATGCCGCCCGGCCAACTCGTGGCCGAGGATGAATCGCAGCAGGCGGAATGGCACGCGCATCGCCGCTCTGGCATCCTCGATCTGGTTGCGAGGAACCAACAATGCGGCACTTCTACGGCTGGGCAACCCCCAACTCCCAGCGCGTCTCCATCATGCTGGAGGAATGCGGTCTGGATTATGCCGTGACCGGCGTGAATATCCGCGCCCGCCAGCAATTCGCGCCCGAGATCCTGGCGCTGAACCCCTACGGCAAGATCCCGATCCTGGTGGAGGAGGGCCGAGTCCTGTTTGAAAGCGGCGCCATCCTGCTGCACCTGGCGGAACGGCACAGTACCCTGCTGGGCGAGGACCGACCCACCATGCTGTCCTGGCTGATGGTGGCGCTGACCTCGCTCGGCCCCTTCACCGGCCAGGCGCATCACTGGACCGATCTGGCGCCGGAGAAGCCGGAAGCCGCACGCGCACACAGCACGGCGCTGGTGGACCGGGTCTATCGCCTGCTCGACGCAAGGCTGGCGGAGGTGCCGCATCTGGCGGGACAGGCTTGCACCATCGCCGACATCGCCGCCTACCCCTGGGTCGCGAAGCATGGCTGGGCCGCGCGCAGCCTGGACGCCACCCCGCACCTTGCCGCCTGGTTCGCCCGGATGGGGGAGCGTCCGGCGGTGCGCCGCGGCATGGCGGTGCCGGCCGGGGCGCGGCTGGAGTAGGGGCCGGCCGCGCGGGGCAACTTTTCCGCGCGTGCCTCGTCAACCATAACCAGATATGCTGCACCGCCGTTGCAGCCCTCTTTGCCATGGCGAGGCCGCGACCAAACAGGACGTGGCGATCCGAGGATGACCGGGATGAATGCTGAAACCCCTGCCCGCGAAATGATGGTCCAGACCCTGACCCGCTTCATGGAGCAGGCCAATGCCATGGGCGAGGTCGCCCGCCGGCAGTTCGCGGCGATGACGCCGCCGATCGGGCCGAAGGTGATGGATGGTGCCGGCCCGACCGGTTCCGCTTTCCTCGGCCGGTCGCCCTTCGCGCTGATGTCGGACGCCATGGCCTATGCGGTGGACGCCTCGCAGCGGTCCGTCCTGTTCTGGGACACCATGCGCCAGGCCGGCAATGCCTTCGTGGAGCACGAAAAGGCCGGCTGCCCGCCGGTGCTGGTCTTCGACTGGGACATGGTGGTGGATGGCCGGCATCTGCCGCGCCGCTGCAACTACGCCCTGGTCCGCATCAAGCCGCCGGCCGGGTTCCGGGAGCCCGACCCGAAGCTGCGGCCCTTCGTCATCATCGACCCGCGCGCCGGCCACGGCGCCGGCATCGGCGGCTTCAAGTCGGACAGCCAGGTCGGCGTGGCACTCCGCCGCGGCCACCCCGTCTACTTCGTCATCTTCTTCCGCGACCCGGAACCCGGCCAGACCATCCTCGACATCACCGAGGCCGAGGCGATCTTCCTGCGCAAGATCCACGAATTGCACCCCGATGCGCAGCGCCCGGTGGTCATCGGCAACTGCCAGGGCGGCTGGGCGGTGATGATGCTGGGCGCCTCGGAGCCGGAACTGACCGGCCCGCTGGTGCTGAACGGCGCGCCGTTGTCCTACTGGGCCGGCGAGAAGGGCCGCAACCCGATGCGCTACACCGGCGGCCTCGCCGGCGGGTCCTGGCCCGCGGCGCTGCTGGCGGACCTCGGCAACGGCACCTTCGACGGCGCGAACCTGGTTTCGAACTTCGAGAACCTGTCGCCGGGCAACGCCAAGTTCCGCAAGTACTACAACCTGTACGAGAAGGTGGACACCGAGGCCGAGCGCTTCCTGGAGTTCGAGCGCTGGTGGGGCGGCTACTTCCTGATGACCCGCGATGAGATCCGCTGGATCGTCGAGAACCTGTTCATCGGCGACAAATTCGCCCGCGGCGAAGTTTCCGCCGGCAAGGGCGCGTCCTTCAACATGCGCTCGGTGAAGTCGCCCATCGTGGTCTTCGCCTCGGCCGGCGACAATATCACGCCGCCCGGCCAGGCGCTGCGCTGGATTGCCGACGTCTATCGCGACGAGCAGGAGATCAAGACGCTTGGCCAGACCATCGTCTATCTCGTGCATGACGACATCGGGCATCTCGGCATCTTCGTCTCCGGCAAGGTGGCCAACAAGGAACATACGGAAATCGCCAACACGCTCGACCTAATCGAGTCCGTGGCGCCCGGCCTCTACGAGATGCGCATTACCGGCACCGCCGGCAGCGGCGTGAATGCGGGCTATCAGGTGGAGTTGGTGGAGAAGACCGTGGCGGATATCCGCCAGGTCTCCGGCGATGCGGAGAACGAGGCCTTCCCGGCCGTCGCCCGCATCTCCGCGATGAACCAGATGCTGTACGACCTGTTCGCGAGCCCGATCATCCGCAAGTTCGTCACCGAGGAAAGCGCGGAGATGCGGCGCCAGATGAACCCGATGCGCGCGCGCCGCTACATGGTCAGCGACGCCAACCCGGCGATGAAGCCGCTGGCGCACATGGCGGAGCTGGTGAAGGCGAACCGCGCGCCGGTCGCGGCCGACAACCCGTTCATGGCAATGGAACGCGCCTGGGCCGACAGCACCGAACGCGCCATCGATGCCTGGCGCGACTGGCGCGACCAGATGCAGGAAACCGCCTTCCACGCCGTCTACGGTTCGCTCTCGGCGCTGAACGTGGCCTCGGACGTTCCGGTGGAAGCGGTGGCGGACCTGCCGGAGACCCCGGACGTGCGCGCCGCGCTGGACCGGGTGGCGGAGGGTGGCTACGCCGAGGCGGTGGTGCGGATGATGATCCTGCTGGCCAAGGCGCGCGGTGGCGTCCGCCGCAGCCGGCTGCAGAAATCCAATGCGCTGCTGACGACGGAGGAGCCTTTCGCCCAGCTCACGGCCTCCGCCCGCCAGGCGCTGATCCGGGAGCAGACCGTGATCGTCGAGATGGCGCCGCAACAGGCCTTCGACACGCTGGCCACCCTGCTGCCCGATGCCGACAGCCGCCGCCGCGCCTTGCACAGCGTCGCCGACGTGGCCGGGCCGGAGGAGGAACTGGGCGAACCGGCGGCAGCCATGCTGGCACGCCTGCGCGCGCTGCTGCTGCCGGCGGAGGCGAGCCAGGCCGCCGAATAAGCCCCGGCCATTCATCAAGATGCAACCGGATCCGGGCCATCCTTCCCGGGTCCGGCGCCCTGCGCTCGGAGTCCCAGGTCGCAAGAATTGCGGCGCCGAGGCAAGAGGGCCAACCCCAGATGATGCCGCAGATCGCCGCCCATCCCGCTCGCGTGTCCGACTTCGTTGCTGCTTCCCTGCTGACGTCCGACCAGGGCGCGGAGGTCCACCTGGTGGCCCGTGACGGTCGCCTGCTGCGCCTGCCGACGGATGAGGCGACGGCGCGCCAGTTGATCGTCAGCCTGTGGCAGGCGCTCGACCGGGCTCGGTGACTCCTTTGCTAAAATGAGCGCCGGACCGTCCTTCTCCAGCGTGCCGGAGGCAATTGGTTGCGGCTCTTTCAGCAGCGGGTCAGGCGAATATGAAATCCGCCTCTGTCAGTCCGCTGCAATTCACCAGCGTGAGCGTGGCTGACGCTCCAAGCCAAATGATGGAAACAACACCATCGTCCGATAGATCAAGCTCAGAAAAACTGTCGATGCCGAGGGCGCGAAGATCGATAAGATCCTTATCCGTCTCGAAATCATAGATAATATCGTTTCCACTGTCGGCGCGAAAGACGAAGATATCCGCTCCTCCGGCATCAATGTTGTCCCTGAGCTCGCCGTCGCCCCACATCCTGTCGGATCCAGTTCCGGAGACGATCGTGTCATTCCCACCGTGGCTTCCTGCGCTCATGATGCGCGCATCGCCGTATAATTCATTTTCCGATCCGTCTCCAGCTATGATGCGGTCGTTCCCGCCTTTCGCCGCCCCTTCCATCTCCACTGCATCACCATAACATGCATTAAGCTGCGCCCCGCTGGCGCCATGTATAATGTCATTTCCGCCCGCTGCCTCACGACGCATGAAATAGGCATCGCCGACGAAGAAATTATGACCGGCCCCTGTGCCACCATGCAGGAAGTCATTTCCGCACACCACAAAATCGGACGCCTCGTCAGCATCACCGTACAGCCGGTTCGAGATGGCGTAATCTCCAGCACGCAGATGATCGTTGCCTGCGCGCGCAAGTATCCCGAGTTCATACGCATCGCCAATGAGCACGTTATTCAGAGCAAGCTCACCCCCGATCAGGCAGTCATTTCCCCCGGATGTGCTGCCGAACATGCGTTCGCCTGCGTCGCCGACAATGAAATTGCTTCCAGACTTTCCGCCGACGAGAATGTCGTTGCCGCCTTTCGCAGCATCGAACATAAACTCCGCATCACCGAAAATCTGATAATTTTGACCTGTTCCACCGAATATACTGTCATTCCCACCCCTTGAGGAGTCTAACATCCTGATCGAGTCGCCGATGAGCCTGTTGAATGCGCCGCTACCCGTAATAAGATCATTGCCGCCGCGCGCCGAATCGACGAGATTAGCAGCATCTCCATACACTTCCTCCCCGGTCAGTGTCTGATTCCGCCCACGGGCCTTTGCGGCGAGCGTGCCATCCGTGTCCCCGAAGACTGTCACCTCACCCTCCTGATAAAGACAATGAGCGCCGAATGTATATCTTCCAATGCCGAGATGTGTATTGCAGTGGTCGCACCTGAAGCTACCGCCGGCATTAAATACTTGAGGATCACAAGAAGCTGAGTAGACAATCATAGCGGAAGCGCCCATCGGGTTTATTGTTGTCCGGGATGCAATGCGCCGTTACCGATCAGGTTTGCAGATCTCCCGACTGCAATTAGCGCCTGGTCCTGATCATCCTGGCACGGGATTGCGCCGCGCCGCCTGAGGCCTATCCTGGCCCCAAACGGGGGATGGCCATGGCAGAAGCGGGCAAAGTCGCCATCGTCGGTGCGGGGTTGATCGGCCGCGCCTGGGCCATGATCTTCGCCCGCGCCGGCTGGGACGTGTCGCTGCACGACCCGGTGCCGGCAGCGCTGGAAGCCGCGCCGCGGCTCTGCGCGCAGGGGCTGGCGGAACTGGCGCGGCACGGTCTGTGCGACAACGCGGAAGCGGCCGCCCGGCGCATCTCCGTCACCGGCAGCCTGACCCAGGCTCTGGATGGCGCTGCCTTCGTGCAGGAAAATGGGCCGGAGGACGCCGCCACCAAGCGCGCCATCTTTGCGGAGCTGGATTTCCTGGCGGCGCCGGACTGCATCCTGGCCTCATCCACCTCCGCCATCCCCTGTTCAAGCTTTACCGAAGGCTTGGCCGGCCGCGCCCGCTGCCTGGTAGCGCACCCGGTGAACCCGCCGCATTTGATCCCGGTGGTGGAGCTTTCCGGCGCGCCCTGGACCGCGCAGGCCACCATCGACCGTGCGCGGGCCATCTTCGCCGGCATCGGCCAGGCACCAATCACCGTGAAGCGGGAGATCGAGGGCTTTATCCTGAACCGCCTGCAGGGCGCGCTGCTCGCCGAGGCGTTCCGGCTGGTGCAGGAAGGCTATGTCTCGCCGCAGGACTTGGACACGACGGTGGCGCAGGGCCTCGGCCTGCGCTGGTCCTTCCTCGGCCCCTTCGCCACCATCGAACTGAACGCGCCCGGCGGCATCCCGGACTACTGCGCCCGCTACGCCCCCTTCTACGCCCGCATCGCCGGCGCCCCGCCCGCGCCCGCCGTGTTCGGCGCGGACGGCGTCGCGCAGATCATGCAGGAATGGGGCGGCACCCCGTCGCGGGAAGACATCGCCACTCGCAGCGCCCTGCGCGATGCCAGGCTGGCCGCGCTCGCCGCCCATAAACGGAAACAGGACAACGAGACGACATGACCCGCAAAGTCATCATCACCTGCGCGGTGACCGGCGCCATCCACACGCCGAGCATGTCCCCGCATCTGCCGATCACGGCCGAGCAGATCGCCGATGCCGCGATCGGCGCGGCGGAGGCCGGTGCCGCCATCGTCCACCTGCACGCCCGCAACCCGACCGATGGCCGCCCGGACCAGTCGCCCGAAGCCTTCGCGCCATTCCTGCGCGTCATCAAGCAGCGCAGCGATTGCGTGGTGAACATCACCACCGGCGGCGCGCCGACCATGACCATCGAGCAGCGCGTGAAGCCGGCGGCGAGCTTCGCGCCGGAGGTCGCCTCGCTGAACATGGGCTCGATGAATTTCGGCCTGTTCGGCATGCTGAACCGATTCAAGGATTTCCAGCATGACTGGGAGAAGCCCTACCTGGAAAACAAGGACATCCTGTTTCGCAACACCTTCGGCGACATCGAGTACATCCTGACCACCTGCGCGCAGAACAACACGCGCTTCGAGTTCGAGTGCTACGACACCTCCCACCTGTACAATCTGAAGTACTTCCTCGACGCCGGGCTGGTGCGCGCACCGCTGTTCGTCCAGACGGTGTTCGGCCTGCAGGGCGGCATCGGCGCGCACCCCGAGGACGTGATGCACATGAAGCGCACCGCGGACCGCCTGTTCGGCGACAACTACCGCTGGTCCGTACTCGGCGCAGGTCGCAACCAGTTGCCGATCGCGGCAATGGCAGCGGCCATGGGCGGCAATATCCGCGTCGGATTGGAGGACAGCCTCTGGGGCGGCCCGGGGCGTCTGGCACAAAGCAACGCGGAACAGGTGCGCTCCGCTCGCCAGATCATCGAGGGGCTCGGCCTCGCCGTCGCCACGCCGGATGAGGCTCGCGAAATCCTGTCGCTGAAGGGCGGCGACCGGGTGAACTTCTGACGGTCAGCCGTGGATGTTGCCGTTGCGGGCGGACCAGCGGTAGCGGATTTCCCCGTAGCGCCGGTCGACGATCCGCAGCGGCAGGTCCGGGCCGTAGATCTCCATGGCGTAGGCCGGACGGTAGTCGCAGACCAGCTTGCCGGTGGCATCCGTGATGTACACCCAGGTCGCCGGACCGACGCGCCAGGTCACCCCGCCATGGTTGGCGATGGTCATGGCGACAATGCCACGGCCGGAGGCGCCGTAGTTGCGGACAGAGCGGATGAAGGGCCGGTAGCGCGCCGGCTCGTTCGCCACCGCCGTGGCGATGATGCCGTCCTCATGATCCTCGACCAGCGCCTTCACCACGCCGGTGACCATGGTGGCACCGGACCCGATGGCGCCGCCGAGCAGCGAGACGGCGCTGCCCAGGCCCCACAGCGCGATATCTCCCGGCTGTGGTGCCTTGCCGCCGATGACCCACACCGCCGGCTGCACCAGCGCCCCCACGCCGCCGCCCACCGCACCGCCTAGTCCGGCGCGTCCAGCCGTGCCGGCACCACGCTCGATCAGGCGGGAGATCGTCTCGGAGGCGATGGTCTGCGAAACCTCCTTGCCGATGTTGGAGCTGTTGTTGATCAGGTCCGTGATGCCGTTGGATTCCGCCGGCGGCGTGAAATCCGCGGTGGCGGTCTGCGTGCTTCCGCTCATGTTGGGCCCCTTGCTGCCGGCACATCCTAGACAGGCAGCGGGCGCAACTCGGTTTCAGGCGGCTTCAGGGCGCTTCACGCGTGGTGGCAGGCCACCATTGCACCATCGTCGCGCGGCGTCAGCAGGGGGCGCTCAGTGCGGCAGATCGCGGTCGCCTTGGGGCAGCGCGGGTGGAAGGCGCAGCCGGAGGGTGGCGACAGCGGCGAGGGCAACTCCCCGGCGATCGGCCGGAAATCCGCGATATCGCCCGCATCCAGCCGCAGCTTCGGCACGCTGTCGAGCAGCCCCTGCGTGTAGGGATGCCGCGGCGCCGCATACACCTTCGCGGTGTCACCCGATTCCACGATGCGGCCGAGATACATGATGGCGACGCGGTCCGCGACATGCCGCACCACGGACAGGTCATGCGAGATGAAGACGCAGGTCAGCCCCAGATCGCGCCGCAGGTCGAGGAACAGGTTCAGGATCTGCGCCTGGATCGACACATCCAGCGAGGCCACCGGCTCGTCGCAGACCAGCATCTCCGGCTGCATCGCCAGCGCCCGCGCGATGGCGACCCGCTGCCGCTGGCCGCCGGAGAACTGGTGCGGGAAGCGTGTGGCGAAGGCCGGGTCCAGCCCGACGCGCCTCAGCCAATCCGCCACCAGCGCCGGCGCCGCCGCATGCGTCACCAGCCCATGCGTCACCGGCCCTTCGGCGATGGTCTCGCCGATGCGCATGCGCGGGTTGAGCGAGGCGAAGGGGTCCTGGAACACTGTCTGGATGCGCGTTGTCGCCTTGTGCCTCCCGACCATCGGCGCCGCGCCCGAGACCAGCACGCGGCCGGAGGTCGGCGGCAGGATGCCCGCCAGCATCCGCCCGAGCGTCGATTTCCCGCAACCGCTTTCGCCAACCAGGCCAAGGGTCTCCCCCGCCGTGACGGAAAGCGACACCTCCGACACCGCCTGCACCGGGCGGGTTTCCACCGCCGCGCCGAACACCGCGGCGATGCGGTCGCCGAGCGACAGGCGCGGATCGAAGCGCTTGGTCACATCTTCCGCCACCAGCACCTGACTCATGCGGCGAGGCCCAGCGGATGATGGCAGCGCACAAGCCTGTCATCCGTCACCACATCCGGCGGGTCCGTCGCGCAGACCGCGTCGGCGCGTGGGCAGCGCGGCGCGAAGGGACAGCCGGGCGGCAGCGACAGCAGCGATGGCGTCGTGCCCGGGATCTGGTTCAGCCTCTCGCCCGGCCGCGCCGTCGCCGGCAGGCTGTCCAGCAGCCCGCGCGTGTAGTGGTGCCGCGGCGCCCGCAGCACCTGCCCCACCGCGCCACTTTCCACGATGCGCCCGGCATACATCACCAGCACACGGTCCGCGAGCGAGGAGACGGTGGCGAGGTCGTGCGAGATCCACACCAGCGCGGTGCCCGTCTCCTTCGCCAGCTTGCGCATCTCCGCCAGGATCTGCGCCTGGATGGAGACATCGAGCGCGGTGGTCGGCTCATCCGCGATGATCAGATCCGGCCCGTGCAGCAACGCGGTTGCGATTGCCACGCGCTGGCGCATGCCGCCGGAGAATTCATGCGGATAGGCGTCCAGCCGCGCCGCCGCGTCCGGGATGCCGACGCGGGTCAGCGTGCGCGCCGCCAGATCCCGCGCCGCCGCCTCGCTCGCGCTGCCATGCGCGCGCACGGCGAGCGCCATCTGCTGGCCGATGGTCAGCACCGGGTTCAACGTCGCCGTCGGATCCTGGAACACCATGGCGATGCGCTTGCCACGCAGCTTCCGCATCTCGCCCTGCGGCATCCCGACCAGCTCCCGCCCATCGAAGCGGATGGAGCCGGAGACGACGCGGCCGGGCGGATCGACCAGCCCGATCAGCGAGAAGCCGGTGACGGATTTGCCGGAACCGCTTTCCCCGACCAGGCCGAGGATCTCGCCGCGCGCCAGATCGAAGGACACGCCCTCCACCGCCTTCAGCACGCCGGCGCGGGTGAAGAAATGCGTGCGCAGGTCGCGCACTTCCAGCAGCCCGCTCATTTCCTGAGCCTCGGGTTGAACTGGTCCCGGATCTGGTCGCCGACGATGTTGATGGCAACGATCAGCAGGATCAGCGCGATGCCCGGATAGACCGAGATCCAGCTTCGCCCGTTCATCATATAGGGAAAGCCGTTGGCGATCAGCATGCCGAGCGAAGGCTCCGTCGGCGGCAACCCAAGCCCGAGGAAGGACAGCGTCGCCTCCAGCGCGATCGCATTCGCCACCTGTACCGTGCCGACCACGATCAGCGGCGGCAGGCAGTTCGGCAGGATGTGGCGCAGCACCACGCGCCAGCTCGGCAGCGGCGTGGCGGAGGCGGCTTCCACGTAGTCCTTCTGCCGTTCCGCCGTGGCGGCCCCGTAGGCGGTGCGGGCGAAGTAGGCGTACTGCGCCGCGACCAGCGCGATGATGAGCTGCGACTTCCCCTGCCCCAGCACCGCCACCAGCACCAGCGCCAGCAGGATCGCGGGGAAGGACAGTTGCAGGTCCACCACCCGCATCACCAGCGCCTCCACCCAGCCGCCGAGATGCGCGGACAGGATGCCGAGCGAGGCGCCCAGCGTCATCGCCACCGCGCCGGCCACAAGGCCCATCTGCAGCGAAATGCGCAGCCCGTACAGGATGGCCGACAGCAGGTCCCGCCCCTGTGCATCCGTGCCGAGCCAATGGACATAGCCGCCAGAGCCCTCGTAGCCCGGCGGCCGGCGTGCATCCATCAGGTCCAGGATCGCAAGGTCGTAGGGATCCTGCGGCGCAAACATTGGCGCCGTCAGCGCCGCCAGCACCACCAGCACCACGACGGCGAGGGCTGCGACGGCGACCCAGTTCTCGCGGTATTCGCGCCAGAACGCCCTCACGCCGCGCGTCCCCGACGCAGCCGCGGGTCCAGCAGCGCGTAGGACAGGTCGACCACCAGGTTGATGGTGACGAACAGGAAGGCGACCAGCACCAGGTAGGCGACCATTACCGGGCGGTCGAGCGAGGTGATGCTGTCGATGATCAGCTTGCCCACGCCCGGCCAGGAAAAGATCGTCTCGGTCACCACCGCGAAGGCGAGAGTCGAGGCGAATTCCAGTCCGAACACCGTCACCAGCGGAATCGAGATCAGCCGCAGCACGTGCCGCCGCAGGATGGTGAACTCGGTCAATCCGGCGGCACGCGCGAACTTCACCGTGTCCGTCAGCATGATCTCCCGCGTTCCGGCTCGGGCCAGCCGGATCATCATGGCCAGCTTGAAAAGCGACAGGTTCAGCGCCGGCAGCACCAGGTAGGTCAGGCCCTCCGCCGTCAGGAAGGACCAGCCGACGCCGAACACCTCCACCACCGGTCCGCGATCGCCCGCCGGCAGCCAGCCGAGGTTCACCGCGAAGGTCAGGATCAACAGCAGCCCCACCCAGAAGGTCGGCACCGAGAATCCGAGCACCGATACCGCCATGATGGCGCGGGAGGATTTCGCCTCCGGCCGGTAGCCGGCATAAATGCCGAGCGGGATGCCGATGAAGGCGCCGATCAGGACCGAAGCCAGGGCGAGCTCAAGCGTCGCCGGCAGCCGCGCCATAACCAGTTCCAGCACCGGGATGTCGAACACGAAGGACCGCCCGAAGTCCCCCGAGAGCAGCCGCCCGACGAAGGCGAAATACTGCTGCCACAGCGGCAGGTCCAAACCATACCGGGCAATGGTATCGGCCCGGATATCCTGCGTCGCATCCGGGGAGATCAGCACGTCGATCGGGTTGCCGATGGCGTAGACGCCGACAAAAACCAGCGCCGACATGGCGAGCATGACGAGGACGGATTGCAGGAGTCGCTGGATGATGAAGCCGAGCATTCCTCCCCACTATCGGGGCATGGACAGCGGACGCAAGCCGTTCCTACCATGATCCGGACAGGACGCTTCAAATCGAGAACCCCGCAATGACCCAGAACATCCGCAACCTCGCCCTGGCCGCGACCACCGGGCTGATGCTTTCGGGCGCGGCAATCGGCCAGACCCTCAACCTCGGCGTCCGCGCGGGGCCGGAGGGCGTGGACCCCCACTTCACCGCGACGGGCACCCATGCGGAAGCCCTGAAGCATGTCTTCGACACGCTGGTGACTTCGGGCGACAACCTGCAACTGCTGCCCGGCATCGCCGAAAGCTGGCGGCCGGTGGATGCCACCACCTGGGAATTCAAGCTGCGCCAGGGCGTCACCTTCCATGACGGCAGCCCTATGACGGCTGAGGACGTGGTTGCCTCGATCCGTCGGATGCAGGTGCTGTCCGGGCCGAACCCCACGCGCATCTACGTCCGCAACGTGAAGGATTTGCGGATCGTCGACCCGCACACGCTGCACGTCATCACGGACGGCCCGGCTCCGACCCTGCCGAACGACTTCATCCGGGTCTTCATCACCAGCGCCCGCGCCACTGCCGGCCTGACGCCGGAGACCAGCAACGAGGCGTTCAATTCCGGCCGCGCCGCCATCGGCACCGGCCCCTACCGCTTCGTCTCCTGGACCCCGCGGGAACAGTTCGTGGTGGACCGCAACGACAGCTACTGGGGTGGGGCACAGCCCTGGGCTCGGCACATCCGCCGCGAGATTCCGAACGATGCCGCCCGCGTCGCGCAGCTTCGCACCGGCCAGGTGGACATGATCGTGCGCGTGCCGGCCGCCGATGTCTCGACGCTGGAGCGTGACCGGGCGCTGCGGGTGGTGAAGGCGGACACCGTCTACGTCTTCAACCTGCAGCTCGACTACCGCGAGACCACGCCGCAGGTAACGGCCAAGGACGGCTCCCGCCTCGCCGCCAACCCCTACCGCGACATCCGGGTGCGGGAGGCGATGGACCTCGCCATCGACCGCCGCGCGCTCGCCGAGATCGCCATGGAGGGCCTCGGCGCGCCGCAGGGCCAGATGGTGACGCCCGGCATCTTCGGCTTCAACCCGGCCATCCCGATCCCGACGCCGAACCTGGCGCGCGCCCGCACCCTGCTGACCGAGGCCGGCTACCCCAACGGCTTCCGCATGGTGCTGAACTTCACCAACAATCGACTGCCTGGCGACAACGGCGTCGGCACCGCGCTGGCCCAGATGTTTGCTCGAATTGGCATTGAGGTCCAGGCGGCGGGACAGCCGGCAGCGGTGATCTTCCCCGCCCGCGCGCGTGGCGAATTGTCGAACATCATGGCCGGCTGGGGCACGCTGACCGGGGAGGCGAACTACTACTATTCGTCCAACGCCCACACCAACAACCCGGCGCTCCGCCTCGGTGCCTTCAACTGGCACGGCTATTCCAACCCGGAGATGGACCGCCTGATCCAGGCCGCCGGCGTGGAACTGGACGAGAAGAAGCGCGAGCAGCTTCTCCAGGAAATCGCCACCCTGTTCACGCGGGAACGCGTCGGCATGCCGCTGACCTCCGTCGGCAGCGCCTGGGCGATGCGGCGGGACCGGGTGAACCTGGTGCGGGCGCGGACGGATGAGGACACGCTGGCCATGGACATCGTGCCGACACGCTGATGAACATCGCCGAGCACAACTGGAAGGACGTCGAGGCGCGGCTGCGCCTCGATGACCGCTGCGTGCTGCCGCTGGGCAGCACGGAACAGCACGCGCAGCTTTCGCTGTGCACGGATGCGATCCTGGCCGAACGGGTGGCGCGCGAAGCCGCCGCGCCGCTCGGCGTGCCGGTGTTCCCGGTGATGCCCTTCGGCCTCGCGCCATACTTTTCCGAGTTTCCCGGCACCCTCTCGCTGCGCGTCGAGACGCTGCTGGCGGTGATGCGCGACCTGGCCGACAGTGTCTTCCGGGTTGGCTTCCGCCGCGTGCTGATCGTCAACGGCCATGGCGGCAACGCTCCCGTCGCGGCGCTGGCGCAGCAGATGATGGCTGAACAGCCTGGCCTCAGCGCAAAATTCCACAACTGGTACAACGCGCCGCGCACCTGGGCTGCCGCGCTCGCCGCCGATCCCTCCGCCAGCCACGGCAACTGGTTCGAGAACTACCCCTGGACCCGCCTCGACCATGCGCCGGCGCCGGAAGGTCGCAAGCCGCAACCCGATATCGCGCTGATGAAGGCGGGCGGCCCTGCGGACTGCAAGGCGATCCTCGGCGATGGCTCCTTCGGCGGACCGTGGCAGTTGCCCGATGCTACCATGCAGGCGCTGTGGGACACCGGGGTCGCAGAGACGCGCGAAGCGCTGGAGGGACCATGGCCGACCCGATCCTGATCTGGGGCGCGGGCGCCATCGGCGGCACGCTCGGCGCGCATTGGGCGCGGGCCGGCCATGACGTGCTGCTGGTCGATACCGTCGCCGAGCATGTCGAGGCCTGCCGCACCACCGGCCTCGCCATCACCGGCCCGGTGACCGAGTTCACCCAGGTGATCCCGGCCGTGACGCCGGCCAAACTCACCGGCACCTATTCCCGAATCGTGCTGGCGGTGAAGGCGCAGGCCACCGCGGCGGCCATCCCGATGCTGGCGCCGCATCTGAAGCCGGACGGCTTCGTCTTCTCCGCCCAGAACGGACTGAACGAGATCGCCCTGTCGCGCGCTTTCGGCGCGGAGCGCGTGATGGGCTGTTTCGTCAATTTTGGCGCCGACTGGCACGGCCCCGGCCAGATCCTGTTCGGCAATCGCAGCGCGCTGGTGATCGGCGAACTGGACGGCGTGACGCGCCCGCGGACGGAGGCGATGTTCGCGCTCGCTCGTGAATTCGAGCCGGACGCGATCCTGACGCCCGACATCTGGTCCTACCTCTGGGGCAAGATGAGCTACGGCGCCATGCTGTTCGCCACCGCCCTGAACCACGACAGCATGACCGAAAATTTCGCTGACCCGGCCCGTATGCCAGTGTGGCTCACGCTGGGGCGGGAGGTGGCGGCGACGGCGCTGGCGCATGGAGTCACCCCGCGCGGCTTCGGCGGGTTCGACCCGATGGCGTTCGCGCCAGGCCAGCCCGATGCGACCGGCGAGAAGATCGTCCACTGGCTGCGCGATTTCACCGCCGTCGGCGCCAAGACCCATTCCGGCATCTGGCGCGACCTGGCCGTCCGCAAGCGCAAGACCGAGGCGGACGCGCAGATCGGCCTGATCCCGCCGCTCGCCGCGGAGAAGGGCGTGCAGGTGCCGATGTCGGAGAAGCTCCGCGCCCTGATTGCGGAGATCGAGACCGGCAAGCGCGAGCAGTCCCCCGAAACCTTCGCAGCGCTGCTGGCATGACCGACCCTGTCCTGGACCATCTGCTGGCCGGGCGGTCCGGCTTCATCGCGCGGTTGGGCGAGCTGGTCGCCTGCCCTTCCGTCTCCACCGACCCAGCCTATGCCGCCGGCATGGCGGCGGCGCGGGACTGGTGGCGGGCGCGGCTGACGGCGCTTGGCTTCCAGGACGCGCGGGAGGTTTCGGCCGGCGGCCACCCCGCCGTCACCGCCCGGTGGCACGGCGCCGGGCCACAGGCGCCGACGCTGCTGGTCTACGGCCATTATGACGTGCAGCCGCCGGACCCGGTGGCGGCTTGGACCTCCCCCGCCTTCACCCTGGCCTCCCGCCACGGCCGCCTGTTCGCGCGCGGCGTGTCGGACGACAAGGGGCCGTCGCTGCTCGCCATCGAGACGCTCGGCGCGTTCCTCGCCGTCGAGGGCCGCCTTCCCTGCAACGTCACGCTGCTGCTGGAGGGCGAGGAGGAGGTTGGCTCCGCGACGCTCGCGAAGATCCTGGTCCAGCATCGGGAGGATTTCGCCGCCGACGCCGCACTGTCCGCCGATGGCGCCCGCTGGCGCGCCGACCTGCCCACCATCACCATCGGGACGCGTGGCAACACCGGGCTGGAGCTGTCGCTGCGCAGCGCGGTGAAGGATCTGCATTCCGGCCGCTATGGCGGCGTGGTGGCGAATGCCGCGCAGGCCATGGCCCGCCTGCTCGCCACGCTGCACGATTCGGACGGGAACATCGCCGTCGCCGGCTTCCGCGACGGCATGGCGGACCCGACCGAAGCCGAGCGCGCCGCGCTGGCCGCCATTCCCTACGATGTGGCCGCACACGACGCCTCCACCGGTGCGGCACCCAGTGGGCTGGATTCAGGACGGTTTCTGGAACGCCTTTGGCATCAGCCGACGCTGGAGGTGAACGGCATGTGGGGCGGCTACACCGGCCCCGGCGGCAAGACCGTCATTCCCGCCGAGGCGCATGCCAAGCTGTCGATGCGCCTGGTGCCTGGGCAGCACCCGGCGCGGGTGCTGGCCGCGGTCACCGCCCATCTTCACGCCCACTGCCCACCGCGCACAACGCTCGAGATCCGCACGCATCGCGAGGGCAGCCAGGCCACCGCCGTACCGCCCGCGCACCCGCTGCTGCTGGCCGCCGAGGCCGCGCTGGCCGAGACCACCGGCACCGTGCCGCTGCGCGTCCGCATGGGCGCGACGCTGCCGCTGACCGATATCGTCCAGCGCGTGCTGGGGCTTGAGACGGTGATGTTTTCCTTCGCCACGGCGGACGAGGATTTTCACGCGCCCGACGAGAACTGGCGCGAAAGCGCGATCCCGGAGGGCTTCGCCGCCTGGGTGGCGCTGCTGCGCCGCGTCGGCGGGCTGAGCCCGGAGGATTTCGCGCCCTACCGGAGTTGATCGAGCGCCGCCTCGGCCAGCGCCCGCGGCGTCGCCGCCACGTCCAGCACGATGGCGCCTTCCTCCGCATCTGGCGCTTCCAGCGTGGCGAACTGACTGGCGACCAGGCTCGCCGGCATGAAATGCCCCGCCCGCGCGGCCTGCCGCGCCGCGACCAAGTCCTGGTCGCCGCGCAGGAACACCAGCCGCAGGTCCGGCGCCACGGCGCGCAGCCTGTCGCGGTAGGCACGCTTCAGGGCGGAACAGGTCACCACGCAGCCGCGGCCGCGATGTGCCGCCAGATGCGCGCCAATGGCGTCCAGCCAGGGCGCCCGATCGCTGTCGTCCAACGGCTCGCCGCGCGACATCTTCGCCACGTTGGCCGGCGGGTGGAAATCGTCCGCGTCGTCGAAACCCACCCCCAGCCCCGCCGCGATCAGCGGCCCGACGGTCGATTTCCCGGCCCCCGAGACACCCATCACCAGGACCAGCGCCGTCATTTCGGCTCCAGGTGCCCGCCGAAGGCGTTGCGCATGGCGGATAGCGACCTGTCCGCGAAGGGCGATTCCTGCCTCGACCGGAACCGCGAATACAGCGCCGCGGACAGCACTGGCGCCGGCACCGCGCTCTCGACCGCCGCCTGCACCGCCCAGCGCCCCTCGCCGCTGTCGCCGACCCGGCCGGAGTAGCCGGAAAGCTCGCCATCCGCCGCAAGCGCCTGCGCCGTCAGGTCGAGCAGCCAGGAGGCGACGACGGAGCCGCGGCGCCAGGCCTCGGTGATGTCCGGCACGTCGAGACTGAGGCGCAATTCCTCCGGCACCACGTCGCTGTCGGCCTGGCGGAGCAACTCCAGCCCCTCCGCCATCGCCTGCATCATCCCGTATTCGACAGCGTTGTGGACCATCTTGGTGAAATGACCTGCGCCATTCGCACCGCAATGGATGTAGCCCTGCGGCGGGCGCGGATCGGCGGCTGGGTCGCGGCCCGGCGTCGGCGGTGCCGCACCCTCCCCGGGTGCCAGCGCCTTGAAGACGGGGTCGAGCCGCTCGACCTGCTCGGCCGGCCCGCCGATCATCAGGCAGTAGCCCCGCGCCAGGCCCCAGACGCCGCCGGAGGTGCCGATATCCAGCATGTCCACACCAACGTCGCGCAGCATTGCGGCGCGGCGGATGGCGTCCTTCCACATCCCGTTGCCGCCATCGATGGCGACATCGCCGGGCGCCAGCAGATTCGCCAGCTGGCAGATGGCTTCCTCCGTCGCCGCGCCGGCGGGCAGCATGACCCAGACAGTGCGCGGTTCCGGCAGGCGTTCCACGAGATCCGCGAGGTCGGAGGCCGCCTCCGCGCCCTCCGCGGCCAGCGCCGCGACGGCAGCCGGGTCGCGGTCCCAGACGGTGCAGGTGATGCCGGCGCGCGCCAGGCGCCGCACCAGGTTGCCGCCCATGCGCCCAAGCCCGACCATGCCGATCTGCATTGCCTGTCCTCCCCCGAATCAGCACTCAGGATGAGCGGGGGATGCGGTCAGGACAAGCCGCCCGCAGAGCCCTCTCCCCCTGCCGGGGGAGCGGGTTCTTCAGTCCAGGCCCGCGGCGGCCTCGGCCGTCTTCGGCTTCACCGGGATCTTCAGGTAGCGCACCCCGTTCGCCTCAGCCTGCGGGAAGCGCCCGGCGCGAATGTTGACCTGAATGGAAGGCAGCAGCAGCGCCGGCGCCGCCAGCTTCGCATCGCGGGCGGTGCGGAAGGCAACGAATTCCTCCTCCGTCCGGCCGTCCTTCACATGCGGATTGTGGGCGCGCTGTTCGGCCACGGTGGATTGCCAGGCGAAGTGGTCCCGGCCCGGCGCCTTGTAGTCGTGGCACATCCACAGCCGTGTCTCCGGCGGCAACGCCAGCAGGCGATGGATGGACCGGTACAGCGTCCGCGCATCGCCGCCGGGAAAATCGGCGCGCGCCGTGCCGTAGTCGTGCATGAACAGCGTGTCGCCGACGAAAACATCGTCCCCGATCCGGTACGCCGCGCAGGCCGGCGTGTGCCCCGGCACGTGCAGCACCTCGACCTCCAGCCCGCCGATCCGGAAGGTCTCGCCATCTTCGAACAGGTGGTCGAAGTCGCCGCCGCCGGGCGCCATGTCCTCCAGCCCGAAGACCGGCCGGAAGATGGTCTGCACCTGCTTCACGCCCGAGCCGATGCCGATGCGCGCGCCGCTGTGCTGGCGGATCCAGGGCGCGGCGGTCAGATGGTCGGCGTGGACATGGGTCTCCAGCACCCAGTCCAGCGTCAGCCCTTCCGCCTTCGCGGCGTCGAGCAGCTGCTGGGCGGAGGTCGTATCCGCCTCCCCGCTACGGTTGTCCCAATCCAGCACCGGGTCCACCACCGCGCCGTGCTTCGTGACGGGGTCCCAGACCAGGTAGGAGACGGTGTTGGTCGGCTCGTCGAAGAAGGCGCGAATGGCGGCTGACATGGCTTGCTCCCAGACGCTTCCGGCGGAGCATAGCGCTCTCCGCCGCGCCCGTGTCAGCCCCGGCGATGCAGCGCCATCAACACGCGTTCAGGCGTCGCCGGCAGGTCCAGTGCCTCGACGCCAATCGCATCCTTCAGCGCATTCGCCACGCTGATCGCCAGCAACAGCGGCGGCTCCCCCACCGCCTTGGACCGGAAGATGGTGTCGGACCGTGCCGGGGCGCCTTCCAGCAGCCGCACGTTGAACACCGGTGGCACGTCGCGGGAACCGGGGATCTTGTAGGTGGAGGGCCCCACCGTGCGCAGCCGCCCCCCCGCGTCCCACCAAAGCTCCTCGCAGGTCAGCCAGCCCATGCCCTGCACGAAGGCACCCTCGATCTGCCCGCGATCCACCGCCGGGTTCAGGCTGCGGCCGCAATCCTGCACGATGTCGGTGCGGATGCACCGGTGCTCCCCGGTCAGCGTGTCCACCACCACCTCGGAGACGGCGGCGCCGTAGGAGAAGTAGAAGAACGGGTTGCCGCGCATCGCCTCCCGGTCCCAGTGGATGTCCGGCGTGCGGTAGAAGCCGGTCGAGGACAGCGAGACCCGTTCCAGGAAGCACAGCCGCGCGAGTTCGGAAAATTCCAGGAAGCGGTTGCCGCCGACATCCCCGGCCCAGACGCGATCCTCCGCGAACACCACGGCCTCCGCCGCGATGCCGAAGCGCGCTGCTGCAACCTGCGCCATGCGGTCGCGGATGGTGGTGGCGGCGTTGTGCGCGGCCCAGCCATTCAGGTCGCTGCCGGTGCTGGCCGCGGTCGGTGCGGTGTTCGGCACCTCCGCCGTGCTGGTCGCGGTGATGGCGATGCGGTCCATGCCGGTGCCGAACACATCCGCCACCACCTGCGCCACCTTGATGAACAGCCCCTGCCCCATCTCCGTGCCGCCATGGTTCAACCGGATCGAACCGTCGGAATACACATGCACCAGCGCGCCGGCCTGGTTCAGGTGCATGATGCCAAAGGAGATGCCGAAGGCCAGCACCATGGACCCCACGCCGCGCCGCAGCGTCGGATGGGTGGCATTGAACGCGGCAATCTCGCCGCGCCGCCGGTCCCATTCCGAACTTTCCCGAGCTTCCGCCCAGACCCGCGCGATCAGGTCGCCCTCCAGTTTCTGGCCATAGGGTGTCGCGTCGCCATTCCCCGGCGCGCCGCAGAAATTGCGCGCCCGCACCACCTCCGGCGGCAGGCCACAGGCGGCGGCGACGCGGTGCACCACATCCTCCATCAGCAGCGCGCCCTGCGGCCCGCCGAAGCCGCGGAAGGCGGTGTGGGAGACGGTGTTGGTGCGCGCGGCGCAGCCCGTGATCGCCACCGCCGGCACGTCGCAGCAGTTCAGTGCGTGGGTGATGGCGCGGAACACCACGCCGCCGGACATGTCGAGCGACCAGCCGCCATCCGCGGCCAGCAGCGCCTGCAGCCCCAGGATGCGCCCCTGCGCGTCGAAGCCCGCGGTCCAGCGATACAGGAACGGGTGCCGCTTGCCCGTCGCCACCATGTCCGCCCGCCGCGACAGCCGTAGCTTCACGGGTCGCCCGGTGGCCCGCGCCGCAAGCGCCGCCGCGGCGGCGACCCAACTCGCATTGCTCTCCTTGCCGCCGAAGCCGCCGCCCATCCGCCGGCAGGTGACAGTGACGCGGTGGCAGGCGCCGCCGAGCACGCGCGCGACGATATGCTGCGCCTCCGACGGGTGCTGGGTGGAGGACACCACGGCGATCTCGCCATCCTCCCCCGGCGTCGCGACGGCGATGTGGCCTTCCAGGTAGAAATGCTCCTGCCCGCCAGCGCGGAACTCCGCCTCCATCCGGCGCGGCGCCGCGGCGATGGCCGCTTCCGCATCGCCCTGGCTCATGGTCTGCGGCGCGACGACGTACTGCCCGCGCGCCAGCGCCGCCTCGATCGACAGCACCGGCTCCAGCGGCGCGATCTCGGCCCGCACGGCGGAGGCGGCCAGCAGCGCGGCGTCGCGGCTGGTCGCGACCACCATCGCCAAGGGCTGGCCGGCGAACTGCACCAGCGGATCGGCGAACAAAGGCTCGCCGCGCCCGGCGGCGGCGATGTCGTTCTCGCCGGGAATGTCCCGCGGCCCGAGAATGGCGACGACGCCCGGCATGGCGCGCGCGACACCGACATCCAGCGACGTGACCGTGCCATGCGCGACTGCGGACAGCACCAGCGCGGCGTGCAGCGTGCCCGCGGCCTCCGCCGTGTCGTCGGCGAAGCGCGCCTCGCCGGTGGTGTGCTTCAGCGCGCTGTCGTGGCGCAGCGCTGCGCCGGATTTTCCCCCATCGGCCATCACGCCAGCTCCGTCAGGCTGGCGGGCAGGCCCGGATGCCGGGTGCGGACCAGCAGCCGGCGCAGCAGCCCCTGGGCGACGAGCAGGCGGTACTCTGCGGTGCCGCGCCAATCCGACAGCGGCTGGATCTCGCCGGCCAGTTCCTCCGCCGCATCCGCGATGCTGCCGGCATCCAGCCGATGGCCGAGCAGCGCCGCCTCCGCCCGCCGCGCCCGCAGCGCCATGGGCCCGACGCCACCGAAAGCCAGCCGCGCCTCCGCCACCCGGTCACCTTCCATGCGGATGAGGAAGGCGGCGCCGACGGTGGCGATATCCTGGTCGTGCCGCTTGCTCACCTTCTCGCAGACGAAGATGTCCGCCGGCCCTGGTCGCGGCAGGGTGACGGAGACCACCACCTCATCCGCCGCCAGGTCCGCCTGGCGGTAGCCGAGCAGGTAATCCTGCACCGCCAGCTTTCGCCGCCCCCGCACCGAGGCCAGCTCCAACTCCGCCCCGAGCGCCAACAGCGGCGGCAGCGCATCGCCTATGGGCGACGCCGTGCCGAGGTTGCCGCCCAGCGTGCCCAGCCCGCGAATCTGCCGCGAGCCCAGCCGCGCCAGCAGCGAAGCCAGAGGCGCGAACCCCACCTCCTGCCGCGCCAGCGCCAGCAGCCTCGCATAGGACACCGCCGCACCGACCTCGATCGCCTCCGCCGTTGCGCGCAGCGTGTGCAGGTCGGGGACGTTCAGCAGGCAGATGACCGCACCCGGCCCTTCGCGGTGGTCCGACACGCGCAGGCCGAGATCGGTGCCGCCGGCCAGCAGCCAGGCCTCGGGATGCGATGCGCGCAGCGCCAGCAGGTCGTCCAGCGTTGCCGGCAGGTGGAACACCTGGCCCGGTGCCTCGAACCGCGCCGCGCCAGGCGCGGGCAGGTCCGGCGGCGGCCCGGCGTCGTCGGCGAGCCCTGCAAAGACCTCCAGGATCGGGCGGTAGCCGGTGCAGCGGCACAGGTTGCCGGCGAGCGCCTCATGCACCTCCCCGCCCTCCCGCGCATGCGCCCAGGCGGTCATGACAATGCCGGGCGTGCAGAAGCCGCACTGCGTGCCGTCGCTTTCGGCCATGGCGCGCTGGATCGGGTGCGGCGCGCCATCCGGCTGGCGCAGCCCCTCCACCGTGCGAATCGCGCGGCCATGGACCTGGCCGAGCAGCGTCAGGCAGGCATTGACCGGCGTGCGGGTGCCATCCGCCTCCTCCAGCACCACGGTGCAGGCGCCGCAATCCCCCTCGGCACAGCCTTCCTTGGTGCCGGTGAGGCCCGGCCCGCCGGCCGCGCCACGCAGCCAGTCCAGCAGGGTGGTGGTGGGAGAGATCGCGGGCGGCAGCATCTGGGGCTGGCCGTTGAGGAAGAAGCCGATATCGGTCGCCGTCATGCGCCCAGGATAAGCAAATCCCGGGCCCCGCGCCTATCAGCCAGTCGGGAAGCCAATGAAGACGTAACCGACCTGGCGGATGGTGATGATGCAGCGCTCGCCAAGTTCCGGCGCCAGCTTCTGGCGCAGGTGCAGCACCGCGTTGTCCACCGCGCGGTCGCCCGGCCGCCAGTTGCGCCGGAACACCTGCTGCGTCAGCGCCTCCCGCGTCTGGACCTCGCCGGGCATGGCGGCCAACGCGGCCATCAGGTCGAACTCGGCCCCGGTCAGTTCCAGCAGGCTGCCATCCGGCCGCACCAGGCGGCGTTCCACTGGCATCAGCCGCCAGCGGTCCCGCCGCGGCGCCGGTGGTGGGCCTGCGGGTCGGCGTATCCGCGCGCGCAGCCGCGCCACCAGCTCCCGCCCCGAGACCGGCTTCACCAGGAAGTCGTCGGCCCCGAGTTCCAGCCCCAGCACCCGGTCCGTCTCCTCCCGGTTCCCGGTGACGACCAGGATCGGCGCGCTGGTCAGCGCGCGCAGCTCCGGCAGATGCGGCAGCGTGTCCACCGGGCCCAGGCGCTGGTCCAGGATGATGGCGTCGAGCTGCTGCGTCTCGATGATGGTCAGGGCGGCGGTGTAGGAATTGGCAACGACCGTGCGCAGGCCGTAGCGCGCCAGGTAGGCCGCCATCTCGTCCGTCAGCTCGCGCTCGTCATCGGCCAGCAGCACGAGCGGGCCCTGCGGACGCGCCAGGCCCACCGTCTCCTCGGCCCGCACCGCAACTTCCATGGCACCCGGGCGGGCGGCCACCGTCCGCATCGTCATGCCATGTCTCCCACGCCGACTTCTGTCTCCCAAGCTGGAGACGCGCGACGACAAAGACATCTAGCGGAGGACGTAGGATGACGTCGAGCGCAGTTTGTCGTCGTTCCGAGTGATTTCCCTAACAATCGGGACAACACGACGACGCGTTAACCTTTCATTCATTGGGCCGCTTCCACGGGGCGGCCCGGACCTCCGGCCCCGCCTCGTTTCCCGAATGAGACCAGCGAGACGGAGCCGCACCATGAACATCCAGGCAGGCCACGGCAGCGTTATGCGTTCGCTCCTCAAGGGGACTCCCGCATTGGGGGCGCCCGCGCTCGCCCTGCGACCTGCGCGGCAGATCGTCCAGGCCGCCGCAACGGACCTGTCGGTGCTGCTGGTTGACGACGAGGGTGAGGTGCTGGCGGAACTGGTGGCCAACCTCAGCCGCCGCGGCCTGAACGTGCTGCCCAGCGAATCGGCGGAGGCCGCGCTGGCGGTGCTGCGCCGGCGCCCGGACATCGCGACCCTGGTCAGCGACATCCGTATGCCCGGCATGGACGGGCTCGCCCTGGCGGAAGCGGCGCTCCGCGGCCGGGCCGAGGCGCAGGCGCTGGAGGTGGTGCTGATCACCGGATATGCCTCCGCCGCGCAAGGCATGGCGGCGGCGCGGATCGGCGCCTTCGGGATGCTGCACAAGCCGATGCGCGGCGCCGAGTTGGCGCGGATGGTGCAGGACGCACTCGCTCGCGCCGCGCTGCGCCGTGGCATCCTGGGGAATGCCATCCCCGCCGCCTGGACCCGTCGCCCGACCGCCGCGGCGGCCCTGGCGCCGATCCCGACTCCGCCGCCGCGCTTCGCCCGCGCCCCGTCCCGCCGCGCCGAGCGTGGGCCCGCCGCTGCTCCGGACACCGTCACCCCGGCCGATCCCGCCGGTGCGGCGGAGGCCCTGCTGCACGCGCTGGCGCAGCGGGTTGATGCCGAGGGTAATGGCGTGGAGGCGGTGGCGCAGGACCTGCGCGGCCCGCTCGGGGACCTGATGCGTGCCGTCCCGCGCAAGGATGCCTGCGGCGTCCCGGCCCCTGCCGTGGGCCTGCTCGCCCTGCTCGACGAGTTGATGGACCTGGCCGAGCTTGAGGACGGCCTGGCGCAGCCGCAGCACACGCCGATCTCGGCGCATGGATTGCTCGGCCTGGTCTCGTCCGGTCTCGGTGGCCTCGGGCTGCGTTGCGGCCGGCGCCTGATCCTGCAGCCGGATGCCGATCCGGCCTTCAATCTCGACGGACCTCGGCTGGTGCGAGCCATGGTCCTGCTCGCGGCGCTGACGCTCGGCCAACAGCCCGTCCCGGCGCAGGCTTCCGGTGCCCAACCTGCGCTGCCCGCCGGCGCGGCGGAGCTTTCGGTGGATGCCGGCGTCGGGCAGGCGCGGCTCGACCTCGTGATCCGCCCGAGCGCCCCGACCCTGCGCCGCCCGGAGGTGGCGGAAACCGAGCAGCGCCTCCGAATCGCGATTGCCCGCCGGCTGGTCGCGCTACAGGGCGGCCGGATGGACGTCTGGACACTTCCGGACCGCGGCCTGCGCGCCCGCCTGCTGCTCCGCAGCGCCTGAGCCACCGGCCATACCCACCGGCCACACCCACCGCCGATACCCACCGCTCGTGCCCGACCGGCCGCCCGCCCGCCTGCCCCAGGCGGCCTTGATGGAGACTGCCTCGATGCTCGCCGAATCCCTGCTCCGGTCCGAACCGCGGTCGCGCACCAACCCGTATGGCGCGCCGGTGGAGCCCACCATGCCGCTGGCCTCCGCCACGCGTCGCCGCCTTGTCGGCGGGATGAGCGCGATGCTGGCCCTGCTGCCGGCCGGCAGCGCCGCCCGCAACCCGCAGCAGGCCGCGCCCGCGATGCCGATGCGCGCGGTGCAGGATTCCGGCTCCGAATGGCGCGCCTTCCAGGCCCGCTTCGTCACCGGGGAGGGCCGCGTCGTCGATACCGGCAATGCCGGCATCTCGCACAGCGAGGGTCAGGGCTACGGCCTGCTGTTCGCCGAATCCTTCGGGGATCGCCAGGCCTTCGAGCGCATCCACCGCTGGACCCGCACCCGGCTGCGCCGCACCGATGGCCTGCACGCCTGGCGCTTCGTGCCCACCGCCGCGAACCCGGTGGCGGACCGCAACAATGCCACGGATGGCGACCTCTACATTGCCTGGGCCCTGCTGCGCGCTGCCGATCGCTGGCAGGTGCCGGCCTACCGGCGGGAGGCACAGGCGATGGCACAGGCGATCCTGCGCAAGCTGGTGGTGGAGGTGGATGGTCGCACCGTGCTGCTGCCAGGTGCCTTCGGCTTCGAACATTCCGACCGGGTGGTGACCAACCCCTCCTACTACGCCTTCCCCGCGCTGCGCGCCCTGGCCACAGCCCTGCCCGACCGGGCCTGGGGCCGCCTGATCGATGACGGCGTCGGGATGCTGCGCGGCATGCGCTACGGCCGCTGGGGCCTGCCGGCCGACTGGGTGGAGATCGGCCGTGGCCGCCAGGCCGGCATCGTGCAGCCCGCCGCCGGCTGGCCGGCGCGCTTTTCCTTCGACGCGGTGCGGGTGCCGCTGCACCTGGCCTGGGCGGGGATGACCTCGGAGCCGGCCCTGCGCGCCGCCACCCGGTTCTGGAACGACCCGAACCTGGCCGCGCGCCCGGCCTGGACGGATCTGCGCAACGGCCAGCTTTCCCCCTACACCGCGCCCGCCGGCATCGAGGCGGTGGCGGAGGTGATCACCGCGGCCGGGTCGAACGGCCGTGTCGCGCACCCGCTGCCCGGCATCGCCCGCAGCCCGGACTACTACTCCGCCGCCCTGTCCCTGCTGTCCCGCATCGCGCAGCAGGAGAACCCGCGCAACGCGATGGCCGGCGTCGCCGATCCGCACGCGGCGCCGGCGTGAGGCTCATCGCGTGACGCGGATCAGTAGATGTCCGGCTCCGGCGTCGGTGCTCCCGCCTCCAGGAAGCGCAGGTCGCAGCCCTCATCTGCCTGGCTGACCTGATCCAGGTGCAGCGCGGTCCAGCCGCGGGCATAGCGGGTCGCCGGCTTCACCCAGGCATCGCGCCGCCGTTCCATCTCCGCCGGCTCCACCAGCAGGTCCAGCGTCCGGTTCGGGACGTCGAGCCGGATCAGGTCGCCATCCCGCACCAGCGCCAGCGGCCCGCCGACATGGCTCTCGGGCGCCACATGCAGCACGCAGGTGCCATAGCTGGTGCCGGACATCCGGGCATCGGACAGCCGCACCATGTCCCGCACCCCCTGCTTCAGCAGCTTCTGCGGGATCGGCATCATCCCCCATTCGGGCATGCCGGGGCCGCCCTGCGGGCCGGAGGAGCGCAGCACCAGCACGCTGTCGGCCGTCACCTCCAGATCCGGGTCGTCCAGGCGCTTCTTGAGGTCCGCATAGGTGTCGAACACCACCGCCGGGCCGGTATGCACCAGCAGCTTCGGGTCGGCCGCACTGGTCTTGATGACGGCGCCGCGCGGCGCCAGCGAGCCCTTCAGCACCGCGAGCCCGCCTTCGGCCTGCAACGGGCGGTTCAGCGGGCGGATGATCTCCTCGTTGAACACATCCGCATCGGCGATGTCCTCGCCCAGCGTCGCGCCGGACACCGTCCTCGCCGACAGGTCCAGATGCGGCGACAGCCGGTTGAGGAAGGCGCGGGAACCGCCGGCGAAGAAGAAATCGGCCATCAGGTAGGTGTCGCCATTCGGCCGCAGGTTGGCGATCAGCGGCACCCGGCGGCTGATCGCGTCGAACCGCTCCAGGTCCAACTCCAGCCCGGCGCGGCGCGCCATGGCGATGATGTGGACGATGGCGTTGGTGGACCCGCCGAAGGCCATGGTCGCCGCCACGGCGTTGTCGATGCTGCCCTGGGTGAGCAGCGCGGCCGGGCTCTGGTCGGTCCAGACCATCTCGACGATCCGCTTGCCCGATTCGGTCGCCATCCGGGGATGCGCGCTGTCCGCGGCGGGGATGGAACTGGCACCGGGCAGCGTGAGCCCCATCGCCTCCACCGCCAGCATCATGGTGGCCGCCGTGCCGGCGGTCATGCAGGTGCCGAAGGACCGGGCCATGCCGCCCTCCATGTCCTTCCACTGCGCCTGGCTGATCGTGCCGGCGCGCAGTTCCGCGTGGTACTTCCAGGCGTCCGAGCCCGACCCCAGCGATTTTCCGCGCCAGTTGCCGCTGTTCATCGGCCCGGCGGGCACGAAGATGAAGGGCAGCCCGGCGGACAGCGCGCCCATCACCAGGCCGGGCGGCGTCTTGTCGCAGCCACCCAGCAGCACCAGCCCGTCGCAGGGCTGGCTGCGGGCCAACTCCTCCGTCTCCATCGCCAGCAGGTTGCGGTACAGCATGCTGGACGGCTTCATGTACTGCTCGGTCACCGGATGCGCCGGCAGTTCCACCGGGAAGCCACCGGCCTGCCAGACGCCGCGCTTCACTTCCTCCGCCCGGGTGCGGAAGTGGAAGTGGCAGGGGCTGAGTTCCGACCAGGTGTTGATGATGCCGATCACCGGCTTGCCGCGGAAATCGCTTTCGGAAAAGCCCATCTGCAACATGCGGGACCGGTGCCCGAAGGCGCGCAGATCCTCGGCGCCGAACCAGCGATGGCTGCGCAGGTCTTCCGGCTTCCGGCGAGTGTCGGCCATGGCCGCGTTCCTTTCCAATAAGGCGCCCAGCCTGCCATCGGCCGGGCAGCCCGACCACCCCGGCGGTCGCCCGGCGGGGTGGCGCCTTGACCCGGACGGCGCCGCCCCACAGGCTGATCCGCAACGAAACCCGGCCCCTTCCGGCCCGGAGAGATGATGGCCCTGCTGCTGCCCCGCCGCCCGTTGCGCGCCCTGTTCATCCACCAGAACTTCCCCGGCCAGTGGGCCCACCTGGCGCCGGCGCTGGCGCAGCGCGCGGGGGTGAAGGTCTGGGCGGTCGGCGAAAAGCCCGGCCATGCCGCCCCCGGCGTCGAATACATCGCCTATGGCGCGCCGAAGGGCGCCGGGGAGGCGACGCATCGCTACCTCCGCTCGCTGGAGGCCTCGACACGGCGCGGCCAGCATTTGGCGAACCGGCTGGTCCAGCTGCGCGACAAGGGCATGCGGCCGGACATCATCGTCTGCCACCCCGGCTGGGGCGAGGGCCTGTTCCTGAAGGACGTGTTTCCGCAGGCGCGGACGCTTTTCTACTGGGAGTTCTACTACAATTCTGTGGGCCAGGACCTCGGCTTCGATCCCACGCAGCCCGTCGGCCTCGACGATGCCGCGCGCATCCGGATGCTGAACGCGACGCAGCTCATCTCCCTCCAGGCCGCCGACTGGGGCCTCAGCCCGACACGCTGGCAATGGAGCCGCTACCCGGACTGGGCGCGGCGCCGCATCACCTGCCTGCATGAGGGGGTGGACACCCAGCGCTGCGCGCCGGACCCGCAGGCCGTCTTCACCACCCCGCAGGGCCGCCGCTTCGACCGGGGGGAGGAGGTGATCTCCTACGTCGCGCGCAACCTGGAACCCTATCGCGGCTTCCCCACGATGATGCGCGCCCTGCCGCGGCTGCAACGCGAGCGCCCGAACCTGCACACCATCATCGTCGGCGGCAACGAAGTCTCCTACGGCAAGAAGCCGGAGGATGCGGAGAACTGGAAGGCGAAGCTGCTGGCCGAGCTCGGCCCCTCGCTCGATCTGTCCCGCATCCACTTCACCGGACGCGTGCCGCACGACGAGCTGCACAACCTGTTCCGGATCACCCGGGCGCACATCTACCTGACCTACCCCTTCGTGCTGTCCTGGTCGATGCTGGAGGCGATGGCCTGCGGCGCCCTCATCATCGGCTCCGACACCTCGCCGGTGACGGAGGTGCTCGAGCACGGCCGCAATGGCCTGGTGGTGCCGTTCTTTGATCCCGATGCCCTGGCACGCCAGGTGTCGGGCGTGCTCGCGGACCCCTCGCGCCATGGCGCCCTGGCTGCCACCGCGCGCGCCGACATCATCGCCCGCTACGACCTGCGCACCCGCTGCCTGCCGCGCCAGCTCGATTTGGTGGAGAAGCTGGCGGCGGGCGGGGAGCCGGAGGCGGAGCCGCTCGCGGTCTAGTGCACTTTGCCCGGGCCCCCGCCTGCACTAAGGAAGCTCCGATTGCGCCATCGCCCTCGGAGAACACTGCATGCCGGATCGGGTCGCCCCGTTCCCCACCCGACGCGCCGGAAACGTCGAGTCCCAGGCCCTGGCGATCGAGGGCCCGCTGCTGGTCTCCGTGCGGCGCTTCGCCGATGCCCGCGGCGCCTTCGTCGAGACCTATTCGCGCCGGGACTTCGCGGCGGTCGGTATTCCGGATGAGTTCGTGCAGGACAACCAGTCCCTGTCCGTCCATGTCGGCACCGTGCGCGGCCTGCATTTCCAGACCCCACCACACGCCCAGGGCAAGCTGGTGCGGGCCCTGCGCGGGCGCATCCTGGATGTGGCGGTCGACCTGCGCCGCGATTCGCCGAGCTTCGGCCAGCATGTCGCCGCCGAACTTTCCGGCGAGAACGGGCTGATGCTCTGGGTGCCGCCGGGCTTCGCGCATGGCTTCATCACGCGGGAGCCGGAGACCGAGGTGGCCTACAAGGTCACCGCCCTCTACGCGCCGGAGTGTGACCGATCGCTGGCCTGGGACGACCCGGCGCTCGCCATCGACTGGGGCTTCGACCCGGCGGCTGCGACGCTGTCCGACAAGGACCGCCGCGCGCCGCGCCTCGCCGATCTCGGGCCGGCCTTCTGATGCGCGTCCTGATCGCGGGCCGCGAGGGCCAGGTGGCGCGGGCGCTGGTGCGCCGCCTCGATGGGCATGAGGTCACGGCGCTGGAGCCGCCGGAGCTTGACCTGACGGACGATGCCTCCGTCGCCGCCGCCATTGCCGCGGCGCGACCGGACCTCGTCGTCAACGCCGCCGCCTACACCGCGGTCGACCGCGCCGAGGACCAGGAGGCGCTGGCCTTCGCGGTGAACTGCGCCGGCGCCGCGCGGCTGGCCGCCGCCGCTGCCGACCACGGCGCGCCCTTCGTGCATTTCTCCACCGACTATGTCTTCGACGGCGGCAAGGGCGCGCCCTACCTGGAAACGGACAGCCCCTCCCCGCTCGGCGTCTATGGCCGCAGCAAGGAGGAAGGGGAGCGTGCGGTGCTGGCCGCCAACCCGCGCAGCGTGGTGCTGCGCACCGCCTGGGTGTGCAGCCCGGATGGCGCGAACTTCGTGAAGACCATGCTGCGCCTGGCGGCGGAGCGCGATGAGCTGCGCGTCGTCGCCGACCAGCATGGCGCGCCGACCTTCGCCGCCGACCTCGCCGAGGCGGTGGCTTACATGGCGCCGCGGCTGCTGGCGGCGCCGGCGGGCGATGCGGCGTTCGGCCTGTTCCACCTGACCGGCGCGCCGCACACCACCTGGCACGGCTTCGCCGAGGCGATCGTGGCCGAGGCGGCGCGGCGCGGCCACAAGCAGCCGCGCGTCACCGCCATCACCACCGCGGATTTCCCGACCCGCGCCGTGCGCCCCCCCGACGGTCGGCTCGATTGCAGCCGGATCGGCGCCGTGCACGGCATCGCTCCGGCGGATTGGCGGCAATCCTTGGCCACCTGCCTGGACACGCTGGTCGGGCCGGCATCTTGATATCCCCACACGATCTGGAGACTACGGCATGAAGGGCATCGTCCTGGCGGGCGGCTCGGGCACGCGGCTGCATCCGGCGACTCTCGCCGTCTCGAAGCAGCTGCTGCCGGTGTTCGACAAGCCGATGGTCTACTACCCGCTGTCGGTGCTGATGCTGGCCGGCATCCGCGAGATCATGATCATCTCGACGCCGCACGACCTGCCCCTGTTCCGACGCCTGCTGGGCGATGGCGAACGCTGGGGCCTGAAGCTGGAATACGCCGAGCAGGACAAGCCGCGCGGCATCGCCCATGCCTTCGTGCTGGCCGAGGAATTCCTGGCCGGCCAGCCCTGCGCGCTGGTGCTCGGCGACAACCTGTTCCACGGGCACGACCTGGAGGAACGGATGAAGGAAGCGCAGGCCAACGCGACCGGAAGTGGCGCCACCGTCTTCGCCTACCGCGTCGCCGATCCGCACCGCTACGGCGTGGTGGAGTTCGATGGGCAGAGCCGGGCGCTGACGATCGAGGAGAAGCCGACGCTGCCGCGCTCCGACTGGGCGGTGACCGGGCTGTATTTCTACGATGGCCGCGCCGCGGCGCTGTCCAAGGCGCTGGCGCCTTCGCCGCGCGGCGAGCTGGAGATCACCGACCTCAACCGGGTCTACCTGGACGAGGGCTCGCTGCGGGTGGTCCGCCTCGGGCGTGGCTATGCCTGGCTGGATACCGGCACGCATGACAGCCTGCTCGAGGCCGGCGAATTCGTCCGCGCCATCGAGAAGCGCACCGGCCAGAAGGTGGCAGCCCCCGAGGAAGTCGCCTGGCGCATGGGCTTCATCGATGGCGACCAGCTGCGCGCCCTGGCGGCGCCGCTGCGCAACAGCGGCTACGGCACCTACCTGGAAAGCCTGCTGACGCGCGAAGACCCCTGATCACGCGACTTGCGCCCGACGCGATTTGAGCCGGGCGCTTTTTACACTAACCTCAGCGGCGTGACCCGCCGCACCTCTCCGGCCCTGCCCGGCCCCGCGCATGAACGCGGCCCTTGACCCGCGCGGCCGGCCGGTGATCCGCGGCTGCGTCGAGCAGGCGACCCTTGGCGAGATCAGCGGCTGGGCCTTCGAGCCGGGCGCGCCGCGGCACCGCGTGCTGGTGGAACTGCGCCTGGACGGCGGCATCCTCGCCGTCGCGCCGGCCGACCATGCGCGCGGCGACCTGGTGCCGGCCGGCATCGGCGATGGCGCCCACGGCTTCCGCTTCGCCCTGCAACCGGCCTGGGCCGCGCGCCTGCCCGACCTCCAGGTGGTCGCCCGCGCCGCCGCCGGCGGTGCCGTGCTGCTGCCGCCGCAGCGACGGGTCGAGCCGCCGCATTCGCAGGTCGTCCAGGTCATCAACCAGCTCGTGCAGGGCCAGCAGGCGCTGGAGGCGCGGCTTCAGGCAGTGGTTCCGGTCCGCATGGCCCCGGACGCGGAACAGCGGCTTGCGGTGCTGGAAGCCTGGATGGCGCGGCTCGATGACCGCCTCGCCCGGCTGCCGGCCGCGCCCCCGGCGGCGCCGCGCGGGCCGGATGCCTGGCAGGTGGCGCTGGGTACGCTGCTGGCGCTGGTCAGCCTCGGCGCGCTGATCGGCTTCGCCCTGCTGCTGGCGCTGTGATGGCGGCGCAGCCGGACCCTGCGGCAGACAGCCCGGCGCTGCTGGCGCGCTCGGAAATCCTGGCCGCTTCACGCTTCGCCCTGGCATTGGGGCTGGCGATCAGCCTGGCCGGTTTCGGCGTGGTCGCGGCCAAGCTGGCGATCTGGCAACTGGTGCTGCCGACCGGCAATGGCTGGACCCTGGCGGGCCTTGCCATCGCAATAGGCCTCGCCGTCGCGCTGCTGCTGGGGCTGGAGCAGCTCCGCGCGCTCGGCCTGATCGCCGTCTCCCACCGCCTGGCACGGCGCCTGGCCGGGCCGCTGGTGCGTGCCGCGGCACAACGCGATCCCGGTGCGGATCGCGTGGCGGGACAGGCGCTGCGGGACGTGGAGGCGCTGCGGCGCACCGTCTGCGGTCCGCTGCTGACGGGCCTCGCGGACGCGCTGCTGGCGCCGGTCCTGATCCTGCTGCTGCTGGTCTTTCACTGGGCCTTCGCAACCTGGGCGCTGGCCTGCTGCGGCATCGCCGCGATGCTGAGCCTGCTCGGCGAACGCCTGACCCGCCGTGACTTGGCCGAGGCCGAGGCGGCGCAGGCGCGACTCGCCGGACAGGTCGCCGATGCGCTGCGCTGCGCCGAGGCCATCGCGGCGATGGGGATGCGCGACCGGCTCGTCGCCGGCTGGCAGACCGGGGCGGCGCCCGCCGATGCCGCGCTACGCCGCGCGCGGACCATCGCCCGGCGCATCGCGGCCGGCCTCGGCAGCCTGCAGGCCCTCGGCGCCGGGGGCGCGTTGGTGGTGGGCGCGCTGCTGCTCGCGCTGGATGTGCCGGTCGGATTCGGCATGGTGCTGGCGATGCTGGTCACCGGGCAGGCCGTGGCGCCCTTCGCCCGCCTCGGCGCCGCCCTGCACGAAGCCGGCGCGGCGCGCGCGGCCTGGCTGCGGCTCGGGGCGCTCGGCGCTGCGGAAGCCGGTCCCACCCTCGCCTACCCCTGCCGCACCCCGCGCCTGGTGCTGGACCGGGTCAGCTTCGCCCATTCCGGCGCCGCCCGTGCGCTGCTGCGCGACGTGGTGTTGGAGGTTTCCCCCGGCGAGATCGTCGCGCTTGCCGGCGGCACCGGGTCCGGCAAGACGACGCTGCTGCGCATCGCCATCGGCATGGTCCGCCCCTCGGCCGGGCTCTGCACCCTCGATGGCCATGCCACCGCGCAATGGGCACGCGCCGATCTCGCCCGCCACGCCGGCTACCTGCCGCAGGACCCACTGCTCACCGATGGCACGGTGGCCGAGGCGATCGCGCGGCTCGAGGAGCCGGACCTGCCAGCCGTGCTGCGCGCAGCAAGGCTGGCGGAGGCGCATGCGATGGTGGCGTCCCTGCCGCAGGGCTACGCGACGCCAATCGGTCCGCAGTTCTCCGCCGGCCAGCGCCAGCGCCTCGCCCTGGCGCGGGCGCTGTACCGCGACCCCGGCCTGCTGGTGCTGGACGAGCCATCCGCCTTCCTCGACGCGGAGGGCGAGGCCGGACTGGTGCGGATGCTGCGCGAGTTGGCCTCTCGCGGCACCGCCGTGCTGCTGAGCTCCCACCGCCCGGCGCTGCTTTCGGCGGCGGATCGCGTGGTGGTGCTGCGGTCCGGCCAGCTTCTGGCCACCGAGCGGCGCCGTGCCCTGGCCGCGCCGGCATGAGCGGCACCCGCACCCTGCCACCCGCCATCCCGCGCCAGGCAACAGGCCTCGCGCTCGCGCTGTCCGTCGCACGGCAGGTGGCGCTGCTCGGCCTGCCGCTGCTGACCATGCATGTCTTCGACGGCGTGGTGGAGGGCCGCAACCTGGATACGCTGGCGGTGCTGTCGCTGGCCTTCGCGGTGGCCCTGGCGCTGGCCGCCGCGCTGCGCGTGCTGCGCGGCGCGCTGGTCTCGGCCGTGGCGGATGCCGTGCTGCACCGTGTGGCGCCCGCGACGCTGCATGCGGCGCTGCGCGGCGCGGTGGCGGGCGGCAGCGCACCGGGCCTCGCGGCGCTGCGCGACCTCGCCACGCTGCGGCGCTTCCTCAGTGGCGAGACGCCGGCGGACCTGCTGGACCTTGCGGCCGTGCCGGTGGCGCTCACCGTCCTGGCGTTGCTGCACCCGGTCCATGCGCTGGTGGTGGGCCTTGGCTGCATCGTGCTGGCGCTGCTCGGCCTGGCTCTGGACCGCACCACGCGCGGCACGGTGCAGGACGCCGAGACCAGGCGCCAGCATCACGCCGCAACGCTGCAGGACCGGCTGCGGCAGGCGGACCTTCTGCGCGGGCTTGGAATGCTCGATGCCGTCACGCGGCGCTGGCAGGCGGCGCAGCCGACGCTGCTGGAGGACAGCGACCGCGGCGAGACCCGCGCCCGGGCGCTGCGCGGCGTCATGGCCCTGACCGGGCACCTCACGCAGGGTGCCGTGGTCGTCGCCGGGGTGCTGCTGGCGCTGGCGGACCGAGCCTCGCCCGGCAGCGTCATTGCCGCCATGCTGCTGGCCGGCATGGCGACGCAGCCGGTAGCGAGGCTGGCCGCGGCCTGGCAGGACTGGGCGCTGGCGGCGCTCGCCTGGCGCCGGCTGGACGAGCTGCACTCCGATGACGCAGCCCCGGCGCCACGGCCCGCCGACCGTGCCGCACCGCCCGGCCTGGTGCTGCGCGACCTCCGCTGGACGCCGCCGGGCGGCGCTGCGCCGGTGCTTGGCGGGATCACGCTGCACGTGCCGCCCGGCACGCTGACCCTGGTGGTCGGCGCGAACGGTGCCGGCAAATCGAGCCTGCTGCGGCTGGCCCTTGAGCTCGCGATGCCGGATGCCGGGCGGGTGCTGCTGGATGGCGAGCCCGCCGGCCACGCGACCGTCGGCTACCTGCCGCAGGATGTGCAGCTGACGGAGGGCAGCGTCGCCCGCGCCATCGCCCGCTGCGGGCCGGAGGACATGGACCAGGTGGTGGACGCGGCGCGGCTGGCCGGCGCGCATGAGTTGATCGGCCGGCTGCCGCAGGGCTACGCCACGCCGGTCGAGATCCTGTCCGCCGGCCAGCGCCGCCTCGTCGGCCTCGCCCGCGCCCTGCACGGCGGTCCGGCCCTGCTGGCCCTCGATGAACCGGAGGCAGGTCTGGACAAGCCGGCGCGGGAGGGGGTGCGGGACGCGGTGCTCGCGGCGCGGGACGATGGTGCCTGCTGCCTCGTCATCAGCCACGATGGTTCCCTGTGGGATGGCCATGTCGACCAGCTCCTGGTGCTGGCGCCGGGCGGCCTCTGGCGCGTGGAGGGACCGACGGCATGACACGATTCGCCGCAGGCCCCGTGGCGACCCGCAGGCCGGATGCCGCCCCGGCCCCGCGCCGCATCGCGCTGCACTTCGAGACGGCCGGACCGCAGACGCCCGACCTGCGCCGCGCGATGCGCGCCGCCTGGCTGCTGCTGGCGCTGGGATTCGGCGGCACGTTGGCCTGGGCCGCGATCACGCCGATCGAGCGCGCGGTGCTCGCCCGCGGATCGCTGGTGGCGGAGGGCCGTCGCAAATCGATCATGCTGGCCGAGCCCGGCATCCTGCAGGACCTGCTGGTGCGCGAAGGCCAGCGCGTCCAGGCCGGGGAGGTGCTGCTCCGCCTCGACCCCACCAATGCGGAGGCCACCGCCGTGCAGGCCCGGGCCCTGGCCCGCACGCTGGCCGCCCGCACCGCCCGGCTGGTCGCCGAACAACAGGACTCCCGCCAATTCGAAATTCCCCCCGGCATCCGCCAAGCCGCCGCCACCGACCCGGCCCTGGCTGCGATCCTGTTGGCGGAGGGCCGGCTGTTCCAGGCGCGCTGGCAGGCCTTCGACAGCAACCAGCGCGTCTATGAACGCCGCGCCGCCGTGCCGCGCGAACAGCTTCTGGCCGCCGGCGCCCAGCGCGCCGCCGCCGCCGCGCGCCAGGCCTCCGTCCGCGCCGACCTCGCCGGGCTGCGCCCACTGGCGCAGCAGGGTTTCGCCCGGATGCGGGAGGTGCGGGAGCTGGAGCGGCTGGAGGCGCAGGCGCGCGGCGACATGGGCCTGCACGCGGCGCAGGAGGCGCAGTTCCGCCAATCCATCGCCCAGGCCGAGGCCGAACTCGCCACGCTGCGCCTGACCCGCGCCCAGGAGATCGCCGGCGAATTGCAGGCGGCGCAGCAGCAGGCGCTGGAGGCGGAACAGCGCCTTCTGGCCGCGGAGAATACGCGGACGCGGCGCGATCTGGTGGCCCCGGAGGCCGGGATCGTCACCGATATCCGCTTCGTCACCCCCGGCAGCAGTATCACCGAAGGCCAGCCGGTGCTCGATCTGGTGCCGATCGGCGACCGATTGGTGGTGGAGGCGCGCATCGCGCCGAACGATGTGGAACAGGTGCAGCCGGGCCAGCGGGTGAACATCCGCCTGACCGCGCTGCGCCAGCGCACCACGCCGCTGCTGGCCGGCACCCTCACCTACGTCTCCGCCGACCGGCAGGCGGACGCGCAGGGCCAGCCCTTCTTTCTGGCCCGCGCCGAGATCAACCCCGGCGAATTGTCCCGAATCGCCAGGCTGCGGCTGACGCCGGGGATGCCGACGGAGGTCTTCGTGCTCGGGGAGACGCGGAGCGCGCTGGCCTACCTGGTCTCGCCGATCCGGGACTCGCTGCGGCGGGCGTTGCGGGATTAGATGCGGGCATGGACTCGAAGACGAAAGACGACCGCCGCATCGCCATCATCGGCGCCGGACCGGTGGGGCTGGTGCTGGCGCTGAAGCTCGCGACCCTCGGCCTGCCGAGCCTGGTGCTGGACGCGGAGGACGACATCTCGGAGGCGCTGCGCGCCTCCACCTTCCACCCGCCTTCGCTCGACATGCTCGATGCGCTCGGGGTCGCGGCGCCGCTGATCGCGCAGGGGCTGGTGACGCCGCACTGGCAGATCCGGCGGCACGAGGATGGCGCGCGCGCGGTGTTCGACCTCGGCGTGCTGCGGGAGGATACCGCCCACCCCTACCGGCTGCAGGCCGAGCAGTGGAAGCTGTCCCGAATCATCCTGGCGAAGCTGGCGGCGGAGCACGCGGATACCGTGCAGATCCGCTTCGGCTGCAAGGTGGACACGGTGGTGCACGGAGCGGACCACGTCGCGCTGTCCGGCAGCGGCTTCGAATCCTTCGCCGCGCCCTATGCCATCGGGTGCGACGGCGCGCGCAGCATCATCCGCCGCGCCATGGGCCTGGATTTCGCCGGCGACACCTATCCCGAAACCACGATCCTCGCGACCACGCCCTTCCCGTTCCACGAGGTGTTCGAGGGGCTGTCGAACGTCAACTACATCTGGACCCGCCACCCGGCCTTCTCCGGCACCTTCTCCCTGCTGCGGGTGCCGGGGCTTTGGCGTGCCTCGCTGCACACAGCGCCCGGCGAATCCGTAGACCAGGCGCTGGAACCCTCGGCGATCGAGCGGAAGCTGCAGGCAATCCATCCCAAGGACACGCCCTATGACGTGCCAGACCTGCGCCCGTACCGCATCCACCAGCGGATCGTAGAGACCTACCGCATCGGTCGCCTGCTGCTGGCCGGCGACGCCGCGCACCTGAACTCGCCCTCCGGCGGCATGGGCATGAATGGCGGCATCCACGATGCGGTGGAACTGGCCGGGACCCTGGCCCCGGTCTGGCGCGGGGAAGCCGAGGACGCCCTGCTCGACCGCTACACCCGCCGCCGGCAGCCCATCGCCGCCCGCGAAATCATCGCCCAGGCCGACCGCAACCGCGCCCGAATGCGGGAGACCGGTCCGGCCCGGCGGGCCGAATTGCTGGCGGAGTTGCAGGCCACGGCCGATGATCCGGCCCGGTGCCGGGAGCACCTGCTGCGGTCCTCCATGATCTCCGGGCTGCGCGCTGCCTCGCAGATCATGTGACCGTGCCAGCCCCTTCACCGATCTGACATAAATCTGTAAAAACCTCGCAACGCAGGCCGTCTAGAGCCCGCCGGCACCCAAACGGGAGAAGAGACCCATGTTCCGCCGCAGCATCATGGCGGGCGCCGTCGCGCTCGCGAGCCTTGCCGGGGCACCCGCCCAGGCGCAGGCCCCTACCGAAATCCAGTTCTGGCACGGCCTGTCGCAGCCGCTCGGCGGCCTGCTGGAGAACCTGGTCAAGGGCTTCAACGACAGCCAGACCCAGTACCGCGTGGTGCCGACCTTCCGCGGCAGCTACCCGGAGACCATGGTCGCCGCCATCGCAGCCTTCCGCGCCGGCCAGGCGCCGCACCTGGTGCAGATGTTCGAAGTCGGCACCGGCACCATGATCAATGCCGGCCGCGCCATCATCCCGACGCATGAACTGCTGTCGCAGGCCGGCGTCAACATCAACTTCGACGACTTCCTGCCAGGCGTGCGCGGCTACTACGCCGCCGCCGATGGCCGCCAGATGGCGATGCCGTTCAACAGCAGCACGGCGATCGTCTACTACAACAAGGACGCCTTCCGCCGCGCCAATTTGAACCCCGACCAGTTCCCAACCACCTGGGAAGGCGTGGGCCAGGCGCTGACAGCGCTCAAGGCTTCCGGCCATGCCTGCCCGATGTCCACCGCCTGGCCGACCTGGCTGCACATCGAGCAGTTCAGCGCCATCCACAACATCCCGCTGGCCACCCAGGGCAACGGCTTCGGCGGCGCCAACGCTGAACTCCGCGTCAACAACCCGCTGATGCTGCGGCACCTGACCAACCTGGTGAACTGGCAGAAGGAAGGCCTGTTCCGCTGGGGCGGCCGCGACAATGCCGGCGAGCCGCTGTTCCCGGGTGGCGAATGCGCCATCATGATGACCTCCTCCGGCTTCCGCGCCCGCGTGCAGCGGGAGGCGCGCTTCGACTGGGGCGTCGCCATGCTGCCGACCTATGAAGGCACGCAGCCGGCCAACGCCATCATCGGCGGCGCCGCCCTGTGGGTGATGAACCGCGGCCCGAACACGCAGCGCAGCGCGGCCGAGCTGCGCGGCATCGCCGACTTCTTCGCCTACACCGCGCAGCCCGCGGTGGCCGGCAAGTGGCACATGGACACCGGCTACCTGCCGATTACCCGCAGCGGCTTCGAATCCGCCCGCGCCACCGGCTTCTACCAGCAGCCCGCCAACATCGGTGCCGACGTGCCGATCGAGCAGATGCTGCGTGGCGCGTCCTCCGAGAACACGCGCGGCATCCGCCTCGGCGGCTTCGTCGAGATCCGCGTGATCATGCAGGAGGAAATGGAGAAGGCCTTCCAGGGCCAGCAGACCCCGGAACAGGCCCTCACCGCCATGACGACGCGCGGCAACGCCGTGCTGCGCAACTTCGAACGCGCCAATCGCGGCGGCTGAGCAGGAACAGGCAGCGTGCGCAAGAAAGTCATCTTCAAAGGCACGCTGCTTCCCTGGCTGCTGCTGTTGCCACAACTCCTGATCACCGGCGTCTTCTTCTTCTGGCCGGCCGGGCAGGCCATCTACGGATCCTTCCTGCGGGAGGACGCCTTCGGCCTGTCCAGCCAGTTCGTCGGCTTCGAGAATTTCACGGACGTCTTCGCCGACCCGAACTATCTGGCGGCGGGGTGGAACACGGTGGTGTTCTCCTCCGCCGTCGCCATCCTGGCGCTGGGCGCGGCGCTGTACCTGGCGGTGCAGGCGGACAAGGCGATCCGCGGCGCCAATGGCTTCAAGACCCTGCTGATCTGGCCCTACGCCGTGGCACCGGCCATCGCCGCCGTGCTGTGGCTGTTCATGTTCCACCCGCAGATCGGCCTGTTCGGGCGCATGCTGAACGGCCTGGGCATCCCCTGGGACTACAAGCTGAACGGCAACCAGGCGATGACGCTGGTGATCCTGGCGGCCGCATGGAAGCAGGTGTCCTACAACTTCATCTTCTTCATGGCCGGGCTGCAATCCATCCCGAAGGCGGTGCTGGAAGCTGCGGCCATCGACGGCGCGCGCCCGATGCGGCGCTTCTGGACGATCATCTTCCCGCTGCTGGCCCCGACCAGCTTCTTCCTGCTGGTGGTCAACATCGTCTACGCATTCTTCGACACCTTTGGCATCATCCACGCGCTGACCGGCGGCGGCCCGGCGCAGGCGACGACGACGCTGATCTACAAGGTGTACGTGGACGGCGTGCAGAACCTGAATTTCGGCTCCTCCGCCGCGCAGAGCGTGATCCTGATGGTCATCGTCATCCTGCTGACCGCCGTGCAGTTCCGCTTCATCGAGCGGAAGGTGCACTACTGATGCTCGCGACCGCCGACATCGAGGGCGACCGCCTCGCCCGCGCCACCCTGCGCCGCAACGCCCGCAACCGCTGGATCGCCTATGTCACGCTGAGCCTCGGCGTGCTGATCTTCGCCTTCCCCATCTGGCTCACCGTCGTTGGCTCCACGCATGACGTGAACACCATCGGCCGCGGCGACGTGCCGCTGTGGTTCGGCGGAGAAGCGGTGGCGAATTACGTCTCCGCCTGGATGACGGGCGGCGCCGCCACGCGCACCACGCGGTCGGTCCCCGCCTGGGTGATGCTGTGGAACAGCCTGAACATGGCGGTGCTGATCGCTGTCGGGAAGATCGCGATCTCCCTGCTGTCGGCCTACGCCGTGGTGTTCTTCAGCTTCCCCGGCCGCATGATCGCCTTCTGGCTGATCTTCATCACGCTGATGCTGCCCGTGGAAGTCCGCATCATCCCGACCTTCGAGGTCATGGTGAACCTTGGCCTCATCAACACCATGACCGGCCTGGTGGTGCCGCTGATCGCCAGCGCCACCGCGACGCTGCTGTTCCGGCAGTTCTTCCTGACCATCCCTGACGAATACGTCGAGGCTGCCAAGATCGATGGTGCCGGGCCAATGCGCTTCTTCAAGGATGTCGTGATGCCGCTGTCGGTGACGAACATCGCGGCGCTTTTCGTCATCCTGTTCATCTATGGCTGGAACCAGTACCTCTGGCCGCTGCTCATCGTCTCCGACCGCGACCTCGAGACCGTCGTTGTCGGCATGACCAAGATGATCGGCACCGGCGACGCGCAGAACGAGTGGAACATCATCATGGCCACCGCCGTGCTGGCCATGCTGCCGCCCGTCGCGGTGGTCGTGTTCATGCAGCGCTGGTTCGTGAAGGGCCTGACGGAGACCGAGAAGTAATGGCCACCCTGACACTCAACTCGGTCAAGAAGCAGTTCGCTGCGACCCAGGTCCTCCACGGCATCGACCTCGAGGTCGCGGATGGCGAGATGATCGTCGTCGTCGGCGCCTCGGGCTGCGGCAAATCCACCTTGCTGCGCATCGTGGCAGGGCTGGAGACCGCGACCTCCGGCCATGTCCGCATCGATGGCCGCGACGTCACCGCGCTGGAACCCGCCGACCGCGACATCGCCATGGTGTTCCAGAACTACGCGCTGTACCCGCACATGTCGGTCTTCGAGAACATGGCCTATGGCCTGAAGATCCGCGGCATGAAGACAGCCGAAATCCGCCGCCGGGTGGACGAGGCGGCGCAGATGCTGGAGATCGGCCCGCTGCTGGACCGCAAGCCGCGCCAGCTTTCGGGTGGTCAGCGCCAGCGCGTCGCCATGGGCCGCGCCGTGGTGCGGGAGCCCAAGCTGTTCCTGTTCGACGAGCCACTGTCGAACCTCGACGCGAAGCTGCGCGTGCAGATGCGCGCCGAAATCCGCCGCCTGCAGAAGCGCCTCGGCGTCACCTCCCTGTTCGTCACACATGACCAGGTGGAGGCGATGACGCTGGGCGACCGCCTGGTTGTCATGCACCAGGGCCGCGCGGCGCAGGTCGCCTCCCCGATGGAGGTCTGGGGGCGGCCCGCGGATACCTACGTCGCCAGCTTCATCGGCTCGCCCGCCATGAACTTCCTCGACGCCACACTGGCGCAGGGCGGCACGGCCGCGGTGCTGAAGGCCGGCCCCACCATCACCTTCGCCGATGGGCCGCGCCCCGGCACCGCCGGCACGCCCCTGATCCTCGGCATCCGGCCGGAGCATATCGAGCCGGGCAACGGCGGCCTGACCCTCGCGGTGGATCTGGTGGAGCCGTTGGGCTCGGAGACCGTGATCCACGGCTCCCTGCCCGGCGGCGAGATCCTGACGGCGCGGCTGCCGATCCCGGCCAGCAACATCGGCGCCACCATGCCGGTCCGCCTGCCGGCCCAGGCCTTCCACGTCTTCGACGGCGCCGGCGGCCACCGCATCGATTCCGCCTGACGCGGAATTGCTCTACAGCTTCCGCATGGAAGACGAGCCGCCGCCCGAGACGCCCGAACCCGTCAGCCCGAACGCCATCCGCGCCCGTGCCGACGCGCTGCGCGATGCGCGGAACTGGCCGGAGGCCGAAGCCGCCTATCGCGAGTACCTGGCGGAGCGTCCGCGCCACTGGCAGATCCACGTCCAGCTCGGCCACACCCGCAAGGAACAGGGCGACCTCGAAGGCGCGCTGCCACACTATCGCCGCGCCGCCGAACTCGCACCCGACGATCCCGACCCGATGCTGCAGGCCGGCCACGTGCTGCGCAGCCTCGGCCGTGGCGGGGAGGCTTCGGTGGCACTCGCCCGCGCGCTGTCCCTGGCGCCGGAGAGCGCGACGCTGCGCCATGTCGTGGCCTTGCTGCGCCACCGCACGCAGCCACCACCGGATGGCCCGATGCGGCCAGCCCTGCCGCGCCCGAGCGGCCCGCCGGCGCAGATCGCCTTCGATGTCACGGACCTGCTGGACTACCTGCGCGCCGCCCGCACCCCCACCGGCATCCAGCGCGTGCAGATGGGCATCCTCGGCGCCATCCTCGCCGCGCCCGGCCGCCCCGCGAACCTGATCCTGGTCGGCTTCGAGGGCTCCACCTGGCGCTGGTGGCATGTGGATGAGGCCGCCTTCCGCCGTGTGCTGTCGCTCGCGCGGATCGGCGGGCGGGAGGATGATCCGGCTTGGCAGGACGCAACCACCACGCTGGTGGCGCCGGACAGCCGCCCGGATGCGCCCTTCCTGGCCGGCTGCACCCTGGCCTCGCTTGGCAATGCCTGGGGCGTGCAGGAATACTTTCGGGGACTTCGCATGCAGCGTGCCCTTACGCCGCTGCGCTACGTCGCCTTCGTGCATGACTGCGTGCCGCTGGCCATGCCGGAACACTGCCTGGACCTGACGGTGCGCCTGTATGCTCGCTGGTTCGCCGCGCTGTCCCTGCACGCCGATGGCATCCTGGCCAATTCGCGCGCCACTATCGCCGACTATTCCCGATTTGCCGCACCACTCGCGAAGCCTGCCCCGGCCGGACTCGTGCGCCTCGCGGCCGAAGCCAGTGCCTCCCCCGTCGCCGCCGCCACGGCCGCCGATGCGCTGCCGGCGCCGCGCCCCGGCGAGTCCTTCGTGCTGTTCGTCGCCACGCTGGAATCCCGGAAGAATCACCTGATGGTGTTCCAGGCCTGGCTGGCGCTGATCCGCCGCCGCGGCGCCGCCAATGTGCCGCGCCTGGTCTGCGTCGGGCGTCCCGGCTGGCGCGCGGACGCGGCGCTGGCGCTGCTGGAAGGCTCACCCGACCTCCGCCGCAAGGTCACCGTGCAATCCGGCGTGTCCGATCTGGCGCTGGCCGGCCTCTACGCGCGCTGCCTGTTCACCGTCTACAACTCCTTCCACGAGGGCTGGGGCCTTCCGGTCAGTGAAAGCCTCGCGGCCGGAAAGCTGGCCGTGGTGCCGGCGCACTCCGGCCTGTTGGAATCAGGCGCGCCCGGCGCGGTGTTCTTCGCCCCCCAGGACGAGCCCGACCTGGTCGAAAAGCTCGACGCCCTGCTGTCCGATCCCGCCCATCGCGCCGCCCTCGAAGCCCGCATCGACCGCGCCGCCGCCCGCCGCGACTGGCCGGATGCGGCGCGTGAGGTGATGGCCGCCCTGACCGCGCCCGCGCCGGAACCCCACGCACCCGACCACCTGCCGCTCGGCCGGCACCTGCCGATGGGCTGGCGCGGCGATGGTGTGCCCTCCCCGGCCATGGCCTGGGCGGAACGGGTGCGGGAGGGGTTGGCCTGGTGGTGGCAGGAGGAATGGGGCGTATGGATGCGCGACGGCGTCGCCACCCTCGCCTTGCCCTGCGATGTGCTGGCCGGCACGCCGATGCGCGTGGTGCTGGAGCTGCGCGGCCCGCCCCGCGCCCTGCCCCTGCGACTGCGCGCCCGCGGCGCCCGCGCCGAGGCTTGGCGCGGCCTGACACTCGACCCGGGCGAGGTGGTGCGCTGCGTGTTGCAGGCGGAAGCCGGCCCCGGCGGCCTCGCCGTGGATTTCGACTGCGGCGACGGCGTGCCTCTGGGCGACCGCTTCAAGCGCGTGGTCGGCGCTGGCCTGATAGGCGTGATGCTATGCCGGGAGGATGACCTCGCCGCGCGGCTTGGCGCCCTGGAACGCGCCGAGGCCTGAACGTCTGCCGCAATCCAGCAACGCTCAGCGCAACTTCCTGAATGCTGGGGCGATGCGGTGGCGGCGCACTTCGCCTATTCTGCGGAACGAATCGGCGGGTTCGCGCGGCGCGGAGCGCGCGGCAGGATCCTGCTCCGGCGAAAGGCCCTGTTCCATCACCCGCGACCGGACGGCCCCCGCAGACCCGCAGACCGCCGGAGGACGCGGCCGGGTCGCGCTGCTCGGCGGCGTGCTGGTCTCCGCCCTGGCCTGGACCGGCGCGGCCTGGTTCGCCACCCAGCGCACCGGGGATGCAACGCGCGAGGCACTTGCCACCGCGTCCCGCGCCGCAATGACCGCGCAGAGACTGGCCGGCGCACCGGTCGAGGCCGCCATGGCCGTACTCGCCGAGGCCCGGTCGCCCGGCCAGGGCCGGACGGTGGGGCTGGACGCCGCACTGGCCGGACGGCTGGGGCGCGACGGCCTGCAATTCGCGGCGGTCACTGATGCCGCCGGGCTCGTCCTGTGGTCGAGCCACCCAACGCTGCTCGGACGATCCCTCGCCGAGCGCCCCGCCTTCACGCAGCATCAGTCCGGGCGGGGCGAGATGCTGGTGACGCCGGCGCTGCTCGACCTGCCGGGCGGGCCCCGCAGCCTGCTGGTCAGCCGCCCGCTTGCGGATGCGCGCGGCGGCTTTGCCGGTGTCGCCGTGGTGGCGCTCGACCCGCGGCGGCTGGACCTCGCCCTGTCGGATGCCACGCTGCTGCCCGGGCTGCGGCTGGCCCTGCTGCGCCCGGATGGCACGCCCCTGGCCCAGACCGGCGGCCCGGGCCGCGCGGCGCCCGCCGCCTGGCCAGCGCCGCCGCGCCCCGGCGCGCCGGTACTGCATCCCGCCGGCGAAGGCCTCCCGGCACTGGCCCTGGCCACCGCGCCGGTGGCGCAGGACCTGCTGGTTGTGGCAGCCTACGACCCGGACCTGCTGCTGCGACCCGCGACCGAGGCAGGATGGCTTGGCTTCCTCTCCGCCTTCCTGCTGAGCGTCGTCGCACTCGGCGTGCCGCTCACCCGGCGCCTGCCCCTGCCGGGCGCCCAGCCGGCCGAGGAATTGCTGCCGGCGGTTGGCTATCGCGGCCTGCTGCACCCTGATGGCGGCATGCGCCTGACCCGGATCGGCGCGGGTATCGAGCGCCTGACCGGCTGGTCGGCGGAAGCCGCGCTGCGGCCCGGCTGGCGGCAACGCGGCATGGATGCCGGCAGCCAGCCGGTCGGGCCTGAGCTGGAGGAACGGCTGCGGCGCGAGGCCACCGCAACCACCGAATACCGCTTCCGCCGCGCCGACGGAGGCTGGATGTGGCTGCGCGAGACCCTGCGCGTCCTCCACCGCCGCCGGGAGGGCATCGAGGTTTCGGGCGCGCTGGAGGATATCTCGGCCGAGCGCGAGCTGGCGCTGCAGGCCGCGACCTCCGCCAAGTTCGCCACACTTGGCGAGATGGCGGCTGGCCTGGCGCATGAATTGAACCAGCCCATCGCCATCATGTCGCTGGCCGCGGAGAATGCGGCGGAGGCGCTGGAGGCCGGTGAGGACGGGGTTGAGGAAGCCCTGGTCCGCCTACGCCGCATCATGGCCCAGGCCGACCGCGCCAAGGCGATCGTGACCCAGCTCCGCGCCTTCTCCCGCGTCGATGTCGCGGCGCTGGAGCCGGTGGATCTCGGCGCTGCCGTGCAGGGGATGATGGTGCTCGCTGGCCAGGCGCTGCGCGATGCCGGCATCCAGGTCCAGCTTCGCCTGCCGGATGTGCTGCCGCCGGTGATCGGCCAGATCATCCTGGTGGAACAGGTGCTGCTGAACCTGGTGCTCAACGCGCGCGACGCGCTGCTGGAGCGCCCGGCGGAACGCCGGCGCCTGCGGATCGAGGCGGAGGCCGGCACCCGCGACGCGCCGGAGACCGTGACGTTGCGGGTGCTGGATTCCGGGCCGGGACTGACCTCGGACACGCTGGAGAAGCTGTTCGAACCCTTCTACACCACCAAGCCGCCCGGCCTCGGCACAGGGCTTGGCCTGTCGATCTCCCGCACCATCATGCGTGGCCTGGGCGGGCATATCCTGGCCGCGAACGCGCCCGATGGCAGCGACATGGGCGCGGAGTTCACCCTGGTGTTCCGCCGCGCCGCCCTGCCGGCGGCGGAGCGCTCCGCCGTGGAACCGTCCCGGCTGCTGGCCGATGCCCCCTCCCCACGCTGGCCAGCCGCGACCTGATCAGGCGGCGCAGAGCCGCCCAAGCATGGAAATCAGTTCGCCCGGATCGTAGGGCTTGGCCAGCACCATCGCCTTCTGGTGGCCCGGCGGCAGGCCGGAGGCGCCGTAGCCCGTCGCGATCACATAGGGGATGCCGCGCGACGCCAGCAGGTCCGCAACGGGTGTCGAGGTCTCCCCTGCCAGGTTCAGGTCCAGAACCACCGCATCCGGCCTTTCGCGGTCCAGCAAGCTCAACGCTTCCTCCACCGTCGCGGCCGGGCCCAGCACCTCGAAGCCGGCGTCGAGGAGCGCATCCTCGACCAACATGGCGACAAGCGCCTCGTCTTCGACGACGAGCACTTTCCTGATGACTGCCGACATCCTCAACTCCATCCGACATCGCCGCTGTAAACTGAACGCGAGATGCTACGCCGCGTTCCACCATGCACGCAGCGCCAATTTACGCCAGCGGCAACTCCGGGCGGCATCCGCTCACGATTGCGCGTGCGGAAAAATTTCGCCTGGTCGTGCCGCGAGGGACGCCGCCGCGATCCAGGCGCACGCGTATCGCGGCCCCTGGGCGGTCCGGACGCGGACGCGCCGCAGCCGGTAGGCGACACCTTCATAGGCGATCAGGCGACGAATCGGGGCGCCGCACAGCCGTAGCAGCACGCCATCGGTCCGGCAGCCCCGCGCCCGCACCAGGGTCGGGAAGGCCGTGCCACGCAGCCCGACACGGCGCCAACCCAGCAGCACCGCGCGAACCGCCAGCCGCATCAGTCCACGTCGCCCGGACTGCCTGGCGAGGACCACGGGGTCCAGCAGGCTGCCATAGACGAAGACGGGCAGCCCCGCCGGATCAATGCCCCGCGTTGGCACCCGAGAAATCCGGCACCGGCAGTCCGGAAGCCTGCAACTGGCGGGAGATGTCCGCCTTCAGCCGGTCCAGCCCCGCCTCGCTCGAGGCTTCCGCGCGCGCGACCAGCACCGCCTGGGTGTTCGATGCCCGCAGCAGCCACCAGCCGTCCTCGGTCAGCACGCGCACGCCATCGACGTCCTGCACCTTGGCGCCTTCGCCGGCGAGACGCTGCTTCACCTCCGCCACCACGCCAAACTTGCGGGTGTCCGGGCAATCGAAGCGCAGTTCCGGCGTGTTGATCACCTGCGGCAGCGCGGCACGGGTCTCGGACAGCGTGCCGGACATGCGGGCCACGATGCCGAGGAGCCGCACGGCGGCGTAGGGCGCGTCGTCGAAACCGTACCACTTGTCGGCGAAGAAGATGTGGCCCGACATCTCCCCGGCCAGCGGGCTTTTCGTCTCGGCCATCTTGGACTTGATGAGGCTGTGCCCGGTTTTCCACATCAGTGGCGTGCCGCCGGCCTTGGCCACCTCGTCGAACAGTACCTGGCTGGCCTTGACGTCGGCGATGATGGTGCCGCCGGGGTGCGACTTCAGCACGTCGCGCGCCAGGATCACCAGAAGCTGGTCGCCGAACAGGATGTGGCCCTCATTGTCCACCACGCCGATGCGGTCCGCGTCGCCGTCGAAGGCGATGCCCAGGTCGGCGCCCTGCTTGGCGACCTCCTCGATGATCTGCTCCAGGTTCTTCGCCACGGTCGGGTCAGGATGGTGCGCCGGGAAGGTGCCGTCGATGCTGCCGTTGATGATGTAGTGGGTGCCCGGAAGCTGGGCCATCAGCAGCTTGGTGATCTCGGCCCCCGACCCGTTGCCCGGATCCCAGACCACCTTCAGCGCCCTCTCGCCGCCGTCCCAATCCTGCATCATCCGCGCGACATACCGCTCGGACAGATCCACCTGCTCGTCGGTGCCGACGAGGTTGGGCACCACGTCGCCTTCCGCCGCCATGCGCCCGATCTCCTGGATCTGCGCGCCGAAGAACGGCTTGCCGCCGAGCATCATCTTGAAGCCGTTGTAGTCCGGCGGGTTGTGGCTGCCGGTCACCATGACGGCGCCATCGGCCTCCAGCGCGTAGGAGGCGAAGTACAGCATCGGCGTCGGCCCGCAGCCGACCCGTGCCACCGCCATCCCGCAGGCGCGCAGGCCGGCGACCAGCTGCGCCTCCAGCTCCGGCGAGGACAGCCGTCCGTCATAGCCCACCGCGACCTTGGTGCCGCCGGCGCGGGAGACCAGGCTGCCGAAGCAGCGGCCGATGGCGAAGGCATCCTCAGGGCTGAGGGTTTGCCCGACGACGCCCCGGATGTCGTATTCCCGCAACGAGGTCGGGTCGAAACGGTGGTTGAAGGCGGTCATGGCGTCTCCGGCAAGACAAAGCCCTCTCCCCCGAAGGGGGAGAGGGTAGAGTGGAGGGACTGTGCAAGGTCGGGCGCACCGCGCCCTGAACGCTACTGCGTGTATTTCTTCAGGATGGCCTGCATGGCGGGTGCCATGTCCGGCCGGGACAGCGCGAAGGCGACCTGCGCTTCCAGGTAGCCGGCCTTGTCGCCGCAGTCGAAGCGGCGACCCGCGTAGCGAACGCCGTGGAACGGCTGGGTTCCGATCAGCTTCGCCATGCTGTCGGTCAACTGGATTTCGTTGCCGGCGCCCTTCTCCTGGCTCGCCAGGAAGCCCATCACCTCCGGCATCAGCACGTAGCGGCCGATGACGGTCAGGTTGGACGGCGCCTTGTCGGCCGGCGGCTTCTCCACCAGGCCCTTCACCTCGACCAGATTGCCGCTGCTGGTGCCCGGGTCGATCACGCCGTAGCTGCTGACGCGCGCCATCGGCACTTCCTCGATCGCCACCACGTTGCCGCCGGTCTGGTTGTAGGCGTCGACCAGCTGCTTCGTGCAGGACACGTCGCACAGCATCAGGTCGTCCGGCAGCAGGATGGCGAAGGGCTCGTCGCCGACGAAGGCCCGCGCGCACCAGATCGCGTGGCCGAGGCCGAGCGGCACCTGCTGGCGGGTGGAGACGACGGAGCCCGGCGGCAGCGCCTGGGCGTGCAGCATCGCCAGCTCCTTGGCCTTGTTGCGCTCCACCAGTGTGCGCTCCAGCTCGTAGGCGACGTCGAACTGGTCGACCAGCATGGTCTTGCCGCGGCCGGTGACAAAGCAGAACTGCTCGATACCGGCCTCGCGGGCTTCCTCCACCGCGTACTGGATCAGCGGCTTGTCGACGACGGGCAGCATTTCCTTCGCCATCTGCTTGGTGGCGGGCAGGAAGCGGGTGCCGAGACCGGCGACGGGGAGGACGGCCTTGCGGAGCGGTTTGCGCACGGCTGGGATATTCCCTGGAAGGTTATATTTGAGGGATGCCACGCCCGGCGAAGGGCGTCCACCGTCAGGGAATGAGCACGTCCCGCGCTTCGTTGAGCCGCGAGGCGAGCCAGTCGGAACCGCCCTGGTCCGGATGGGCGCTGCGCATCAGCCGGCGATGCGCGGCACGAATTTCATCCAGACTTGCACCTTCCGCTAGGCCAAGCACGGCCAGCGCCTCCGCCCGGCTCATCGGGCCACCAGGCGGCGGTGGCGGCGCCTGGTGGCGCCAGTCCGGATGGCTGCGATCCAGCCAGGCCTCCAGCAGCGTCGCCCCCTCCGGGTCCAGCGACGCGAGTTCCGCCATCAGCGCCAGCAGGTCCGGCAGGTCGAGATCGGCGAGGTCGGCACCAGCATAGCTCCCGGCCTTCACATGCCCGGTCATCCGGCCACTGTCATGGTCCAGCCCCATCGCCAGATGCGCGGTTTCCACGTCGGAGGCCTGGCCGGCGCTGGCCGCGCCGCCACGGGCGAAGGTGCCGGCGGCGCGGCGTGCCTGGATGATGCGCCAGGCGGCGGGGCCGAACAGTGCCAGCGCCCAGAACGCCTGCCCGGCCCGCCCGCTCGCCAGCAGCGCCACCACCAGCACGGCGCCCAGCCCGCCGGCGAACCAGGCGATCGCCCGCTTCACCTGCGCCGGGCTGGCCTCCGCGAACAGCTTTCCCAGACCGATCAGCGCCACCAGCACCAGAGCCCCGAGGGCGAGCCAGGCCATGCGTCAGGCACCCCGCGGCGCAGGTAGCTGACCGGCGATGCCGCGCGCCACGGTGCCCGGCAGCCGCGCCAGCGCCGGGCGGCCACCCGCGGCAAAGACGGCAACGGCACGCAGCAGGTCGCGCAGCGCCGTGGCGCTGGAGGAATCGAACGGCGCCCAGGCGCCACCCGACAGCTTGGCCACCTGGCGCAGGGCGCTGCGGGCGATTGGGTTGTCGCCTTCCTGGAAGCAGAACACCGGCAGCCCACGCAGGCCGAGCTGGCCCGCGACATGACAGACCGAATCCACATCCTCCTCGAAGGCGTCGCCGACCAGGATCATGGCGTTGACCCGCTGCCGCTGCGTCTCCGCCAGCGCATGCTTCAGGGTGCGCCCGATCTGCGTCTGGCCGCCGAGGCAGGTGACGCCCGCCATGCGGCGCGCCAGATCCTCGGCATGGGTCAGGAACGGCGTCGCGGCGAATTCCTGGAAGCCGCGATAGTAGGCGAGGCTCACCGCCAGCCCGCCGATATCGCGCACCGCCAGGAACATCTCCGCCTGCAGGTGGCAGGCCCGGTCCCAGCTCGGCTGGCGGCTGGCGGTGGCGTCCATGGCAAAGATCAGGCGTCCCACGGTACCACGCGCGGGCGTGGCCGCTGGCATGGCGGCCACCCTGTTCAGGAAGGCCGCGACGGCGGAACCGGGCTTGTCGGGCAGGTTGGTCATGGCTGCCATGTGGCCCCGGCGGGGCCGCGTCGCTAGGGCGCCCCCAGTCGGATACACGCCATCAGGGGCAGGTGGTCCGAGGCCCGGCGGGCCAGCGGCGTGTCGTGCACTGCGAGTTCCGAAATCAGGCCCGCCGGATAGGCCAAGATACGGTCCAGCGACAGGGTCGGTCGCAGCGCCGGGAAGGTCGGGGCCGCCGGTGGCACGCCGAAGCCTCGCGCCAGCACCGCCAGCGCCGCGCCCTGCACGCGGATCTCATTCAGGTCGCCCAGCACCAGCACCGGCAGCGGCGGCGGCTCCATCGCCGCCGCCAGCAGCCGCCGCGCCTGTTCCCGCCGCCGCCCCGCGCCGAGGCTGAGGTGCGTGCCGATCACCCGGATTGGCCCAGCACCGAGGTCGAGCTCCGCCAGGATGGCGCCGCGCGGCTGCGCCCCGCCAAGCCGCAGCCCGACCGGCCCGCGCCGCAGCATTGCGTCGCGCCGCACCAGCAGCAGGTTGCCGCGATAGCCCTGCTGTCCCGGCACGACGCACAACGGAACCAGGTCCAGCCGGTCGGCCAGCGCCGCCTCGTCCAGCATCGAGGTTCCCGGCCGCAGCCAGGATTGCGCCTCCTGCAACGCGATCAGATCCGGCCGGATTTCCGCCAGCACGTCCAGGATCCGCCCAGGCCGAGGCCAGCCGGCGGCCCCGCGTGTGCCGTGGATATTCCAGGTCGCAACGCGCATCGGGCGGCTCAATGGACCACGGCGGGTTTCGCGCGGCCCGCCCGCCACAGCAGCAGCGGGCCGGCCCAGGCGGCACCCAGCGCGACGCCGGCGGTGGTCAGCACGATGTCGGAAGCCGTATCCCATGGCCCGCCGATCAGCCCCGTGGCCCATTCGAACACCTCCCACGCCACCGCCAGCGCCAGGCCGAAGCCGAGGCCGAGCCAGGCGCGCCGGCGCATCCCGCGATCGCGGCCATCGTGTTCCAGCAGCCCTGCGAAGACGGCGCCGGCCAGGACGCCGTTCACCAGGTGGACCATCTCGTCGTAGGGATTGGCGCCGTAGAACCAGTTCAGGCCATAGCCGGGGCAGGTCACCAGCGTGGCCAGGATCGGCGCGGCATCGAGCACCCGCGGCAGTCGCCGCAGCCGCTGCGGCAGCCGCGCCATGCGTTCCCGCGGCGGCAGGATCAGCCCGAGGCAACCGACCAGCGCCGCCAGCGTGCCATAGGCGGCGCCGCGCCGGTCGATGAACCAGAAGATGATGGCGCAGGCCAGCAGCGCCGCCAGGCTCACCCAGGCGGCGGGCGAGTGCCGGCGCAGATCGTCTTTCGTCAGCAAGCCCACGCGCCGCACTCCCCGGTCCGGAAGGGTCAACGCGTGGATCGCGCCTTGGTCGCCGGGTCACACCGCCGGCAGCATCCCATTCGCCTGCGCCGCCGCCAGTGCCGTCATGTTGACGATGCCGCGCGCGGTCACGCTCGGGACCAGGACATGGATGGGCTTCGACATGCCGAGCAGCATGGGCCCGACCTGCAACCCCTCCCCCGCCGCCTTCAGCAGATTGAAGCTGATGTTGGCCGCGTCCAGCGTCGGCATCACCAGTAGGTTCGCCGCATCGGTCAGCGCGCTGTCCGCCACCGCGCGGGCTCGGATCGCAGGTGCCAGCGCGGCATCGGCGTGCATCTCGCCATCCACCTCGAAATCCGGCGAGGCCTGGCGCAGCAGCCGCAGCGCCTCCCGCATCTTGCGGGCAGACGGTGCGCCGGAGGCCCCAAAGCTGGAATGCGACAGCAGCGCCGCCTTGGGCGTGATGCCGAAGGCGCGGATCTGCTCGGCGGCCAGCAGCGTCATGTCGACCAGCTGCGCTGCCGTGGGGTCCACCGTCAGGTGGGTATCGACGAAGAACAGATGGCCATTGGGCACGATCAGCGCGGACAGTGCATAGACCCGCGCCACCTCCGGCCGCTTGCCGATGACGTCGAAGGCGTGGTGCCAGTGGCTCATCCAATCGCCGGTGCCGCCGCAGAGGCAGGCGTCCACCTGCCCGGTCTCCAGCAGCAGCGCCGCTGCCACGGTGGGACGATTGCCGACGCGCCGCGCGGCCGCATCCGGCGGCACGCCGCGGCGACCCACCCGCTGCTGGTACAGCTCCACCAGCGGGCCGAACACCGCGGAATCCGCCTGCGGGTCCAGCACGCGCACCGATTCCGAGAAATCCATCCGCAGGCCCATGCCGGCGGCCTTCGCGGAGATCACGTCGCGCCGCCCGATCAGGATCGGCTCGGCCAAACCCTCGTCCAGCACGGTCTGCACGGCCCGCAGCGTGCGTTCATCCTCGCCTTCCGCGTACACCACGCGCGCCAGGCGCTTGCGCGCCGCCTCGAAGACCGGGCGCATCAGATTGCCGGAGCGGAAGACGAAGCGCTCCAACTCCTGCCGGTACTTCGCCATGTCGGCGATGGGGCGCTTCGCGACGCCGGACTCCATTGCGGCCTTCGCCACGGCCGGAGCGATCTCCAGGATCAGCCGGGGGTCGAAGGGCTTCGGGATGATGTAGTCCGGCCCGAAGGTCGGTGCCGCGCCGCCATAGGCCGCGGCCACCACCTCGGACGCCTCCATCCGCGCCAGCGCCGCGATGGCATCGGCAGCGGCGACCTTCATCTCCTCGTTGATCGTGGTGGCGCCGGCATCCAGCGCACCGCGGAAGATGAAGGGGAAGCAGAGGACGTTGTTGACCTGGTTCGGGTAGTCGGTCCGCCCCGTCGCCACGATCGCGTCCGGCCGCACCGCGCGCACCGCCTCCGGCAGGATTTCCGGCTCCGGATTCGCCAGCGCCAGCACCAGCGGCCGTGGCGCCAGCATCGGCAGCCATTCGGCCTTCAGGATGCGCGGCGCCGACAGGCCGAGGAACACATCCGCCCCCGGCAGCACCTGCTCCAGCGTCCGCGCCTCCGTATCCTGCGCATAGGCCGCCTTGAACGGATCGGTGTTCGGGCGGCCCTTCCAGACCACGCCATCGATGTCGCAGATGGTGACCTTGGCGCGGTCGAGGCCCATCGCCACCAGCAAATCGAGGCATGCGATCGCAGCGGCGCCGCCGCCGGTATTCACGACGCGCACCTCGGACAGCTTCTTGCCCTGCAGCAGCAGCCCGTTGCGCACCGCGGCCGCAACGATGATGGCGGTGCCGTGCTGGTCGTCGTGGAACACCGGGATGTTCATCCGCGCCCGCAGCGCCCGCTCGATCTCGAAGCACTCGGGGGCCTTGATGTCCTCGAGGTTGATGGCGCCGAAGCTGGGTTCCAGCGACGCCACCGCCTCGATGAACTTGGCCGGGTCGCGCTGCTCGATTTCCAGGTCGATGGAATCGATGCCGGCGAACTTCTTGAAGAGGACGGCCTTGCCCTCCATCACCGGCTTCGACGCCAGAGCGCCGATCGCCCCCAGCCCCAGCACGGCGGTGCCGTTGGTGATGACGGCGACCAGATTGCCGCGCGCGGTATAATCCCAGGCCGCATCCGGGTCCTTGGCAATCTCCTCGCAGGCCGCGGCGACACCGGGCGAGTAGGCCAGGCCCAGGTCGCGCTGCGTCGCCATGCGCTTGGTCGGCTCGACGCTGAGCTTCCCGGGCCGCGGCAGCCGGTGGTAGTCGAGCGCGGCCTTGCGGAAATCATCGTCCATGGCGGGGCGGCATCCTTAACTTTGTCGCGGGCAGCCATTCGTCCGACGTATCGGCGGGGTGCGCAACAGCCAAGGTGCAGGACGGCGGGGAGATGGTGCGGTCGAGAAGATTCGAACTTCCACAGGGTTGCCCCTACCAGCACCTCAAGCTGGCGCGTCTACCATTCCGCCACGACCGCATATCGGGTAGGACGCGCCTATAGCCGATGACAGCGCACCCGACAACGCCCCTTCCCGCGTCCCCGCAGTGGTCGCCCACCTGGACCATCGAACCGGGCCGCCTGCCCTATGCCGCGGCGTTGGAGGCGATGGCCGCGCGCGTCGCCGCCATCCGCAACGGCACGGCGGAGGAAGCCGTCTGGTTGGTGGAGCATGAGCCGACCTACACGGCCGGTACCTCCGCCAGGCCGGAGGATCTGCTGGAAACGCGCTTCCCGGCCGTCGCCGCCGGGCGCGGCGGGCAGTGGACCTATCACGGCCCCGGCCAGCGCACCGGCTACGTCATGCTGGACCTGACGCGGGACCACGGTACGGTGCGCGCACGCGACGTGCGGGACTACGTTCGTGGCCTGGAGGAATGGCTGATCCGGGCGCTGGACCGCTTCAACATCCGCGGCGAACGGCGCGACGGCCGAATCGGCATCTGGGTCGCCGACCGCGCCCGCGGGACGGAGGAAAAGATCGGCGCCATCGGCGTGCGCGTCACCCGCTGGGTGTCCTGGCACGGCGTGGCGCTGAACGTGGACCCCGATCTGTCCCACTTCGCCGGCATCGTCCCCTGCGGCATCCCCGACCACGGCGTCACCAGCCTGCACAGGCTGGGCGTGCTGGCGACGATGGAGGAAGCCGATTCGGCGCTGATGGCGGCCTGGGGCGAGGTGTTCGGCTGAAGCATTTTCAAGTCAGGCGGAACCGCCTGAGGGCTCCGAAAATGCCCCAGATAAACCGTTTTAAGCTCAGCGCTTCGCGGGCACCACGCGGTAGACGAACACACCCACCGCCCAGGCGAGCCAAGCCACCGCCGGCCAGGCCAGCAGCATCAGCGCCGCGCCAATCCTGTCCAGGGCCCCGCCGGATGCCGGCGCCAGGAAGGCCGGGTCGGCAACGCTCGTCAGGCCATGCTGCGCGATGGCGGCCTGCGCCGCCTCCGGGCGCGGGGTCGCGCGGATGGCCTGCGTCAGACGAGCCGGCATCTGGCTGCCACATGGTGTGGCGGTCTCCGACCTGGCCTGCTCGCACACCAGCCAGGCCGCCACGGACTGGCCTCGCTGCCAATCGGCCGGTACCAGCGGCACCGCGAAGGCGGAAAGCTCCACCGGCGGCCCGGCGCTGCGCGCGATGCTGCTGCGCGCCTCCCCCACCAGATCCATCCGCGCCACCGACTCGGGAAAGCTGAGGCGGGAAGCGGCAGGGTGCTGCGCCGCCGCCGCAACCGAATCGAGCACGACCGGCGCCCCGACCTGAAAGCGCAGCCAGATCTGTGATTCCGCCGCCGCCGCGACAAAGGCGAACAGGCCGAACAGGCCGAGCGCGAACAGGGCGCCGGAGCGCAGGCGGATCGCCAGCGCCACGCCGGCCGTGAAGGTCGCCATGCCACCCAGTGCGACCGCCGCCGGAAACGGCAGCAGCGCCACCAGCGGCGGCGCGGCCAACGCCACGGCCAGGGTCAGGCCAAGCCCGACCAGCAGAAGCCGTTGCAGGGAAAGAGGAGAGGTCACGGGCCGTCCTCCTCGATTTCCCAACCAAGGTCGAGGTAGTGGCGCAGGATCGCCTCGTGGCGATCCTCCGCGTGCTGTTCCAGCACCTCGTCCTCGCCATCCAGCACTTCCGTGCCGGCCTCCGTGGTGACGATGACGATGGTCGCCATCTCACCCTTCATCAGAACGGTCTCGCGCATCCGCGAGACCTATTCCATTACCGGCCGCGGATGAAGGCCGGGGCGCTGCCGCCATCGCGGAAATCACCCTCGCGCCAGTTGCGGTCCTTCTGGCCCGCCGCGGCGACGACCGCTGGGCGACGCGCCGGCTGGTCGCCAGCCCGTGGCGCCGGGGCGGCGTTCCCGCGCGGAGCACCCTGCCCGCCGCGGCCACCGCCGCCGCCGTTGCGCCCGCGAGACGGGCTGTTGCGGCCGCGATTGCCGCCGGCCGGCTTCACCGCATCCGGACGCCCGGCGGTGCGGTGCATCGGCACGGTGACATCCTGGCGCTCGTCGCTCGCCGGGATGGAAATGCGAATCAGCTTCTCCACCGCCCACAGCTTCTCCCGCTCATCCGGCGCACACATCGCAATCGCGATGCCGGACGCGCCGGCGCGCGCAGTGCGGCCGATGCGGTGGACATAGGCCTCGGGGGTGTCCGGCATGTCGTGCTGGATCACATGCGTCACGCCATCCACGTCGATGCCACGGGCGGCGATGTCGGTGGCGACCAGGACCGGGGCGCGGTTCGATTTGAAATCGGCGAGCGCGCGTTCCCGCTGGCCCTGGGACTTGTTGCCATGGATCGCGTTGGCGGCGATGCCGTCGGCCTCCAGGTTCTTCACCACGCGATCGGCGCCATGCTTGGTGCGGGTGAAGATCAGCGCGCGACCGACGCCCTCGCCCTTCAGCAGCTCGGCCAGCTTGCCGCGCTTGCGGCCCTGCTCGATGACCACCAGCTTCTGCGTCACGCGTTCCGCCGTGGTGGCGACGGGCGCCACCTCGATGCGGATCGGGTCCTTCAGGATCTCGGCGGATAGCTTCGCCACTTCGGCAGGCATCGTCGCTGAGAAGAACATGGTGTGACGCTTCGCCGGCAGCTTCGGCAGGATGCGGCGGATGGCGGGCCAGAAGCCCTTGTCCAGCATCTGGTCGGCCTCATCGAGCACCAGCGCATTCACCATGTCGAGGCGCGCGGAGCCCTCATCCATGTGGTCCTGCAACCGGCCCGGCGTCGCCACCAGGATGTCGATGCCGTTGGCGAGCGCGCGGCGCTGCGGGCCATGCGGCACGCCGCCGAAAATGACGGAGACGGACAGGCCCAGGTGGCGGCCATAGGCCTTCAGGCTGTCGGCGATCTGGCTGGCCAACTCGCGCGTCGGCGACAGGATCAGCGCGCGGCAGCCGCCACGCGGCGGCCGGCCCTTCGATTCGGCCAGCAGGTGAAGCAGCGGCAGGCCGAAGGCCGCGGTCTTGCCGGTGCCGGTCTGCGCGATGCCGAGGATGTCGCGGCCGGTCAGCGCATGCGGGATCGCATCGCGCTGGATCGGCGTGGGGGTGGTGTAGCCTTCTTCCTGAAGCGCCCGGAGGATGTTCGGGGAAAGGCCGAGTTCACTGAAGCTCATGAAAAATTCGAATCCGGTCATGCCGCCCTGCTGATAAGCGGGCGGAGGGGTGGCGGTGGGCCAACCCGCGTGCCGGGGCCGGTCCGATGTTGTCCGCTAAGCCGCGCCGTTCTCAGGCAAGGGCAGCGCCCCGGTCCGGGCCTCCAGGCGCACCGTCCCGCGTGGGACAGCGCCGGGCCCGCTCACGCGGCCGGGGCGCGGCGGGCAAACACCCGCCGACGGGCGAACAGATAGGGCAGAACCGCTACCCCGACAAGCCAATTCGGCGGTGCAGCATAAGCGGGTTCAGCCATCCGCCATGCGCGTGAAGCCGGTCTCCTCCGGAGGCGGATGCGCCGACTCGGCCACCTGGGACACCCGGGCGAATAGCGGCCCGCGATGGCACGCTGCGACCACAGCCTTCACCGCCTCGGACTCGCCGGCCACCAGCGCCTGCACGCTGCCATCCGGCCGGTTGCGCACCCAGCCCTGGATGCCGCGCCGCTGCGCCTCCCGCACCAGCCAATCCCTGTAGCCAACGCCCTGAACCCGGCCGGTGATGGCCAGCAGCAGCGCCGTCACGCCGGCACGAGGCCGACAAGCCTGGCAGCCAGTGCCACATCGGCCGCCGCCGCGTCCCGGCGCCGTGCCGAATCCGGGTCGATGCCCCAGAATTCCTCCTGGAAGGCTTCCTCAAGCGAAGCGAGCCGCTGCGCCTCCTCGGCCGAGACCTCCCCACGCACCACCGCCAGCCCCAGCACCAGGCTGCCCAATGCCGGGACCGCGACGCCGAGCGCGGCCAGGCCCATGGTGGAATGTCCCGCGACGGCCCGGTGCAGCGCCGCCAGCGCCTCCGCCGGCTGCGCCACCGGCATCACGCCGGTGGTCACGCGCAGCGGCGCATCCAACTGCCGCGCCGCCCAGGCCAGCCAGGGATCCCACGCTTCCGCCTGCCAGGCCGCCAGCCGTGCCGCCTCGGCGCGGTAGCACAGCAGTTCGGTCTCGCCGTACCGGGCGATCGCCGCCACCGTGGCCTCGCGCGCCGGCGCGATGCGCTCCTCCGCGGTGCCCACGAGGCGGGTCAGCGGCACGTCCTCGGGCCGCATCTCGCCGCCCTTCTCGCCACCCGCCGCCTGCCATTCGGCCGCGACCGCCTCGGCCAGCGGCTGCGCCGGAAGGCTGAGCGGGTTGCCCCCGGGCAGCCGCAGCGGCTTGCCATCCAGCAGGACGGCAAATCGCCCCTCGGCCTCGGCGATGCGTGCCTGGTCCCAGAACCGCTTCACGCAGGCGCCCTCAGCGGCGCGCCGCTGCGGTGCCGGCCCGCGCGGCCGGGCGCGCACGGGTCGAAGCCGTCGTCGTCGCGCGCTCGGCGCAGACCGGCGCCTCGAACGGGTTCAGCACGTTGCGCTCCATGGAGATGTCGGCCAGCGAGCTGGCATTGCTCTGCGACAGCGCGGCCTGGAACAGCGGGCCGACATTCTGGCAGAAGCGCGAGCCTTGGCGGATGCCGTCCTGCGACTGCTCGTTGGCAAGCGTCGTGATATAGCCATCCAGCGCACGCTGGTGGCCGCCGCCGGCGGTGCGGCGGAAATGCCGTTGGATCGAACTGTAGGCGCCGCCGAGCTCGCCCTGGAACTTGCGGACGAAGGCGTTGTAGTCGTCGTCCCGCGCGCAGGTCAGCGCCGCCACCATCAACTGGCTTTGCAGCGCGCGCACTTCAAAAGCGGTACGGTCGGCGCTCTGCACGCAGGATTGCGCGATGGCCGGGCCAGCGATGGCGACGGCGGCGCCGGCGAGGATGAGGCGGAAGGCGGTCTTGGCGCGGCGCATGACTCGGGAAACTCCCCTGGGGACGCCCTGCCTGCCGCATCCGACCGGGCCGCGCAACCAATGTTGCGCAACCCGAGCGACGCGGCCGGACCCCCCGGTCCGAACGGCATCCCATGACGGGCATTCCTACCGCATCGTCCGGCGCCTCGCAGCAGAAAATCAGCGGCGCAACATCTTACAGCACGCCGATCAGATACAGGATGATGATGATCGGGATCGGTAGCCCGACCAGCCACAGCATGATGCCCTTCATAGCCCACTCCTCCTTCGGAATGGGGACGTAACGCCGCGTCAGGCTCTTCGTTGCATCTTCTGGAACCTTGCGAGCCCGGCCAGCCGGCGGTCCAGGAAGGCCTCCGTCGCCGCATGGTCGGGCGACTGGTCCTGCAGCCAGAAGGCCAGGGTCGCACCATACACCCCGGCCAGCGTCGCCCGCCGCGTGTACCAGGAGAAATCCGCCGAGGTATCGCCGGCCGCGGCCCACATGGCATCCGCCGTCCGCGCCACCGTCCGCGCGGCGGAGGCGAGGTTCCAGGGCAGTGACTGCACCGCCAGCGCCCGGCGCACCGCGTCCTTGTGCGGCGCGGCCTGTTCCAGCCGGATCAGCACGACGCGGCGGATTCGGGCGGGAATGCGCTGCGCCGCCAGGTCCTCCGCCACCGCCGCCGCTTCCATGTCCCGGTCCGCCAGGTCGCACCAGGCCTCGATCGCCTCCACCGGCCCGCGCGGGAACAGCCAGTCCTGCTCCAGCGCATCGCGGCCGAGGTCGGACAGGCCGGCGGACAGCGCCGCGCGGGTCCAGCCGAGGGCCGGCACATGCGGCAGGGCGGCGCGGATGGCCTCGTCGCGCTCCTCGCTGCGTTCGATCACGATGCCGGCTCCTCGGTGCGGGCCGTCTGTGCGGCCTGGGCGGCTTGCGCGGCCTGGACCGCTGCGCGGTGCAGGTCCTCGGTGAAGCCGAAGCGCGAGAGGTCGGGCATCCGCATCGGATACAGCACGCCGTCCAGGTGGTCGGCCTCGTGCTGCATCACCCGGGCGGACATTCCCGCCGCCTCACCCTCCATCAACCGGCCCTCGATGTCGTAGCCGCGAAATCGGATGCGCGCCGCGCGCGGCACCTCTCCGCGAAGGCCGGGGATGGACAGGCAGCCCTCCCAGCCCTCCTCCGTCTCCTCACCGACCGGAGTCAGTTCGGGGTTGATGATGGCCAGGATGTTGCCGGCCCCGCCGCGCCAGACGAAGACGCGCAGCCCGACATGCACCTGCGGCGCGGCCAGGCCAAGACCGGAGGCATCCTCCATGGTCTCCGCCATGTCGGCGACCAGGCGGCGGATCTCGGGCGCCGTGGGGTCCGGCACCGGCAAAGCGGGCCGGATCAGCACGGGGTTGCCCATGCGGGCGATCTTCAGGATGGCCATCGGCGGTGCGGGTTCCGGTTGGTGCGAGCCACAAGGTAATGCGTCGAGCGCGCTACGGGAGGGTCTTTCGCGCGACGCGAATCCTGTGCTAAGGCTCTGCCCATCGCGTTGGCGGTTCGGGTCATCTCCCGGACCGGCCGGCGCGCATCCGCGTTTCAGCTATCCTTAACACCAGAACCAGGAGGTTCCATCGCGTGCAGGTCGTCGTCCGCGACAATAACATCGACCAGGCCCTGAAGGCGCTGAAGAAGAAGCTTCAGCGTGAGGGTGTGTTCCGTGAAATGAAGCTCCGCCGCCATTACGAGAAGCCGTCCGAGCGCCGCGCCCGCGAGGCCGCGGAGGCCGTGCGCCGTGCGCGCAAGGTGGAACGCAAGCGTCTGGAGCGGGAAGGCTTCTGAGCCTTCCACCGCCCGTCCTCCCTGGCGGGCCGACCTGACAAGCCGGATCACCGCGGCACGGACAAGCCGGATCACCGCGGCACGGAGGAAACTCCGTAGCCCGCGGCTTCGCGCCGTCTTCACGCGCCCATCGGAACCCGGTCTACTGGCCGGACTCTGAGGAGCGGCATGATGGACGGCATGGATGCAGAACAGGCGCTGATCGCCCGCGCGCGGCGCGTGCTGCCCGCCGGCAGCTTTGGCAATTTCCCTGCCGAGATCATCCTGCGGGAGGGTCGCGGCGGCCGTGTCTGGGATCAGGCCGGCCGCGAGTATGTGGATTTCCTGCTCGGCTCCGGCCCGATGTTCCTGGGCCACGGCCATCCCGAGGTTATCGCGGCGGTGCAGGAGCAGCTCGCCCGCGGCACCACCTTCTTCGCCAACAACGAACCTGGCATCGCGCTCGCCGAGGCGATCGTGGATGCGCTGCCCTGCGCGGAGCAACTCCGCTATGTCGGCTCCGGCACCGAGGCCGACCTCTACGCCATGCGCCTCGCCCGCGCCTTCCGTGGCCGCGACAAAATCCTGAAGTTCGAGGGTGGCTACCATGGCATGAGCGACCACGGGCTGATGAGCCTGGCGCCGCGCCACCTGGCGAACTTCCCGCAGGCCGTGCCGGACTCACCGGGCATCCCGAGATCCGTCGCCGATGACATGCTGGTCGCGCCTTTCAACGACCTGGAGGCCGTGACGCGGCTGGTGGAGGCGCATGCCGACGACCTCGCCGGCATCATCGTCGAGCCGCTGCAACGGCTGATCCCGCCCGCCCCCGGCTTCCTGCAAGGGCTTCGCGACCTCTGCACGAAGCACGGCCTGGTGCTGATCTTCGACGAGGTGGTGACCGGCTTCCGCTTCGCCTATGGCGGCGCGCAGACCTACTACGGCGTGACGCCGGACCTCTGCACCCTGGGCAAGATCGTCGGCGGTGGCTTCCCGCTGGCCGCCATCGCCGGGCGGGCCGACATCATGTCGCTGTTCGACAAGGCGCTGGTCGGGGAAGACCGTGTGCTGATGCAGGTCGGCACCCTGTCTGGCAATCCGATTGCAGCGGTCGCCGGACTCAAGACCCTGGAGATCCTGCGCCGTCCCGGCACCTACGAGGCCGCCTTCGCGACCGGGCAGGCGCTGATCCAGGGCATGTCGGAGCATATCGCCGCGGCCGGCCTGCCGGCGCAGGTGGTGGGCGAGCCGCCGCTGTTCGACGTGGTGTTCGCCGATGGCCTGATCCGGGACTACCGCGCCACGCTGCGCGCCGACCGCGTGGTGCAGGCGCATGTGAACCGGGTGCTGCGCGCAGACGGCATCCTGAAGGGCGACAGCAAGTACTATGTCTCGACGGCGCACCAGCCGCATGACGTGGACCAGACGCTCGGGGCGTTTGCGCGGGCAATGCGAAGCCTGCCACGCACGGCGTCCTGAGCCGGCACCCGGCGCGCCTCAGGCGACGCCGAAATGCATCGCCAGCGCGTGCATGTCGTGCGCCGGGATGACGCCGCTGCGGCTGATGTCCGACTCCTTCAGGTTCGGTACATAAAGCTGCCAGGCTTCCAGCACGCCGAGGTCCGGCGGCAATTGCGCGCCACCGCTCACGGAAATTTCCTTCGCCCGGGCTGCGGCGCGGCCCGAGGCGGTCGCGGGCGTCGCGGAAAGCTTCTTTTGCGGCGCGAACAGGCCCCAGAAGGCGCGGCACTCAGCCTTCAGCTTGATCTGAACAAAATTGTCCAGATCGTTCCAATCGATGCAGACCGCAGACATGAACCGAACCATTGCGCTCATATCGATGCCGTTCAGCTTCGCCTGCTGGTATCGGCCCAAGGCACCCTCGTAATCCTCCTTGAAGGGCTTTACCGGCGACCACCAGGGACTGATCCCCCATTGCGTGGCCTGCGCCTTGCCGGCGGTCAGCTTGAACAACATGAAGTCCTTGGGCAGCGTCTCGACGCGCACGGAGGGCACCAGGAAGGCGCTTTGGTGGGAGTCCGGCAGCCGGCCAAAATCGGCCATGCTGAGTGTCTCGTTGATCATTTGGACGAATGTTCCTCCCCCCAGCGCAACTGTGGCATCCTGGATGGTAAACGGGTCCTGGGCCAGCCTTGGGTCAGGCCAGCCTGCACCGATCCTGAACCTGGTCTCAGGGCCACCCGAGCGATGCGGACAGGCTGCGCAGCGACAGCAGCATGATCACCAGGCCGACCAGCAGCATCAACTTCCGCGCCGGGAGGTGCCGGGCGATCAGCGCGGCGAAGGGCGCGGCCAGGATCCCGCCGATGACCAGCCCCAGGATCGCCTGCCACAGATCCAGGCCGATGGTGGTGAAGAAAGCCGCCGTGATGGCGAAGGTGACGAAGAATTCGGCTGCGTTGGTCGACCCGATGGCGATCCGGGGCGCATCTCCCCGTCCTATCAGGGTGGAGGTGACGATAGGTCCCCAGCCGCCGCCGCCCGCCGCATCCAGGAACCCGCCTGTCAGCCCGAGCAGCACGACCGGCCGTCCTGGCTTTGCCTGCAGCGGGCGCAGCGCACGCCACAGGATCAGCCCACCCATACCGAGCAGATAGAGGCTGACCAACGGCCTGATGATCTGCATCGGCAAGGCTGAAGCCACCAGCGCTCCAGACACGCCGCCGGCGATGCCAGGCAGCGCCAGCCGTGCCAGAAGCCGGGCATCGACATTCTTCAGGCGCCAGTGGGCGTAGCCGGAGGCACCTGTGGTGAAGACCTCCGCCGCATGCACGCTCGCACTTGCGACGGCGGGATGGGTGCCGATCGAGACCAGCACACTGGTCGCCGTCAGCCCGTAGGCCATGCCGATGGCGCCATCGATGATCTGCGCCACGAACCCGACAGCCACGAAAAGCAGGATCTCGTCCATGCGACCCCCCTCACCTCCTGCCAAGCTGGTGCGGGCGCCTCGGCTTCCTCCGGCCGCACGGGGCGGCCGGAGGAAGCGGAAGGTTACTTCTGCAGGCTCTGCACGATCTGCTGCGTCACCTTCTTGGCGTCCCCGAACAGCATCATGGTGTTCGGGCGGAAGAACAGCTCGTTGTCGACGCCGGCATAGCCGCTGGCCATGCCGCGTTTCACGAAGAACACGGTCTTGGCCCGCTCCACGTCCAGGATCGGCATACCGTAGATGGCGCTGGTCTTGTCGGTCTTCGCCGCCGGGTTGGTCACGTCGTTGGCGCCGATGACATAGGCGACGTCGGCCTCGGCGAATTCGGCGTTGATCTCCTCCAGCTCATGCACCTCGTCATAGGGCACGTTGGCCTCGGCCAGCAGCACGTTCATGTGGCCGGGCATGCGGCCGGCGACGGGGTGGATGGCGTAGGAGATCTCGGCGCCTTCCTTCTTCAGCAGGTCCGCCATTTCCCGCACCACCTGCTGCGCCTGCGCCACCGCCATGCCGTAGCCCGGCACGATGATGATCTTCTGCGCGTTCTTCATGATGTAGGCGGCGTCCTCCGGGCTGCCGGCCTTCACCGGCGCACGGTCCGCATTGCCTGCGCCGGGGCCGGCGGCGGCACCCGAGTCACTGCCGAAGCCACCCAGCAGCACGTTGATGATGCTGCGGTTCATGCCCTTGCACATGATGTAGGACAGGATGGCGCCGGATGCACCGACCAGCGCGCCCGTGACGATCAGGAGCAGATTGCCGATGGTGAAGCCGATGCCCGCCGCCGCCCAGCCGGAATAGCTGTTCAGCATGGACACCACCACCGGCATGTCCGCGCCACCGATCGGGATGATCAGCAGGAAGCCGAGCGCGAAGGACAGCAGCGCGATCAGCCAGAACAGCGCCGGCGAGCCGGTGACGACGAAGGCGATCACCAGCACCAGCAGCAGCGCGCCCAGCGCCGCGTTCAGCATGTGCTGGCCCTTGAAGATGATCGGCGCGCCGGACATGCGGCCGTCCAGCTTGGCGAAGGCGATGACGGAGCCGGAGAAGGTGATGGCGCCGATGGCGAGCCCCAGCGACATCTCGACCAGCGAGGCACCCTTGATGTTGCCCACGGTGCCGATGCCGAAGCTTTCCGGCGAGTAGAAGGCCGCCGCCGCCACGAACACCGCCGCCATGCCGACCAGGCTGTGGAAGGCGGCGACGAGCTGCGGCAGGGAGGTCATCTGGATGCGCTGCGCCAGCAGCGTGCCGATGGTGCCGCCGATGGCAAGCCCGGCCAGCACCAGCACGATGCCGCCCGCGCCCATGCCCGGCCGCAGCAGGGTCGCCAGGATGGCGATACCCATGCCGATCATGCCGTACAGGTTGCCCTGGCGGCTGGTCTCGGGGTTCGAAAGCCCCCGCAGCGCCATGATGAACAGGACCGAGGCGACGAGATACGCCAGGGTCGAAAGGGTCTGTCCCATGGCTCAGCCGCCCTTCTTCTTGAACATGGACAACATGCGCCGGGTCACCAGGAAGCCGCCGAAGATGTTCACCGAGGCCAGCGTCACGGCGATGAAGCCGAAAATCTGCGCGGCGACGCTCTCGGCCAGGCCGGTGGCCAGGATGGCACCGACGACGATGACGGAGGAGATCGCGTTGGTGACGCCCATCAGCGGCGAGTGCAGCGCCGGGGTCACGTTCCACACCACGTAGTAGCCGACAAAGCAGGCCATCAGGAAGATGGTCAGCAGCAGCAGGAAGGGCTCGGCCGCCGCGGCAACGGGCGCCGCCGTCTCGGCCAGTTGCCGCGCATGCTCGGCGAGCAGCGCGGCGCGATCCGAGATCGAGGCCGCCTCGTTGGCGATCTGATTGGGGGTCATGCCAGGATCTCCTCAGGCGGCCGGGAGCGATGCGTGGACCACGGCGCCGGCGCGGGTCAGCGTGACGCCCTTGATGATGTCGTCCTCCGGATTGAGCACTGGCTTCTTCGCGTCCTTGTCCCAGAAGGTGGTCAGGAAGGTCAGCAGGTTGCGCGCATACAGCGCGGAGGAGGCACCGGAAATCCGCCCCGGCCAGTTGCGGTAGCCCAGGATTTTCGCGCCATTCGACGTCACGACGAGCTCACCCGGCACGGTCGCGGCACAATTGCCGCCCGCGTCCGCGGCAAGGTCCACGATGATGCTGCCCGGCTTCATGGAGGCGACCATCGCCTCGTTCACCAGGATCGGCGCGCGCCGGCCCTGCACCAGCGCGGTGCAGATGACGATGTCCTGCTTGGCGATGTGGGTCGCGACCACCTCCGCCTGCTTGGCGTAGAACTCGGCGGAAAGCTGCTTGGCGTAGCCGCCGGCGGTCTGCGCCGACTTGCTCTCCTCGTCCTCATGGCCGACGAAGCTGGCGCCGAGGGACTTGATCTCCTCCTTCGCCGCCGGCCGCACATCGGTGGCGGAGACCCGCCCGCCGAGGCGCCGCGCCGTTGCGATGGCCTGCAATCCGGCGACGCCGGCGCCCATGACGAAGACGTTCGCCGCCGGGATGGTGCCGGCCGCCGTCATCAGCATCGGGAAGCCGCGGTCGAACGCCGCCGCCGCTTCCACCACAGCGCGGTAGCCGGCAAGGTTGGCCTGGGAGGACAGCACGTCCATCGACTGCGCGCGGGTGATGCGCGGCAGCAACTCCATGGAACACGCCTCGATCCCAAGCTGCGCGTAGGTGTCCGCCATGGCGCGGTCGGCGCCCAGCGTGCCGATCAGGATGGCGCCGCGCGGGATCATGGCGAGTTCGTCGACCTCGCCCTCCCCAGTGCCGAGCGGCGCGCGCACCTTCAGCACCAGCCCGGCATTGGCCAGCGCCGTGCCGGCATCCGGCGCGACCTCGGCCCCGGACTCGGCGTACTGGCTGTCCGGGAAGCCGGAGGCGAGGCCGGCCCCGGTTTCCACCGCAACGGTGCAGCCGAGAGCGATGAGTTTCTTCGCCGTCTCGGGCGTCGCGGCCACCCGCGTTTCGCCTCCGCGACGTTCGCGCAATACCGCAACGCGCATCAATACCACCCCCTCGGCCCTGGACATTTCGTTAGGTCAAAGTCGCAGCCATATGCCGGTGCCTCGCAAGTCTTGCAAGGACGCCACGTTCCGGCGCGGTATGCTACCGCGTTCCAACGGCAGACGGGTCACGGCAGATGTTGTTGCGCGAAGCGGCGGATGGTTCCTTCCTGGCGATCAGCCAGCCGATGCACGCACTGGTTTCCGGCCAGATGGCCCGCGCCTGGGGCGCCCCCGGCTTCGCGCCGGTCGCGCCCTTCGAGGATGTCGCCACCGCCTGCGCCCAGCACGATGTCGCCTGGATGGCGTGGGAAGCCGCGCCGACCTTGGATGCGTCCACCGGCCTGCCGCACATGTTCCGCACCGTCGGCGCCAGCCGCCACGCGCCGATGTGGGCAGAAGGCGTGCAGCGCGCTTTGGCCTCCTGGGGCCCCTGGGTCGCGCTGCTGGTCAGCCGCCATGGCAGCTTGATCTATGGCAGCTACGCTGACCGCCACCAGCTCGACCGCGCCGATGCCGAGGCGGCGGATCGATATCTGGCCGAACAGGCGGTGGTGCAGCAGGACCTCGCGGCACAGACCGGCGCCGCGCCTGCGCAGATCGAGGCCGCCTCCGCCCTGGTCGCGGTGACGGATGCGCTGAGCCTCGCGGTCTGCGGCGGCGTGCAGACCATCGGCGGGGTCGGCACCGCTCCGTTGGCCGATGGCGGCCGGGTGAAGCTGGCGCTGCGCGAGTCGGAGGGCGTGCTGGCCATCGCGCCCTGGCCGTTCCGCCTGCCGGACGTGACGCTGCACTGGCATGCGCGCCGCTTCGAGGCCGGCACGCGATGGACCGATGAGGCGGCGATGCGCGCCGACCTGGCCGCGGCACCGCAGCACCTGGTGACGGCGCGGCTGGTGGCGGGCTGAAGGATCAGGTGGGCTGCGCGATCTCCGGCACCGTCGCCCCGGCCTCCCGCAGCGCGCGGACCGCACCCGGATGGAAGGCCAGCACCCGGTTCGTGCCGGCATTCGCCGCCCGCGTACCGGCGGCGGCGGCCGAGATCTCCTGCCGCGGATCGCCGGCCGACAGCACGGCGCGGGTCACGGCATAGGCCACCTCCTCCGGCAGCGCCGCATTGGCGATGACGAAGTTCCACGCGGCGAAGGACATCACTGGCGCGTTCTGTCCACGATAGGTGCCGGCGGCGACCGTCAGCGGCGCCAGATGCGGCAGCCGGGCGACAACGCCACGCGAGACCTCCTCCCCCGGCCCGATGATGACGCTGTCCGTGCCATCGGCGACCATCACCAGCGCCGGAATCGGCAGCACGGCGCCCTGCCACAGCGCGTCGATCTCGCCGCGCAGCGTCGCCTCCGCCAGAGGGGCGCTGTCGCCGGAGACGATCTCGGCGGTGATGCCGGCGACCTCGGCGGCGGCGCGGAAGAAGGTCTCGGCCGGGCCGCGCGCGGGGCCGCAGCCAACCTTCTTCCCCGCCAGATTGGCAAAGCGCACCAGGCCGCGAGCACGCGGGGCGGCGGCCATGAAGCCGGTCTCATACATGGGAAACAGCGCCCGCACCGCACGGTGCCTGCGCCCGCCGGCGGCCGGCGTACCCTGCAAAGCATCCACCACGCTGCCGAGGAAGGCGGTGCCGATGGCGCCCGGCTCATCCTCCACCCGCCGCAAATTCTCCAGGCTGCCGGCTGAGCGCCGCACCTCCAGCATCACGCCCTTCGTCGCGGCGAAGCGCGCAACGGCCTCGCCATAGGGCAGGAAGGCGCTGCCGGGGCCGGCCGTGTAGAAGGGCAAGGTTGCCGCCTGGGCGCGCACCCCGGGCGTGGCGAGCAGCATGGGCGTGGCGAGCATCAGGCTGCGGCGGCGCATGGCGGGCATTCCTTCTGGTCTCGCAGCAGCCTGTCGCGACTTGCCAATCCTGTCAAAGACATTATAGCATGAACTTGCGTCAATAACCTCCGCGCATAGGATCACCCGGGATTGCCCGAGGCCGACCCCTCCGCACCCGAGTTGCCCAGCCTGCGGGAGTTCGAGGTGTTGTCGGCTGTCATCGCGCATCGCACCACCGCCGCGGCCGCCCGCGCGCTCGGTATCTCGCAGCCCGCCGTATCCCGCGCCCTGGCGGGGCTGGAGGCGCGGCTTGGCCGGGCGATGTTCCGGCGCGAAGCCGGTCTGCTGGTGCCGACCGCCGAAGCCGCCGACCTCAGCGCGGAAGCGCAGCGCGCCATCGGCAAGCTGAAGCGCCTGGTCGGCCAGGCCGGCCCGGCGGAGGCCGACGGCAGCCTGCACCTGATCACCACCACCACCATGGCGCAGTGCTGGCTGCACCGCATCCTGCCGCCAATGCTGCGGGCGCATCCGGACCTGCAGGTGCAAGTCGAGATCGCCGCCTCCTCCGCCGTGCTGAACGCGGTGGCGGATGGCACGGCGCAATGTGGATTGCTCGATGGCTTCGCTCCCCATGCCAGCCTGTCCGCCGAGATCCTGCATCGCGGGGAGGCGCATGTGGTGCTGCCGCGGGATCATCCGCTGGCGGCGCGCCCGGCGCTGGGGGCGGCGGACCTCGCCGGCCTGCCGCTGGTCGCCCTGCCCCGGCGCTTCGCGCTGCGGGCGAGGGTGGACCAGGCATTCCGGGAGGCCGGGCTGGTACCGGCCATCGCCATGGAATGCGCCACCGCGGTCTTCGCCGCGGAGATGGTGCTGCGCGGTGTCGGGATCGGCATCCTCAACGCCTTCCCGCTTCGCGCGTTCTACCCCAACCTCAGCTTCCGCCCCTTCCTGCCGGGGCTGGCGATGGAGATCGCGCTGGTGGTGCCGCGGGCCTCACCGCCGCGCACCACCGTGGACCTTCTCTCCGCCTGGCTGAAGCAGGCGCTGCCCGATCCCAAAGCCGAAAAGGATACACTTCCATGACCCGATCCGGACCCAGCCGCCGAACCCTGCTCGGCGCCGTCGCCGCGCTGCCGCTGGCGGCACCCGCGCTGGCGCAGGGCAACTGGCCGCAGCGGCCCATCCGCCTGGTGGTCCCCTTCCCGCCCGGCGGCGCGGTGGACATCACCGGCCGCCTGCTGGCGGAGCGTCTGCAGCCGATCCTCGGCCAGCCCATTACGGTGGACAATCGTGGTGGCGCCGGCGGCAATATCGGCGGCGACGCGGTGGCGAAGGCGCAGCCGGATGGCTACACGCTGCTGCTCGGCACCGCGACCATCCTCGCCGCCAACAAGTTCCTGTTCCGCCGCTCCATGCCCTTCGACCCGCTGCGCGACCTGACGCCGGTGACGCGGGTCACCACCGGCACGGTGCTGCTGGTGGTCAATGCACAGCGGCCCTGGCGCAGCTTCGCGGACCTGGTCGCGGCGGCGAAGCAGGCGCCCGGCCGCATCTCCATGGGCTCCTCCGGCACCGGCACCGCCAGCCACCTGACCTTGACCAAGGTCAACGCCGCGGCCGGCATTGACATCACCCATGTGCCGTATCGTGGCGGCGGCCCCGCCATCGCGGACCTGCTGTCCGGCACCATCGACATGATGTTCGACGTGATCCCGGCGCTGATGCCGCATGTCCGCGAAGGCCGCTTCCGGGCGCTCGCCGTCGGCTCCGCCGAGCGCGTGACCTATGTGCCGGAGCTGCGCGACGTGCCGGGGATGAGCGAGCTGCTGCCGAACCAGGGCATCGACATGCAGTCCTGGTACGCGGTCAACGCCCCCGCCGGCACCCCGGCCCCCATCGTGGCGCGCCTGCATGAGGCGCTGGTGCGGGTGGTGCGGTCGGATGATTTCAAGGCGCGGATGGAGCCGCTCGGCTTCACCCCCGTCGCGGATGACAGCCCGGCCGCCTATGGTGAGTACCTGCAGCAGCAGGAGCAGTTCTGGAAGGCCCTGGTCGAGGCCTCCGGCGCCACGCTGGACTGACCCATCGGAGAACCGCCGCGCATGACCGACTCCGTCGACCCCGCCACCCGTGCCCGCGCCGTCCAGGCGGCGCGCGGTGCGGCGCCCTTCGACCTGCTACTGGCCGGGGGCACCGTGGTGGATGTCGCGACGGGGGAATTGCGCGCGGCGGATGTCGGCATCGTCGGCCCGCTGATCGCCTCCGTCCACGCGCCCGGCGCGCGGGGGGATGCGGCGAGGGTGCTGGATGTGGCCGGGCGCTGGATCGCGCCCGGCTTCATTGACAGCCACCTGCACTACGAAAGCAGCCTGATGACGCCGGCCGACTATGCCAGCGTCGTCGTCCCCGCCGGCACCACCACCTGCGTCTGGGACCCCCATGAACTGGCCAATGTGCTGGGCCTGGCGGGCGTGCGCTGGGCCGTCGAGGCCTCCCGCCACCTGCCGCTGCGCACGCTGGTCGCGGCACCGTCCTGCGTGCCCTCCGCCCCCGGACTCGAACTCGCCGGTGCAGAGATCGGGCCGGCCGAGATGGCGGAGATGCTGTCCTGGCCGGAGGTGGTCGGTGTCGCGGAGGTGATGGATATGCCCGGTGTGCTGCGCGGCACGCCGCATATGCAAGGCATCGTCGGCGCCGGGCTCGCCGCCGGCAAGAACGTCAACGGCCATGCGCGCGGCCTGCTGGATGCCGACCTCCAGGCCTATGCGACGGCCGGCGTGACCTCCGACCACGAGATCACCGCGACCGAGGATTTCCTGCAGAAGCTGCGCGCCGGGCTGACGGTGGAATTGCGTGGCAGCCACGACCAGGTGCTGCCCGGCGCCGTCGCCGCGCTGGCCACCCTGCCGCTGCTGCCGCCGAACCTGGTGCTGGCGACGGACGACGTTTTCCCGGACGAGCTGCTGGCGAAGGGCGGCCTGCGCGACACCATCGCCCGCGTCATCGCCCGCGGCCTGTCGCCCATCGCCGCCATCCGGCTGGCGACGCTGCACGCCGCGATGCGGCTGAAGCGGGACGACCTCGGGCTGGTGGCGCCGGGGCGGCGGGCGGATCTCGTGGTGCTGTCGGACCTTGCCACGGTGCGGGTGGATCGCGTGCTGGTGGGCGGGAAACTGGTGGCCGAAGCGGGCGCGCTGCTGGCGCCGCCACCGCGGCGGGCGGATGCGCCGACCGACACGATGAAGCTTCTGCCGCAACCGACCGCTGCCTTCCGCCTGCGGGTGCGCGGCGTTCAGGATGGCCGAGCCCGCCTGCGCCGCATCCTCGGCGCGCGCTTCGTGTCCTGGGGCGAGATCGAGGTCGAGATCCGCGACGGCGTCGCGACGCCGCCGCCCGGCCATGCGGTACTGACCCTCATCCACCGGCACGGCCGCGCGCCCGCCACGCCGCGGACCTGCCTGACCGATGGCTGGGGCGAGATGCGCGGCGCCATCGCCACCACCATCGCGCATGACAGCCACAACCTGCTGGTCCTCGGCGGCACGGCGGAGGACATGGCGGCGGCGGCCAATGCGGTGATTGCTGCCGGCGGCGGCATGGCGGTGGCCGCCGGGGGCTTGGTGACGGCGCTGCTGCCATTGCCCATCGCAGGCTTGCTGGCCGAGACGCCGCCGGCCGAAACAGCGGAAAGATTCGCGCGGCTGCGGCAGGCGGCGGATGCGGTGTGCGACTGGCTGCCGCCCTATCGCGTGTTCCGCGGCATCACCGGCATCTCGCTCGCCTGCAATGCCGGGCCGCACCTGACCGACCTCGGCCTGACCGATGGCAGCACCGGGCAGGTCTACGATCCGGCGGAACCGCTGATGGCGTGACGCGCCGGCACCCGGCGCCAGTCGAGCCAGAAGGCAAAGGCCGCCAGCGCCAGGATGCCGGCCGGGATCAGCACCAGCTCCAGCCACCAGGCTCGCGCCGGGAACATCTCGAAGGCCAGGGACACGCCCCAGCTCAGGAACAGGCCCAGGCAGAACACATGCAGGCTGTGCTGACCGATGGTTGCCAGAACGCGCGGCACCAGCCCGTGCATCCAGGGCGCATCGCGCGGCACCAGCACCGCCACCAGCCAGGCCAGCACCAGCGCATGCGCCAGCCGTAGCGGCCCGAGCGTGCCCTTGTCCGCCAGCGTCTCCATCAACGCCGTCGGCGCGGCGATCCAGCCATGATGCCCGGCCTTCACCCAGAGCCCGACCGCCAGCACCGCCGCGGCCAGCCCGAACAGCGCCGGGTGGCGCGGCAGCGGTGGCCCGCCAAGCAGGGCGCGGCGACCGACCCAGGCGCCGAGCAGGAACAGAAGCTGCCAGGCGAAGGGGTCGAAGGTGATGTGGGTGCCGCCGAGCCCCGGCGGCGCCAGGCCGAAGATCTGCGTCGCGGCATAAAGGCCGATCGGCGCCAGCAGCGCCCGGTCGCCGAAGCGGTCCAGCAGCCACAGGAACGGCGCCAGCAGCAGCATGCAGAACACGAACAGCGGCAGGATATCCATGAAGGTCGGTTGGTACAGCAGCGCCAGCGTCGCCGGCACCGCCCGCAGCGGGTCCTGCGCCAGCCAGGCCCAGCCGGTTTCCTGCACCAACTCCGGTAGCGGCACCCGCATCTGCACCCAGAACACCATGGCGGCGAACAGCACGAAGACCACCAGATGCGTCAGGTACAGCCGCCGGATGCGCCCCAGCAGGTCGCTTGCAGCGGACCGGAAGCCATCCCGCGCGCGCTTCAGCGTGAAGACGGAGCCGAGCGCGAGCCCGGACAGCAGCACGAACTGCTCGGAACTGTCGGAGATGCCCCAGGCCGCGTGGATGCCCCAGAAGAACACCACCGTGTAGGCATGGCTGATGAAGATGGAGACCTGCATCCAGCCGCGCAGCACATCCATCCGCACATCACGCGGCGGCCGCTTGAGAGTCATGGGCACGGCCTGCTCCGCCGGCATCGGCGTCACGCCGCCTGCGGCAGGAAGCGGGCACGCAGCTTGGCGACCAGGGCCAGGGCCTCCGCCCGGTGGGCGAACAGCACGAGCAATGCCATGAACCAGGTGAACACCGCCTCCTTGAACAGTCCGCCGCCATCGCCGTAGGGGTCGATGCCCAGCGGGCTGACGACGTGGAAGAAGATCGCGCCGGACATGGTCCCGAGCGACAGCGCCGCACCCCACATCCGCGTGCGCGGGATCAGCACCAGTACGGCGCAGAAGATTTCCAGGATGGCGACGAACAGCCGGAACGGCTTCTCGCCGCCAGGGGTGCCGAGCCAGTCGGACAGGATGGTGAAGAGGTAGACCGAGCCCTCGTTCCCGGTCAGCTTGAACTGCTGGTACCAGGTCAGCTCATAGGCAATCCAGATCGCCGCCGGCCAGGCCAGGAGCTTCAGGATGCGGTCGGTGCCCGGCGAAAGGGTCATCATGGTGTGAAGCTCCGGTGGATCGGTGCACCGTGCTTCGTCGAGGTTCCGTCGCCGGTTACGCTGGCTCGTCCTCCGCCAGAAGGTCGACGCTGACCGACAGTTTCTGCCGCCCCCCGCCAAGCAGGATGCCCGTCACCGGGCTGACATCGGCGAAGTCACGCCCCCAGCCCAGCAGCAGGTGCTCATCGGAAACCACGAGGTCGTTGGTCGGGTCGAGGTCCACCCAGCCATGCTGCGGCCCGAGCCAGCAGCCGACCCAGGCATGGCTCTGGTCCGCCCCCTGCCGCCGCTTCTGCCCCGGCGGCGGCCGGGTGCGGACATAGCCGGAGACGTAGCGGGCGGGCAGGCCGAGGGCGCGCAGCCCCGCGATCATCAGATGCGCGAAATCCTGGCAGACGCCGGCTCGCTGTGCGAGCACCTGGCTGACCGGCGTGGAGATGGTGGTAACGCCGGCCTTGAAGGCGAAGTCCCGCCGGATGCGCGCGCACAAGTCCCGCACACCCTCCATGATCGGCCGGCCGGGCGGGAAGGATTTTGCGGCATAGACGCCTGCCCCGCGCTCGGCCGGCGCCAGGGCGCTTGGCATGGCGAATTCGGCGGCGTCCCAGCCTTCCGCCGCGCGTGCCGCGGCGCGCACCGCCTCCCAGGGCAGCGTCGCGGCGGCCAGCGGCGGCGGAGCGAAGTCGACATCGACGACGGCGTCCAGCACCACCTCGAAGGCGTCATGCGTGGTCTCGAGCGACAGCCAGGTGACACCGTTGCCGAAATGGTCGCTGCCATCGGTGCGCTGCCCGCCGTGCGGCGTCACGGTGATGACGGCGGAGCGCACCACCTGGCCCGGCACCACGCGCGGCGTCAGGTGCATCAGGTGCGTCGCCAGGTCCACGGCGCGGCCATAGGCGTAGGCGGTGCGGTGGCACAGCGTGTAGCGCGTCATGCCTCGGCGCCCACTTCAGGCTCGTCCTGCCCCAGCACGCGGGTGCGGACATGGCTGACGTAGCGTCGTGCCACGGCATCGGACAGCGCGGCGGTCTCGGCTTCCAGCGCATGTAGCGCGGCCGGCAGCGCGGCCACCGCGGCATCGCGGTCGGTGGCGACCAGCACCGCATCCACCAGCGCCTGCGGCCGCGCGGCGAGGCCCGCCGCCGTCGCCGCCAGCGTATCCCCGGCACCGGCGATCTCCGCCAACCGGTCGGATACCGCCGCAAGCTGGAACGCCAGCGCCCGCGGATTGCCCGGGTCCGCCAGCACCAGGTCCAGCACCGGCGCCGCCTGCACGGCCGCCAGGTAGCGGGCGCGGTAGGTCAGCGCGCTGTCGCAGATCTCCAGCGCCAGGCGCAGCCCGGCCTCGATGCGTGGCGCCGGCTGGTCCAGCGCATGCGCCAGGTTGCGGGCCGTCGCCGTCGCACGCTCGATCCGGCGGCCAAGGTCGAGGAACATCCAGGCGCCGCCGCGCACCATGTTCTCCGCCGCGATACCGGACACCGCATTGCAGAAGCGGATGATGGCGGTGGCGGCGGCGGCCAGCGCATCGTCGCCATCGGCGCCGGACAGCAGGCGGGCGCGGCCTTCCTGGATCAGGTGCGCGAAGGCCGCCCACATGTCATGGGTCAGGCGGTCCCGTACCGCCACCTGCGGCCGTTCCACCGCTTCCAGCAGGCCGAGCAGCGCGCCGCCCGGCGCCGCCGCTTCCCGCAGCGCGCGCGGCAGGGCCTTGCCATCGGCCGGGCTGGCCGCCGCCTCCGCCGAGATCAGCCCGGCCGCCTGAAGGCAGCGCGCCAGGGCGCGGATCTCGGCGATCTCGCGCGGCATCGCGGCTCCGCGCAGCAGCCGGGCAAGCAGGGCGCGCAGCAGCCGGGCGGCCGCGTCCAGCCGCTCGATGGTCCGCCCGAGCCAGTACAGATCGTCCGCCACGCGGCTCGGCAATTCGCCGGAGGACCGGCGGATGGACAGCAGCGCGGCGCGTGGCGCGGCGGGGCCCAGGATGTCCTGCGCGTCTTCCGCGATCACCCAGACATCCTTGGCCGCGCCGCGCCGCGCCGGCGGGCCGGCGATCGGCCCGCTGCCATCCAGCACATGTGCGAGGCCGCCGGGCATGGCGCGCCAGTCACCCGCCGCGTCGCGCGCCAGGAACATGCGCAAGGTAACCGGCGCCGGCTCCAGCGCCTCCCCGGCCAGGCGCGGGGTGGCGGAAGGCGCCATCGGACGCGTCGCCGCATGCATCCAGGCGGCCGCATTGCCCTTCTCGGAAAACACTTCCAGCGCGCCCAGCGGGGTCGCCTGCCCCGGATCGAAGGCGGAGCGCAGGCGCCAGGCCTCGGGCGCCGCCTGCACGCGGGCGCGGGCGTCCGCGTCGCCCATCCACAGCGTCTCCAGCCCCTCCAGCGCCAGGTCCTCATCCAGCAGGAAGCGCGCGGCAGCCGGCAGGTAGGGCGCGGCGCCGGGCGCTTCCGCCAGCATCGAACCGGGCGTGTTCACCAGCCGCACCGCCCCCGCCCGCATCGCCTGCATCAGCCCGGGCACGCCGGAGCCGCTGTCGAATTCCAACGGATCCGAGACCTCACCCTTGATGCGGCGCAGGATGACGTCGACGCGGCGCAGGCCGCGCAGGGTCTTCAGGAACACCTGCCCGTCGCGTACCGTGAGGTCACCGGCTTCGACCAGTTCCAACCCCAACTCGCGCGACAGGAACAGGTGCTCCAGCCAGGTCTCCTGCCGCGCGCCGGGCGACAGCAAGGCGAGGCGCGGGTTGTCCACGCCCCCCGGCGCGAGCGCCTGCAAGGCATCCAGCCAAGTGTCGAAGAAGGGGCGTAAACTGCGGACATGCACGGCGCGGAACGCCTCCGGCAGCACGCGGGCCAGCAGGGCGCGGTTTTCCGCCGCGAAGCCCACGCCATTGGCACCGCCACAGCGATCCGCCAGCACCCGCCAGGTGCCGTCGGGACCGCGTAGCAGGTCGGCGCCGTAGAAGGTCAGGCGCGGAAACGGCTTCGGCGCCGGCACCCGGCAAGGGCGCAGGAAGTGTGGGTTGCCGAAGACGAGGGCCGCGGGCAGCACGCCCTCCGACAGCAGGCGCTGCGGTCCGTACAGATCGTCCAGCATCGCCGCCAGCAGCCTTGCCCGCTGCGCCAGGCCAGCTTCCAGCGCGGCGAACTCCCCGGCCGGCAGGATCAGCGGCACCGGGTCGCAGCGCCAGGGCCGGCTGGTGCGGCTGGTCTCGGTGGCGAGGACGGTCGCGACGCCCTCCTCCTCGAAGGCACGGTCCAGCCGCCTCGCGCGTTCCGCCACCGCCGGGTAGCCGAGCGAGGAGAAGGCGCCGAGCAGGCCGCGCCATTGCGGGCGGACCTGGCCGTTGCCGTCCACCATCTCGTCCAGTTGGTGCGGGGCGTTTTCCGCGGAGGCCGGCGCGTCGGTCAGCGGGTACGCCTCAAGTCGAGCGTGCGCGGCGTGGCGCGGGAGGGCACGCTTCGCGGCGCCTCCATCGCGCCCGGCGTATGGCCCATCGGCATGAACAGCGCGCGCCGCCGCGCCTCCGCCTCGTTCGCATTGACCGGGAAGGTCTGGTAGTTGCGCCCGCCCGGGTGCGCCACGTGGTGCTGGCAGCCGCCGAGGCTGCGCCCGGTCCAGCTATCCCACACGTCGAAGGTCAGCGGCGCCTGGGCGCGCACCGTCGGGTGCAACGCGCTCGGCGGGTCCCACGCCTTGAAGCGGATGCCGGCGACGTATTCGCCCTCCGTCCCCGTCGGGCTCAGTGGCACCGCGGCGCCGTTGCAGGCGAGCACAAAGCGCTCCTCCACCCAGCCCGTCACCCTTGCCTGCAAGCGCTCCACGCTGCTGTCGACATAGCGCGTGGTGCCGCCGGCGGAGGCTTCCTCGCCCAGCACATGCCAGGGCTCCAGCGCATTGCGCAGTTCCAGTTCCATCCCACGCAACGCAATGTGGCCGACCTTGGGGAAACGGAACTCGAAATGCGGCTCGAACCAGGCGGCATCGACCGGGAAGCCAAGCGCCTGCACCTCCTCGATGACTTCCGAAAAATCCTGCCGCGCATGATGGTGCAGCATGAAGTCGTCATGCAGCCGCGTGCCCCACTTGATCAGGCGCCGCTCATACGGCCGCTGCCAGAAGCCCGCGACCAGCGACCGCAAAAGCAGTTGCTGCGCCAGCGACATCTGCCAATGCGGCTGCATCTCGAAACCGCGGAACTCCACAAGCCCGCGCCGCCCGCCCGCATTGTTCGGGTCATACATCTTGTCGATGCAGAATTCCGTGCGGTGCGTGTTGCCCGTCATGTCGACCAGCAGGTTCCGGAAGATTCGGTCGGTCAGCCAGGGCGGCGAGGCCTCGCCCATGCGCGGCACCTGCGCCAGCGCCGTCTCCAGCTCATGCACCGCATCGCCGCGCGCCTCGTCGACGCGCGGATGCTGGCTGGTCGGGCCGATGAACAGGCCGCTGAACAGGTAGGACAGGCTCGGGTGGTTGTGCCAGAAGCCGACCAGCGACTTCAGCAGATCCGGCCGCCGCAGGAAGGGACTGTCCGCCGGTTCCGCCGCGCCCATCACCATGTGGTTGCCGCCGCCGGTGCCGACATGGCGGCCGTCCAACATGAATTTTTCCGCCGCCAGCCCGATCTGGCGCGCTTCCTCGTACAGCACCTCCGTCCTCGCGCTGAGGTCGGACCAGCTGGCGGAGGGATGCACATTCACCTCGATCACCCCCGGATCGGGCGTGACGGAGAAGTTCAGCAGGCGCGGGTCGCCCGGCGGCTGGTAGCCTTCGAGGAACACCTTGCGGCCGACATCGCGCGCCACATCCTCGATCGCCGCCACCAGGTCGATCCAGTCCTGCGCCAGGGCCAGCGGCGGCAGGAAGATGTGGATAAGCCCGCCGCGGCTCTCGACGCAGAGCGCCGTCCGCACCACGCCCGGCTCCTCCTTCCCAGGTTCCGGCACCGGCTGCTCGATGATGCGGGCGCGTTCCCCGGTCCCGTCGCGTCGCGGCCGCAGCGGTTCGCGGCGGGCAAAAGGGTCCGGCTCAGGCTGCGCATCGATGCTTTTCTCGGAGGCCCAGGGCAGGCTGTCCAGCGGCAGCCGGAAGCCCATCGGGCTGTCGCCGGGGATCAGCAGCAACTCGCCATCGCGGAACGACCACCTGCCGGATTCCCAGGCGCGATCCTCACCCTCCCCGGCCCGGCGCAGGGGCAGGACGGAGCCGACCTCCGCCGCCAACCCGCCGGCGAACAACCGCGCCAGCCGCGCGCGTTCCAGCGGGTCGCGCAGCTTGCTGTCCTCCGCCACCACGTTGGCGGGCAGCAGCTTTTCCTTCCACAGGTAGTAGTGGACATCCTCGCGGGCCGGGATCCGCAAAGCCGGGTCCAGGCCGAGCCGGCCGGCCAGCATCACGGCGAATTCCGCCGCGTCCTTGGCAGTCGCATCGTCGGTGTCGTCATCCGAGGCCAGCAGCGCAGGATCGGTCCAGACCGGCTCGCCATCCGCCCGCCAGTGGCAATGCAGCCCCCAGCGCGGCAGCGGCTCGCCCGGATACCACTTGCCCTGCGCGTAGCTGAGCGCCGAGCCCGGCGCCCACAGCCCCTGCAACCGCCGCAGCAGCCGCCCCGCCAGCTTGCGCTTGGTCGGGCCGAGCGCATCCGTGTTCCATTCCGCCGCGTCGCGGTCGCCCTCCGCCACGAAGGTCGGCTCGCCGCCCACCGTCAGGCGCACGTCGCCGGCCACCAGCGCCTCATCGACCCTGGTGCCGAGCGCCATGATCCGCGCCCAGTCCTCCTCGGTGTAGGGCTTGGTCACGCGGGGCGACTGCGCCACGCGGCGGACTTCCATGTGGAAACCGAACTCCGTCTCCGCTTCGTCCACGCCGCCGGTGATCGCGGCGGCCGAGGCGGGTTCTGGCGTCGCCGCCAGCGGGATATGGCCCTCGCCCGCCAGCAGCCCGCTGGTCGGGTCGAGGCCGATCCAGCCGGCGCCCGGTACGTACACCTCGCACCAGGCGTGCAGGTCGGTGAAGTCCGTCGTGGTGCCCTGCGGGCCGGTCACCGACTTGATGTCGGGGACAAGCTGGATGAGGTAGCCGGAGACGAAGCGGGCGGCGAAGCCCAGGTGGCGCAGGATCTGCACCAGCAGCCAGCCGGAATCGCGGCAGGAGCCTTTCCGGTTGGACAGCACTTCCTCCGGCGTCCAGACGCCAGGTTCAAGCCGGACGATGTAGCCGATCTCGGTGGACAGCTTTTGGTTCAGGTCGACCAGATAGTTGACGGTGTTCGGCGCCTGCCGCGGCACGCCCTTCAGATAGGCATCCAGCAGCGGGCCGGGGGCGGAGACGCGACGGAACGGCGCAAGTTCCTGCGCCAGCACCGGATCGTATTCGAAGGGGAAGGCCTCGGCCTCGGGCTCCACGAAGAAGTCGAAGGGGTTGATCGTGGCCATGTCGGCCAGCAGGTCGACCGTCACTTCGAAGGACCGGACGCGGTCGGGAAAGACCACGCGGGCGCAAAAGTTGCCCTGCGGGTCCTGCACCCAGTTCAGGAAATGCGGCTTCGGCGAGATGTCGAGGGAGTAGGACAGGATCGGCGTGCGGCAATGTGGCGCCGGACGCAGCCGGATCAGCTGCGGCGACATGCCCACCAACCGGTCGTAGCTGTAGCTGGTGCGATGGGTGAGCGCAGCGTGGATGCTCATGGGGAGGGGGGTGTCCGGCCGGGATTTTCGCTCTCCGCTATCCCATCGGAACGGTAGCCGCCGCAAGGCCGCACCGGCACCCGGGTGGACAGGGGATGGGCTGGCGCGGCACCCTGCTGCCTCGGGATCGGCTTTTGGGGGAACGTGGATGGCACAAAAATATGCATTGGTGACGGGCGCTGGGTCCGGCGTCGGCCGCGCCGCCTCCCTGGCGCTGGCCGAGGATGGCTGGACCGTCGCCCTGCTCGGCCGCCGGCAGGACGCGCTGGAGGAGACCGCCGGCCTGTGCCAGGGCGAGACGCTGGTCGTGCCGGCGGACGTGACAGAACCCGGCCAGATCGACGCCGCCTTCGCCACGATTGAACAAAAATTCGGCCGCCTGGACCTGTTGTTCAACAACGCCGGGAACAACGTGCCCGGCACGCCGTTCGAGGAGCTGACGGCGGAGCAGTGGTTCAAAGTGGTGGCGGTCAACCTGAATGGCGTGTTCCTGTGCGCGCATGCGGCCTTCCGCATGATGGCGAAGCAGCAGCCGATGGGCGGGCGTATCATCAACAACGGCTCGATCAGCGCCCACGCCCCGCGCCCGGGCAGCGCGCCCTACACCGCCACGAAGCACGCCGTCACCGGCCTGACGAAATCCATGAACCTTGATGGGCGGCGGTTCGACATCGCCGTGGGCCAGATCGATATCGGCAACGCCGCGACGCCGATGGCGGAACGCATGGCCAAGGGCGTGCCGCAGGCGGATTGGTCGATCAAGGCGGAGCCGCTGATGAAGGTCGACCATGTCGGCCGCGCCGTGGCGCAGATGGCGGCCTGGCCGCTGGAGACCAACGTGCTGACCATGACCATCATGGCCAGCAAGATGCCCTTCGTCGGCAGGGGGTGATGCCATGAACAAGCTGGATCTTCAGGGCCGCGTCGCCGTCGTCACCGGCGGCGCGCGTGGCATCGGGCTGGCGGTGGCCCGCCGCATGGTGGCATCCGGCGCCAGCGTCTCGATCTGGGATGCCGACCCGGCCAAGGCCGAGGAAAGCCGCGCGGCGCTGGCCGCCGACGGCACCGTCACCGCACAGGTGCTGGACCTCGCCGATGAATTGGCGGTGGCGGAGGCGACGGCGAAGACCATCGCCGCGCATGGCAAGGTGGATATCCTGGTGAACAACGCCGGCATCACCGGCGGCAACATGCCGGTGGCCGAAATTCCCCCCGCGCAGTGGCGCCGCGTGGTGGAGGTGAACCTGACGGCCCCGTTCCTGGTATCCCAGGCCCTGGTGCCGCATCTGGTCGCCAATGGCTGGGGCCGCGTCGTGAACGTCGCCTCCGTCGCCGGCAAGGAAGGCAACCCCAACGCGGCGCACTACAGCGCCAGCAAGGCCGGGCTGATCGGCCTGACCAAATCGCTGGCGAAGGAGCTTGCGACCAAGGGCGTGCTGGTGAACTGTGTCACGCCGGCCGCCGCCAAGACCGACATCTTCAACCAGATGACGGAAGCCCACATCGCCTTCATGCTGTCCAAGATCCCGATGGGCCGCTTCGTGGAGGTGGAGGAGATCGCCGGGCTGATCTGCTGGCTGGCGAGCCCCGACTGTTCCTTCTCCACCGGCGCGGTGTTCGACATCTCCGGCGGGCGCGCCACCTATTGAGCGCGCTGCTGGCGGATATCGGCGGCACCAACGCCCGCTTTGCGCTGTTGGAGGATGGCCTGGTCGGTGACCCGGCCATCCTGCCGGTCGCCGAGTATCCGACGCCGGAAGACGCCATCGCCGCCGCCCTGGCGCTGCTGCGGCCGCGGTCACCGCTGGATCGCGCCGTGCTGGCCGTGGCCGGGCCAGTGCTGGAAGAACCCGTGCGCCTGACCAACGCGCCCTGGGAATTGCGCAGCGACGCCATCGCCGCCCGCTTCGGCATGGCGCGGGTGCGGCTGGTGAACGACTTCCTGGCGCTGGCCCACGCGCTGCCGCACCTCGGCGCGGCCGATCTGGTGCGGATCGGCGGCGGCCGCTCGGTGCCCGACGCGCCGATGATCGTCGTCGGCCCCGGCACCGGCCTCGGCGCCGCCGGGCTGGTGCCGAGCCCGGCCGGGCCGATCGCGGTGCCGACGGAGGGCGGCCATATCGGCCTGGCGCCGGAGACGGCGCGGGAGGATGCGGTGGTTGGCGCGCTCCGCGCCCGCTGCGGACGCGCCGGGGCGGAGGAAGCGCTCTCCGGCCGTGGCCTGGTGAACCTGCACGCCATCTGCGCCGTGTTGCAGGGCATCGCGGTGCCGGAGCGTGACGCCGGCGCCATCGTCGATGCCGCCGGCACCTGCCCGGTGGCGGCGGAGGCGGTTGCGCTTTTCCTGGATTTCCTCGCCGCCTACGCCGGCGACATGGCACTGGCCTGGGGCGCCCGTGGCGGCGTCTTCATTGCGGGCGGCGTGCCGCCGCGCCTGCTGCACCTGATGGATGCCGCACGCTTCCGGTCCCGCTTCGAGGCGAAGGCCCCGATGCAGCACTGGATGGCCGACGTGCCGCTTGCCTTCGTGGTACACCCGGCCCCGGCCTTCGCGGGCCTCGCGGCCATTTCGGCAGCGTAAAAAGCCACACTTCACGGATCCGAGAGGCGCCGCCGGGCTGCCGCTTGTTTTTCATGTGGCGCTGAATGCAAATTGCTGCAAAGCACAGCCAACGGTTGCCGACGGTTTGCCGAACCGTCGCGATGCCGATTGCCGAAGGAACCGAAACGCATGGATAGCCCGACACCGACCGGCGCCGCCGCAATCCTCGCCCCCACGGCCCGCGCCGGCGATGCCGCGTCGCTGCGCGAGAGCATCCTGCACAAGCTGACCTACGATCTCGGCAAAAGCCGCCTCGGCGCGCGCGACCGCGACTGGTTCATCGCGACCGCCTTGGCGGTGCGCGAACGCATTGTGGACCGCTGGATCGACCTGACCCGCGCCACCTACCAGTCCGGTGCCAAGCAGGTTTACTACCTCAGCCTGGAATTCCTGATCGGCCGGCTACTGCGGGACAATGTCTGCAACCTTGGCCTGGTCGGGGCGATCCGGGAGGCGCTGGAGCCGCTCGGCGTCGATGTCGAGAAGCTGCGGATCGCGGAGCCCGACGCCGCGCTCGGCAATGGCGGCCTTGGCCGGCTCGCGGCCTGCTTCATGGAGAGCATGGCCTCGCTGTCCATTCCCGCCTTCGGCTACGGCATCCGCTACGACCATGGCCTGTTCCGCCAGATCATCCGCGACGGCTGGCAGCATGAATTCCCCGAGGATTGGCTGAACTTCGGCAATCCCTGGGAATTCGCCCGCCCGGAAATCTCCCACACCATCGGCTTCGGCGGCACGGTGGAGGCGGTGAACCTCTCCGAGGCCCAGGTGAAGCATGTCTGGAAGCCGGGCGAGACGGTGCAGGCGGTGGCCTACGACACACCGATCGTCGGCTGGCGCGGCGTGCATGTGAACACGCTGCGACTGTGGTCGGCCCGCGCGACGGACCCGCTGCGCCTCGATGCCTTCAACTCCGGCGACCACATCGGCGCGCTGTCGGAAAAGGTGAAGGCGGAGAGCATCTCGAAGCTCCTCTACCCCTCCGATGAAAGCCCGGCCGGCCAGGAGCTCCGGCTGCGGCAGGAGTACTTCTTCTCCTCCGCCGCCTTGCAGGACCTGGTGCGCCGGCACATCCGCGTCTACGGCGACCTGCGGTCCCTGCCCGACCGCGTCGCCATCCAGCTCAACGACACGCACCCGGCGATCGTGGTGGCGGAGCTGCTGCGCATCTGCGTCGACCTGCACGACATTCCCTGGGACGAGGCGTGGGACATCACGCGCCGCACCATCAGCTACACCAACCACACCCTGCTGCCGGAGGCGCTGGAATCCTGGCCGGTACCGCTGATGGAACGGCTGCTGCCGCGCCACATGCAGCTCATCTACCTGATCAACGCGTTCCACCTGGATGATGTGCGGACCAAACATCCCGATGACGGGCGCATGCTGTCCTCCGTCTCCGTCATCGAGGAAGGCCACGGCCGCCGCGTCCGGATGGGGCATCTCGCCGTCGTCGGCTCGCACAAGGTCAACGGCGTCTCCGCGCTGCATTCGGACCTGCTGAAGACCACGGTGTTCAGCGATTTCCACACGCTGTTCCCGGGCAAGCTGACCAACAAGACCAACGGCATCACCTTCCGGCGCTGGCTGCAGCAATGCAATCCGGCGTTGACCTCGTTGCTGGTCGAGGCCTGCGGCCCGCAGGTGCTGGACGATGCGATGGCGCTGGAGAAGCTGCGCCCACTGGCCGCCGACGCCGGCTTCCAGCAGAAATTCGCCGCGGTGAAGCGCGCGAACAAGCAGGCGCTGGCCGCCCTGGTGCGCGACCAGCATCAGCTCCGCATCGACCCCGATGCGATCTTCGACGTGCAGATCAAGCGCATCCACGAATACAAGCGCCAGCTTCTGAACGTGCTGGAAGCCGTGGCGCTGTACGACGAGATCCGCAGCCAGCCGACGCGCAGCTGGGTGCCGCGGGTGAAGATCTTCGCCGGCAAGGCGGCCAGCAGCTACCACCGCGCCAAGCTCATCATCAAGCTGGCGCATGACGTGGCGCGCGTGGTCAACAGCGACCCGACCGTGCGCAACCTGCTGAAGATCGCCTTCCTGCCGAACTACAACGTGTCGCTGGCCGAGATCATCGTCCCCGCCGCCGACCTGTCCGAGCAGATTTCGACCGCGGGCATGGAGGCGTCAGGCACCGGCAACATGAAGCTGGCGCTGAACGGCGCGCTGACCATCGGCACGCTGGACGGCGCCAATGTCGAGATCAAGGAGCATGTCGGCGACGACAACATCTTCATCTTCGGCCTGACCACGGAACAGGTGGCCCGGCACCGCGCCCAGAACATCCAGGGCGCCGCCGCCATCGAGAAGTCACGCCGCCTGAAGGAAGCGCTGGAGCAGATCGAGGCCGGCGTCTTCTCGCCGGATGACCCGACCCGCTATCGGTCCCTGGTGGCCGACCTGCGCGCCACCGACTACTTCCTGGTGACCGCAGATTTCGACAGCTATTTCGACGCGCAACGCCAGGTGGACGAACGCTGGCGCGACGCGAAGGGCTGGTGGCGCTCCGCCGTGCTGAACACCGCGAATGTCGGCTGGTTCTCCTCCGACCGCACCATTGCCGAATACGCCCAGGAAATCTGGAACGTGCCGGTCAAACGGTGAGAACGGTCAAGCGTTGATGCCTGACAGCTGGCGCATGCCGCAGGGCGAGATCGAAGCCCTGCGGAACGCCCGCCACGGCGACCCCTTCGCTTGGCTCGGGCCGCACCTGGTGGAACAAGGCCTGGTGGTGCGGGCCCTGGTGCCGGATGCCACGCGGCTGTTCGTGCTGCCGGCGGATGGCGGTGCCGCCGTGGCCCTCGAGCACCGCGATCCCTGTGGGCTGTTCGAGGGCCTGCTGCCCGGCCACACCCTGCCCTTCGCCTACAGACTGCGCGCCGAACATTCCGAGGGATGCTGGCCGGTCGAGGACCCCTACCGGTTTGGCCCCACCCTCGGCCCGCTCGACGACCATCTGCTGGTCGAGGGCACGCATCGCCACCTGCATGAACGCCTCGGCGCGCACCTGGTCACGCATGAAGGAACGCCGGGCACCCGCTTCGCGGTCTGGGCGCCAAATGCCCGCCGCGTGTCCGTCGTCGGCGATTTCAACGCCTGGGACGGCCGCCGCCACCCCATGCGGAAGCGGCACGACAGCGGGCTGTGGGAGATCTTCCTCCCCGGCCTCGAGGCCGGCGCCGCGTACAAGTTCGAGGTCCTGGGCGCCGATGGGCAAGTTCTGCCGCTGAAAGCCGACCCCTTCGGCCGCGCCGCACAGCTTCGGCCGGAGAATGCCTCCCTGGTCCAGCCGGCGCCGCCCTTCGCCTGGACGGACCAGGCCTTCATCGCCAGCCGTGCCACGCGCAACTCGGCGCGCGCGCCGGTCTCGGTGTACGAGGTTCACGCCGCCTCCTGGCGCCGTCATCCCGATGGCCGCTTCTACGACTGGGACGACCTTGTCGTCGCGCTGGTCCCCTACGTCGCCTGGCTCGGCTTCACCCACATCGAGCTGATGCCGGTGATGGAACACCCGCTGGATGAAAGCTGGGGCTACCAGCCCATCGGCCTGCATGCGCCCACCGCCCGGCTCGGCGATGCGGATGGGCTGAAGCGATTCGTCGCGGCCTGCCACGCCCAGGGCGTCGGCGTGATCCTGGACTGGGTGCCGGCGCATTTCCCCCAGGACGCGCATGGGCTGGCGCGCTTCGATGGTGGAACCCTGTACGAGCACCCCGACCCGAAGCGCGGCTTCCACCGCGGCTGGGGCACCGCCACCTATGATTTCGGCCGGCGGGAGGTGGCGGGATACCTCGCCTCCAACGCACTGTATTGGGTGCGGGACTTTCACGCAGATGGGCTGCGCGTCGATGCCGTGTCCTCCATGGTCTATCTCGACCACGGCCGCGGCGCGGGCGACTGGGCGCCCAACGCCCAGGGCGGCACCGAACATGCGGAGGCCATCGGCTTCCTGCGCCAGGTCAACGCCCTGCTGGCCGAGGAGGCTCCCGGCGTTGCCGTCTTCGCCGAGGAATCGACCAGCTTTCCCGGCATCACCCACCCCATCGCGGAGGGCGGGCTAGGCTTCCAGTTCAAGTGGAACATGGGCTGGATGAACGACACGCTGCGCTACGTGGCGATGGACCCTCTGCACCGGCGCTGGCACCACAACCTGGTCACCTTCGGCCTGATGTACGCCTTCTCCGAACGCTTCGTGCTGCCGCTGAGCCATGACGAGGTGGTGCACGGCAAGGGCTCTCTGCTCGGCCGCATGCCGGGCGACGACTGGCAGCGATTCGCCACGCTCCGCGCCTACTACGCGATGATGTGGGGCCATCCCGGCAAGAAGCTGCTGTTCATGGGCGGCGAGTTCGCCCAGTGGCGCGAATGGTCGGAGGCGCGGGAGCTGGATTGGTGGCTGTTGCAATTCCCACCGCACCACGGCGTGCAGGGCCTGGTCCGTGAGCTCAACCACCTCCACCGCACCCTGCCCGCCCTGCATGCCGGGGACGCCGACCCGTCTGGTTTCCGCTGGATCGATGCCGACAATGCGGAAATGTCGGTGTTCAGCTGGCTGCGCCTGGACCCCGCCGGCGGCCCGCCCGTCGCCGTGCTGTGCAACATGACCCCGGTGCCGCGCACCACGCTCCGCTTCGGCTTGCCCCGATCCGGCGTTTGGCGCGAGGTGTTGAACACCGATGCCACTGGTTTCGGCGGCTCGGGCATGGGCAATCTGGGTCGGGTAGCGGCGGAGGACTTGCCCGCGCATGGCCTGCCGGCTTCCGCCGTGGTGGTCTTGCCGCCCCTCGCCACCATCTATCTGATGGCGGACGAGATCGAGAACGAAACGAGGGGCGAGACGCATGCCACAGAGCCGTAGCCAGGCCTCCGCGCCGTTGGCCCGCACCGCCATGGCCTTCGTGCTGGCGGGCGGGCGGGGCAGCCGGCTGATGGAACTGACCGACCGCCGCGCCAAGCCGGCGGTTTTTTTCGGCGGCAAGTCCCGCATCATCGATTTCGCGCTGTCCAACGCCATCAATTCCGGCATCCGGCGCATCGGCGTGGCAACGCAGTACAAGGCGCACAGCCTGATCCGGCACCTGCAACGCGGCTGGAACTTCCTGCGGCCGGAGCGCAACGAGACCTTCGACATCCTGCCCGCCAGCCAGCGCGGCGATGGCGCCAACTGGTACCTCGGCACGGCGGACGCCGTGTACCAGAACATCGACATCATCGAGGACATGGCGCCGCGCCACATGGTCATCCTGGCCGGCGACCATGTGTACAAGCAGGATTACGAGCACATGCTGCAGCAGCATGTGGACAGCGGCGCGGACGTGACGGTGGGCTGCATCGCCGTGCCGCGGCTGGAAGCCCGTGCCTTCGGCGTCATGCATGTGAACACCGAAAGCCAGATCGTGCAGTTCCTGGAAAAGCCCGCCGACCCGCCCGGCATTCCGGGGCGGGAGGATCTGGCGCTGGCCTCCATGGGCATCTACGTCTTCGAGACGAAGTTCCTGTTCGACCAGTTGCGCCGCGACGCCGCCGAGCCGGGCAGCCAGCGCGACTTCGGCCACGACATCATCCCCTACCTGGTGAAGCACGGTAAGGCCGTGGCGCATCGCTTCGAGCGCAGCTGCGTCCGCTCCGGCGCGGAGGCCAAGCCCTACTGGCGCGACGCCGGCACCATCGACGCCTATTGGGAAGCGAACATCGACTTGACGGACGTGGTGCCGGAGCTCGACCTGTTCGATCGCGATTGGCCGATCTGGACCTATGCCGAGATCGTGCCGCCGGCGAAGTTCGTCCACGACGAGGACGGGCGGCGCGGCGAGGCGATCTCGTCCCTGATTTCCGGCGGCTGCATCGTCTCCGGCGCCAGCGCACGCCGGTCGCTGCTCTGCACCGGCGTCCACCTTCATTCCTTCGCGCGCATCGAGGGGGCGGTGATCCTGCCCTATGTCGATGTCGGCCGCGGGGCCCGGCTGACCAATGTGGTCATCGACCGCGGCGTGCGCATCCCGGAGGGCCTGGTCATCGGCGAGGACCCGGAGGAGGACGCACGCCGCTTCCGCCGCACCGAGAAGGGCATCTGCCTGGTGACGCAGGCGATGCTCGACAAGCTCGGGGAATGACCCTCCGCATCCTCTCCGTCGCCTCCGAATGCGTGCCCTTGGTCAAGACCGGCGGGCTGGCCGATGTGGTCGGCGCGCTGCCGGCGGCGCTGGCGGCGCAGGACTGCAAGGTCACCACGCTGCTGCCCGGCTACCCTGCCGTGATGGCGGCGCTCGGCGGCGGTCGGGCGCTGCGGCGGATCGACGACCTGTTCGGCGGCCCGGCCCGGCTGCAGCGCGGGGAGGTTGCGGGGCTCGACCTGATCGCGATCGACGCGCCGCACCTGTTCGACCGGCCGGGCAACCCGTACCTCTCCCCCGCCGGCACCGAATGGCCGGACAACGGCCTGCGCTTCGCGGCGCTCGGCGCCATGGCGGCACTGGTCGCGACCGGGGGGCTGCGCAACCTGGCCTTCGAGCTGGTGCATGCGCATGACTGGCAGGCGGGCCTCGCCGCCGCCTACCTGCGCTTCGCGCCAGGCGCCCGGCGAATCCCCAGCATCTTCACGGTGCACAACCTGGCCTTCCAGGGGCAGTTCCCGCTGTCCCTGTTCCCACGCCTCGGCCTGCCGCCGCAGGCGCTGTCGGTCGAGGGGCTGGAGTATTTCGGCACGCTCGGCTTCCTCAAGGCCGGACTCTGGTACGCGGATCACCTGACCACCGTATCGCCCACCTACGCCGCGGAAATCCGCACGCCGGAGATGGGCATGGGCCTTGATGGTCTGCTGCGGGGCCGGGCGGAGGCCGTTTCCGGCATCCTGAACGGCATCGACACCGCCAGCTGGGACCCTGCCGGCGACGCGCTGCTGCCGGCCGCCTTCAGCGCAAGCGATCTCGGCCCCCGCGCCGCCAACAAGGCCGCCCTGCAACGCCGGTTGGGGCTGGAGGAAGATCCGGACGCGCTGCTGTTCGGCTTTGTCGGCCGGCTGACCTGGCAGAAGGGTGTCGACCTCATCCTCGGGGCACTGCCAACCCTGCTCGGCCAGGGCGCGCAACTCGGGGTGCTGGGTGCCGGGGAGCCGGGGCTGGAACAGGGGCTGCGCGGCGCGGCTAACGCGAACCCCGGCCGGGTCGGCTGCGAGATCGGCTATGACGAGGCGCTGGCCCGCCAGATCTACGCCGGCGCCGACGTGGTGCTGGTGCCGAGCCGGTTCGAGCCCTGCGGCCTCGCGCAGCTCTGCGCGCTCCGCTACGGCGCGCTGCCGCTGGTGGCGCATGTCGGCGGCCTGTCCGACAGCGTCATCGACGCCAACGAGATGGCGCTGGCCGAGGGCCAGGGCACCGGCCTCCACTTCTCCCCGGTGACGCGGGAGATGCTGGAGGCGGCAATCCTGCGCACTGGCGGATTGTGGCGCAACCAGGACGTGTTTCGGCGGTTGCAGTCCAACGCGCTGCGCACCGATGTCTCCTGGACCCGGTCGGCGGCACGCTACGCCGCCTTGTACCGGGAGACCGTCACGCATGCCGTCTGAACCATCGCCGGGCTGGCCCGAGCCGCTCGGGGCCAACCTCGACGAGACGGGTGCCAACTTCGCCTACCCCGCCCCCGGCGCCACCGCCGTGTCCATCTGTCTGTTCGACGCGCATGGCCGCGAGACCGCCCGCATCCGCCTGCCCGGCCGCACCGGGGATGTGCATCACGGCCATGTCGCCGGGTTGGCGGAGGGCGCCCGCTACGGGCTGCGCGTCGACGGGCCGTGGAAGCCGTCCCGCGGCCACCGCTTCAACGCCCACAAGCTGCTGGTCGACCCCTGGGCGCGCGCGCTGGACCGCGCCTTTGCCCTGCATCCCGCGCAGTTCGACACCGGCGAGGCGCCGGACGAGACGGACAGCGCGCCCTTCCTGCCCAAGGCGATCCTCACCGCCCCGCTGCCGCCCACCCCCGGGCGTGCGCCGCGCGGCCCGCAGGTGATCTACGAGTTGCATGTGAAGGGCTTCTCCGCCCTGAACCCGGATGTGCCGCCGGACCAGCGCGGCACCTTCGCCGGGCTGGGTCATCCATCTTCGGTCGAATACCTGCGCGCGCTTGGCGTCACCACGGTCGAACTCCTGCCCACGGCGGCCTGGATCGAGGAGCGCCACCTGCCGCCGCTCGGCCTCACCAACTACTGGGGCTACAACCCGGTGGCGATGCTGGCGCCGGATCCTCGGCTGGCACCTGGCGGCATGGCGGAAATCCGCGCCGCGGTGGAGGCGCTGCATGCCGCCGGAATCGCGGTGATCCAGGACGTGGTGTTCAACCACACCGGCGAGTGCGACGAACTCGGTCCAACCCTGTCGCTCAAGGGCCTCGCCAACGCCGCCTTCCACCGACTGCTGCCGGAGGATGGCCGCCGCTACGCCAACGACGCCGGCTGCGGCAACACTCTGGCGCTGGACCGGCCCTGGCCGCTGCGCCTGGTGATGGACGCCTTCCGGCACTGGGCGGAACAGTCGGGGCTGGACGGCTTCCGGCTCGACCTCGCGACCACGCTGGCGCGGCGCGACACCGGATTCGACGCCGACGCGCCGCTGATCCAGGCGATGCGGCAGGACCCGGTGCTGCGCCGCCTGCTCATCGTCGCGGAGCCCTGGGACATCGGCATGGGCGGCTATCAGCTTGGCCGCTTCCCGCCGGGCTGGGGTGAATGGAACGACCGCTTCCGTGACGATTCGCGCCGCTTCTGGCGTGGCGATTCCGGGCGTATCGGCGCAATGGCCACGCGCCTTGCCGGCTCCGCCGACACCTTCGTCCATCGCCCGCTGTCCGACAGCGTGAACTACGTCACCGCGCATGACGGCTTCACGCTGGCCGACCTGGTCAGCCACGCCCACAAGCGCAACCACGCCAATGGCGAGCACAACCGCGACGGCACCGACGACAACATCTCCTGGAACAACGGCGTCGAAGGGCCGACCGACGACGCCGAAATCCAGGCGCGCCGCCAGTCCGACATCCGCGCCCTGCTCGCCACCCTGCTGCTGTCGCGCGGCACGCCGATGCTCTCGATGGGCGACGAAGCGGGGCGCAGCCAGGGCGGCAACAACAACGCCTATGCGCAGGACAATGCGCTGAGCTTCCTCGACTGGTCGCGCCTCGATCTCGGGCTGCGCGACTTCACCCGCAAGCTGGTGAAGGCGCGCCTGGCCCACCCGGCCTTGCACGACACCGCGCCGCTGACCGGCGTGCCGCAGCCCGATGGCCTGCCGGATGTTTCCTGGCTGCGCCCCGACGCCACGCCGATGGACCACGCCGCCTGGCATGATCCGGAGCGCCGCGCCGTGGCGGTCCTGCTGCACACCGACGGCGACCGCTGCCTGCTCGCCCTGAACGCCGGGGAGGCGACGCCCTTCGTCCTGCCTCCGCCACGCCCCGGCCAGGGCTGGGAACTGCTCGCCGACAGCAGCGCCCCCACCGCCACCGCGCTGCCCACCACCCTGCCCGCCCGCGCCGTGCTGTTGCTGGCGGAGGCGCCGCTGCCGAGCGGTGCGGCGGATGACGGCGCCCTGCTTGCCCGCCTCGCCCGTGCCGCGGGGATCGACACGCGCTGGTACCCGATCGGCGGCGCCGAGACGATCGTGCCCGCCACCACGCTGCGCGCCCTGCTCGGCGCGCTGGACCTGCCGGCGGAGAATGCCGGGGCGATCCGCGACAGCCTGTCGCGCCTGTCGGCCCCGCCCGGCCTGCCCGCCTCCCTCACCCATCGGGGCGACGCGCCGGTGGACCTGCCGCTGCCGCTGTCCGACCGCCCCGTGATGCTGCGCATCACCTGCGAGGACGGCCAGGAACACCGCGTCGAGGTGCCGCCGACCGCCGGCGCGACGCAGCGCCTGACCCTGCCCGATGGCCGTCCCGCCGCGCAGCGCCTGGTAGCGCTGCCGCCGCTGCCCATCGGCCGCCATAGCGTGTTCGAAGAGGCGGCGCCGGACCGGCGCTGCATCATCGCGGTGGCGCCCCTGCGCTGCTACCTGCCGCTGGAGGACGGCGAGCGCCGCTTCGGCCTCTCGGCCCAGATCTACGGCCTGCGCCACGCCCGAGACCAGGGTATCGGCGACTTCACCGCGGTGGCGGATTTCGCCCGCATGGCCGCCGCGGAAGGCGCCATGCTGGCCGGCCTCAGCCCGCCGCACGCGCTGTTCCCGACCGATCGCGAGCGCGCCAGCCCCTACCATCCCTGCGACCGCCGGTTCCTCGACCCGATCTACATCGACGTCACTGGCCTGCCCATGCTCGGCGACCTGCCGGCGGTCCGCGCAGCGCTGGCCCAAGCGGAGCCGCTGTTCCGCGACCTCTCGGCGCGCACGGCTGTCGACCACGCCGCGGTCTGGACCGCCAAGCAGGCCGTGCTGCGCGCCGCCTGGCAGGCGTTGCCCCCGGGCCAGCCCGACTTCGCGGCGTTCCGCCAGGAGGGCGGCCAGGCGCTGAAGCAGTTCTGCACCTGGGTCGCCATCGCCAACCAGGTCGGCCACGGCGACGCCCGCAACTGGCCGGCCGGCCTGCGCCACGGCGAGGATGCCGGCGTCGCCGCATTCCGCGCGCAGCACCCGCAGGAGATCGGCCTCGCCGCCTTCCAGCAATGGCTGGCCGACGCGCAGCTTGGCGTGGCCGGCCGTGCCGGGGCCGGGCTGTACCGCGACCTCGCCGTGGGCTCCGCGCCCGATGGCGCCGAAAGCTGGTCGCGCGACAGCCGCTTCCTGTCCGGCTTCTCGGTCGGTGCCCCGCCCGACCCCTTCGCCGCCGAGGGCCAGGTCTGGGGCCTGCCGCCGCCCGACCCGCGCGCCGGCGCCGCCAACGGTCATGCCGCCTTCGCCCGCCTGATCCGCGCCAACATGCGCCACGCCGCGGCGCTGCGCGTGGACCACGTGCTCGGCCTGCGCCGGCTGTTCCTGGTGCCGGAAGGTGCGAAGGGGTCGGAGGGGACCTACCTCGCCCAGCCCTTCTCCGACTTCCTGGGCCAGATGGCGATCGAGAGCCACCGCGCGAAATGCCTGGTGGTGGGCGAGGACCTCGGCACCGTGCCGGAGGGCATGGGCGAGGCGCTGCAAGCCGCCAACGTCCTGTCCTACCGCGTGCTGTGGTTCGAACGGCAGGGGCCGCAGTTCAAGCCGCCGGAGACCTGGCCCGCCCGCGCCGCCGCCTGCGTCTCCACCCACGACCTCGCCACGCTGGCAGGCTTCTGGATGGGCGCGGACCTGACGGAGCGCGCCGGGCTCGGCCTGCTCGCCGATCCGGATTCCGCCTGGGCCGAACGCGCCGCCGACCGCGCCGCGCTGCTGGAAGCGCTGGACAGCCAGGGCCTGCGCCCGCCCGGCGCCACAGCGGATAGCCCTATGGACGACGCCCTGGCTGCTGCGATCCATGGCTTCGTCGCCGCCTCCGCCTCCGCCATGCTGCTGGTGCAGACCGAGGACTTGGCCGGGGAGACCGTGGCGGTGAACCTGCCCGGCACGGATCGCGAACGCCCGAACTGGCGCCGCCGGCTGCCTGCCCCGCCGGACGCCCTGCGCGCCCTGCCCCGTGCCCAGGCCATCCTGGCGGAGTTGCGCCGGCTGCGCAGCTGAACCCACCCTACGGGGCTAGGCTCCGCCGCCAGTGCATTGCAAACTGTCGGCGAAGTCCAAGGGGTGGAAGCATGTCGACCGAAGCCGGTGAGAAGTTCCAGACGCTGCATGAGCTGGTGAAGGCCGCCAAGATCAGGCTCAACGCTAACATCTGGGACTACCTGGTCGGCGCCACCGAGACCGAGACCACCATGCAGCGCAACCGCGCCGCGCTGGATGCCTGGGCCTTCCGGCCGCGCGTGCTGCGCGATGTCAGCAAGGTGGACAGCAGCGGCGATTTCCTCGGCAAGCGACGCATCCGGCTTCCGGTGGCCCTCGCACCGGTCGGTTCGCTGGACAGCTTCGACCCGGGCGGTGCGGCGACCGCCGGGCGCGCGGCAGCGGAATTCGGCGTGCCGATCATCGTCAGCAGCGTCACGGAGCCGGGCCTGGAAGGCTCCGCCACCGCCAATCCGGACGGCGCCAAGGTCTTTCAACTCTATGTCCGCGGCGACGCGGACTTCATCGACGAGCACATCCGCCGCGCCATGGATGCCGGCTACGACGCCTTCGCCATCACGGTGGACACCGCGCACTACAGCCGGCGGGAGCGCGACATCGCCAAGCGCTTCGTCAAGCACTGGCGCGCCCGCAACACCGGCATGAACTACCAGGCCGCGTTCAACTGGTCCGACATCGCCCGCATCCGCGAAACGCATCCCGGCGTGACGCTGATCCTGAAGGGCATCGGCACTGGCGAGGATGCCGAAATCGCGGTCCAGCACGGCATCGAGGTGGTCTACGTTTCGAACCATGGCGGCCGCCAGCTCGACCACGGCCGCGGCTCGCTGGCCGTGCTGCCGGAGGTGGTGGAGGCCGTGGGCGGCCGCGCCCGGGTCTGGATGGATGGCGGCATCAGCCGTGGCTCGGACCTGGTGAAGGCGGTGGCCCTGGGGGCGGAAGTGGTCGGCCTCGGGCGGCTGTACTGCTACGGCCTGGCCGCCGGCGGCCAGGATGGCGTCCGGCGCGTGCTGCAATTGCTGGAGGACGAGGTGCAGACCTGCCTCGGCCTGCTCGGCGCCACCAGCTTCGCGGCGGTCGAGCGGTCCATGCTGCAACAGGTCGCTCCGGTGGTGGTGCCGCACGTCCATTCGGCCTTTCCGCTGCTGGCGGAGCCGGAGCGCGGCTACTGAACCGCCGTCTGCTCGCGCGGAACTGAACCGGCGGCGTGGTCGACCGGGCTGGCCGTGGTGCCTAGTCTCGCATGCGGCCCGCCATTCCGCCGCCTTTGCCCGAGGAACCGTGCGAGACCCCTATCACGTCATCCAGGACGCCGGCCGCGGCCTTCTGATCCTGGCCCTGGTCGCCATCACGCCGCCCGCGCTGGCCCAGCCACGCGGCCGCCCGGCACCCGCCCCACCGGCGGCCGAGCCGCTGCCCCTGCCACCCCCGGCCGCACCCTCCACCGCCGCGCCAGCCACCACGGACCCGGTGGAGCTGCCGCCCCCCAGCCCGCCGCTGCCCGGTGTGGCCCCCGTTCCACCGGTCGCGGCGCCTCCCATCGCCGCACCGCGCCCCGTGGCCGCGCCGCGCCAGCCACGGCTGCAACGGCGCATCGGCCTGCCGGAACTGGGCCTGCCCGCGGGCCTCGCCTTCGGGGCCCCGGCGCGGGACCTGATGTTCCCGCTGCCGCGCGGCATTGCCGGCCTCGGCGCCCGGCTGGTGTTGGAATTCGAGCTTTCGGCGCCCTTCCCCGGACGCCACGCCGTCCGGATCACCGCCAATGACCGCGTGCTGGAAAGCCGCGCCTTTCCCGATGCGTCGGACCGCCTGACGCTGGAGCTGGAGGTCCCGCCGGAGGATCTGGCGCGCATGGACGGCCTGCTGCACCTGCAGCTTCGCCTGGTCAGCGACCCTCCGGGCGAGTCGGCCACGGCCACCTTGCGCACCGGAAGCCACCTGGCGCTGCTGTTGCCGCCGGCGCCCGAACTCGGCGTCGCGGCCCTGTTCCGCCTGCTGCCGCGCCAGACCCAGGTGCTGCTGCGGCCCGGACCAGTCAGCCCGGCGGAAGCTGCGGCGGCCCTGCGCATCGGCCTCGCCCTGGCGCGCACCGGCCGGCAGGTCAGCATCGGCAGCAACCCCCCGGGACGGACCCTAGCCGGGGCCGATGGATCCCGCATCTGGGACACCGGCGCGGTGCTGGTCGGCCCCGGCGCGGAAGCCGCCTCCGTCCGGATCATGGATGGCCAGCCGGTCCTGGTCCTCGGCGGCGCCGAGCCGGATCGCGCCGCCGGGCTGCTGGACAGCGCCTGGCAGGACAGCGCGATCGGCAGCACCATCCAGGGCGGGCTGAGCGCGCCTGCCGATCCCGTCGCGACCGCACGACCGGCCACCCTGGCGCTTGCCTCCCTGCGCGGCAGCACCGCGCCGCAGGCCCAGGCGCGCGCCAACTGGACGCTGGAGTTCTCCACCCGCGACCTGCCCGCCGGAACCTGGCCGGAGGCGATCGAGGCCGAACTGCGCGCCGCGCCCGATCCTGCGGGCGGCCGCGCCGTGGCCAGCCTGCTGCTGAACCAGACCCTGCTCGGCACGGCAACCCTGTCCGCGGAGGGCCAGGGCCGGCTCGCCGTGCCGGTGCCGCAGGGGCTGGTGGCGCTGGAGAACCGGCTTGAGGTCGTCGTGCAGCGCAACGCCGCCACCGGCCCGGCACAGATGCTGCCCGGAAGCGTCCTGCGCCTGGGCGTGGCGCCGCCCGCGCGCGACTTCCTGGCGCTGCCCCCGGCCTTCGCGGCTGGCGTGCAGGTGCTGGTGGACGCGCCGGGCGGGGCACTGGTGGCGGAGCAGTTGAACCCGCTGCTGTGGGTGCTGCGCGGCCTGGTGCCGCCCGCCGCGCCGCTGACGGTCGTGCCCGTGGTGCCCGAAAGTGCGGCGCAGCCCAGCGGCCCCTTCATCGCCGCCACCCTGGATCCACCAGCCGGCACCGCCCCGGTGCTGCGCTTCGATGCCGGCCGTGTGGTGCTGTCCAGCGGCTCCGGTCGTCCCTTGCTCGATCTTTCGGGACTTGAGCGGGTGATGGCGGTGCAGTTGCTGGACTCGGAGGGTCATCCCGGCCTGTGGCTGCGCCGCATGGGCGCCCTTCCGCTGCTGCCGGCCAGCGCCCCGCTTCTGGACCGTGGCGACGTGGCATTGCTGGACGGCCAGGGCGTGGCGCTGGCCTGGAACAGTGCGCCTTCCCCGGTGGTCCGCGTGGCCTACCCCGACGCGGCCTCGGGCTTCAGCCTGCGCGCCTGGCGCCCCTGGATCGTCGGCGTGCTGTGGATCGCGGGTTTCGCGCTTGTGGTCTACGCCTTCGCCCGCCCACGGCGGACGGCGAAAGCCAAGACGACCTGAAACGCGAAAGGGCCGGACCCATGAAGGTCCAGCCCTTGCGACTGCATGAAAACCCGTGGCGGACCCGAAGGGACTCGAACCCCTAACCCCCAGATTCGTAGTCTGGTGCTCTATCCAATTGAGCTACGGGTCCGTACGGGAGCCGGTAGATAGCGGGGGACTTTCAGACGCGCAACCCCGCACCAACCAATTCTATGCAGAGAGTTTTTCAAGCTCCCGCAACACCGCTTCACCCATCACGGTGGTGCCGACACGCGCCATTCCGGGCGCCATGATGTCGGCCGTGCGCAGGCCACCGGCCAGCACCTTTTCCACCGATTGCTCGATCAGCGCCGCATCCTCGTCCATACCGAAGGACAGCCGCAGCAGCATCGCGAAGGACAGGATCTGCGCGCAGGGGTTGGCGACTCCGCGCCCGGCGATGTCCGGAGCCGAGCCGTGGATTGGCTCGTACAACGCGTGCCGCCGTCCGTCCTGCTGCACCGCGCCGATGGTGGCCGATGGCAGCATGCCGAGCGAGCCAGTGAGCGCCGCCGCAAGGTCCGACAGCACGTCGCCGAACAGGTTGCCGCCGAGCACGACGTCGAACTGCTTCGGCCGCGACGCCAGTTGCATCGCGCAGTTGTCCGCGTACATGTGCTCCAGCTCGACGTCCGGAAACTCCGCCTTACCGACCTCGCCGACCACGGCGCGCCACAGGCGGCCGGATTGCATGACGTTGGCCTTCTCGACGCTTGTCACCTTGCGGCGGCGCTTGCGCGCCAGGTCGAAGGCAACGCGCGCGACTCGGGCAATCTCGTCCTCGGAATAGATCTCGGTATCGATGCCGACGCGCTTGCCCTGATCGTTCAGGTGGATGCCGCGCGGCTCGCCGAAATAGATGCCGCCGGTGGTCTCGCGCACGATCATGATGTCGAGGCCGCGCACCAGGTCGGCGCGCAGCGAGGACGCATCGACCAGCGGGTCCAGGACCACGGCGGGGCGCAGGTTGGCGAAAAGCTGCAGGTCCTTGCGCAGCCGCAGGATGCCGAGTTCCGGCCGCTTGTCGAAGGGCAGGCTGTCCCACTTCGGGCCGCCGACGGAGCCGAACAGCACCGCATCCGCCTGCGTCGCCGCCGCCACCGTCTCATCCGGGCAGGGCGATCCGGTGGCGTCCAGCGCGGCGCCGCCGACCAGGCCTTCCGTCACCTCGAAGGTCACGCTGCGCTTGCGGTCCATCCAGTCGATGATGCGGCGCACCTCGCGCATCACCTCCGGGCCGATGCCGTCGCCCGGCAGGATCAGCAGCTTCTTGTTGGCGGGCATCGTGAAAGTCCTAAGGTTGCGCGTAGAGCCAGGGCTGCGCCGCGCGCTGCTTCGCCTCGAAGCCATCGATCGCCGGCGCGTGCTGCAGGGTCTGCCCGATATCGTCGAGGCCGTTCAGCAGCAGGTGGCGGCGGAAGGGATCGACCTGGAAGGGAATTTCCTCGCCATTCGGCCGCACGACGACCTGACGTTCGAGATCGACCGTGAGGCGCGCATTGCCGCCCATGCGGGCGTCTTCCATCAACTGCTCGCATACCGCGCGCGGCAGGGCCACGGGAAGCACGCCGTTCTTGAAGCTGTTGGAGTGGAAGATGTCGGCGAAGTCGGGGGCGATGACGCAGCGGATGCCGAAGTCCAGCAGCGCCCAGGGCGCGTGTTCGCGGGAGGAGCCGCAGCCGAAATTGTCGAAGGCGATCAGGATCTCCGCGTGGCGGTAGGGCTCCTGGTTGAGGACGAAGTCCGGGTTCTCCGACCCGTCCTCCCGGTACCGCATGTTGGCGAACAGCGACTTGCCGAGGCCGGTGCGCGCGATGGTCTTCAGGAACCGCGCCGGGATGATCTTGTCCGTGTCGATGTTCGCCGCAGGCATCGGCGCCGCGACGCCGGTCAGCGTGGTGAAGGGCTGCATCTCACACGGCTTCCTTCGGCTGATGGTTCCGCACATCGACAAGGTGGCCGTGGATCGCCGCCGCCGCCGCCATGGCCGGGGAGACCAGGTGCGTGCGACCTCCAGGCCCCTGCCGGCCCTCGAAGTTGCGGTTGCTGGTGCTGGCGCTGCGCTGGCCCGGCGTCAGCTTGTCCGGGTTCATGCCGAGGCACATCGAGCAACCCGCCTCGCGCCACTCGAAGCCCGCTTCCTTCAGAATGAGGTCGAGCCCCTCATCCTCCGCCTGCTTCTTCACCAGCCCGCTGCCGGGCACGACCAGCGCGCGCACATGTTCCGCAACCTTGTGGCCACGCGCGATGGCAGCCGCGGCGCGGATATCCTCGATGCGGGAGTTGGTGCAGGAGCCGATGAAGGCGACGTCGATCTTCAGCCCGTCCAGCTTCTGGCCCGGCTGCAGGTCCATGTAGTGCAGCATGCGCTGCATCTGCGCCCGGCGATCCTCATCCTCGACGGAGGCCGGGTCCGGCACCACGCCCGTGATCGGCAGCACCGCTTCCGGATTGGTGCCCCAGGTAACCTGCGGCGCGATCCCGGCGGCGTCGAGCACCACTTCCTTGTCGAAGTGCGCACCCTCGTCCGAAGGCAGCGTCTTCCACCAGGCAACCGCCTTGTCGTAATCCGCGCCCTTCGGTGCGAAGGGCCGGCCCTTGACGTAGTCGAAGGTGGTCTGGTCCGGCGCCACCATGCCGGCGCGCGCACCGGCTTCGATCGTCATGTTGCACAACGTCATGCGCCCGGCCATGTCGAGCGCGCGAATTGCCTCGCCGGCGTACTCGATCACATGGCCGGTGCCGCCGCCCGTGCCGATCTTGCCGATGATCGCCAGCACGATGTCCTTCGCCGTGCAGCCCACCGGCAGCACGCCATCCACGGTCACGCGCATGTTCTTCGCAGGCTTCTGCAGCAGCGTCTGCGTCGCCATCACATGCTCGACCTCGGAGGTGCCGATGCCGAAGGCGAGCGCGCCCATCGCGCCATGCGTCGAGGTGTGGCTGTCGCCGCAGACCAGAGTCATGCCCGGCAGCGACAGGCCGAGTTCCGGCCCGATGACGTGCACGATGCCCTGGCGGATATCGGTCAGTGGGATGTAGGGCACGCCGAATTCGACGACGTTGCGCTCCAGCGTCTCGACCTGCGTGCGGCTTTCCGGATCCTCGATCCGGCCGTAGCGCGACGCATCGGTGGCGATGTTGTGGTCCACCACAGCAATCGTCGCGTCCGGGCGGCGAAGCTTGCGCCCGGCGAGGCGAAGGCCCTCGAAGGCCTGCGGGCTGGTGACTTCGTGGGTCAGGTGCTTGTCGATGTAGAGAACCGCGGTGCCATCCGGCAGCGTGTCCACCACATGGGCATCCCAGATCTTGTCGAACAGCGTGCGCGGCTTGGCCATCGCTTCCCCCAATCTCAACACATCCGCCGCCTCCTCACCCAACCCTCTCCCCCGCAGCCGGGGGAGAGGGCTTGAGGTCAGGCGGTGGCGGGCACTTCGCGCTTGTCGCGGGCGCGTTCCACGATGCGCGCCGCCTTGCCGGTCCGGCCGCGCAGGTAATACAGCTTCGCGCGCCGAACCTTGCCGCGGCGGACCACGACGATCTCGGCCACGTTCGGCGAGTACAGCGGGAAAATACGCTCCACGCCCTCACCGTAGGACAGCTTGCGAACGGTGAAGTTGCTGTTCAGGCCGCGGTTGCTGCGCGCGATGCAGACGCCCTCATAGGCCTGCACGCGAGTGCGCTCGCCTTCAACGACCTTCACCATGACGCGGAGCGTGTCGCCCGCATCGAAGGCCGGAGTCGGGCGCTTCTCGGAGAGGCGCGCCTGCTGCGCGGCCTCGAACTGCTGGAGCAGATTCATCTTATGGTCCTTCCAATCAAATGCATCTAGGCGGCGGCCGGAGGGCCGTCCAGCCGCGCTGGCGTGGCCAGCTCGTTTCGAAGATGTTTGTCCCAGAGGTCGGGCCGCCGCATACGCGTCGCCGCCTCCGCCTCCGCGCGCCGCCAGCGCGCAACTTCCGCATGGTGCCCGGACAGCAGCACATCCGGCACGCGCCGCGCCTGCCATTCCGCAGGCCGCGTATAGTGCGGATATTCCAGCAGCCCCTCGGCGCCGTGGCTTTCCTCGGCCCCGCTCGCCACGCCGCCCATCACGCCCGGCAGCAGCCGGACGCAGGCATCGAGCAGCAGCAGCGCTGCGGGCTCGCCGCCCGACAGCACGAAATCCCCGGCGGAGACCTCCAGCATGCCGCGCGCCTCGATCACTCGCTGGTCGACGCCTTCGTAGCGGCCGCACAGCAGCACCACGCCAGGTCCCGCCGACAGCTCCCGCACCAGTGCCTGGTCCAGCAGTCGCCCGCGGGGCGTCAGGTACACCAGCGGCGCGCCGGGGTTGCGCTCCTGCGCCGCGGCGCAGGCGGCATCCAGCACATCCGGCCGCATCACCATGCCCGCACCACCGCCAAACGGCGTATCGTCCACCGTCCGGTGCCGGTCCGTGGCGAAGCCGCGGATGTCCATGGCCTCCACCGCCCAGCGCTGGTCGCGCAGCGCCTTGCCTGCGAGGGACAAGCCGAGTGGCCCCGGGAACATCTCGGGGAACAGCGTCAGGACGGTCGCCTGCCAGGTCATGCCGCTTCTTCCCCAGGCTGGGGCGGCACGATGATCTCGGCCGGAGGTGCGACGACGACGCGCCCGCCGGCAATGTCGACCACCGGCACGACCGCCCTGGTGAAGGGCAGAAGAAGCTCACCGGATGGACCATCGACCACCAGGAACGGCCCGGCGCCATGATCCTCGACCGCACGCACCGTGCCAAGTTGCGCCCCATCCTCCCCGAAGGCCGGAAGGCCCTCGAGGTCGCACAGGAAGAACTCCTCCGGGTCCGCTGGCGGCGGCAGCCGGTCGCGCTCGGCGAACAGCTTGGTGCCGGTCAGCTTCGCCGCCTGGTCGCGGTCCGTCACGCCGTCGATCCGGGCGATGCCGTCCGGCAGCACCGTAACGACGAAGCGACTCACGCCGGCCTCATCCGTCAGCGGGCCGTAGCTGGCCATGGCCATCGGGTCCGCGGTGAAGGCGCGCAGGCGCACGAGGCCGCGCACGCCATGCGGCCGCCCGATCTCGCCCACGATCACCCGCTTCACCCGCGCCACCCGTCAGCCTCCCTGGCTCAGCCCGCCGCGTTCGCGGCCGCGCGTTCCTGCGCCTTCTTCTTCGGCGCGGACTGCTTCGGCTGCTCCGGGAACACCGGCATCGGCGCCAGCCCGGCATGGCCGAGGAACTTCGCCACGCGGTCCGTCGGCAGCGCGCCGACCGACTTCCAGTAGACGATGCGCTCGGCGAACAGCCGCACGCGGTCGGCGTGGTCCGACGGCAGCATCGGGTTGTAGCTGCCCAGCTTCTCGATGAAGCGGCCGTCGCGCGGGCTGCGGCTGTCCGCCACCACGATGTGGTAGTACGGACGCTTCTTGGCGCCGGCGCGGGCGAGGCGGATCTTGAGGCCCATGAGGGTTACCTTCTCCTGATCTTCAAAAGGGTCGTTTGTTGCCAAGGCCCGGCATGAGGGAGGCGAGACCGCCGCGCATCATCCCCTTCTGGCCCATCTTGTTCATCCGCTTCATCATGTCCGACATGTCGTCGAACTGCTTCAGCAGTCGATTCACTTCCTGCACCGTGGTGCCGGATCCCGTGGCGATGCGCTTCTTCCGCGATGCCTTAATGAGCTCCGGCTTGCGCCGTTCCTTCATCGTCATCGAGGAAATGATCGCCGCCTGGCGCTTCAGCATGGACTGGTCGAGATTGGCGTTCTCGATCTGCGCCTTCATCTTGCCGATGCCCGGCAGCATGCCGAGGATGCCGGACAGCGAGCCCATCTTGCCGATCTGCTTGATCTGCTGCGCGTAGTCCTCGAGGTCGAACGACCCCTTCTGCATCTTCTTCGCAAGCTTCTCGGCTTCCGCCTGGTCGATCGTCTCCGCCGCCCGCTCGACGAGGGAGACGATGTCGCCCATGCCAAGGATGCGGTTGGCGATGCGATCGGGGTGGAAATCCTCCAGCGCATCCAGCTTCTCGCCGGCACCGAGGAGCTTGATCGGCGCGCCCGTTACCGCCCGCATGGACAGCGCCGCGCCACCGCGCGCATCGCCATCGACGCGCGTCATGACGATGCCGGTGACGCCGACCTGTTCATTGAATGCCCGCGCCGTCTGCACCGCGTCCTGGCCGGTCATCGCATCGACCACCAGCAGCGTCTCGTGCGGCTTGGCAAACGCCTTCACCGCGGCGACCTCGGCCATCAATTCCGCGTCGATGGAAAGCCGGCCGGCGGTGTCGAGGATCACCACGTCGTACAGTTCGCGCCGCGCGACATCCATGGCGCGCGCCGCGATCTCCAGCGGCTTCTGGCCGGCGACGATCGGCAGGCACGTCACCTCGGCGCGGTCCGCCAATTGCTGCAACTGCAACTGCGCCGCCGGGCGGTGCACGTCGAGCGAGGCGAGCAGCACTTTCTTGCGCTCGCGGGTGCGCAGCCGCAGCGCGATCTTGCCAGAGGTCGTGGTCTTGCCCGAGCCCTGCAGACCCACCATCAGGATCGGCAGCGGCGACGGCGCGTTGAGGTCGATGCCTCGCTTGCCGTCATCGCCCTCGCCACCGCCCAGCGCTTCCACGAGCGCGTCGTTGACGATCTTGATGACCTGCTGCGCCGGGGAAACGCTGCGGATGACCTCCTGCCCCACGGCGCGGTCGCGCACGCGGTTCACCAGGTCCTTCACCACGGGCAGCGCGACATCGGCCTCCAGCAGCGCGATGCGGACTTCCCGCAGCGCCTCCTGGACATCGGCATCGGACAGCGCGCCACGGCGGCGCAGCTTGTCGAACACCCCTGTCAGCCTGTTGCCCAGCGCCTCGAACATCGTGGCGGATGCACCCCTTTAAGCCGTTGCGGCGCCCCCAAACGAAATCGCGCCGCTGCGCGAGTCTTCGCGGAGCGGCGGAGCCGACCCACCCGTGGTGGGGCGACCAATTGTCGGGGGGTACCCGATGCGTCGGTTCCTACCCCCGGCAGGGCGTTCCGGTCAAGCCGGCCGGCGGCCAATGACGACAAGGTTCTACCAGGCATCCGGCAGCGGGCTCGCCGCCGCCTCCGCCGTATTCCAGCAGGCCGAACAATGCGCCAACTCCACCTCCAGCCCCGAGTCGGCCAGCGCGTCCAGGACCTCCGCCATCGTGTATTCGCGGACATGATGGTGCGAGCTTTCGCCGGGGCCGAAGCCGGCGCCAAGGATGGGCTGCGGGTTGCGATCCTCCAGCAGGCGACCGCGGGCCGATTGCCGCAGGAAGTTCGGCGTCGTCACATACAGGAACCGGCCCGGCCGGAGGGTGCCCCCCAGCGCACCAAACAAGTTGGCGGGGTTCACCACCAGGTGCTCCAGCACCTCGCACAGCATGACGAGGTCCAGACCCTCCAGCGCCGTGTCCGGAACAGGCAGCGTGCTGGCGGCCCGCCGATCCACCAGTTCCAGGTCGAGTTGCACCTGGCGTTCGACCACGCCCTTCAACTGCGGGTGGTGGAACAGGCACAGCGATGTCAGGCGGAGGCCCGGGACGGCAGCGTGGTACAGCATCGGCGTGATGGAGGCGCCGATCTCCAGCACCCGGCAACCAGGCCAGCCGGGCGTGTCCCGCAGCAGGGTCCTGATGGCGCGCAGCGCCTCCGCGAACCGCAGGCGGTGGAAGGCCGCATAGTCCGTCTAGTCCTGCCGAGGGCCACCTGCGCCCCCGCCCCAGCCTCGAAGGCGGCCGACCGCGCGAGCAGTCCGGCATCGGCCGCCAGTCGCGCGGGCAAGGCAGGGGTAAAAGGCGGCGGCAGGGACCGGTTCGGTGGCCGGGAAGAAGCGGTTGCGCAGGGCGGCCAGCATCGAGTCTCTGCCAGCCTCCCTCAGCACCACCAGGGCCGGCGCCTATTTCGGCGCCAGCACCATGATCATCTGCCGGTTTTCCAGGCGCGGCATGGATTCCACCTTCGTGGCCTCCGCCAGCTCCGTCCGGATCCGGTCCAGCACGCGCAGGCCCAGATCCTGGTGCGCCATCTCGCGTCCACGGAAGCGAAGGGTTACCTTCACCTTGTCGCCTTCGGAGATGAACTCCTTCATCTGGCGCATCTTCACGCCGTAATCATGGTCGTCGATGTTCGGACGAACCTTGATTTCCTTCAGCTCGACGACCTTCTGCCGCTTGCGCGCCTCGTTGGCCTTCTTCTGCTGCTCATACTTATACTTGCCGTAGTCCAGGATCTTGCAGACCGGTGGCACGGCATTCGGGCTGATCTCGAGCAGATCGAGGCCGACTTCATAGGCCCGCAGCAAAGCGTCGCGCGCAGACATCACTCCAATCATCTCGCCGTCCTGATCGATCAGGCGGACCTGGGGTACTCGGATGTCTTCGTTGACCCGCGGGCCGTCGCGCGTCGGCAACTGGGCGGGCATCGGACCTCGGGCTATAGTGCTCTCCTGTCGTTGTTCAAGTCGAATCTGCCCTGTTATGGCGATGCGGTCCTGCGGAAGCAAGCCGCTACGGGGTGACCAAATCGGGGGGGACCGCTTCCGCGACCAGGCGGGCGACCGCCTCCGAAAGTGGTAGCGTCTCCTGTTCCCGCCCAGGTAGGCGCCGCAGAACCAGTTGGCCCTCCTCCGCCTCCCGCCGCCCGACCACCGCCAATACCGGCACGCGCTGCGCGATGTGGTCCGGCACCTTGCGGTTGATCTTCTCGTTCCGCAGATCCAGTTCCACGCGAATGCCGGCCTTGGCGAGGTCTGCCGCCACCTTGCGGGCATACTCGTCGGCATCCGAGACGATGGTCGCCACCACCACCTGCACCGGCGCCAGCCACAGCGGGAAACGTCCGGCATACTGCTCGATCAGGATGCCGATGAAGCGCTCGAAGCTGCCCAGCACCGCCCGGTGGAGCATCACGGGCCGCTTTCGACTGCCATCCTCCGCCACGTATTCCGCGCCCAGTCGCTCCGGCAGCACGAAGTCGGTCTGCAAGGTGCCGCACTGCCAGTCGCGGCCGATGGCATCGCGCAGCACGAATTCCAGCTTCGGGCCGTAGAAGGCGCCCTCCCCCGGATTCAACTCGTACGATACGCCCGCCGCCTCGCAGCCGCGCCGCAGCGCATCCTCCGCCTGGTCCCATACGGCGTCGCTGCCGGCCCGCTCCGCCGGGCGGTCCGAGAACTTCACACGGAAGCTCTCGAAGCCCAGGTCGCGGTAGACTGCGGTCAGCAGGGCCACGAAGCGCACCGTCTCATCGGCGATCTGCGCCTCGGTACAGAAGATGTGGGCATCGTCCTGCGTGAAGGCGCGCACCCGCATGATGCCGTGCAGCGCGCCTGAGGGCTCGTAGCGGTGGCAGGCACCGAACTCCGCCATCCGCCACGGCAATTCGCGGTAGGACCGCAGGCCCTGGTTGAAGATCAGCACATGGCAGGGGCAGTTCATCGGCTTCAGCGCAAGTGCGCGATGCGCCTCGTCCTGGTCCTCCACCGTCGCCATGAACATGTTCTTGCGGTAGTTCTCCCAATGGCCGCTGGCTTCCCACAGCTTGCGGTCCAGCACCTGCGGGGTGCGCACCTCCTGGTAGTCCGCCGCATCCAGGCGGCGGCGCATGTAGTCCTCCACCGTGCGGTACAGCTTCCAGCCCTTCGGATGCCAGAACACGCTGCCGGTCGCTTCCTCCTGCACGTGGAACAGGTTCATCTCGCGGCCGATGCGCCGGTGGTCGCGCTTCTCGGCTTCCTCGATCTGCAGCAGGTGTGCGTCCAACTCCTTCTGGTCGCGCCAGGCGGTGCCGTAGATGCGGCTCAGCACGGGATTGTCCGACTTGCCGCGCCAGTACGCCCCGGCCACCTTCATCAGCTTGAAGGCGGTGCCGACATCGCCGGTGCCGCGCATGTGCGGCCCGCGGCACAGGTCGATCCACTCGCCCTGGCTGTACAGGCTGATCTCGACGTCTTCCGGCAGGTCCTGGATCAGCTCGACCTTGAACGCCTCGCCCTTCTTCTCGAACAGCGAAATGGCATCGTGGCGGGACACGACGCTGCGCCGGAACGGCGCGTTGCGGGCGATGATCTCCCGCATCTTCGCCTCGATCGCGGCAAAGTCGTCCACGCCGAAGGGCTGGTTGCGGAAGAAGTCGTAGTAGAACCCGTTCTCGATGGTCGGGCCGATGGTGACCTGGGTGCCCGGGAACAGCGCCTGCACGGCTTCCGCCAGCACATGCGCCGTATCGTGGCGGATCATCTCCAGCGCCTCGGGGTCCCGGCGGGTGATGAAGCGCAGGCTGGCGTCTTCCGAAATCTCGTCCGACAGGTCGCGCAGGCGGCCATCCACCTGCATGGCGAGCGCGGCCTTGGCCAGGCCCGGCCCGATGCTGGCGGCGACCGTCGTGCCGGTGACGGGCCCGGCGAAGTCGCGGACGGAACCGTCTGGCAGGGTGATCGCGGGCATCGGGATACAGGGCTCCTGGGCTGTGCTAAGGGGGGCGGACCATGGCCAGCCCACTGCGCCCGCGTCAAGCCGGCGCGGCGGCCTGGGTGGCCTCGCGTGACATTTCTGCCGTCACTACCCGTCGTTACTACCTGATGGATCACTCATGACCGAAGCCGTCTCGCCGCCCCGCGCGGCGCTCTATGTCGATTTCGACAATGTCTTCATGGCCCTGATGCGCTGGGACGAGCGCGCCGCCTACGCCTTCGGCGAACGCCCCGATGCCTGGCTCGCTTGGCTCGAGGGACGGGAGGAGGATGGCAAGCCCGCCACCCGCCGCACCCTGGTGCGCCGCTGCTACCTGAACCCGGCCGGCTACCATGATTTCCAGCTCGGCCGCCCCGTCGCCCGCTACCGCGCGGCGCGGGACCTGCGCAACCGCACCTACTTCTCGGAATTCCGCGCCGCCTTCGTTCAGGCCGGCTTCGACGTGGTCGACTGCCCGGCCATCGCCTGGCTGAAGAACAGCGCCGACATGAAGATGGCGCTCGACATCAGGGAGGCGCTGGACCACCGCACGAACTTCGACGAATTCGTGCTGCTGTCCGGCGACAGCGACTTCCTGCCGGCGCTGGCGCGGCTGCGGGCGCATGACCGGCGCATCACCATCCTGGCGCAGGACACCGCCAAGGCGGCCTACCTGGCGGCGGCGGATGTCGTGGTGGGGCTGGATGAGTTCGCCCGCGCCGGCATGGGCAACCTGCCCGTGGCGCAGTTCAGCGCCCCGGCGGCGCCGCAGGCGGTCGCACCGGCCGCGCCGCGCCCGCCGGCCGTGGACATCCCGGCGCTGCGCGCCCAGGCATTGGACTGGGTGCGGGATGCGGTGGCGCGCAGCCCGGGCGGCGCCGTGCGCCTCACCGAGATCGGCCAGGCCCTGCCCCGCGCCTTCCCCGCCCTCCGCCACACGGACTATGCCGGCGCCGGCTCGCTCGGCGCCCTGATCGAGGAAGCGCACGACCCGCGCATGACGCTGTCCGGCCCGCCCGCGCGGCGCTGGGTCTTCGATGCGGAGCGCGGCGCCGCACCGGGCGACGCGCCCGCCGAGCCGGTGACGGCCCGGCCGCCCGAGGATGCGGCGAAGCCCGCCGAGGAGGTTGCGCCCACCGAGACGCCGGAACCCGCGCTCGAAGCGCCGGAGCCGGCACCCGAGGCCCCCGACATCGAAACGCCCGAGCCGCAGATCACGCCGGAGGCCGCGATGGCGGAGGCGGCGCAGCTGGTGCGCGACCTGCTCTGGGGCTCCCGTGACCCGAAGGGCCTGCCGCACGACCTGCCCGCCTTCACGTCGGAGGAACTCGGCTTCCTGCTGCCCGCGATCGCCGCAGCGCAACCGCTGAACCCCGCCGAGGCCGCGCCGATGCTGGCCGAGGCCGCCGCCGCCCAGGGGCTGTTCATCTCGGCGCGGGAGGTGACGGCGCTGCTGCGCTGGCTGATGCGCGGCTACGTCAAGCTGCACGAACCGGTCGGGCCGGAAGGCGCGCTGCGCCTGTCCCGCGTGCTGTTCGCCACGCTGGTCAACACCACCCGCGCGCTGGACGAGAAACTGTCGGAGCCGGAGACGGAGGCGCTGCGCCGCTGGACGCAGCACGCGCTCATCCCGGCGTAAGGTCCGCCGGCACCACGCCGGCCAGCGCCGCCTGCACCGTTTCCGGCCCCAGCGCCGCCAGCGGCACATGCCGCAGCACGGCGACGGCGGGCCCGCGCGGGGCGCACAGCGCCGGGTCGCTGTCGCCGCCGAACAATGCCAGCGTCGGGCATCCGGCGGCGGCGATCAGGTGGGTCGGGCCGGTGTCGTTGCCCAGCGCGAAGCGGGCGCGGCGTGCCAGTGCCGCGATCTCGGCGAAGCCGGTCCGGCCGGCCAGGCTGAGGCTGCCGGGTGCGACCCGCGCGATGCCCTCGGCCATCTCGACCTCCGCCGGCCCGCCGAGCACCACGCAGGGCACCGGGCAGGTTCGCGCGAATTCCGCGAAGCGCACCGCCGGCCAGCGCTTGCCGGGCCGCTGTGGCGAGGCGCCGGGCACCAGCAGCGCGAAATCCGGCGGCAACGCGAAGGCCGAAAGATCGGCATCCAGCCAGCCCATGGCCGGCGTGGGGAAATGCGTGATCCCGGCCGCCTCAAGCTGTTCGCGCTGGCGTTCCACAGTGTGCAGCGCATCGCGGTCTGGGTTGTCGTGCCGGTGGGAGGCGCCGCTGGCGACGCCCGACCACTCCGCCTGCAGGCCCACCAGCCAGCGGTAGCGGGAGGATCTTCCGCTGGTTTGCAAATCATACACGCGCCCGAACCGCGCCGCCCGCAGCCGCCGTCGCAGTGCCAGCACGGCGCGGAGGTCGTGCCAGGCCGGCCGACCTTCCGCCCAGACCTCGTCGAACCACGGGCTGCGCCGCGCCAGGTCGGCGAAGGGGGGCGTGGTCAGCAGCACGATACGCGCGCCGGGGTGATGCGCGCGGATTGCGGCGAAGGGTCCGAAGGACTGGACGAAATCGCCCAGCGCCCCGAGCCGGATGACGAGGATGGCATCCATCACAGCAATTCCCGATACACGTCCAGCGTCGCCGCCTGCATCGCCGCTGTGCTGTAGCGCGCCAGCACGGCCTTCCGCGCCGCCTGCCCCACCGCATCGCGCAGCGCCGCCGGCATGGCCAGCACCTGCGCCAGCATCGCCGCCAGCGCCACCGGGTCGCCGGGTGGCACCAGCCAGCCGGTCATCCCGTGCTCCACCGTCTCCCGCGGTCCACCAAGATCGGCGGCGATCACAGGCCGCGCCATGGCCTGCGCCTCGACGACCGTACGGCCGAAGGCCTCGGCATCCGTGCTGGCATGCACCACCAGCCCGGCGGCGGCCAGCGCCAGGTCCATGCGCTCGACGTGGCCGATCAGGCGCACGCGATCCGCCACGCCATGCCGGCGCGCGAGGGCCAGCAATTCGTCGCGGTAGGCATCCCGCCCGCCGCCCGCCAGCACCGCGATGGATTGCCCCGGCAGCCGCGCCAGCGCCTCCACCAGCACAGCCTGGCCCTTCCAACGGGTCAGGCGGGCCGGCAGCAGGATCGCCGCCTCGCCGTCCGGCACACCCCAGGTGGCGCGCTGCGCGGCGATGGCCTCAGGAGGGATCCGGGCCGGGTTGAAGCGCCGCGGATCGACGCCGCGCGCGATCAGCCGGATGCGCGCATCCGGCACGCCGTGGCGACTGCGGACCAGGTCGGCGATGAAGCCACTGATGGCGATGACACGGTCGCCCCGCGCCATGACGGAATTGTACAGCCGCTTGCCGGGCAGGTTCTCGTTGTAGGTGCCGTGGTAGGTGGTAACGAAGGCCCGACCGGTGCGCCGCGCCGCGATCAGCGCGGACCAGGCCGGGGCACGGGAGCGTGCATGCAGGATGGCGATATCCTCCTGCCGCACCAGCGCCGCCAGCGCCGCGGCATTGCGCCATATCGCCAGCGGCGACTTGGTGGCCAGGGGCAGGGTCACGTGCCGCACACCCAGCTCTTCCAGTTCCGCCACCAACGGCCCTCCGGCGGAGGCCACGAGCGGCCGCAGCCCGGCATCGCGGATCGCCTCGGCGATCTCGATGGTGCCACGCTCCACGCCGCCGGAGGCCAGGCTGGGCAGCAGTTGGAGCACGCCGGGCGGCTGGGTCATGGCGGTGCGCTCATCGCCGGCTGGTCTAGACCCCGGCCGCCTGTGCGTCCATCAGCCCCCCTTCACGCCGCCCTGCGTCAATCCGGCGACGATCTGCTTCTGCGCCACCAGCGTCAGGATCAGCACCGGCGCCGTGACCAGCAGCGCGGCGGCGGACAGTGGCCCCCAGCTGATCTGCTCGAAGGTCAGCATGTTGTTCACCGCCACCGGCAGCGTCCGCGTCTCCCGCCCCGCCAGCACCATGGCGAAGATGAAATTATTCCAGGAGAAGATGAAGGCGAGAATCGTCGCCACCGTGATGCCCGGCCGCGCCAGTGGCAGCGCAACGTAGCGGAAGGCCTGCCAGATGGTGGCACCATCGACCAGCGCCGCCTCCTCCAGCTCCCCTGGCAGACCCTCGAAGAAGCCGATCATCACCCATACCGCGATCGGTACAGTCAGCACCAGGTGGGTGATCAGGATCGGCCACAGCGTGCCAGTCAGGCCGAGCCACTGGAACAGCAGGAACAGCGGGATGAGGTAGGACAGGCCGGGCGTGATCCGCGCGATCAGGATCAGCACCGCCGCCTTCGTCGCGCGCATCTTTGCGATGCCGTAGCCCGCCGGCACGCCCACCAGCAGCGCAATGCCGGTGGCACCAAAGCTGACGACGATGCTGTTCCACGCCTGCAACAGGAAGTCGTTGCGCTCGAACACGGCGCGGAAATTGTCGAGCGTCGGCGGGTAGGGGATGAAGACCGGCGGGAAGGCGGTGTTGTCCACCTCGTTCTTCAACGACAGCGACAGCATCCACAGGAATACCAGCGCCGCCGGCGACACCAGCACGATGACTGAAAGGCCGAAGGCCAGGCTTTCCAGCCGCCGCCGGATCGGCCTGCGGCGTATCGCGCCATCCGCCATCAGACGGCGTCCTTGAAGCGCTCGCGCGACCACAGCAGCAGCATCGCGAGCAGGATGATGAGGGCGAAGAACACCACCACCACGGCGCTGGCGTAGCCCATGTTGTAGTAGGCGAAGGCGTTGAGATACAGGAAGATGTTGATGGTCTCGCTGGCCGTGCCGGGCCCGCCCTGGGTGATGACGTAGATCGTGTCGAAGGTCTTCAGCGCATCGATCGTGCGGATGATGATGGCCACCATCAGGAACGGCGCCAGCAGCGGCAGGGTGATGTAGCGGAAGGCCTGGAAGCTTGTTGCGCCATCGATCTTCGCCGCCTCGTAGGGATCGACCGGCAGGCTCGCCAGCCCGCCAAGCACCAGCAGCATCACCAGCGGCGTCCAGTGCCAGACCTCCACCATCACCAGCGTCGGGATCACGGTGTTGGCGTCATAGACCCACAGGCTCGGCGGGATGCCGAACTGGCTGAGGATCCAGTTCAGCACGCCGAGCTGCGGGTGGAACATCATGGTCCAGACCAGCGCCACGGCCACCGGCGTCGCCATCATCGGCAGGATGAAGATGGTGCGCGCCAGCCCACGCAGCGGGAACTTGCGGTGGAAGGCAAGTGCCGCCGCGACGCCGAGCACCACCGGGATCACCACCGCAAGCACGGTGAAGTACAGCGTGCGCAGGATGCTGCCGTGGAAGCGCTCGTCGTGCAGCAGGCGCTCGTAGTTCGCCAGGCCGACGAAGGTCCGGCCCTGCCCCAGCTTCCATTCCTGCAGGCTCATCCACAAGGTGAAGATCCAGGGGAACAGGATGACCGCCACCACCACTACCGCGGCCGGCACGATGAACGGCCAGTAGTGCCGCGCATAGGCGCGCTTGCGCCGCACCTTGTCCGCCGCGACGCCCGCCAGCGCCGCCGCATGCCCATCCGCCATCACAGGCGGCCCGAGACGGGCCGAGCGCCCGAACGGGCGCCGCCGCCAACGCAGCGAAGCCCGGCAGCCGGAAGATGCGCCCGGCGTCCGAGGGCGAACATCACGTCGCGCGTTCCGACTGCTCCAGGATCGGCCGGAACGCTTCCGTCGCGCGCTTCAGCTCCGTTGCCACGTCGGCGCCGCCGATGGTGTTGGTCAGCGCGGTGCCGAGCGTGTCGCGGAATTCCGTCACCGGCACGATTTCCGGCAGGCCCGGCCGCGCGATCTCGGCGCTCTTGATCAGCGTCTCGAAGTAGTCGCGCCCGAAGCGGCTGGACCGGATCGCCTCCTCGTTGCGGAAGGCGCTCTGCCGCGCCGGCGCGCCGGCGCCGGAGGTCAGGTAGCGAAGCTGGTTCTCCTTGCCCAGCGCCCATTGCAGGTAGTACCAGGCGGCGCCCCGCTTGCGTTCGGACGATGCCTCGCTGATGCCGAAGCCTGTGCCGAACAGGCAGCAATGATGATGCGCCGGCCCGGCCGGCACCACGGCGTAGCCCACCTTGCCGGCGACGCGCGAGCGCGTCGCATCCTCCAGCGGCGCGGCGAAGCCGACGCCATCCAGCCACATCGCGGCGCGGCCCTGCATGAAGGTGGTCTGCGCCTCGTTCCAGTTGAAGCCGGCGGATCCGGGCGGCGCGGTTTCCCGCATCAGCTTCTTGTACATCTCCCCGGCCCAGATCGCGTCCGGCGTATCCGTGATCAGGCGGGTGTTCGCATCGATCGTGTCGCGCTGCTGCGTGCCGAGCAGGAAGCTGGTGTAGAGCACGACATTGGCGTTGCGCAGGCCGCGCCCGACGAAGCCATATTGCTGCGCGCGTGCATCCGTCAGGCGCTTCGCCGTCTCGTACAGCTCGTCATAGGTCTTGGGCGGCTGGAGCCCGGCGCGGGCGAAGATTTCCTTGTTGTAGTACAGGATGAAGTAGTCGGTGAACTCCGGCAGCGTATCCATCCGCCCATCCGCCTGCGTCGAATAAGCCACCGCGCCGGCGCCGAAATCCGGAAAGTCGAAATCGGGAGCGGTCAATGACGCATCGGCGATCAGCGGCCGCAGGTCCGTGGTCCACTTCGCACGCCCGACCTGCCGCTTGCTGACATGCAGGCTGATGCCGACCGCATCGAAGGACGGCCGGCCGGAGCTGAACTCGATGACGAATTTCTGGCGGTGCTGCTGTTCGGGAATGCCTTCCGAACCCACGCGGATGCCGGTCAGCGCCTCGAATTCCCGCTGCTGGCGGATCAGGATCTGACTGCGCGGATTGGCGGTGAGGCTGACCTCGATCCGCTCGCCCTCGAAGCGCTTCCAGTTGAAGGCGCCCTGCGCATCCACCTGTCGCACCAGCGCCGGGGCCGCCAACAGACCCGCACCACCCAACAGCGCCGTGCGGCGCGTGAAAAGCGTCATCCGTTCCTCCATCGGGCTCGTCACGGCCCGTGGAACGTATGCTCCGCCAGAACTGCGCCGCACGGCAAGCCCCATTCGCGGCGCGTCACGCCGCGCGCGCGGCCCCCACGGCACGGCTGCGCGCCATTGCGGCCTGGGCGAAGGGGCTTTCCGGCTTGGCGGCCAGGCGCCGCGCCGCCAGGTCCCGCGCCACCGAGCCCTCCCCGGCCCGCAGCGCCGCTTCCAGCAGCGTCAGCCAGATCACGTCGCGCTGCGCGTTGGACCCGCCGAAGCCGATCGCCTGCCCCGCCACCGGCACCATGGTCCACACCGCGCGCCCGTGGTCGCCGAGCATGAAGGCGGCGAAGCCTTCCGCCAGCGGCAGGCCGATCTCGCGCGTCATGCGCGCGTTGCTGCCACGGCCGGCCGCCGCGCGCCGCATCGCGCCCAGCACCTCCGCCACCAGATCGGCACGGCCAGCCCCGAGATGCGCCATCACGGCGTGCAGGTCGCTGAAGGCATAGAAGCCGGCGCCGCCCATCGCCTGCCAGGCAGCGGAGACGGCGGCGAAGCGCCCACCGGTGTCGACGCCCCTTAGCATCAGCCGCCACAGCATGGCCGAGGCATCGACCAGCTCCAGCACCACGCTGCCCTCCCGCGGCGCCACCGCGCGGTCGTAGATCGCCAGCACCTGCTCATGCTCGCCATGCTCCAGGTGGTACAGCGCCAGGTGCCACCAGTTGTGCACGGCGAGCAGGCCGGCCTGGCTCCATTCGCCTTCCCGCAGACCGAGGAACCGCACGCCCTCCCGGTCGCGGCCCTGCATCTCCAGCACATGCGCGACCGCATGGGTGGCCCAGGCATCGGCCGGGTTCAGCGCCAGCGCCATGCGGCCGGCTTGCTCGGCCTGATCGTACGCGCCGCACTCCTCCAGCCCGAAGGCCTGCATGCCGAGCATCCAGGCGAAGCCCGCCTCCGCCTCCCGCCAGTCGCGCATCGCCGCCGTCGGGCGGTCGCGCAGCCCGGCCGCGTTGCCCAGGAAGAAGTCGGTGGTGTGCGCCACCTGCAGGGCGAACAGGTCGCGCGGGTATTCCGCGCTGATCGCGCCGTAGCGCGTCTGTGCGAGGGTCATGTCGCCCTCGCACCAGGCACGCGCGGCGGCCAGGTGGGCGCGTTCACGCGCATTGGCGTGCCGCAGCGCCTCCCCGGCCTCGACGCTGCGAAGGCCTTCCGCTGCGGCGGCGGGCTCGCCCGACATCACCATCAGGCCGGCGCGCAGCGCGTGGCCCATGGCGAAGTCCGGCTGCTCGGCAATGGCGGCATCGGCCAGCGCCAGCGGATCGGCGCGGAAGCCAAGCATGGCCTCCGCCGCCTGGTCCAGCGTCGCGACGGCGCTGCGATTGGTGGTGGAGACGGCGTTGCCGTAGCGGTCCGTGGTGGCCATCGATGAAACTCCCTCAGAACTGGTGCAGCAGCGGCAGGACAGGCGCCGGGGCGGGCGGCAGCCCGATGTCGCGGCGCAGGTGATTGTCGAGCCGGGCGATCTCCGCCCGGTGGCGCCAGCGGCGACCGATCCGGCCATCCAGCAGCGCGGCGAAAGCAGCGTCCATCATCGTCGTGATCCTTCGAGTGCATCGTCTGACGGCGCGCTTTCTGGCGGATGCGGGTTTCGGGCCGATTGCGCGGCGTGGCCCAAAGCGGTTTCGGCCGGATGTCGCGTGTTTCGCCGGCGGCACCCTGCCGAGGGGGGCCTTGGCGGTCGGCCGCAAGCGGCTACTCTGCCTGCCGCCAGCCACACAACAGGAAGATCGCACCGCATGTCCCAGCCCGATGCGCTGCCCGCAGATTGGCAATCCGGCAGCTTCGCGCTGCGCCTGATGACGCCGGACGGCCCGGTGGCCTTTGCGCTCCAGGCCGGCGAAGCCTTCGACATGACCCCCGCCTTCGGCACCGTCAGCGCCTGGCTGAACACGGAAGACCCGGTCGGTGCCATCCGCGCCCGCGGCGTGCCGGTGGCGCTGGACCTGCCCGCCGCGCTCGCCAATGCGCACCACGCCGCGCGCGATGCGGCGCAGCCCTGGCTGCTGGCGCCCATCGACCTCCAGGTCATCAAGGCCGCCGGCGTCACCTATGTGCGGTCCATGCTGGAGCGCGTCATCGAGGAACGATGCCGCGGCGATGCCAGCCAGGCGGAGGCCATCCGCGCCGAGGTCCGCGCCATCATCGGCGACGACCTGGCGAATTTGATCCCCGGCAGCCCGGAGGCCATGCAGGTCAAGGCGACTCTGGTCGAGAAGGGCTGGTGGAGCCAGTACCTGGAAGTCGGCATCGGCCCGGACGCCGAGATCTTCACCAAGGGCCCTGTGCTGTCAGCCGTCGGGCCCGGCGCCAAGGTCGGCGTGCATCCGGTCAGCAAGTGGTCGAACCCGGAACCCGAGGCGGTGATGGTGGTGAACGCGCAGGGCCGCATCGTCGGCGCCACGCTCGGCAACGACGTGAACCTGCGCGACGTGGAAGGCCGCAGCGCGCTGCTGCTGGGCCGCGCGAAGGACAACAACGCCGCCTGCGCGCTCGGCCCCATGGTCCGCCTGTTCGACGAAGCATTCACGCTGGAGGATGTGCGGCAGGCCGAACTTTCGCTCGACATCACCGGCCGCGACGGCTTCGCGCTGCACGATCAGGGCCGGATCGGCGCCATCAGCCGCGACCCGGCGGATCTGGTCGGCCAGATGATCGGCGCGCATCACCAGTACCCCGATGGCGCCGTGCTGTTCCTCGGCACGCCCTTCTCGCCCTCCAAGGACCGCGGCGCCCCCGGCATGGGCTTCACCCACCATCCCGGCGACATCGTCCGCATCGCGACCCCGCGCCTCGGCGTGCTGGAGAACGAGGTGGACCGCACCGATTCCTGCCCACCCTGGGGCACCGGCATCGGCGCGCTGATGGCGAGCCTCGCCCGCCGCGGCTATCCGGCGTGAGGGAAGAATCCGGTCGGCTCGACGACCGCCTTGCCTGGTCCCGCCTGCCAGGGGCCGGCCCCGGCGTGGTGTTCCTGCCCGGCTACCGCAGCGACATGCAAGGCAGCAAGGCGCTTGCGCTCCGCGACCACTGCGCAGCCCGCGGCCAGGCCTTCCTGCGCGTGGATTACAGCGGCCACGGCGCCTCTGCCGGACGGTTCGAGGACGGCACCATCGGCCAATGGGCGGCTGATGCGCTGGCGGTGTTCGATGCGCTGACCAGCGGTCCTCAGGTGCTGGTCGGCTCCTCCATGGGCGGCTGGATCGCGCTGCTGCTGGCGCGCCAGCGGCGGGACCGGCTGGCCGGGCTGATTGGCCTCGCCCCGGCGCCGGATTTCACCGAGACGCTGATGTGGCCGGCGCTGCCGCCCTCCCAGCAGGCCGCCCTGATGCGCGACGGCCTCATCCACCTGCCCAGCCAGTACGGCGAGCCGACGCCGGTGACGCGGGCGCTGATCGAGGACGGCCGCCGCCAGTCCGTGCTCGGCCAGTCCCTCGACCTGCCCTGCCCGGTCCGCATCCTGCAGGGCATGGCCGACCCCGACGTGCCCTGGCGCCACGCGCTGCGGCTGGTGGAGGCGCTGGGCGGCGGTGATGTGCGCCTGCACCTGATCAAGGACGGCGACCACCGCCTGTCCCGGCCGGAGGATCTGCGGCTGTTGGCGCAGACGCTGGACGCGATTCTGGACGATCCGACCAGCCCGGAGTGACCAGACCGCAACAAGCATAACCAAAGCACAACGATGCATCAATGCTGCTTCGTTTCTTGGACGCACTGCGCGAATATTGAAGTCTCTTGCCTGTCGAACAACAATTCGCGACCCCGCAACTCCTGCGTGACGGCGGGCAGTACGGCGCTTCAGATTGCCGCATCACCCGGTCGGGATGCGCGCTCATGTCGAGAAAGCTGGTTGCAGAGTTCATCGGCACCTTCTGGCTGGTGCTGGGCGGATGCGGCAGTGCCGTGCTCGCCGCCAAGTTTCCGGAAGTGGGCATCGGCCTGGTCGGCGTCGCGCTGGCCTTCGGGCTCACCGTCCTCACCATGGCCTATGCCATCGGCCACATCTCCGGCTGCCACCTGAATCCCGCGGTGACGCTGGGCCTGGTCGCCGCCGGCCGGTTCCAGGCGAATGAGGCGCTGCCCTACATCCTGGCGCAAGTCGCGGGCGCCACCATCGGCGCCGTCCTGCTCTGGGCCATCGCCTCCGGCGCGCCGGGCTTCGACCTCGCGGGCGGGCTTGCCGCGAATGGCTTCGGGGAAGCCTCGCCAGGTCGCTACAGCCTGCTCGCCGGCTTCACGACGGAAGTCGTGATGACGCTGCTGTTCCTGCTGATCATCCTCGGCGCCACCTCCGCCCGCGCGCCGGCCGGCTTCGCGCCGATCGCGATCGGGCTGGGCCTGACGCTGATCCACCTGATCAGCATCCCCATCACCAACACCAGCGTGAACCCGGCGCGCAGCACCGGCCCGGCGCTGGTGGTGGGCGGGCTGGCGCTGCAACAACTCTGGCTGTTCTGGGTCGCGCCCATCCTCGGCGGCGTCATCGGCGGCCTGCTGCATCGCTGGCTCTCGACGGAGGAAGCGCTCGACCGCGCCGACCGCACTGCCGCCATCCGCGCCGCCGCGACCACCGCCGCCGAGGCGCTTGCCCCCGCCCCGGCGCGGGAGCCGCGTTGAACCTCGCCTGCGGATCGTGACCGATCCGCACTCAGGCGCCGGCGCGCCACTCCGCGAGCTTGGCGACGCGGCAGGAGCCGCGGTGACCCTCCGGACGCTCACCCGCCTCCGGCGGGCGCCGGTCAACCGTGCTACGGCCGGCCCTGGCCCTCGCCGGCGAGGATGCGCGCCAGCCCCTCGCGGTAGCTCGGGCAGCGCCAGGTGATGCCGAGCGCCGCACGGGTCGCGCCGCTCGTCACGCGCCGGTTCTCGGACCAGAAGGACAGCGCCATCGGCGACATGCCGGTGCGCGCAACCTCGAACGGAATTTCGGGCGGCGGCGCCACGCCCAGCAGCCGCGCCGCCTCCGCCACCACCTCCGCATTGCCGGCCGGTTCGTCATCGACCAGGTGCAGGACGCGTGCGCCCGCAGAGGGCTGCCGCGCGGCCGCGACCACGGCCAGGGCGATGTCGTCGACATGGATGCGGCTGAAGGAATGCCCGGGCTTCACCACCCGGCGCGCCGTGCCCGCGCGCACATCCTCCAGCGCGCTGCGGCCCGGCCCATAGATGCCGCCGATGCGGAACAGGTCGAGCGCCCGTCCCGCCGCCGCCAGCCGCCACGCATTCTCCGCCGCCAACCGGCGCTGGGACCGCGGCTGGCCCGGCGCCGGCGGCGTCGCCTCGTCCACCTCGGCACCGCCACGATCGCCGTAGACCCCGGTGGTGGACAGGTAGCCGATCCAGCGCAGGCCGGTTGCGGCGGCCACGGCACCCGCATGGGTCGCGAGCACCGGGCAACCCTCCGCCTCCGGCGCCGCCGTCACCACCAGATGCGTCGCCTGCGCGATTGCCTCTCCCGCCTCGGCGAAGCGGACCACCGCAACGCCCTCCGGCGCTGTCGCGCGGCCCGGATCGCGCGCCGTGCCGGTGACGGCAAAGCCCGCCGCCACGGCCTCCGCCGCGATGGCGCTTCCAGCATAGCCCAGGCCCGCAATCACCATCCGCATCCCGGCACACCTCCCACCGCCGCCACGCGAACTGGCGCCGCGACCCGGCGATGCGTAGGATCACGCGGCATGCGACGCCAGCCCCGCCCCCTCCTCCTCGGCGCCCTCGCCGCCGCCGTCACCCTCGCCGGGCTCGCCGGCTGGATGGGCGTGGCGCCGCGGGAGGCGCTGACCGCCGAGACCCCGCCTCGCCTCGCCGCCGGCCCGGCCTTCGAACGCTGCGTCGGCCTGCTGCGCCGCGATCCGGAAGGCGCCCTCGCCCATGCCGAGCAATGGGCGCGGGAGGGTGGCGGCGAGGGTGCCGCGCATTGCCAGGCGCTGGCGCTGCTCGGCCTTGGCCAGCTCGAGCAGGCGGCGCAGCGGCTGGAGACGCTGGCCAGCCAGTCCCGCGCCGCCAACCCCGCCCGCGCCGCCATCTACGCCCAGGCGACGCAGGCGTGGCTGCTGGCTGGCGAGATCAACCGTGCCTTCGCCAGCGCGACGCTCGCCCTGACCCTGGCGCCGGATGATGTGGACCTGCTGGTCGACCGCGCCGTGGTGCACGGCAACCTGTCCCGCTACGGAGAGGCGATCGAGGATCTCGACCGCGCCTTGACGCTCGACCCGACCCGCGCCGAGGCGCTGGTGTTCCGTGCCGCCGCGCATCGTCACCGCGATGAGAAGGTGCTGGCGGCCCGCGACATCGACCTCGCCCTGTCCCTGCAGGCCGACAATGCGGAGGCGCTGCTGGAACGCGGCATCCTCCGCCAGTTGCAGGGCGATGCGGCGGGCGCGCGGGCGGACTGGGAGCGCGCTGTCCGCGTCGCCCCCGGCTCCCCCGCCGCCGACCTCGCCGCGCAGAACCTGGCGCTGAACGAGGCCGGGCCGGCGCGACGCTGATGACGGGTGCCATCACCGCGCTGCTCGCCTGCCAGCTGGCGGGCGAGGTCCTGGCTCGCAGCCTCGGCCTGTCCATCCCGGGGCCGGTGATCGGCATGGTCCTGCTGCTGGCCGTTCTGCTGCTACGCGGACGCCCCGCCCCGGCGCCGCTGGCGGAGGTCTCGGACGGACTACTGAACAACCTTGGCCTGCTGTTCGTGCCCGCCGGAGTCGGCGTGGTGCTGCACCTGCCGCTGCTGGCGCGGGACTGGGCACCGCTGTCGCTGGCCATCCTGGCCGGCACGCTGCTCGCCATCGCCGCCACCGGACGCCTCGCCCAGGCCCTGCTGCGGCGCTTCGGGTGACGGACCTCGCGGAGATCTGGGTCTACCTGGCGCGGGAGCCGCTGGCGGCGCTGACGGCGACGCTGCTTGCCTGGCTCGCCGCGCTGCGGGTGCAGCGGGGCCTCGGCCGGCATCCGCTGGCGAACCCGGTGCTGATCGCGGTGGCGCTGCTGGCTGGTGGGCTGCTCGCCACCGGCATCGAGTACCGGGACTATTTCACCGGCGCGCAGTTCGTGCATTTCCTGCTGGGTCCGGCGACCGTCGCGCTCGCCATCCCGCTGCACCGGCACTTTGCCAGCGTCCGCAAATCCGCCATCGCGATCCTGCTGTCGGTCGGCCTTGGCGGCGCCTTCGCCGCGGCGGCGGGCGTCGGCATCGCGCTCGCCTTCGGCGCGGCGCCGGAGGTTGCGGCGAGCCTGGCGCCCCGCTCCGTCACCACCCCCGTCGCCATGGGCATCGCGGAGCGTATCGGCGGCCTGCCCTCGCTGACCGCCGTGGTGGTGATCCTGTCCGGCATCACCGGCGCCGCGCTCGGCCCGCTGGTGCTGAACCTGGTGCGGGTGCGGGACTGGCGCGCACGCGGCCTCGCCATCGGCACGGCGTCGCACGGCATCGGCACGGCGCGGGCGCTCAGCGTGGATGCGACGGCGGGCGCCTTCAGCGGGCTGGCGATGGGGCTGAACGCCATTGCATCCGCGCTGCTGGTGCCGCTGCTGTGGCGCCTCTGGGCGGGGTGAGGCGCCTCAGAAGGCCAGCGGTGCAGACGGGCTGCGGCCATAGAGCCCGCGCCGCAACTCGGCGCGCGCGGCCGAGGTGAAGGCATCCACCCGGCCGAGGAAGGCACTCTGGTCGGCGCTGCGCATGCCATCGGACCAGTTGCCGGCGCTGCGGGCGTTGCCGGTGGCATAGGCAACCGGGGCGAAGCGATAATCCACCTGCAGCAGGTGCATGCTTTCGGAGAGCAGCACCTGCCCCACGATCCAGCGCGGCGGGATATAGCCGGGGCGATCCTCGCCCAGTGCATAGATGCTGCGGACCCAGTCCGGCGTGTTCGGGCCGGCACCGGCGCCCTGGTTCACCAGCCCACGGCAATCCAGGTTGCCCTGCACCGCGACTTCGATGTGCCGGCGTAGCGTGTCGGTGCGGGTGCAGATTCCATGCGGCGTCCAAACCTGGCCCACTTCCGTCGCCGCGCTGACGAGAATCACGCCGGCCGCGCGTCCGCCGACCTCCTGCGGCAATACGGCGCGGTGCAGCGTGGTGGGGGTGGTCAGTTCGCGGCTTCGGCCGGGCTTGCTGTCATGGAAGATCAGGCGCCACGGCCCCGGCGGCAGCGCGACGACCTTGCCGCCGAGGGTATAGGACCCCTCCACCGTCTGCGCCGCCGCCTGCGGCGCGGCAGGTCCCAGTGCCATCAGCAGCGCGAGGATGGGCAATAGGCAAAGGCGTCGCATGGCAGCCTCCGAGGCACGATCCTCCCAGCTTCTGGGACCGTTACGGAGACAACTCAAGCTACGGCTTAGAAATCCAGATCGTCGTAATGCGCCGGCGGCACGACGCCCGTCACCCGGTCGCCCAGCAGCGGCCGGAAGGACGGCCGAGACTTCACGCGCGCGTACCAGTCCTTCGCCGCATCCGAGAGGCTCCAATCCACGTCGCCGATGTAGTCCAGCGCCGAAAGCTGTGCCGCGGCCGCCAGGTCCGCCAGGCCGAGCTGCGGGCCAGCCAGCCAGGCGCGCGTCTCCGCCAGCCAGCCGATGTATTCCAGATGCGGCTTCAGGTTCGCATAGCCGGCGCGGATCGCCGTGGCATCCGGATTGCCGCGGCCGAACAGCCGTTTCATCTGCTTCTCGAACACCAGGTTGCGCGTGACCTCGGCGTAGAATTTCTGGTCGAACCAGGCGACCAGCCGCCGCACCTCCGCCCGTTCCCCCAGCGTCCGCCCCAGCAGCGGCAGGTCCGGATAGGCTTCGTCCAGGTATTCGCAGATCGCATAGGAATCGGCGATGGAAAGCCCGTTCGATTCCTGCAGCAGCGGCACGGTCCCGGCCGGGTTGATCGCCAGGAACTCCTCCCGCCGCTCCCAGACGCGCTCGATCCGCAAATCGAAAGGCAGGCGCTTCTCGGCGAGTGCGAGACGGACCTTGCGTGCGAAAGGAGACAGGGGAAGGTGGTAGAGGGTTCGCATGCAGGCCTGAATCTGAGACGCGTTGGAATATCGCACGCGCCGCCTCCAGGGCCAAGCGGCGGCGGTCAGGCGCGGGTCGGGGCGGCATCCAGCGCGCCGGCGATCGCCGCCCACATCGGCTTGCGCCGCAGCGCCTCATCGAAGGGCAGCGGCCTGGCCTGGGCGCGGTCCCGCCGCCGATGCTCCGGCAGACGTCCCTGCCGCACCCAGGACTCGCGATCGCTCAGCCCCCAGGTCACCACCGCACGCACCGCGGGCTCGGCCAGTGTCGCGTCCAGGAAACGCCGCACCAGCGCCGCCGCGGCCTCGTCCCGCGCCGCCACCGGCGCCGGCAGCGCGGCATCGTTCACGTCGAGTTCCGTCACGTCGATCGTCAGGCCGAGCGATGCGACCTCCGCCAGGAAGCCGCGCCATTCCCCGGCATCGAAGGGCTGTCCGGCCTGCAGATGCGCCTGCATGCCCAGCACATGCACCGGCACGCCCGCGCGCAGCAAGCCGCGCAGCAGCGCCAGCACGCCGACGCGACGCCGGCGCGACCAGAAGGTTGCGTGCTCGCAGCCGAAATCGTTATAGGCCAGCCGCGCCGCCGGGTCCGCCGCATGCGCCAGGTGAAACGCCAGCGCGATGTGGTCCGGACCCAGCCGTTCCAGGAGCCGGGTGCGCCGCAGCCAGTCCGGCCGGCCATCCTCCGGCGCCACCGCTTCGTTCACCACGTCCCAGGTGCCAATCGCGCCGCGCCAGTGGCGCACCGTGGCATCGAGATGCGCCGCCATCGCGGCTTCCGTCGCGCGCGCATCCAGCCCGCCGAGCCAGGCCGGCTCGCTCTCATGCCAGACCAGCGTGTGCCCGCGCAGCGCCAGGCCGTGCCGGCGGGCGAACGCCACCAGGATGTCGGCGCGCCGGAACCGCCGGTCGCCGGCCCGGGGTTCCAGTTCGGCCCACTTCATCTCGTACTCGGCGACCATCACGCCGCATTCGGCGCGGATGAGGCTGCTCATCGCCGGATCGACAAGCTGGCGGGTGCTGACCGCCGCGCCGAAGACCAGCCCCTTTGCCGCAGCCCGCGCATGCAGGCCCTGGTCACCGGAAGCGGCCGGCATCGCCGGCACCGGCTGCGCGCTGGCGCAGCCTGTCGCCGCGCCCGCCGCCAGGGTGAGCGCGGCCCGCCGTCGCAGCGTCACTCCGCCGCGACGGCCAGCACGTCTTCCATCGGCTGCGGCAGGTAGCGGGCGTAGTCCTTCGGCACGATGTGCCAGAACTTCGCCGCCTCCGACGCCCAATCATTCAACAACCGTGAGGCGAAGGGGCTGCCCGTCTCCTCCACATGCCGCTCGACATGCTCGCGCAGTGCCGCCGCCCAGTGTGCAGAGGCACCGACACGGCACCAGCGCAGCGATTCCGGGTTCACCCGCTGCTCAAAAGTGTTCTCCGCGTCGTAGAGGAACGCCATGCCGCCGGTAAAGCCAGCGCCGAAGTTGTCACCGACCGGGCCGAGGATGACGATGGTGCCGCCCGTCATGTATTCGCAGGCATTGGCGCCGGCACCTTCCACCACGGCGAGCGCGCCGGAATTGCGCACCGCGAAACGTTCCCCGGCCTGGCCTGCCGCGAACAGCGCACCGCTAGTCGCGCCGTACAGGCAGGTGTTGCCGATGATGGTGTTCTCGTTCCACACCAACGTCGAGGACGGCGCCGGACGCACCACGATGGTGCCGCCCGAAAGCCCCTTGCCGACATAGTCGTTGGCGTCGCCGAACACTTCCAGCTTCAGCCCACGCACCGCGAAGGCGCCCAGCGACTGCCCGGCAGACCCGCGCAGCCGCACCGTCAGGTGGCCGCGCTGCAGACCCTCCATGCCGAATTTGCGGACGATCTTGCTGCTGATCTTGGTGCCGATGGCGCGGTGCGTGTTGCGGATGTTGTAGGCGAGCTGCATCTTCTCGCCGCGCTCGAACAGCGCCGCCGCGTCGCGGATCATGTCGGCATCCAGCGTCTCCGGCACCTCGTTGCGGCCATCCATGGTGCAGTAGGCCGGATGCGCGCCGGCATCCGCCTTCACCAGCAGCGGGTTCAGGTCGAGGTCGTCCAGATCCTCCGCGCCACGGCTGACCTGGCGCAGCAGGTCCGTGCGGCCGATCACGTCGGTCAGCTTGCGGAAGCCGAGGCTGGCGAGAATCTCCCGAACCTCCTCCGCGACGAAGCTGAACAGGTTGATGACCTTCTCGGGAGTTCCAGCGAATTTCTGGCGCAGCGCATCATCCTGCGTGCAGACGCCGACGGGGCAGGTGTTGGAATGGCACTGGCGGACCATGATGCAGCCCATGGCGACGAGGGATGCCGTGCCGATGCCGAATTCCTCGGCCCCCAGCATCGCCGCGATCACCACGTCCCGCCCGGTCTTGAGCCCGCCATCCGTGCGCAGCTTCACGCGGTGCCGCAGGCGGTTGAGCATCAGCACCTGATGCGTCTCGGTCAGCCCCATCTCCCAGGGCAGGCCGGCATGCTTGATGGACGACACCGGGGATGCGCCCGTGCCGCCGGAGTGCCCCGAGACCAGGATCGCATCCGCCTTCGCCTTGGCGACGCCGGCCGCGATGGTCCCGATGCCCGACCGCGCAACCAGCTTCACACAGACCGTGGCGTCCGGGTTGATCTGCTTCAGGTCGTAGATGAGCTGCGCCAGGTCCTCGATGGAATAGATGTCGTGGTGCGGCGGCGGGCTGATCAGCATGACGCCCGGCGTGGAATGCCGCAGCTTCGCGATCAACTCCGTCACCTTGAAGCCGGGCAACTGCCCGCCCTCCCCCGGCTTGGCGCCCTGCGCCACCTTGATCTCGATCTCGCGGCAGTTGTTCAGGTACTCCGCCGTGACGCCGAAGCGGCCGGAGGCGATCTGCTTGATGGCGGAATTCGCATTGTCGCCATTGCGACGCGGACGCGCGCGGATCGGGTCCTCGCCGCCCTCGCCACTGTCGCTGCGCGCACCGATGCGGTTCATCGCAATCGACAGCGTCTCATGCGCCTCCGGCGACAAGGCACCCAGCGAGATGCCGGGCGCCACCAGCCGCTTGCGGATCTCCGTGATGCTCTCGACTTCCTCGAGCGACACGGCGACGCGGCCATCGGCGCGGAAATCCAGCAGGTCGCGCAGCGCCACCGGCGGCAGCTTCCGCACACCCTCGGAGTAGCGCTTGAAGGTCTGGTAGCTGTCGCTTTCCACCGCCTTCTGCAACGTGTGGATCAGGGACCCGTCGAAGGCATGGTTCTCGCCGCGCTTGCGCAGCTTGTACAACCCGCCCACCGGCAGCGTCACCGCATCCGCGTCCCAGGCCTTCGCATGCAGCGCGAGGACGCGCCGCGCGATCCCCGAAAGCCCGATGCCCGAAATGCGCGACGCGATGCCTGGGAAGAACTCCGCCACCAGCGCGCGGGACAGCCCGATGGCCTCGAAGTTCATCCCGCCGCGGTAGCTGCTGATGACGGAGATGCCCATCTTGGACATCACCTTCAGCAGCCCCTTGTCCACCGCCTTCTTGTAGCGCGCCACGCAATCCTTCAGCGACAGCTCGGGGAACAGCCCGCGCCGGTGCCGGTCCGCGATGCTCTCCTGCGCCAGGTAGGCATTCACCGTGGTCGCACCGGCGCCGATCAGCACGGCGATGTAGTGCACGTCGATGGACTCGGCGCAGCGCAGGTTCAAGCTGGTGAAGGTCCGCAGGCTATGCCGCACGAGATGCGTGTGCACGCCGCCGACAGCCAGGATCATTGGGATCGCCGCCCGCGCCGGCCCCTGCTCGGCATCCGAGAGGATCACATGCGCGCAGCCGCTGCGTACGCCTTCCTCGGCCTCCCGCTTGATGCGCTCAATGGCAACGCGCAGCCCCGCCTCACCTTCCGCAACCGCGAAGGTGCAGTCCACCACGCAGGCGGTATCGCCCATGTAGGCGCGCATCGCGGCGAATTCGGCGTTGGACAGCACCGGGCTGTCCAGCATCAGCATGTCGCACTGCGTCGGGTCCTCGTCGAGGATGTTCCCGAGATTGCCGAGCCGCGTCTTCAGCGACATCACCCGCGTCTCGCGCAGGCTGTCGATCGGCGGGTTCGTCACCTGGCTGAAGGACTGGCGGAAGTAGTGGTGCAGCCCGCGATACTGGCTGGACAGAACCGCGATGGGCGTATCGTCGCCCATGCTGCCGATCGCCTCGCTGGCTTCCTCCACCATCGGGTGCAGGATCGTCTCCAGCTCCTCCAGCGTGTAGCCCACGGCAAGCTGGCGGCGCCGCAGCGCCTCCCCGGTCAGCTCCGCCTGCTCATCGGCACCGGACTTGACGATGCCGTCGATGCGCGTCGTGCGGCTGGTCCAGTCGCCGAACGGCTTGCGCGACGAAAGCGCATCCTTCAGCTCCGTGTCGCCATAGAAGCGCCCGGTCGCCAGTTCCACGCCGACGCACTGACCAGGACCCACGCGGCCCTTGGCGACGATCCGGTTCTCGTCGATCTTCACCATGCCGGTCTCGGAGCCGATGACCAGGATGCCGTCATGCGTGATGGTGTAGCGCATCGGCCGAAGGCCGTTGCGGTCCAGCCCGCCGATCACCCACTTGCCGTCGGTTGCCGCGATCGCGGCGGGCCCGTCCCAAGGCTCCATCACCGCATTGCAATACAGGAACATCTCGCGATGCGCCGCCGGCATCGTCGCGTTGCTGCCGAGGCTCTCCGGAATCAGCATGGACTTCGCCATCGGCGCGTCGCGGCCGCCACGCACCAGCAGCTCGAACACGTTGTCCAGCGTTGCCGTGTCGGACCCACCGGCCTGCACCACCGGCTTGATGTCGTCCATCGCGGCATCCAGCAGCGGATGCGCCAGCCGCGTCTCGTGCGACTTCATCCAGTTGATGTTGCCGTGGACGGTGTTGATCTCGCCGTTATGCGCCAGCATGCGGAACGGCTGCGCCAGGCGCCAGGTCGGGAAGGTGTTGGTGGAGTAGCGCTGGTGGTAGATCGCGAAGCGGCTGGTGAAGCGCGCATCCAGCAGGTCCGGGTAGAAATCCGCCAGCGAAGCCGCCAGGAACATGCCCTTGTAGACGATGGAGCGGCAGGACAGCGAACACAGGTACAGCTCCGGAATCTGCGCCGCGATCGCCTGCTTCTCGATCCGCCGGCGGATCACGTACATGTCCCGCTCGTACAGATCCTCATCCACGCCGCGCGGGTTCCACAGCAAGATCTGCTCGATCTCCGGCCGCGTCGCATTGGCCTTCTCGCCGATGCAATCCACGTCGATCGGCACCTGGCGCCAGGAATAGATGTTGTAGCCGGCGGCGAGGATCTCGGTCTCGACGATCTGCCGGCAGCGTTCCTGCGCGCCGAGATCCGTCTTCGGCAGGAACACCATGCCCACCGCTATCCGCCCCGGCCGCAGCCGGTCGCCGCCGCGTTCTACCACCTCGGCGAAGAAGTCCTGCGGGATCTCGATATGGATGCCGGCGCCGTCGCCGGTCTTGCCATCTGCATCGACCGCGCCGCGATGCCACACCGCCTTCAGTGCATCGATACCGGCCTGCACCACCTTGCGGTGCGCCTTGCCGTCCAGCGAGGCGACCAGTCCGACGCCGCAGGCATCATGTTCCGTCAGGTCGATATGCCCGGCATCGCGCAGCGTTGCGGTATTGGCCAGGTGGTTCGCCACATAATCCTGCATCGCCGTCACTCCGCCGCCACGGCGAGCATGCTCGCCTTCTGCTCGATGTAGTGGTGCATCGTCTCCGCCGCGTCGCGCCCGTCGCGGATCGCCCAGACCACCAGGCTCGCGCCGCGCACGATGTCGCCGGCGGCGAAGACGCCAGGCAGCGCCGTCATCATGGTGCGATGGTCCACCTTCAGCGTGCCCCACTTCGTCACCGGCAGCGCCGGCTCGTTGAAGGCCGCCGGCAGGTCCTCCGGGTCGAAGCCCAGCGCCATGATGACAAGGTCGGCCGGCAGGTCGAACTGGCTGCCCGCGATCGCTTCCACCTGCTGCCGCCCCGTCGCATCCGGCAGGCCGAGATGCATCCGGTGCGCACGGACGGCGGTGACCGTGGCATCGCCGAGGAAAGCCTCCGGCGCGCCGAGCCACTCGAACACCACGCCTTCTTCCTCGGCGTTGTGCACCTCCCGCATCGAGCCGGGCATGTTCGCCTTGTCGCGCCGGTACAGGCAGGTGACGGAGGCAGCCCCCTGGCGGACCGCGGTGCGCACGCAGTCCATCGCCGTGTCGCCGCCACCGATGACAACCACGCGCTTGCCAGCCGCGTTCATCGCGCCGGATTCCATGGCCGGCACCACCCCGCCGAGGCCGGCGCGGTTCGACGCGGTCAGGAATTCCAGTGCCGGCACGATGCCGGGCAGGCCGATGCCGGGCGCGGACATGTCGCGCGCCTTGTAGACGCCGGTCGCGATCAGCACGGCGTCATGCTTCACGCGCAACTCCTCCAACGTCACGTCGCGGCCGACGGCGACGTTGAGGTGGAAGTGGATGCCGCCTTCCTCGAACTGCTTCGCGCGCCGCAGCACCACCTCCTTCTCCAGCTTGAAGTTGGGGATGCCGTAGATCATCAGACCGCCGACGCGATCGTAGCGGTCGTAGACATGCACCTGGTAGCCGCGCACCCGCAGCCGCTCCGCCGCCGCCAGGCCGCCCGGGCCGGCGCCGATGATGCCGATGCTGCGGTCCAACTCGCGCCGCGGCTTCGGCGGCTTCACCCATCCCTGCGCCCAGGCATTGTCGGTGATGTACTTCTCGACCGAGCCGATGGTGACGGAACCAAAACCTTTTTCGATGACGCAGTTGCCCTCGCACAGCCGGTCCTGCGGGCAGATGCGGCCGCAGATCTCCGGGAAGGTATTGGTCGCCGCGGCGACCTCATACGCCTCCTCCAGCCGGCCTTCCGCCGTCAGCTTCAGCCAGTCTGGGATGTTGTTGTTCAGCGGGCAGTGCACCTGGCAGAACGGCACGCCGCACTGGCTACACCGGCTGGACTGTTCCGCCGCCGCCTGCGGCGCGAACTCCTCGTAGATTTCGCCGAAATCCTCCCGACGCAGCGTCGCCGGCCGCTTGTCCGGCTGGTGCTGGTCGAGGCGCACGAATTGCAGCATCCGATCGGCCATGGCGACGCGAAGCTCCCTGGGGCGCTCGCCTCCTACACCACGATTTTTCCAGATGCGAGTCTAATTCGCGACGCAAGGTCAGCATCTCTGTCCTTTATCGCGGATTATCCTTCCGGGGCTCTAGCGAGGGCCGCCGCGGCGCCCGGAGATCGGGCCGATATGGCCCATTAAACCGCGGTAAAATCTCGGCGACCGCCGCCGACCCGGTACCGCCGCAGATAGGCCGGCACCAGGGACTCGACGGATTTGGGCTCGATCCCCAGCGCGTCCAGGCCCGGATGCTGACCGGACACCACGTTGTCCTTCCCCAGCAGCAGCAACTGGTCGCTGGTCAGCGCCGGGTTCGGCAGCTTCTCCAGTAGCCGCGCCTGGAAGCGCATGAACCCCATCGGCATCTCGACCATCCGGCGCCGGCGCCGCGTGGTATCCAGGATGAAGCGCAGCACTTCCCGCATCGTCATCGCGCGCGGGCCGCCAAGCTCGTAGGTGACGCCTTGCGCCGCGTCCTGCTCCAGCGCCGCCATCACCGCATCGGCCACGTCGCCCACATACACCGGCTGGAACCGCGACCCGCCAGAGACCACCGGCATGAAGGGCAGCATCTGTGCCATGCTGGCGAAGCGGTTGAAGAACTGGTCTTCCGGCCCGAACACCACCGAGGGCCGCAGGATGGTCGCCTTCGGGAAGGCCGCCAGCACCGCCGCCTCCCCCTGCGCCTTGCTGCTGGCGTACAGGCTCTCGCTGCCCGCATCGGCGCCGATGGCGGAGACATGCACCATCCGCCGCACGCCCGCGGCGGCGGCCGCCTGCGCAACCAGCCCCGGTGCCTCCCCCTGGATGCGCCGGAAGTCGCCGGGCCGGCGCTCGTACAGGATGCCAACCAGGTTCACCGCAACATCCGCCCCCTCCAGGGCGCGCGCCAGCGCCGGCGCATCGGTGACGGAAACCGCCAGCGGCACGATCTGCCCGACCCGCCCTTGCGTGGTGAGGAACCGCGTGCCGGCCGGGTCTCGCGTCGCCACCCGCACGACGTAGCCCTGCGCCGCCAGGCGCTGCACCACGTAGCGGCCGATGAAGCCGGCGCCGCCGAACACCGTGGCTACCCTGCGATTCCGCCCCACCTGCATCACCCGCACTCCATCCGCCGTTGCGCGGAACATATGGGCCGCCGCAGCGCCAGCCAAGGCGAGGCGGCGCGCCCCGTCGGTCCCTCGGTCACGCCATTGCAAGAAACCGCCGCAACCCCGCTTGACGCATCACGGCCCCCCCCGTAAATCCCGCGTCGTCGCAGGACGCCCCCATTGCCCAGGTGGCGGAATTGGTAGACGCGCTGGCTTCAGGTGCCAGTGACCGCAAGGTCGTGAAGGTTCGAGTCCTTTCCTGGGCACCACTCCCGCAGATCGTGTGCAGAGTTACCAGTCAACACGGTTGGGGCATGTGCGCTCAGCGCGTTGGCCCGAGGCTACAGCCCCAACGCATCGCAGGCGCCGTTCAACGCCGGAATGTCGATCAGGAAGGCGCTGTTGTTGGTATCCTGCCGCGCCAGGAAGCAATCTCCCACCACCTGAGCTGCCCGCAGGTCGAGAACTGGTGCCGCCGTGTCCATGCCAATCCGCCAATAGGCCGTCGAGGTCAGGCTGAGCACACGGGTCCCGGGCGGTGAGAAGACGCAGTTGAGCAGCCCACCGCCATATATGCCGGCGACCGCCTCCGCGGACCGGAAGACCTCCAGCTGCTCCGTGGCGGAAAGCTGGTCCGGCGTGACGGCGCGGAAGCCGCGCGCGGCAAGCTGCTCGAACACCTCCTGCTCGTTCAGCAGGTTGCGGAACCAGGCCTTGATGCCGATCCGCCGGATGTACAAACGGTTGCCCGCCACCGGCCGCGCCGGCGCTCGCCCGACATCGGCGGCCTGGCGCAGCGCGGTCATGACCGGACGGTGCAGCCAGCTCGGGCTTTGCGCTACGAAAATGCGGTCGACGCGTATCCATCCCTTCGGCGGCACCGAAACAAGGTCGCCCTCCGGCACACCCAGCGCCAGCAGGAACCTGCTGAAGGTCGCGTGCACCGCCTGTGACACCAGGACCTTCGGCCTCGGCGCCGGCAGCGCGAAGTAGAAGGCCAGCTTGGGCAGAAGCTCGAACATGAAATGCGTGTAGTTGTGGTCGCGTGCGTTGATCAGGTGGAACACCGGATCCCGCAGGTGAAGCGCAGGCTTCCCAGGGTCCCTGTCCCTGCGCCGCAGCCCCTCCGGCACCAGGCTGAGGCCGTGCTGGGACAGCACGCCGGGATGGTCCTGCGGCGCCGCCGTGAAGTCCTCGGCCCGGTCGACGATGCTGGTGACCAGCAGGCGTCCGTCGCGGTCGAGCACCTCGCCGCGGCCCAAAACGGCAGCGTCCGACAGCACGGTCAGGTGGATCTCGGGCCAGCGCAAGTTGAAGCCGCGCAGGGCTTGTGGTTCGGGCCCATGGCGAAAGGTTGGAAGGCGCGTCGCCGGTTGCTCGATGGCAGGGGCGACCGACAGGGCGCGATGGCTGCCCTGCAGAAGCGCGGCCAGTTCGGCGACCGGCTCGATCGCGTCCATCGGCAGCAGGCGCAGTACCTGCGGCAGCCTCATGACCGGACGGCCAACGTGAAATCCGCAAATGCATGATGCTGCACCGCCGCCGCGGCAATCCGCGCGCCAGCCGGAAGCAGTGCGCACAGCAGCAGGGGACCCTCGAGGCCGGGCAGGTCCAGGACGCCAGATGGCGGATCACCTTCGAAGAAGGCGGCAGCCAGGGTGCGTCCTTCCGGCAGCGGCACAGGGTCACCAGACAATCCGGCGCGCGCTTCGCAATGCAGGTCGGGATGCGTGTTCCGGAAGGCATTGTCGAAGACCAGGCTGTCGCGGCAGCTCCAGCCGATGGCTGCCATCCGTCGCGTCACATACTTGTGGTTCAGCCGGTGCAGCGCCGCATGGGCCAGGGCAGCCAGGGCGAAGCGCGCCGCCTGCCGGCGGAGATCCTCCGCGAACAACTGGCTGAAATAGCGGTCCAGGGTCGAGGTCGGCATGCGGAGCTCGGCGGCTTCCAGCCTAAGTCCAGCCGCGAACTGCGACAAATCCAACGCAATCTCCAACGCGGGCGCCGCCCGTGCGCCAATGTAGCCAGCCTGGTCGTGCACCCGCAAGGCCCGCACCGCCGCGCGGCCAGCCCGCCGGTCCTGGTTGCCACACCGCGCAGGCATGCCCTACTCCCCTCTGCGGTAAGTCCATCTCGGGCGCGACGCCACCCGCGGCCCCTGCCAGGACCGCAACGTCTTCAACCGGTTTTTTAGGGGTCAGGGCGCACGTGTCTGACAGAATCGGCCCATCCTGGGCGCCACCGACTGGGGTATCCGCGACGTGGGCTGCACCCTGTTCTCCCGAAACGCCGTGATCCGCCTGCATCGGCATGACCTGCCCGACGGTCTGGGCTTCGGGTCCTCCGTCGCGATCGACACGGAGACCATGGGCCTCGACCCGCGGCGGGATCGGCTCTGCCTGGTGCAGCTCTCGGACGGCAACGGTACTGCGCATTGTGTACAGATCGTGCCGGAACGCCTGGGCGGCCGTGGCGCGGACTGCCCCAACCTGAAGCGCCTGCTGGCGGACCCGGAGGTGCTGAAGATCTTCCACTTCGCCCGCTTCGATGTCGCGGCGCTGTACAACGCGCTGGGCGTGGTCGTGGCGCCGGTGGTCTGCACCAAGATCGCCTCCAAGCTGGTGCGCACCTACACCGACCGGCACGGCCTCAAGGACCTCTGCCGTGACCTGCTCGGCGTGGACCTGTCCAAGCAGCAGCAGACCAGCGATTGGGGCGCGGCAGATCTGACCCCGGAGCAACTGACCTACGCCGCGTCCGACGTCCTGCACCTGCACGCGCTGTGGGCGCGTCTCAAGGCACTGCTGGAACGGGAGGGCCGCCTGGACATCGCCATGGCCTGCTACCACTTCCTCCCTATGCGCGGACGCCTTGATCTCCTGGGCTACGAAGATCCGGATATTTTTTCGCACTGAGCGTTAACCCGGGGTCTTCTTGGCACGTTTCTTGTCCGAAGGCCGGCGCGGGCGCATCTTCGCGTTGACCCTGTTCCCAGCGAGGCCCATAGGACTGCCGTGAGATTGCCGCCGCCCACCGCCGTCCGGTCCACCGAAACGCCGAGCGCCGCCGCCCGCGCCGCGGCGCGACGGGTGCTGGCGCCGTCGCGCGCCCGCCGTGCCCCGAGCGCCGGCCAACTCGCGCGTCGCCGGATCATGGTCAGCATCGCCAAGCGCGTCCTGCCGCTGGCGGCCGTCGGCCTGCTGGCGGCGGTCGCCCTGTGGCCGGAGCTGGACCAGGCGGCGGACAACGCCCGCGTCTCCTTCCGCCGGGTGCTGCAGGCGGCACCAGACGCGCTGCGCATCGTCGATCCACGCTACCAGGGCGTCGATGACCAGAATCGCCCCTACACCGTCACCGCCAGCGTCGCCACGCAAGGTGGCACGGAGAATGTGGTGGCGCTGGACGCGCCCCGCGCCGACCTGCTGATGGGCGACGGCGCCTGGGTGTACCTTGAATCGCGGGAAGGCCGTTTCGACCGCCCGACCAACAAGCTGGACCTTTCCGGCCGTGTCACCGTGCACCACGACGATGGAACGCAGTTCGTGACGGACCGTGCCGCCGTGGACCTGAAGGGTGGCTCCGCCACCGGCGATGATCCCGTCGCCGTCCAGGGACCGTTCGGCACGCTGACGGCGGAAGGTTTCCGGCTGTACGAGCGTGGCCAGGTCGTCCTGTTCACCGGCCGCGCCCGCGCCGTGCTGGAAGGCGGACAATGAAACGGCTGGTCCTTCTTCTGGCCCTGCTGGCCCTGCTGGCCCTGCCTGTCGCGGCGCAGAATCTCGACCTCAACCAGGGCGGCCCGGTCGAGATCACCGCGAATGACGGCATCGAATGGCGCCAGCAGGACCAGGTGGTGATCGCCCGCGGCAATGCCCGCGCAGTGCGCGGCGGCGTGACGGTGGACGCCGATCGCCTGATCGCCCGCTACCGTCCACGTGGCGCCGCGCAGGGCACCACGTCCACCGCCACCAGCCCGTCCGGCGACAGCCCGCTGTCGGGCGGCGAGATCTGGCGCCTGGAAGCCGAGGGCAATGTCCGCGTCACCAGTGCCACCGAACGCGCGCAGGGCCAGCGCGCCGTCTATGACATGGACCAGGCCGTCATGGTCCTGTCCGGCCGCGGCCTGTCCCTGACCACGCCGGAACAGACCATCACCGCCCGCGACAGCCTGGAGTATTGGCCGCAGCGCCGCATGGCGGTGGCGCGTGGCGGCGCCGTGGTGGTGACCTCCGACGACCGCCGCATCGCCGCCGATACGCTCGTCGCCTATTTTCTGGATGCAGCACCGGCCGCGACCCAGGCCGCAGCACCGACACCCGCCGCCAGGCCACCCATCGCCGGCCTGCCGGCCGCCAACGAGGGAAGCCGGATCGACCGCGTCGAGGCCTATGGCGGCGTCGACATCCGCACGGCGGATGAGGTCGTGCGCGGCGAGCGCGGCGTCTACAGCCCGCAAACCGGCCTCGCGCGCCTGGTCGGCGGCGTGCGTATCACCCGCGGGGAGAACCAGTTGAACGGCCAGGAAGCCATCGTGAACCTGCGCACCGGCGTCTCGCGACTGATCTCCGCGCCAGGCACGCGCGTGCAGGGCCTGGTACTGCCGGGTCAGCAGCAGCCGACCCAGGCCGAGGTGCCGCAGCCGCAGCGCCCGGCCGCACGACGCCCGGCGCCGCCGCCCGCGCGGGGGGCGTCACCCCAATGAACAGCTTCGACCGCAACGCGGACCTCAAGCCCTCCCCCGTCCGGCTTGCTGCCGAAAGCACGGGCCTGGTCGCGACCGGCCTCGGCAAGCGCTACAAAAAGCGTCCGGTGGTGCGCGGCGTCTCGATCAGCCTGCGACGGGGCGAGGCAGTCGGCCTGCTTGGCCCCAACGGCGCCGGCAAGACCACCACCTTCTACATGATCACCGGCCTGGTGCAGCCCGATGAGGGCACGGTGACCATGGATGGCCACGACGTCACCTTCCTGCCGATGTACCGCCGCGCCCGCCTCGGCCTCGGCTACCTGCCGCAGGAGGCTTCGATTTTTCGAGGCCTGTCGGTGGAGGACAACATCCGCGCGGCGCTGGAGGTGGTGGAGCCCGTCCGCGACCGGCGCGAACAGATGCTGGACAGCCTGCTGGCGGAATTCGGCATCGGCCACCTGCGCCGTGCCCCAGCCCTGGCTCTGTCGGGCGGCGAGCGCCGGCGCTGCGAGATCGCTCGCGCCCTGGCGACGCAGCCCTCCTACATCCTGCTCGACGAGCCGCTGGCCGGCATCGACCCCATCGCCGTCGGCGAGATCCGTGACCTGGTCAAGCACCTGAAGAACCGCGGCATCGGCGTGCTGATCACCGACCACAATGTCCGCGAGACGCTCGAGATCATCGACCGCGCCTACATCCTGCACGATGGCCAGGTGCTGATGGAGGGCAACCCGCGGGACGTCGTGGCGCATGAGGGTGTGCGCCGGGTCTACCTCGGCGAGAGGTTTTCGCTCTGACGCGCCGCCACACCGTGCCGGGCCGGACTGCGCGGTGAATCGCGCGCCAGAACAAAAGGCTAGACCGGGGTCGGCGCTTCTACCGGCGCTGATCCTGGGCTAGACTCGGGATATGCAACGGATCGCGCATTCCAGGATCGGGGGCTGAGGGTCGTGGCGCTCGGCCCACGCCTGGACCTGCGGCAATCCCAGTCCCTGGTGATGACGCCGCAGCTGCGCCAGGCGATCAAGCTGCTGCAATCCAGCAATGTCGAGGTCACCGCCTTCGTCGAGGAGGAACTGGAGCGCAACCCGTTGCTGGAGCGCGACGAACGCACCGACCCCCGCACCGTCGCCGATGAACGCGCGCCCGAGCCCGCCGCACCCGAACCCACGGACAGCCACGCGGCGGCCACCTCCGGCGACATACCGGCGGAGGGCGCGGCGCCGCTCGATGCCGATTGGGGCAATGTCTACGACAGCGACGGCGGCGGCAGCCTTGGCGAGGGCGGTGGCCGCGGTGGCAGCACTGGCTTCGACGACACGCTTTCCGATATCGAGGATCTGGCGGATGGCCGGAAGTCGCTCCGCGAGCATCTGGGCGAACAGGTCCGGCTCAACATCGGCGATGCACAGGACCGCCTGATTGCGGCGCAGATGCTGGCCCTGGTGGATCCGGCCGGGCGCATGGCCATCACGGACCTGCAGATCGCCAACGCGATGGGCTGCGCGGAGGCGCGCGTCGCCGGGGTGCGCGCGCAGCTCCAACGCCTCGATCCCGTCGGCATGTTCTGCCGCGACCTGCGCGAATGCCTGGCGGTGCAGCTGGCCGACCGCAACCGCCTCGACCCCTGCATGGATCGGCTGCTGGACAACCTGGACATGCTGGCGCGCCGCGACCTGCGCGGCCTGATGCGGGTCTGCGAGGTGGATTCGGAAGACCTCGCCGACATGATTGCCGAGCTCAAGCGCCTCGATCCCAAGCCGGGCGCGAGCTTCGACGCACCGCCGGCGATGCCCGTGGTGCCGGACGTGCTGATGCGCCGCATGCCGGATGGCGGCTGGGCGGTGGAACTCAATCCGGAAACCCTGCCGCGCGTGCTGGTCAACCGCGGCTTCCACGCGCGTGCCGTGGTCGGCGCAAAGTCGCGAGACGACCGCGCCTTCATCGCGGACCGGCTGCAGACCGCGACCTGGCTGGTGAAGTCGCTGGAACAGCGCGCCAACACGATCCTGAAGGTTGCGGCCGAGATCGTCCGCCGGCAGGACGCCTTCTTCCGCCTCGGCGTCGGTCACCTACGGCCGCTGATCCTGCGCGACGTTGCCGAATATGTCGCCATGCATGAAAGCACCGTGAGCCGCGTCACCGCGAATAAATACATCGCCACGCCACGCGGCACTTTCGAGCTGAAGTATTTCTTCACCACTGCGATTGCGGGAACGCTGGGCGGTGTGAGCCATTCCGCCGAAGCGGTGCGCTTCAGGATCCGCGAGATGATCGGGGCGGAGACCAGCGAAGATGTGCTGTCCGATGACGCTATCGTCGAACGTCTGCGCAAGGAGGGAGTGGACATCGCCCGGCGAACGGTGGCCAAATACCGGGAGGCGTTGCGCATTCCCTCATCGGTGCAACGCAAGCGGGAGAAGGCCGTCCCGGCCTGATCCGCGGCACGCACTTCGCCGCATTTTCATCCGGGCGCGGCCTTCCCAACACGGGAAAGGAGCGAAGCTCGCATGCATATCACCGTCGCAGGCAAGCAGGTCGAGACTGGAGACGCGTTGAAAACCCATGTGCGGGATGGGCTGAACACAATATCACGCAAGTACTTCGACCACGCCGTCGAAGCCAACGTGACGTTCAGCCGCGACGCCAAGGGCCACGCCTTCCTCTGCGACATCAACCTGAAGGCCGGCCGCAACCTGTTCCTGCGCGGCGAGGGCGAGGGTGCCGATGCGCACCGCGCCTTCGAGGTCGCGGCCGAACATGTGGCCAAGCGCCTGCGACGCTACCGCCGCCGGATGAACGACCACGCCCGCAGCCTGGCCTCCGAACGGAACCCCGAGGAAGGCGAGCCCGCCCGCCAGGTCGTGCTGCGTCCGGAGGAGGATGAGGAAACCGCCGACCCGGCCCTGGCAGAAGGTGGCGACAGCCCGGCGGTGGTGGCGGAAACGCCTGCGGTGATCGATCGCCTGACGGTTGGGGAAGCCGTGATGCGCATGGACCTGGCGCATGTGCCGGTGCTGATGTTCCGCAACCGCGCGACGAACGGCCTGAACGTGGTCTACCGCCGCGGCGACGGCAACATCGGCTGGATCGACCCCAAGACCACCTGACTGCTAAGCCCTCTCCCCCTTGGGGGAGAGGGTTCGGTCAGGGGTCCAGCGCCCCCCCAGAAAGCTCCGCCTCAGTGAACCAGCATCGGTTCCATGTCATGCTGCCGGATCGCCGCCGCGGCCAGCGCCGCATCGGGGGCCGCGCCGATCGGCGTGCCATCCGCCGCATGGATCGAGAAGGCGAGCGCGCCGTTCAGCACCACAGGCCGCAGATAAGCGACCGCATCCGCGCCGAGGCGCGCGAAATCCAGGTTGGACAGGCTGCGCAGGCTCGCAGGAGTCAGGGTCACGCGGCCCTCTTCGGCGCCGCTATCGAAGTCGGACATGGTCTTCTCCTTCCGGCGCGGCCATCATGGCCCGCGCCCGTCAACGCACGAAACGGCTCAGCTTTCCTTCAACCGGGCGTCACCCACCCGCGCTTCACCGGCCACCTGGCCCACCACCGGCCGCTGCGGCCCGTTGCCGCGGGTGGCGATTTGGATGGTCTTCACCCGTACCTCCGGCACCGGCCGGCGCAGGTCGACATGCAGCAGCCCGTTGTCGAGCCAGGCACCCTCCACCTCGATGCCCTCGGCCAGCACGAACGCGCGCTGGAACTGCCGTGCGGCGATGCCGCGGTGCAGGAAGATGCGCCCTTCGGAATCATCCCGCTGCCGGCCGCGAATCACCAGTTGGTTGTCCTCCTGCGTGATTTGCAGATCATCCATGGAAAAACCGGCGACTGCGAGCGTGATCCGCAACCGCGTCTCCGCGGTCTGCTCGATATTGTAGGGGGGATAGCCGTCGGCGCTCTTCTGCACGCGGTCGAGCATCTGTTCGAGATGATCGAAACCCAGAAACAGCGGCGAACCGAACAGGGACGAACGTGACATCGGACTCGGGTGCCTCCTCGCTCAGGAGCGAAGCCTTGGTTGGCGGGGCCCAAAGGCACCCCGCGTGATACCAATTTTGGCAAGGGCGGGCGCCGTTGCAAGGGGTGGCGGCGGGGGCTACCTCTCGGCCCTGTCCATCCCCGCCGCGGCGGGTCAGCAGGTAAGATGACGCTCCAGACCGAATTGCTGCCCATCCTGTTCGTCCCCGACCCGCGCCTGCGCGCCAAGGCGCGCCCCGTCGCGCCGGACGACCAGCGGATTGCCGACCTCTCCGCCCGTATGCTGGCCACCATGTACAAGGCCCCCGGCATCGGCCTGGCTGCGCCACAGGTAGGAGAGATGCTGCGCCTGGTGGTGCTCGACCTGCACGAGAACGACATCCCGGCGCCCATGGTTCTGGTGAACCCGCAGGTCATCGCCAGCACGGATGAACTGGCGGCGCGGGAGGAAGGCTGCCTGTCCCTGCCCGGCCAGTTCGCCGAGGTGACGCGCCCCGCCCGCGTCAAGGTCCGCTACCAGGACCTGACCGGTGCGAAGCGCGAGATCGAGGGCGACGGCCTGCTCGCTGCCTGCCTGCAGCACGAGATCGACCACCTGGATGGCGTGCTGTTCGTCGACCACATCTCCGCGCTGAAGCGCAACATGCTGCTGCGGAAGCTGGCCAAGGAGCTGAAACTGAAGGCCCAGGGGGGCCGGGACCCGGAGTGACGCCGAAGCTCCGCCTCGCCTTCATGGGCAGCCCGGATTTCGCGGTGCCGGCGCTGCGGGCGCTGCACGCGGCGGGGCATGAGATCGCCGCCGTCTACACCCAGCCGCCCAAGCCCGCCGGGCGCGGCCAGCGCGAAACCCCCTGCCCGGTTCACCGCGCCGCACTCGACCTCGGCCTGCCCGTCCGCACCCCGGCGCGGGTGCGGCGCGATGCGGCGGAACACGCGGCCTTCGCGGCGCTCGACCTCGATGCCGCGGTGGTCGCCGCCTACGGCCTGATCCTGCCGAAGCCGATGCTGGACGCCCCGCGTCGCGGATGCCTGAACATCCATGCCTCGCTGCTGCCGCGCTGGCGCGGCGCCGGGCCGATCCAGGCGGCGATCCTGGCCGGCGATGCCGAGACCGGCATCACCATCATGCAGATGGAGGAAGGGCTGGACACCGGCCCGATGCTGCTGGCCGAAGCCGCCCCGATCGGCCCCCGCGCCACCACGCCCGAACTGCACGACACGCTGGCCGCAATGGGTGCCCGCCTGATCCTGCGCGCCCTGGCGGAAAACCCATGGGCCGTGCCGCAGCCCGAGTCGGGCGCATCCTACGCCCCGAAGCTGGCCAAGGCCGATGGCCGCCTGGACTGGACGCAGGAGGCCTTGGCGCTGGACCGCCGCATTCGAGCCCTCACCCCCTGGCCCGGCTGCTACTTCCAGGCTGGCGCCGAAACCATCCGCGTGCTCGCCGGCGAACCCGCCCAGGGCAGCGGCCCCCCCGGCACCCTGCTGGACGCCCAGACCGTCGCCTGCGGCAGTGGCGCATTGCGCCTGCTGCGCCTGCAGCGGCCCGGCCGCGCCGCGCAGCCGGCCGCCGAATTCCTGCGTGGCTTCGCCCTGCCCTCGCGCCTCGCCTGATGCCGCGCTACGCCCTGCTGCTGGAATTCGACGGCACGCGCTTCTGCGGCTGGCAGCGCCAGGGCGCCCTGCTTTCGGTGCAGCAGGTGCTGGAGGAAGCCGCTGCGCCGCTGAACAACGGCATCACGCCCACCGCGACCGGCGCCGGCCGCACCGATGCCGGCGTGCACGCGGAAGGCGCGGTCGCCGACCTCGACCTGGCGCTGGACCTGCCGCCCGAGCGGGTGCGGGACGCGCTGAACTTCCGCACCCAGCCCCTCCCCGTCGTGGTGCGGGCGGCGGCGCGTGTGGCACCGGACTGGTCGGCGCGCTTCGACTGCCTCGGCCGCGGCTACCGCTACCGCATCCTCAACCGCCCGGCCCGCCCGGCGCTGGCTGCCGCCAAGGCCTGGCACGTCAAGCGCCCCCTGGACGCGGCGACGATGCACGCGGCGGCGCAGACCCTGCTCGGGCGGCACGACTTCTCCGCCTACCGCGCCGCCGCCTGTCAGGCGAAATCAGCCCTGCGGACGCTGGACGTGCTGGACGTGGCACGGTGCGGGGAGGAGGTGGTGATTACCGCAGAGGCCCGCAGCTTCCTGCACCACCAGGTCCGCAACCTGGTCGGCACGCTCGTGGAGGTCGGCCAGGGCCGCCGCCCCGTCACCTGGCCGCGCCAGGTGCTGGAAGGCCTGGATCGCGCTAAGGCCGGCCAGACGGCACCCCCGGACGGCCTGACCTTCCGCTTCGCCCGCTACGAGCCGGAACCAAGCTGGTCGAGATAGGCTAAGCCCCGCACACGCCTCCGGATGCGCCGATATGCATCAAGGTCCGGGAAGGCGAGCCGCACGTCAACGTGTGCGCAAGCACATTGACTGAATACTGTATGAAGCGTAACGCTTTGCAACCAGAGGTCGTTAGACAACCGCCCGCACCCAACAGGCGCAGGCGATTGTCCAGGGGTACAACCCCATCCTGACCACCCGCGGTGGCATGGCCCGTGCACAAGCCGGCCGGCCTCTTCTTCACCCGAACAAGCCCCACAGCCCTGGCACCCGCCATGGCCGCAGACCATCACGGCGCACGCGGTTCGGGGATTCAGACATCTCTTCGCCGTCTCCGCTCAGGAGACACCCATGGCCATTCTCACGGTCGGTCCGACCTCGACCCATTCCTCCATTGCCGATGCACTGGTCGCCGCCCTTGCCGGCGACACTCTCTCGATCGAGGCCGGCTACGGCAGCGAATCCGCGACCATTTCCACGAACAACCTGACGGTCGACGGCACCGCGACCTCCACCGGCATCGTCCTGCAGCTCGGCGCGGGCGTCGCGCTGTTCGCCCTGACCGGCGATGCGCCCATCGCCATCCTCGACGGCGCAGATGGCAACGGCATCGTCGGCAATGACGGCGACAACGTCATCACCGTCTCCTCCGGCGTCGACGCCGTCGATGGCGGCGGCGGCGTCGACCGCCTGGTCGTCGACTACAGCCTGGCGACCGGCAGCGTCACCGGCAACTCGACCTCCAACTTCACCGAGGCCGGCGGCGGCGGCCGCTCCGTCGTCATCACCGACGGCACGATCGAGAACTTCACGGTCCTGACCGGCGCCGCCGCGGACACGCTCACCACGGGCGACGGCGATGACATCATCGAGGCCGGCAACGGCGCCAACACCGTCACCGCTGGCGAGGGCAACAACACACTGACCGGCGGCGCCGATGCGGACACCTTCACCGTCGGCGACGGCGACAACCTGATCGACGCCGGCGACGGCGCCAACACCATCATCGCCGGCCAGGGCGTCAACACCATCGTTGCTGGGGACGGGGTCAACACGATCACGGCGCTGGATGGCGGCAACGTCATCACCGGCGGCGACGGCACCAACATCATCACCTCCGGCGCGGGCGCCGATGTCATCACGGCCGGCAGGGGCCCGATGACCATCGTGGCCGGCAGCGGCTCGGACCTGATCACGGTCAAGGCCCCGCTCGGCGGGACCATCAATGCGGGCGCCGATGACGACCGCCTGGTCCTGGATCTCCGTGATGAGGACACGTCCATGTTCGTCGTCATCGACGGCGGGACCCTCGCGACGGGCTACAGCGGCTATCTCGAAGATGCGGGTCAGGTCTACGTCGAGTTCGTCGGTGTCGAGAACTTCACCTACCTGGGCGGTTCGTCCAACGATAGCGTCATCAGCGGCGACGGCATCGACATCCTGGTAGGCAACGGCGGCAACGACTCCCTGACCAGCGGCGATGGCGATGACAGCTTCACCGGCGGCGCCGGCAACGATGCGCTGAACGGCGGCGCGGGCACCGATACCGCCTTCTATTCCGGCGCCCGCAGCGACTACACCATCACCTCCGACATCGACGGCAACCCGACGCAGGTCGTCGATAACCGCGACGGCACCCCCGACGGCACCGATACGCTGATCGACATCGAGATGCTCAACTTCGCCCTCAACAGCCTGCCCAGTGGCGAGGTGCTCATCACCGGCTTCCCGCGCGAGGACCAGACCCTCACCGCCAGCAATACCCTGGTCGATCCGGACGGCCTGGGCACGGTCAGCTACCAGTGGCAGTCGAACGGCGCCGACATCGCCGGCGCCACCGGCGACACCTTCACGCTGGGCCAGGTCCAGGTCGGCACCGTCATCACGGTCGTCGCCAGCTACACCGATGGTTCGGGCCGGGCCGAGTCCGTCCCCTCCAGCGCCACCAACCTCGTCGAGAACCTCAACGACTTTCCGACGGGCGACGTCACCATCACCGGCATCATGACCCAGGGCGAGATCCTGACGGCCAATCCGGCGGCCGTGGCCGATGAGGACGGGCTTGGCGCCTTCAACTACCAGTGGCTCGCCAATGGCGCCGTCATTGATGGTGCCACGAGTACGACCTTCACCCTGACCCAGGCCGAGGTCGGCGCCAGCATCTCCGTCTGGGTCAACTACATAGACCAGCAGAACACAGCCGAGAGCCTCTTCGGCTTTGCCACCGGCTCCGTCGCCAACGTCAACGATGCGCCGACCGGCACCGCGACCATCACCGGCACACCCACCGAGGACCAAGTCCTGACGGCCAGCAACACGCTGGCCGATGCAGACGGCCTCGGCACCGTGGCGTACCAGTGGCAGTCCAACGGCACCAACATCGCCGGCGCCACCGGCGGCACGCTGACCCTGGGCCAGGCACAGGTCGGCACCCTTATCACCGTGGTCGCCAGCTACACCGACGGCCAGGGCGTCAACGAAAGCCGCGCCTCCGACGCCACCACCGCCGTCCTCAATGTCAATGACCCGCCGGTTGGCGGGCCGATCATTGCCGGCACGCCGACGAAAGGCGGAACCCTCACCGTCACGGGCGAACTGGCCGACGAGGACGTGCTCGGCCCGGTCAGCCTGCAGTGGCGCGCCGATGGCGTGGCCATTGCCGGCGCAACTGGCGAAAGCTTAACCCTGACCCAGGCGCAGGTCGGCACGGTCATCGATCTGGTCGCCAGCTACACCGATGGCCAGGGCACGGATGAGCAGGTCATCTCGCCTCCGACAAGCGCGGTGCTCAACGTCAACGATGCGCCGACCGGTTCCGTGACCATTGTCGGCATCCCGACCGAGGACCAGGTGCTCACCGCCAGCAACACCCTGGCCGATGCAGACGGCCTGGGCACCGTGTCCTACCAGTGGCGGTCGGGCGGCATCGACATCGTCGGTGCAACCGGCGCCACCCTCACCCTGGCCCAGGCACAGGTCGGCACGACCATCACCGTCGTCGCCAGCTACACCGACGGCCAGGGCACCGACGAAAGCCTCGCCTCCGACGCCACCACCGCCGTCGCCAACGTCAACGACGCACCGACCGGCCCGGTCACCATCTCCGGCACCCCGGCCGCGGGCCAGATCCTCACCGCCAGCAACGCGCTGGCCGACGAGGACGGCCTGGGCACCGTCAGCTACCAGTGGCGCGCCGATGGTACCGACATCGCGGGTGCCACCAACGCCACCTTCGCCCTGACCGCGGCGCAGCTCGGCACCGCGATCTCTGTCCTGGCCAGCTACACCGACCAGCAGGGCACGGATGAGGCCGTCTCCTCGCTGCCCGTCCCGGTCGCCGCGCCGCCGCCCCTGCCCTTCTTCCAGTTCACCATGACGGAGACCGATGTCGCCGGGCAGACCCAGGCGGTTGGCTATGTCGGCCCGGTCGCCGGCCTGACCTACGCCTTCACCGGCAGCGCGGCGAACGAGGCCGTGTCCGGCACCGCATCCAACGACTTCATCCACCTCGGCGCCGGCGACGATGCCATCAGCGGCGGCGATGGCGACGACGTGCTGGATGGCGGCACCGGGTCCAACTTCCTGACCGGCGGCGCCGGGCGGGACATCTTCTTCCTGGATGGCCGCAACGGCGAGACCACCTGGTCCACCATCACGGACTGGCAGGGCGGGGAGGAACTCGCCTTGTGGGGCTGGGTCAATGGCGTCAGCCAGGCGACCTGGCTGGAGAATGCCGGGACCGAGGGCTACCGCGGCGCGACGCTGCACGCGGACCTCGACAACAACGGGGTGATCGACACGTCCGTCACCTGGGCCGGCTTGACCCAGGCCGACCTGCCGACCCCGTCGCAGCATGACGGCCTGCTCTGGTTCGCCTGAGCCGTCCGACGCCTTCCGCAGGCCGGGCCGGCACCCTTCCGGGTGCCGGTCAGGCTGCGGGCTTCAGCGCGTGGCGGGCACGGCCAGCCCGAAACGTCCCGCCAACTTCTCCAGCGCCTCCGGGATTCCCGGATGCAGCACCACACCTTGCGCCATCGCCGCCGCCTTCCGTGCCATCGCACGCTCCCCCGGCAGCCGCGGCGCCGGCCAGCCCGGCCGCGGCGGGTTGGAATGCACGGCCTCCGCCATCCATCCGGTCTCCCGCAGGAAGGCGGCGGTGCCGCCGAAGCGGGCCGGGTCGATCACCATGACCAGCACGGAAGCCCCCCAGCCGGTCGGCGCATCCGCCCGCCCGTGGCCGGCCAGCGCACTGGTCAGCACCTCGACCAGCAGTCCCAGCGCGAAGCCCTTGTGCCCCGACTCGACCCCGCCCAGAGGCAGCAGCGTGCCGTCCTGCCAGAACACGTTCGGATCGGCCGAGGGCTCCCCCGCCCCGTCCAGCAGCACCGGATGGTCAAATGACGCACCCTGGGCGCGCTTGCGGGCCGTCATGCCGTTGGTGGTGATGGACATGGACACGTCGATCAGCACCGGCCCCTCCGGCGTCGGCCAGGCGGCGGCCAGCGGATTCGGCGTGTACACCCGCCGCGTGCCGCCCCAGGGTGCGACCGAGCCCGTCGCCGGGTCCGAACAGGTCAGCAGCAGCATCCGCCCCGCCGCCGCCACCGGTGGGCCATAGGCGGCGAGCGCCCCGATATGGTGGCAGCGGCCGATGCTGACCACGCCAATGCCCATCTCCCGCGCCGCCGCCTCGGCCTTGGCGATCGCCTCCCGCACCAGCCACGGCCCCGGCAGCTTGCGCCCATCCCAGGTCTCGGCGACGGCGGTCACGGCCAATACCTCCGGCGCGCCCTCCGCCCGCATGTCGCCGGAGGCCAGCGCATCCAGGTAGGGTGTCAGCAGCGCCAGGCCGTGCGTGTCGTGGCCCATCAGGTCGCCCTCGACCAGCACCTCGGCCACCGCCGCCGCCTTGTCCGCATCCAGGCCCGCGGCCTCGCAGGCAGCGGTGGCGAAGCGCGTCAGCGCCGCCACGTCGTAACGCGTTTCCATGTTCCGCCCTGTCCCCTCAGCCGATCGAAAGCCGCTGCACGAAGCCGGCGATGAACAGGCCAAGCCCCAGATCCAGCACCACCAGCCCCGTTGCCCGCCGGCCCGAGATGCCGAGTGCGGCGCGCGCCATGAACCATTCCAGCCACAGCGAGTAGCCCACCACCACCAGCGTCGCCACCTGCGCCAGCATCCCCGGCAGCCCGAGCATCAGCAGCACCGCGAGGACGATCTGCAGCAGGTACTGCACCACGCTGATCCAGTTCCAGGCCGACAGGAAGCGCGGCCACTGCGCTGCCCGGCCCCAGCCCGCGATCACCGGCAGGCTGACCAGCGCGAACAGCGTCCAGCCATAGACATAGCCGGTGAGTTCCGCGAACAGCGGCCGGGCCAGGGCTTCCGGTGGTGCCTCCATGGTGGACCAGGACAGCAGCCGGAGGGCCAGGAAGGCCGGCAGGCAGATCGCCGCGGCCGCGAAGGACCGCAGCGCGCCGGCCGGCGTCGCCTCCATCAGCGCCATCCCCTCCGCGCGCCCGCGGCCCAGCAGGAAGGCGCCCAGGATGCCGGCCGTGATGGTCAGCCGCAGCGGCGGGCCCGGCGGGGGATCGGGCGAGGGGTCAGGCGGAGGATTGGGCGTGCCGCTCAGCCGGAAAACTCCTCGATCACCCGCGCATAGAGCCTGGCCAGCGCCCGCAGTTCCTCGACCGGGGTCGATTCATCCGCCTGGTGCATGGTGGCGCCCACCGCGCCAAGTTCCGCCACCGGGCAATACCGCGCGATGAACCGCGCATCGGAGGTGCCGCCGCCGGTATCCAGCGTCGCATCCCGCCCGCACTCGGCCCGCACCGCCCGCTCCAGCGCCGCGACGAAGGGGCCTGGCTGGGTCAGGAACGCCTCGCCCGAACACACCACGGCCAGCTCGTGCCGCGGCGCCTCCCGCGCCAGCACCTCCCGCAGATGCGCGGTCAGGGAAGCTTCCGTGTGCCGGTCGTTGAAGCGGATGTTCAGCCGCGCCGTGGCGCCGGCCGGAATCACGTTGGTCGCCGTGTTGCCGACATCGAAGCTGGTGACCTGCAGGGTCGAGGGCTCGAAGAACTCGGTGCCCCTGTCCAGCGCCTCCGCGGTCAGCGCCCCGAGCACGCGCACCAGCCGGTGCACCGGGTTGTCGGCGCGCTGCGGATAGGCGCTGTGGCCCTGCGTGCCCTGCACCGTGATGCTGGCGTTCAGGCTGCCGCGCCGGCCGACCTTGATGGTATCGCCCAGCACCACCTTGCTCGTCGGCTCCCCCACCACGCAGGCATCCGGGATCTCGCCCCGCTCCGCCAGCCATTCCAGCACCCGCACGGTGCCATCGGTGGCGGGGCCTTCCTCGTCGCCGGTGATGAGCAGGGACAGGCTGCCCGGACGACCGGGTTTGCGGGCCACCACGTCCTGCACCGCGGCGACCCAGGCCGCGACCCCGCCCTTCATGTCGGTGGCGCCGCGGCCGAACAGCAGGCCGTCGCACACCTCCCCGCCAAACGGGTCGACGGTCCAGGTCGCCTGGCCGGGCGGCACCACGTCGGTGTGCCCGGCGAACATCAGGTGTGGCCCGCCGGCGCCCCGGCGCGCGTACAGGTTCTCCACCTCGCCGAAGCGCAGCCGGTGGCAGGCGAAGCCGAGCGGCGCCAGCGCCGCCTCCAGCACCGCCAGCGCCCCGTCATCGGCCGGCGTGACGGACCGGCAGCGGATCAGCGCCTGGGCCAGCGGCACCGGGTCCGGCATGTCGTTCCGCATGGCGGTGACGCTCAATCGCGCAGCAATTCGTTGATCGAGGTCTTCGACCGCGTCTGCGCATCCACCCGCTTCACGATCACCGCGCAGTACAGGCTCGGCCCCGGCGAGCCATCCGGCAACGGCTTGCCCGGCAGGCTGCCGGGCACCACCACCGAATAGGCCGGCACGCGGCCGATGAAGACCTCGCCCGTCGCCCGGTCGATGATCTTCGTCGAAGCCCCGAGGAACACGCCCATGGACAGCACGCTGCCGCGTTCCACGATCACGCCCTCCGCCACCTCGGACCGGGCGCCGACGAAGCATTCATCCTCGATCACCACCGGATTGGCCTGCAACGGCTCCAGCACCCCGCCGATGCCGGCACCGCCGGAGATGTGGCAATTCTTCCCGATCTGGGCGCAGGACCCGATGGTGGCCCAGGTATCCACCATGGTGCCGGAATCGACATAGGCCCCAAGGTTCACGAAGGACGGCATCAGCACCACGCCCGGCGCGATGTAGGCGGACCGCCGCACGATGGCGCCCGGCACGGCGCGGAAGCCGGCTTCCCTGAAGCGGTTGGCACCCCAGTCGGCGAACTTCAGTGGCACCTTGTCATAGGCCCCGGTGCCGACCTCCATCGGCGCGCTGTCGGTCAGCCGGAAGCTCAGCAGCACCGCCTGCTTCAGCCACTGGTTCACCACCCAGGCGCCCGCCGCGCCCGGCTGGGCAACACGCGCCTTGCCGGAATCCAGCACCTCCAGCGCCGCCTCCACCTGGTCGCGATCCGCGCCCTGGGTCTGTGCGTTCACCTGGTCCCGCCGTTGCCACAGCGCCTCGATGCCGGCCTGCAAACGCGTCATGTCCATGGCGGGGGTCGTGTCCTGGTTCTGCCGGGTTGAGACTGTGCTGCCTTGTGCGTGTCCGGCCGCGCCCCGTCAACGACACCCGCCGCGCTAACCGCGCCTTCATCGCCGTCCCATAGAATCGCGGCATGGACGGCCACATCCCCCCCGCATCCGCCGCAGCACCCGGTCCCTTGCAGGACGGCAACGCGCCGCTTTCCCTGGCCCTGGTCGAAAGCCGTGCGCGCTGGCGCGACTTCGCCCTGCTCGCCGCCGACATGGTCTTCGAACTGGACGCGGGCGGCTGCTTCACCTTCCTCGCGCCGGAGGACGTATTGGGCCATGCGGCGGAGGCGCTGCTCGGCACGCCGGCGGTGGCGCTGCTGGCCTCCCCGGGCCCCGGGCCCTTCGCCTGCGTCGGTCGCCGGCGCAACGTCAGGGCCCGGCTGCACCGCGCCGATGGCACCGAGGCCTGCCTCGACTTCTGCCTGATGCCGCAGCCCGGGGGCACGCTGCGCGGCGTCGCGCGGGACATCACCGCGACCGAACGCCAGGGGGAGGTCGCGGCCCGCGCGCTGCGCCGCGCCAATGCGCTCGGCAGCCTGCTGCGCCTCGCCGCGCGCCAGGGCAGCACGGAAGCCTCGCTCGAGGCCATTCTCGCCGCGCTACCGGCGGCGCTGTCGTCGGAGGGCGCTGCCCTGCTGCTGCCCGAGGACGGCGCCTGGCGGGTCGCCCATACGGTGGGCGCCCACCCGCCGCTGCACGCCCTGCCGCCGCCCGGCACCCCGGCCCCACCCGGCCTGCATGCCATGGCCGCGGCCGAATCCGGCCCCTGCCTGGTGGTCTGGCGCGCCGCAGGCCAGCCACCGCTGGAGGCCGATGACCGCGACCTGCTGGCCGCACTCGCCTTGCCGGTAGCGGCTCTGCGCGCCAAGGCGCTGCACCAGCGCGAACTGACGGATGCCGCGGATGGCGATGCGCTGACCGGCCTGCTGAACCGCCGCGGCTTCACCGATGCGCTGGCCCGCCGGCTCTGGGTTGCCTCCGGCCGGCCTGGTGGCGCCCTGATCTTCCTCGACCTCGATGGCCTGAAGCCGCTGAACGACCGGCTGGGTCACGAAGTGGGTGATGCCGCGCTGCGGGCGATGGCCGCCCGGTTGCGCAGCGTCGCCACCGGCCATGACCTGGTCGGGCGCCTCGGCGGCGACGAGTTCTGCCTCTGGATGGACGGCGTCGATGCCGCCCAGGCCGCCGAGCGCATCCGCCATGTCGGCAATCCCGGCCCCCTGCCCGGCATCCCGGAAGCGGGGCCAACGGCGCTCCGCGCCAGCTTCGGCATCGCCCTCGCGATGCCGGAGGAGGAGGTGGGGGCGCTGCTGTCGCGCGCCGACGCAGCCATGTACGTCGCCAAGCGCGCCAATGCCGGGGAACGTCGCCGATGACCGACAACGCCGCCGCCATCCATCTGGCCCGCCACGGCGATGACGAGTCCCGCGCCGCCGTCGCCCGCCAGCCAAACACCTCGCCAGAGTTGCTGACCTTCCTGTCCGCCGACCCGGTGGCGGAGGTTCGCCAGGCCGTCGCGGCCCACCCCGGCACCCCAGCCGCCGTCGCGCGCCTGCTGGCGGAGGATGCCAACGCCGAGGTCCGCCGCGTGCTCGCCGCCCGCGTCGCCACCCTGGCACCCAGCCTGGACACCCGCGCGCGCAGCCGCGTCACCCGGCTCACCGCCGCCACCCTGGCCCTGCTGGTCGAGGACACCGAGGTCGAAGTCCGCGCCGCCATTGCCAATGCGGTGCGGGACATGCCGGACGCACCGCGCGAGTTGATCCTGCGCCTGGCGCGCGACACCGCCATGCCGGTCGCGGAACAGGTCATCCGCCTGTCGCCGATGCTGACCGAGCAGGACCTGCTGGAGCTCATCACCGACCCGCCCGCCCCGGCCACCCGCCGCGCCGTCGCCCGCCGCCCGGCACAGACCGAGCCGGTCGCCGACGCCATCGCGGCCTCCGCGGACACACCGGCCATCGCCGCCCTGCTGGCCAACCCGTCCGCCGCCATCCAGGAGGCGACCCTGGACCGCCTGGTGGCAGGCGCCGGTCAGCACACAAGTTGGCAGGCCGCGCTGGTCCGCCGCCCGAGACTGCCGGCCAATGCCGCGCGCATCCTGGGCGAGATGGTCGCCTCGCACCTGCTTGGGGTGCTGGCCGCCCGTAGCGACTTGCCCGCGGAGCTGACGCTGAGGCTGCGCGCCCAGATCGCGGCGCGCCTGGCGGCGGAGCAGGCGGACACCGATGGCGAGGCCGAGCTGTTCGCCGCCGCCCGCGCCGGCGACCGCGACCTGCTGCTGCAACGCTTGGCGGAGGCCGCCGGCGCCACGGAGGCACGGGTGGAGGCGGCGCTCGCGCTGCGCAGCGGCCGCGCCATCGCCGGGCTGTGCCACAGCGCCGGCTGGTCGGCCCCGCTGGCGGCGGAGGTCCAGTCGGTCCTGGGCGGCCTCAGCCCGCCCGAGGTGGTGCGCCCCACAGCCGAAGGCCGCTGGTCGCTGAGCGAGGCGGAATTGCTGTGGCAGGCAGAACTGCTGGAAGGCCTGCCCGCCTGACCTACCCGCCTCCTACGGGCGGATCAGCGTGCCGGCGCCCTGCCCGGTGAACAGTTCCAGCAGCACGGCGTGCGGCACGCGGCCATCGACGATGACCGCTCCCTTCACGCCACGCTCGACCGCATAGATGCAGGTCTCGACCTTGGGGATCATGCCGCCGGAAATCCAGCCCGCCTCGATCCCGGCGCGGACCTCCGCCACCGTCATCTCCGGGATCAACACGCCATCCGGGCCCAGCACGCCGCGCACATCGGTCAGCATCAGCAGCCGTTCCGCGTTCAACGCGCCGGCGATGGCACCCGCCACCGTATCCGCATTGATGTTGTAGGTCTGGCCATCCGCCCCGACGCCGACCGGCGCCACCACCGGCACGATATCCGCGCCGATCAGCAGTTGCAGCACGCGCGGGTCCACATGCTCCGGCTCGCCGACGAAGCCGAGGTCAAGCACCTTCTCGATGTGGCTGTCCGGGTCGCGGTAGGTGCGCGTCAGGCGGCGCGCCTGGATCAGCCCGCCATCCTTGCCCGAGATGCCCACCGCGATGGCGCCGGCACGGGTGATGGCGCTGGCCACCTGCTTGTTCACCGGACCAGCGAGGACCATCTCGACCACGTCGAGCATCTCCTCATCGGTCACGCGCAGGCCCTGGACGAAGTTGGACTTCACGCCGAGTCGCTTGAGCATGGCGTTGATCTGCGGCCCGCCGCCGTGGACCACCACCGGATTGACGCCGACCTGTTCGAGCAGCGCGATGTCGCGCCCGAACCGCAGCGCCGTCTCCTCCTCCCCCATGGCGTGGCCGCCATACTTCACCACCACGATCTGGTCGTCGTAGCGCTTCAGGAAGGGCAGCGCCCCGGCGAGGATCGCCATCTGGTCGAGCGCGTCGTCGGTCATCGGCAAAAGTCCCCGTGCCACGGGCCTTCCGCCGCGGGCGGCGCGGTTTGGGGCCAGTCGCGGAACGGGTCAAGTGCGCGGGCGATGGACCCGCCCGCGCCGCGCAGCCTCAGCGCGCCTCGATGCCGCGCAGCCTCAGCGCGCCTCGATGCCGCGACGCGTGGCAACTATCTCGGACGCCTCGCAGATGTTCACGCGCATGACCTCGGCATTCTCGCCATTCGCCCAGACCACCTTGAAGTCATAGGCACCACCGCGCCCGCCGGGCGTGAAGCTGACCGACCGGCCGGCGGGCAGCACGTTCTCGCCAAGGCGGTCACGGCCCCAGTTCGAGTTCGAGGAGGGTCCGAAATAGAACTCGTTCACCTGCTGACCGGAATCGTTGCGCAGCGTGAAGCGGGTGTCGCACTGCGCGGAGGCGGGCGCGATGGCCGCCCCGAGCAGCAGGGTGGAAACGGCAGCGGTCAGGGCCAGGCGGCGGAACATGAACTTATCCTCATGGGACCGGCGGAACCACGGGTTGCGGTGCGCCAGCTGCATTACGCGCCACAAGAATTAACTTTATATTACGCCGAATGTAAGGCCAGTGCCGCAAGTTCCGCTCGCAATTCCGGAATGCCCTGGCCGGTCTCGCTGCTGGTGATCAGGATCAGCGGATGCGCCGCCGTCCGCTTCTTCACGATCTCCTCGACCTCCGCGATCCGCTTGTCGAGCTGGGCCGCCTTCACGTCATCCGCCTTGGTGATCACCAGCTGGAAGGCGACGGCGGCATCCGACAGCAGGTCGATCGCGGCGCGATCCGCCGGCTTCGTCTCCACCCGCGCATCCATCAGCAGCAGGACCCGGCGCAGGGTCGTGCGCCCGCGCAGGAAGTCGAACATCAGCCCCTGCCAATCCTCCTTCAGCAGCTTGGAGGCCTTGGCGTAGCCATAGCCCGGCATGTCCACCAGCGTCAGTCGGCCCTCGTCGCAGGCAAAGAAGTTGAGCTGGCGCGTGCGGCCCGGCGTGACGGACACCCGCGCCAGCGCCTTCTGCCCGGTCAGCGCGTTGAGCAGGGAGGATTTGCCGACATTGGACCGCCCGCAGAATGCAACCTCCGGCCCCTGCGCCGGCGGCAACTGCGTGATGGCCTGGGAGGCGTAGAAGAACTCGCAGGGTCGCGCGAACAGCAGCCGCCCGGCCTCGAGCAGCGCCGCGCGCTCCTCGTCCGTCGTCGCCTCGGCGAGCCCGCCGGCCGGTAGCGAGGGGGGAGGCAGGCTCACCCCTTCTTGCCCTTGGGTGCGGCGACCTTGGCGACCGCGGCCGGCTTCGGCGGCGGCGGCGCGGCCGGCGCGCGGGCCTGGCGCTTCTTGTCCATCTGCATGATCCAGTACTGCTGCGCGATGGAAAGCAGGTTGTTCCAGGTCCAGTAGATCACCAGGCCGGCCGGGAAGCTGGCCAGCATGAAGGTGAAGATTAGCGGCATCCAGGCAAAGATCTTGGCCTGGATCGGGTCCGGCGGCGTCGGGTTCAGCTTGAACTGCAGGAACATCGTGATGCCCATCGCGATGGCCCAGGCCGGCATGTGCAGGAAGCTGGAAAGCGCCATCGGGTCGTAGGGCAGCAGGCCGAACAGGTTGAACAGGTTCGTCGGGTCCGGCGCGGAAAGATCGCGGATCCAGCCGAAGAACGGCGCGTGCCGCATCTCGATGGTGACGAACAGCACCTTGTACAGCGCGAAGAACACCGGGATCTGCAACAGGATGGGCAGGCAGCCGGAGGCCGGGTTGACCTTCTCCGACCGGTACAGCGCCATCATCTCCGCCTGCGCCTTGGCCGGGTCGTCCTTGTAGCGCTCCCGCACCTCCGTCATCTTCGGCGCCAGCACCTTCATGCGGGCCATGGAGATGTAGGCCTTGTTGGCCAGCGGGAAGAACGCCGCCTTCAGCGCCAGGGTGAAGATCAGGATGGCGACGCCGAAATTGCCGAAGATCTGGAACAGCCAGTCGATCGCGTAGAAGAACGGCTTGGTGATCCAGTAGAACCAGCCGAAGTCGATCGCCTTGTCGAAATCGACGATCCCCAGGTTGTCCCGGTAGGCATCCAACAGCCGCACTTCCTTGGCGCCGGCGAACAGGCGCGTCGCCAGACCGGCCTCCGCACCCGGTGCCACGGCCTGCGGCGCGGGCGGCGCCATGTCGATCTGCCAGCGATCCTGCCCACCTTCGGCGGAGTGGCGATAGGCGGCCCGCACCGCGGTCGCCTGGTCCACCGGGGTCAGCGCCGTCAGCCAGTACTTGTCGGTGAAGCCGACCCAGCCGCCGGTGCTCTCCTGCTCGAAGGCCGGGCCGCGGCGACGCTGCGCCTCCTCCTTCGCATCCGAATAGGTCCACTCGGACAGCCGGCCGTTCAGAACGCCGGTGAAGCCCTCATGCAGGATGAAGAAGCCGGCGGTCTGCGGCGTGCGCTCGCGGCGCACCCGCGCCCAGGGCAGCACCTGCACCGGCTCGGTGCCGGTGTTGCGCACGGTCTGGCGCGCCGTCAGCATGAAGTCCTGGTCGACCTCGAGCTGGATGCGGAATTCCTGGCCCTGGCCGTTGTCCCAGCGCAGCGTCACCGGTGCGCCGGGCGCCAGCGCGGTGCCATCCGCGGTCCAATCGGTATCCGGCCCCGGCACCACCGTGCGGCCATCGGCCGCGGTCCAGCCCCATTGCGCGAAGTAAGGGTTGGCATCGCTGCGCGGCGCCAGCAGGCGGACCAGCGCGCTCCCCGGCTGCACCGTCTCCCGGTAGCCACGCAGGATGGCGTCATCCAGCCGCGCGCCACGTAGGCTGATGCTGCCCTGCAGGGCCGGATTCTCCAGCCCCACCCGCTGTTCCGGCGGCAGGCCCGCCGCCGGCGCCGCCGCACTGGCCGCGCCACCGGGCAGGGCCAGCGGCGCGCCGCCGCTCGGCATCGGCACCGGCACTGCGGCGTCCGGCGCAGCCGTGCCCGCCGCAGGGGCCTGCTGGGCCGCGATCTCGGCCTGGCGGCGCTGCTCCGCCTCCCGCGTCGGACGGTTCCACAGGTCGAACAGCAGCAGGATGCCGACCGAGAGGGCAATGGCGGCGAGGAGACGCTTCTGGTCCATGACGGCCTGATTCAGCCTTTCGTCGGGCGCGGTTCGGCGAGCGGCGCCGATGCGGGGACGTTCTGGGAAAGTGGCGGGACCGGGTCATAGCCACCCGGGTGCCACGGGTTGCAGCGCAATACACGGCGAGCGGTCAACCATCCACCGCGCATCGCGCCATGGGTGGCCACCGCTTCCAGCCCGAACTCGCTGCAATGCGGGTAGAAACGGCAATTGCAGCCGATGAACGGCCGCAAGGTGAGCTGGTAGGTGCGAATCGCCCCACGTAGCAGGTGCTGCTGCGGCGTCATGCTTCGCGGTCCGGAACGGCGACCCCGCCCTGCTTCAACGCACCGCGCAGGTCGCCGAGCAACTGGCGAAACTCGCGCTTCGCCGTGCCGTCGCGGCCGATCATCACCAGGTCGAAGCCTGGTGGCGCGTCCTGCCCCAACAGCAGGCGCGCCGCTTCCCGCAGCCGCCGCTTGCAGCGGTTGCGGATCACGGCGTTGCCGACCTTCTTGGTAACGGTGAACCCGACGCGCAACGGCGCGCCGGTGTCCTTCAGGACCTGAAGCACGAGCCCCGGGCGTGCCGCACGCTGACCGCGCGCAGCCACGAGCTTGAACTCGCGCCGAAGCTTCAACCGTGGCGGGCGCGCCGGCATGGCACAGCTCCGGCCCGCCCGGCGCTCAGGCCGAGAGCTTCTTGCGGCCCTTGGACCGGCGATTGGCCAGGATTCGGCGCCCGCCGACGGTCTCGGTGCGGGCGCGAAAGCCATGGCGGCGCTTCCGGACGAGCTTCGAGGGCTGATAAGTACGCTTCACGACACACTCCCGCGGGCTCCGGCCCGGGCGGGTCAGGGAAAGCCCCTGTCCGCCGATGCGCCGGCTGGTATCTAAAGGAAACGCCGGCGGCCGCCCAGGATCGCACCTGGACCGCCCCGGCAAGGCCCGGACGTATAGGGAGCCGCCACCCCTGCCGTCAACCGCGGGGATGAGGCACAAGGCGCGGATTGGCAGAGTGGGGACGACAGGATGCCCGATTTCGACGTCGTGGTGATCGGGGCCGGGGCTGCCGGCCTCTCCACCGCCGCGATATCCGCCGGCCTCGGCCTGAAGGTGGCGCTGGTGGAGCGCGGCGTCATGGGCGGCGACTGCCTGAACTATGGCTGCGTCCCCTCCAAGGCGCTGCTCGCCGCCGCCCACGCCGCCGCCAGCGCCCGCCGCGCCGGCCGATTCGGCATCCGCCTGCCGGAGCCGGAGATCGACTGGCAGGCGCTGCGCGCCCATATCCGCGGCGCCATCGACACCATCGCCCCCATCGACTCGGAGGCCCGCTTCCGCGGCATGGGCGTCGAGGTCATTCGCGCCCCGGCGCATTTCGTGGCGCCCGACACGGTGGAAGCCGCCGGCCGTCGCCTGACCTTCCGCCGCTGCGTCATCGCCGCCGGCAGCCAGGCCATCGTCCCCGACATCCCCGGCCTCGGCCCCGTCCCCTGGCTGACCAACGAGACGATCTTCGAACTGGAGGATCCGCCCGGACACCTCATCATCCTCGGCGGCGGCCCGATCGGGCTGGAGATGGCGCAGGCCCACGCCCGCCTCGGCTGCCTCGTCACCGTGATCGAGGCCGGCCGGATCGCCGGCCGCGACGACCCGGAACTGACCGACGGCCTGCGCCGCGCCCTGGTGCGCGACGGCGTGACGCTGCTGGAAGGCGCCAAGCTCTCCCGCGTCGTCTCCGCCCGGGCCGAGGATGGCGGGCCCGGCCTGACGGCGGTGCTGGAGGATGGGCGCGAGATCGGCGGTACCCACCTGCTGCTGGCGATTGGCCGTGCGCCACGCCTGGCGGGGCTCGACCTGCAGGCCGGCCAGGTGCAGGCGACGAAGGCGGGCATCGCAACCGATGCCGGCCTCCGGTCCCTCACCAACCGCCGGGTCTTCGCGGTGGGCGACATCGCCGACCCGCAGGGCATCGGCCCGCGCGCCTTCACCCATGTCGCCTCCCAGCATGCCAGCCTGCTGGCGCGACGCATGCTGTTCCGCCTGCCGGCCCGGCTGGATTACGCCGCCCTGCCCCGCGTCACCTACACCGACCCTGAACTGGCGCAGATCGGCCTGACCGAAGCCGAGGCACGCGACGCCGGCCACGAGGTCAACATCCTGCGCTTCCCCGTCGCCGAAACCGACCGCGCGGTGGCGGAGGGCATCGGTGAAGGCTTGGTCAAGCTGGTGGCGACCTCCAAGGGCCGCCTGCTCGGCGCCGGCATCCTGGCCCCGCATGCCGGCGAGATGGCCGGCACGTTCGCGCTGATGATCGGCCGCAAGCTGCCATTGTCGGCCCTGGCCGGCTTGGTCCTGCCCTATCCGACCCTGGCGGAGGCGGCGAAGCGGGCGGCAGGTGATTTCTACACCCCGAAACTGCTCTCCCCGGCCGTGAAGCGCGTTGTCGGCTTGCTCAAGCGCCTGCCGTAGGCAACCTTTGTTGCAACGCAGAAGGACTTTTCCATGACAAGCACGCGGAAGCTGGAGGGCCGGGTGGCCCTGGTCACCGGCTCGACCTCCGGCATCGGTCTCGCCATCGCCCTCGGTTTCGCGGAGGCCGGCGCCCAGGTGATGCTGAACGGCTTCGGCAAGCCTGAGGAGATTGCCGCCGCGCGCCGGAAGGTCGGCGCCGCCATGGGCGTGGCGGAGGCGCCCTATTCGCCGGCCGACATGTCGAAGCCCGAGGACGTCCGCGGCATGGTGAAGGCCTGCGAGACCGAGCTCGGCGCCTGCGACATCCTGGTCAACAACGCCGGCATCCAGTTCGTCTCGCCGGTTGAGGACTTCCCCGAGGACAAGTTCGACCGGATCATCGCCATCAACTTCACCTCCAACTTCCACGCCATCAAGGCGGCGCTCCCGGGGATGAAGGCGCGGGGCTTCGGGCGCATCGTCAACGTCGCCTCGGCGCACGGCCTGGTCGCGAGCCCCTACAAGACCGCCTACGTCGCCGCGAAGCACGCCGTCGTCGGTCTGACCAAATCGGTGGCGCTGGAAGTCGCGCAGGGTCCCGTCACCTGCAACGCCATCTGCCCCGGCTTCGTCCGCACCCCTCTGGCCGAGGCCCAGGTGAAGCCCTTGGCCGAGAAGCACGGCGTCTCCGAAGACAAGGCGCTGACCGATTTCCTGCTGGAACGCCAGCCGACGAAGCGCTGGGTCGAGGTCGAGGAAGTGGCCGAGATGGCGCTGTTCCTCTGCGGCCCGAACAGCGGCAGCATCAACGGAACCGCCATGTCCATCGACGGCGGTTGGACGGCGCAGTGATTTGGTGCCCTCAAGCGCCGGGCGACCGCGTCCTTGGCTTCACGCCCCGCACCGTTCCGCAAGACGAATCTGATAGTTTGGGCGCGGGCCGCGTTCGCGGCCTCGGACCGCGGAAGTGCGCGGTCCGCCCGTGCACGGCCAACCTAGGTGCATCTTTCGCCCAATGATCGAGAACGAGTTCCGCTCGGAAGCCGCCGACACCCTGGGGGCCGCCGGCGCCGCGCCCGGCCCTCTCCCCCGCCCCGCCCGCACCACGCCGACCACGCGCCGCATCAACCTGGCACTTCAAGGCGGCGGCACGCATGGCGCCTTCACCTGGGGAGTCCTGGAACGACTGCTCGAAGACGAACGCCTGGAATTCGAAGCCGTCTCCGGCACCTCCGCCGGCGCCATGAACGCGGCCATCTTCGTCCAGGGCCTGTGCGAGGGCGGCCGCGAGGGCGCCCGGCGGGCGCTCGACCGCTTCTGGCGCAACGCCGCCGGCCGCATGGCGAACAGCCCGTTGCAGAACACGCCGCTGGAGAAGGCGATCTGGGGCCATGACCTGACCTGGTCCTTCGCCTACCAGGCGTTCGAGACGCTGACCCGGGTCATGTCCCCCTACCAGCTCAATCCCACGCCCTACGAGTTCAACCCGCTGCGCCAGGTGCTGGAGGAAGAGATCAAGCCTGACATCCTCCGCCACGGCCGCGGCCCGAAGCTGTTCATCTCCGCCACCTCCGTCCGCACCGGCAAGCCGCGGGTCTTCGCGCGGGAGGAAGTGACGGTGGACACGCTGCTCGCCTCCGCCTGCCTGCCGCAATTCTTCAAGGCCGTGGAGATCGACGGTGAGCCGTTCTGGGACGGCGGCTACCTCGGCAACCCGGCGCTGTGGCCGCTGTACGAGCAGGGCGGGCCACCCGACATCGTCCTGGTCCAGCTCAACCCGATCGTCCGCGACGAACTGCCGACGCGGCCGACCGAGATCGTCAACCGCCTGAACGAAATCAGCTTCAACGCCTCCCTGATGGCGGAAATGCGCGCCATCGACTTCGTGCAGCGGCTGCTCGAAGCCGGCCGCCTGGAACAGCCGCGTTACCGCCGCCTGTTCATCCACTGCATCGAGGATGAGGCGCGGATGCGCGACTTCAAGCTCAGCACCAAGCTGAACGGGGACTGGGACTTCCTGATGACGCTGAAGCGCTACGGGCGGGAGGCGGCGGATGGTTGGCTCGACGCGCATTTCGACAAGCTGGGCCGCGAAAGCAGCGTCGATATCCGGGAGCGCTTTCTCTAGGCTCAACACAACCTATTGGCGAGTTCCGCGCCGGTGTGGTAGTTGGCGTCCCGACCCGATACGCCTGAGGATCCGATGTCGACCTGGCCCGATGGCCCCGTTCTGGATGCGCGGGCGGGGTGGCTCATCGGCCTCCGCGCCGGCACGGCCCGGCCGGCCGGCAATGACAATGGCGGCGCGCCCTCCGGCACCTATCACTGGCGCCGTGGCGATGGCGACGACACCGTGGTCGGCGGCGGCGGCGGCGACCGGCTGCGGCTGTGGAACACCCTGCTGACGCTACCCGACCTGCTCGGCGCCATCCGCGTCGATCCCGGCCTGCCGCGCCCTGTGCTGACACCCTGCGGCGGCATCGACGTGCGCGGCGTGACCGGCCGCATCGTGCTGGGGCGGGAGACTGTCACCTTCCACGGCCTCGACGAACTCGTGCTCGGCAACGTCCTCCTGCCCGACTGAGGCGCGCCGCGCGCCCACATCGGCGGAGCCTATGGCCTCGACAGGGGCTTCGGATTGGAGGCGACACGCCCCGCCGCGCTTTCCTGGCGCCTGCAACGACAGGCGGGGCCGACGGCGATGAGCGACAAGGACAAGCGGTGCAACGGCTGGGACCTCGACATGGTTATGCCGGAACTGCCTGCGCAGGGCCGCTGGCGCGGCGGGCCGATGACACGGCGGCTGCGCGCCGGCCCGGAAACCCTGGTGTGGCACCCCGGCGACGGCGACCGCACCATTGTCCTGGGCGATGGCGTCGCGACACTGCGGCTGGAGGACACCGACCTGACCCTGGCGCAGATCCATGCCGCGATCGAGGGCGACCCCGCGGGCGCCAAGCCACGCCTCGGCATGGGCGAGATCGTCACCCAGGGTGTCATCGGCCGCCTGCGCCTCGGCGCCGAGACCCTCCGCTTCGAGGGTCTTGCCCGCATCGTCATCGGCGGCTTCAGCGCCTACCCCGGGCGCCGACCGGGCTGAGCCAGGCAGGCGACCAGGCAGGCGACCAGGCGGGCGGGACGGCCCGCCGCCACCACGACGATCGCCCATTGCCGGAAGCGTCGCCCCAGCACACGGAGCCGGCGCGGATCGCCGCGCAGCAGCAGATGGTGCTCCGCCCACCCGGCGCCGCGGCCGAAGCCCTCGGCCAGCACGCGCCCACGCGCGGCTTGCCGCAGCCGGTCCTGCATCCGCAGGTTCCAGCCCTCAGGCATCCGCCGGCTGCGCGGGTTCCAGGCGGTGACGAAGCCCGCCCTCCGCACGCCATGCCGCGCCAGCAGCGCATCCATGGCGGCACTGCGCCGGCCAATCCGTACCGCCACGCCCGGAACCTCGTAGCAGGTGACCAGGAAGGCGCGGATCGGCGGCGTCATGCCAGGTGCAGCAGCAGTCCCTTGAGATAGGCGCTCTCGGGCAGCGCCGGATGCACCGGATGGTCCGGCCCGGCGCCGACGCTGGCCAGGATGCGGCACTCGCGCCGGGCCTTGTGCACCCCCCAGGCCACCGCCGCCGCGAAGTCGCCTTGCGGCACGTGATGGGAGCAGGAGGCGATGAACAGGATGCCGTCCGGCGCCACCAGCCCCGCCGCCAGCCGCGCCAGCTTGGCATAGCCGCGCAGCGCCGCCGGCTGGTCCTTCCGCGACTTCGCGAAGGCCGGCGGGTCCGCCACCACCACCTCGAAGCGCCGCCCGCTGGCGGTCATGCGCTCCATCTGTTCGAGCGCCTCCGCCTTCAGCGGCACCACGCGCTCCGCGAAGCCGGCCAGCCGGGCGCCCTGCATGGCGAGATCGAGCGCGTGTTCGCTGCGGTCGAGCAGCGTCACCTCCCGTGCGCCGGCCGCCGCCGCGGCCAGGCCGAAGCCGCCGGTGTGGCAGAAGGCGTCCAGCATGGTGCGTCCCGGACACAGCCGCGCCACCATCGCCCGGTTGGCGCGCTGGTCGAAGAACCAGCCGGTCTTCTGCCCGCCGAGCAGGTCCACCGGAAAGCGCAGCCCGGCTTCCTCCACCGTCGCCGTGCCCTCGCCATGCAGGGCGGTGACCGATTCGGACAGCCCCTCCAGCTTGCGCACGGCGCTGTCGTTGCGGGCGATGACCAGGCGCGGCGCGAACAGCGCGTGCAGTGCTTCCAGAATCAGGGGCGTCGCGGCCTCCATCCCCGCGGTATTCGCCTGGATCGCCACCGCGTCGCCGTAGCGGTCGATGATCAGGCCCGGCAGGCCATCGGCCTCGGCATGCACCAGGCGGTAATGCGGCGAGTCGAACAGCCTCTCCCGCAGCGCCAGGCAGGCGCCCAGCCGGGCGCGGAACCAGCCGGCATCGATCGGCGCCTCCGGGTCAGCATCCAGACGCCGGGCCGCGATCAGGCTGTGCGGGTTGAAGTGCCAGGCGCCGTGCCGCACGCCATCATCGCCTTCCAGCCGCACCACCGTGCCGGGCGGCAGGGCGCGCAGCGCCGGGGTCATGGCGATCTCGTTGGAGAAGGCCCAGGGGTGGCCGGCCTTGATGCGACGGTCGGCCCCGGGGGCGAGGCGGATCTGGGTATGCATCGCGCGCCTATGCCCCGATCAGCCGCGCACCGCCAGCACGACACCCGAAACGGTCAACGACAGCGCCAGCACCTCCCGCACCCCCAGCGCCTCGCCAAGGAACACCGCCGCCGCCGCCACGCCCACCACCGGCGTCAGCAGCGTCCCGGCCGAGGCCGCCGCCGCCGGCAGCCGCCGTAGCGCCGCGAACCAGGCGAGGTAGCACAGCCCGAGCGGCCCGATGCCGGCATAGGCCATCAGCGCCCAGGCCTGCGGCGACAGCGCGGTGAAATCCGGCGCCTCGAACAGCAGCGCGCCCAGCAGCAGCGGCGCGCAGCCCAGGCCGAGCTGCCACGCGGCGCCGGCATTCGGCGGCAGCGCCAGCGGCCAGCGCTTGGTCACCACCGTCCCGAGCGAGAACAGCACCGCCGCGGCCAGTGCCACCGCGACGCCCGGCAGCTTCGCCACGCCGACCTCCACGCCCGAGCCCAGCACAAGCACCGACAGCCCGCCGAGCCCCAGAACCAGCGCCAGCACCCGCCGCAGCCCCGGCGGCTCGCCCAGGATGATCCAGGCGAAGATGGAGGCCCAGACCGGCATGGTATAGCAGACGATCGTCGCCTCCCCCGCCGCCAGCCACAGCAGCGAGAACGCCGCCAGCCCCATCCAGGCCGAGACGTTGAGGAAGGACACCACCACCAGCCGCGGCCACAGCGCGCGCGGCACCGCCAGCGATTCGCGCCGCGCCAGGGCGATGCCGAACAGCAGCGCGATACCGAGCGCGGCGCAGGCGGTGCGCATGCTGAGCACCGGGATCTCGGCCAGCAGCAGCTTCATCGCCGGCCAGTTCAAGCCCCAGCCGAATACCGTCACCAGCAGCAGCAGCAGGCCGCGCGGGTCCAGGCCTGCGGAGCTACTTCTACCTGACCCCATGCAGCACGCCCTGCGCCCGCCGCAGGCGGGTGAGCGCCCGGATGGGCGCCGCGACACCTGTCGCGAAGCCAAGGAAACCGGAGGTTTCCGCCTGGCGTCTGAAGGGCGGGCTATGGCTCACGTCAAGTAGTCCGGCTCCTCCTTCGCCAGGCGGCGTTTGATGCTCTCGAGGTGCAGCACGGCGCTTTCGCCGTCGCCCTCGCGCATCTGCTCGTAGGTCTTGCGGGCCAACTCCGGCGGCACCGGCTTCAGCGTGCGGCCGGTGGACAGCGCCAGGCGCTGCGCCTCCGCCGCGCGCTCCAGGTAGTAAAGGTCGTCCCAGGCGGCGGCGGCGCTCGGCCCCACCACCATCACGCCGTGGTTCTTCATGAAGACGATGTCGGCGTCACCGATGCTGGCGGCGATGCGGTCGCCCTCGCGTTCATCCAGCGCCAGCCCGTTGTACTCTTCGTCCACCACCGTGCGGCCGTAGAACTTCAGCGCGGACTGCCCAGCCCAGGCCAGCGGCGGGCCTTCCAGCATCGCCAGTGCCGTCGCATTCGGCATGTGGGTGTGGAAGGCGGCGCGGGCACGCGGGACGTTCTTGTGGACGCGGGCATGGATGTAGAAGGCCGTCGCCTCCGGCACCCCCTCCCCAGCCACGACATTGCCGGCGAAGTCGCAGACCAGCAGGCGGGAGGCCGTGATCTCGGCGAAGGCCCAGCCATAGGGATTCACCAGGAACAGGTCGTCCCGGCCCGGCACCACCAGGGAAAAATGGTTGCAGATGCCTTCATGCATCCCGAGCCGCGCCGCCATGCGGAAGCAGGCCGCGAGGTCCACCCGCGCCTGGCGCACCGCATCGGCGTCAAGCTCCGAGTTGCGCAGGATGGCGGGGGCGGCGTTCAGCGCATGGGCCATGGCGGGGCTCCTGGATGTTCCCGCGATGATTCGCAGGACACCCCGCCCGCCGCAAGCACCGCATCTGGCCAAACTGCCCGATCCGGCGCAGATCGAAGCGGCAAAAGAAGGGGTTCGGCGCATGAGCGGCACCAACCAGCGGATCGACGGCAAGCGCCTGTGGGACAGCCTGATGGCGATGGCCCGCCATGGCGCGACGCCCAAGGGTGGCGTCCGCCGGCTGACACTGACCGACATCGACCGCGCCGCCCGCGACGACTTTCGCGCCCAGTGCGAGGCGCTCGGCCTGACGGTGCGGGTCGATGCCATCGGCAACATGTTCGCCCGCCGCGCCGGCCGCGACCCCGCCCGCCTGCCCGTGCTGTTCGGCAGCCACCTGGACAGCCAGCCCTCGGGCGGCAAGTACGATGGCGCGCTCGGCGTCATGGCGGGGATGGAGGTGATGCGCACCCTGCACGACCTCAACATCACCACCGAGGCGCCGCTGGAGCTGGTGAACTGGACCGACGAGGAAGGCAGCCGCTTCGGCTATTCCCTGATGGGCAGCGGCACCTGGGCCGGCATCTACCCCCTGGCGCAATCCTACGCGCTGCGCGACATCGATGGCGTTTCGGTGGAACAGGCGCTGGATGCCATCGGTTATCGCGGCGCGGAAACCGCCGAGCCCTTTCCCGCGGATTCCTACTTCGAGCTGCATATCGAGCAGGGCCCGATCCTGGAGCGGGAGGGCCGGCAGATCGGCATCGTCACCGGCGCGCAGGCGCAGGTCTGGTGGGATGCCCGCATCACCGGCCAGGACAGCCACGCCGGCACCACCCCACCCTCCACCCGCCGCGACGCCCTGGTCGCCGCCGCCCGTGTGATCGATCTGGTGGACCGCCGCATGCGGGAAGCCGGCGAGGATGGCCGCGGCACCGTGGGCTTCCTGCACGTGCTGCCGAACAGCCGCAACGTGATCCCTGGCGAGGTCTCCTTCAGCATCGAGTTCCGCCACCCGGACAGCGCCCGCATCGCGTGGCTGGCCGACGATTTCCCGGCCGAGGCGACAGCCCTGGTCGCCGCCACCGGCTGCACCCTGGAGCTGGCCGAACTTCTTCGCTTCGCCGCCCAGCCCTTCGATGCGGAGTGCGTGGCCCTGGTCGAACAGGCCGCGACCCGCCTCGGCTACCCGGCCCGGAAAATGGTTTCAGGCGCCGGCCACGATGCTGTCTACGTCGCCCGCCGCATGCCGGCCGCGATGATCTTCACCCCCTGCAAGGACGGCCTCAGCCACAACGAGGCCGAGAGCATCGAGCCGGCGGAGGCCGAGGCCGGCTGCCAGGTGCTGTTCGAGGCCGTGGTCGCCCGCGCCAACCGCAGCACGTAGATCGCGTTGCAACTTTCGCGGCACCGGGGCGCTTCCGGGGGAGGTTCCTACCCGCCTCGCCATTGGAGCGCCCGCGCATCATGAATCCCTCCCTCTGGCCGCGCCCCGCGCAGGTCGCCTCCGCCCTGCTGCTGCTGCTGGCCCTCATCGGCTGGATCACCGTCATTACCCTGAACGGCGACGTGCGGGAGGCGCAGGAGCAGGCGACCCAGGTGGCAACCGAGCGTACGCAGTTGCAGAACACGCTGGATGCCGAGCGGGCCGCCAGCGGCGCCCTGCCCGCCATCGAGGCGCGCGCCCAGCAGGCCGAGCAGGCCCTGGCCCAGGCCGAGGCGCGCGCCCGCGACCTGACCACCCAGGCGAACGAGGCGGAACAGCGCCTGGCCGCCCTGCGCCAGCAGGCCGAGACCGGCGCGCAGGCGCAGCGGGAGGCCGAGCAGGCCGTACAGGCCGCGACGGAAGCGCGCGGCGCCGCCCAGGCCGAGACGGAGCGGCTGCAGGCGCGCAGCACCGAACTCACCGACCAAACTGCCCAGGCCGAGGCCCGCCTGGCCGAACTGACCCGGTCCGTGCAGGAAGCCGAGGCCGCGCAGGCCCGCGCCGCCGAAACCCGTGACTCCACCGCGGAGGCGGTGCGCAGCCTGCAGGCGCGCGCCTCCGAGCTGACTGCCGGGGTGCAGGCCGCCGAACAGCGCCTTGCCGCCTTATCGGCCGAGACCGGACAGGTCCAGGGCGCGTTGACCGCCCGCGCCGCCGAACTGGCCGGGACCGACCAGCGCCTGCGCGGTCTCCGGGACCAAGCCGCGCTGCTGGAGACCGATCTCTCCGCCCGCCGCGCCGCGCTGGCCGAGGTGCAGACGCAGCTCGAGCGTGCGACGCAGGGCGCCGAGCAGGCCGCCACCCGCCTGACCGGCACGCAGTCCGAGATCGCGGGCGCGACCCGCGAGGCCGGCGAGTTGCAGCAGCGCCTGGCCGCGCTGCGCAACGAGGCCGCCGCCGCCGAGACGCAGCGCGACGCGCGCCGGCAGGAAGCCGAACGCGCCCAGGCCGAGGCCGCCCGCCTGGCCCAGGCGCGCGATGCCGCCGCCCGTGACGCGCAGCAGGCCGAAACCCGCCTGGCCGACCTCACCGCCCGCGCCGAGGCGGCCGACCAGCGCCTGTCCGGCATGACCCGCAATCTGGAGAGCCAGGAGGCCCGCCTGACCGAGTTGCGCCAGTCCGTCGACCAGGCCGGCCAGCAGCTTCAGGAGCGTCAGCGCGCCGCCGCCGAGGCCGCCCGCCAGGTCCAGGCGCTCAGCGAGCAGTCGCGCCAGGCGGAGGCAACCCTGTCCCGCCTGCGGCAGAACGCGCAGGAGGCTGAGGCCCGCCTGCGCGCGGCGGAGCAGCCGCGGACAGGTGAAACCACGCCCGCGGCCCCGAATGCCGGGCAGCAGGGCGGCGGCAGCCCGGCGCCGAACTGAGGCCCGCGGGCGCCCTGGCCCGTCAGACCACCAGACGGGCCACCAGGGCGGCCACGACAGCAGCGGCGGCGCCGATGCCCAGCACGCGCAGCGCCTGCCCCGCCGGCGGCAGGCCATCGCCGCGGGCGCGGAGCCAGCCCAGCCCGACCAGTCCCAGTCCGGCCATCAGGCAGGACCAGCCGGTCGCGCCGCTGGGCGTGACCACATAGGGCAACAGCGGCAGGATCCCCGCGCCGGCCTGCGCCATGGCCCGAACCAGCGCCGCACGGCCGGTGCGGGCTGTGTCGGGTTCCGACAGGTCCAGCTCGAAGCGCATCATGAAGTCGACCCAGCGACGCCGGTCCGCCGCCACCGCCTCCACCGCCTGGCGCAGCACATCCCCGCGCACGCCGTAGCGGTGGAGGATCGCCGCCACCTCCCACTTCTCGCGCTCGGGGTAGAGGTGGCTTTCCTCCTCCTCCCGCAGCCGCTCCGCCGCATACAGCGCCGCCTCGGCCCGCACCGCGCGCACCCGTTCCAGCGCACCGGCTACGCTGATCGCCGCCAGGCTCGCCAGCCCGCCGGCCAGGACCGCCGGCGTCGCCATCCCGGCCAAGGAAAGGGCCGCGGCGACCGCGGTGCCCGGCACCAGCCCCTCCGCCGCGCCTCCGACCACATGCCGCATGGTCTCCCCGGCGGCGAAGTGGCGTTCCTCATGCGGCGGGCCGGGGGGCATGGGCGGCAGGCCGTCGCGGGTCGGCTCGGCGAGGGTGGCTGTTGGCATGGTCGGAGACTACCGCCGCGCGCGGCCCCGAGTCACGCCCCACGCGCGCCGCAAGGTGTTGTGATTGCTGCACAATCTGGAATGCGACGCATCCTCAACCGCAGTGGCCCCGGGCCCACGGCCGACGCCTGGGTTGTCGGGTGCCCGAGGCGCCTCTATAGGCTCGCGCTTGCGGAGAACTGCCTTGGCCACGACGGAACCCGATACCCAACCCCGCGCGGAGCCCACGCCCGCCCAGGCCGCGCAGGCCCTGCTGCTCGCGCGCCCGGCGAGCGAGGAACGGCGCATGGCGGACGCCATCCGGGCGCTGGCGATCGATGCGGTCGAACAGGCGAAATCCGGCCACCCCGGCATGCCGATGGGCATGGCCGATGTCGCCACGGTGCTGTTCACCCGCTTCCTGAAATACGACGCCGCCGACCCGCGCTGGCACGACCGCGACCGCTTCGTGCTGTCCGCCGGCCACGGCTCCATGCTGCTCTATGCCCTGCTGCACCTGACCGGCGCCGGCATGAGCATCGAGGACATCAGGAATTTCCGCCAGTTGCACTCCCCGGCCGCCGGCCATCCGGAATACGGCGAGCATCCCGGCATCGAGACCACCACCGGCCCGCTCGGCCAGGGCCTCGCCACCGCGGTCGGCATGGCGCTGGCGGAACGCATGCTGGCGGCGCGCTTCGGCAAGTCCCTGGTCGATCATCGCACCTGGGTGATCGCCTCCGACGGCGACCTGATGGAGGGCATCAGCCACGAGGCGGCCTCCTTCGCCGGCCATTTGCAGCTCGACCGGCTGTGTGTCCTGTACGACGACAACAACATCTCGATCGATGGCGACACCGCCATCTCGCTGTCGGACGATGCGCTGCGCCGCTTCCAGGCCTATGGCTGGGCGACGCGCCGCATCGATGGCCACGACCACGAGCAGGTCGCCGCCGCGCTCGCCTGGGCGACGCGCAACCGGAAGCCGACGCTGATCGCCTGCCGCACCATCATCGGCTTCGCCGCGCCGACCAAGGCCGGCACCGCCGCCAGCCACGGCGCTCCGCTAGGGGCCCAGGAAGCCGCCGCCGCCAAGGCCGCGATGGGCTGGAACCACGGGCCATTCGAGGTCCCGGACGGCTTGAAGGCGCGCTGGGAGGAAGCCGGACGCCGCGGTGCCGGCACCCGCCGCTCCTGGCTCAAGCGCCTGGCGAACCACGCCCAGAAGGACGAGTTCGACCGCGCCATGGCCGGCCGCCTGCCGGAAGCCTGGCACGAGCCGCTCGCCGCGCTGCGCGCCAGGCACGCCGAGGACCGCCCGAAGATCGCCACCCGCATCGCCAGCCAGCGCGCATTGGAAGCGCTGGTGCCGGCGGTGCCGGAGATGGTCGGCGGCTCCGCCGACCTGACCGGCTCCAACAACACCAACGTCAAGGGCATCCCGGCACTCTCGCCCGGCAACTACGCCGGCCGCTACATCCACTACGGCGTGCGCGAGCACGGCATGGCGGCGGCGATGAACGGCATGGCGCTGCATGGCGGCCTCATCCCCTATTCCGGCACCTTCCTGGTCTTTGCCGACTACCTGCGCCCGGCGCTGCGGCTGGCCGCCCTGATGCGCCAGCGCGTCATCCATGTGCTGACGCATGACAGCATCGGCCTGGGCGAGGACGGTCCGACACACCAGCCGGTGGAAACGCTCGCCTCGCTCCGCGTCATCCCGAACCTCGCGGTGTTCCGCCCGGCGGATGCGATGGAAACGGCGGAATGCTGGGAACTGGCGGTGAAGCGCGCCGATGGTCCCTCCGTGCTCGCCCTGTCGCGGCAAAACCTGCCCGCGCTGCGCGCCGACCATGGCGAGAACCGCTGCGCCCGCGGCGGCTACGTCCTCGCGGAACCCTCCGGCGCCCGCCGCGCTACGCTGATCGCCACTGGATCCGAGGTGCACCTGGCCATCGCGGCGCGCGCACTGCTGGAGGCCGAGGGCATCCCGACCGCGGTGGTGTCGCTGCCGAGTTGGGAACTGTTCGCGCTGCAGGACGAGAGCTACCGCGCCCAGGTGCTGGGCGACGTGCTGCGCGTCGGCATCGAGGCGGCGCTGCCCTTCGGCTGGGACCGCTGGCTCGGGCCGGAGGGCCTGTTCATCGGCATGCAGGGCTTCGGCGCCAGTGCGCCGGCGGATGAGCTGTACCGGCATTTCGGCATCACGGCGGAGGCGACGGTCGCCGCCGTGAAGAAGCGTTTGGGTTGAACATTCCAAAGGGGATTGGACGAAAATGGCTGTGAAGGTCGCCATCAACGGCTTCGGGCGCATCGGGCGCCTGGTGCTGCGGGCCATGATCGAAAGCAACCGCACCGACGTGGAATGCGTCGCGATCAACGACCTCGGCAGCGTCGAAGCGAACGCCCACCTGTTCCGCTACGACAGCGTCCATGGCCGCTTCCCCGGCGAAGTGGCGGTGGACGGCAACAAGCTGCTGATCACCGCCAATGGCCGCACCTACGCGCCGATCGTAGTCAGCAGCGAGCGTGACCCGACCAAGGTGCCGTTCCAGGGCGTCGACGTCGCCATGGAATGCACCGGTATCTTCACGGCGAAGGATAAGGCGAGCGCCTTGATCACCGCCGGCGCCCGCAAGGTGCTGATCTCGGCGCCCGGCGAGAATGCCGACGCCACCATCGTCTACGGCGTGAACCACCAGGTGCTGACGAAGGAGATGACGGTCGTCTCCAACGCCTCCTGCACCACCAACTGCCTGGCGCCGATCGCCAAGGTGCTGCACGACAATTTCGGCATCGTGCGCGGCTATATGGTGACCATCCACGCCTATACCGGCGACCAGAACACCGTCGACACGCTGCACAAGGACCTGCACCGCGCGCGCGCCGCGGCGGTCTCCGCCATCCCGACCAGCACCGGCGCGGCGAAGGCCGTGGGCCTGGTGATGCCGGAGTTGAAGGGCAAGCTGGACGGCACCGCGATCCGCATCCCGACGCCCAACGTCTCCCTCGTCTCGCTCGACTTCGTGCCGAAGAAGGAAGGCATCACGAAGGAGGAGATCAACGCGGTGATGAAGGCGGCCGCCGAATCCGGGCCGCTGAAGGGCATCCTCGGCTACAACACCGCGCCGCTGGTCAGCATCGACTTCAACCACGACCCGCACAGCTCCACCTTCGACGCGACGCAGACGCAGGTGGTGGACGGCGCGCTGGTGCGCGTGATGTCCTGGTACGACAACGAGTGGGGCTTCTCCAACCGCATGAGCGACACCGCCGCCCTGTTCGGCAGCCTCTGAGCCGTCGAGCCCTCTCCCCCTTGCTTCAGGGGGAGAGGGCTCGTCGCGCCGGTTCAGAACAACTGCAGCCGCGTCCGCGCGAACTCGAACCCCTGTCCCGCCGCATTGGCACATCGCAGCATCGCCTGCGTCGCCGTGCAGGTCAGCCCCGGCCCCTGCCACGCGGTGCCATAGCGCAGCCGGCGCGCGCCACGGTTCACCACAGTATCCCCGCCGCACAGCAGCCGCGCCGCGCCCACGGGCCCGACCGCCACCGAATGGCCCCAGTCAAATTCACAGTCCTGCGGCTTCGGCGGCGGCGTGTAGCTGTAGTTCACGATGTCGCAGCGGATGGCGCCTTCCTCCATCTCGCAGAAGATGTTCCCGGACGGCAACTGGAAGCCCTCCTGCGCCGATGCTACGATCGGCAGGCAGACCAGGGCCGCGACAAGCCACCGCATCGCTTCGTTCCTCCCGGCCGCCATCCCGAATCAGGAGTGCCTCTTCGATGCCGTTCCGCACCATCGACACGCTGGACGCCCATGGCAAGCGCGTGCTCCTGCGCGCCGACCTGAATGTCCCGGTCCGCGATGGCCGCATCACCGACCGCACGCGGATCGAACGCCTGGCGCCGACCATCCGCGAACTGGCGGAGAAGGGCGCGCGCGTCATCGTCTGCAGCCATTTCGACCGGCCGAAGGGCAAGGTGGTGCCGGAGATGTCGCTGGCGCCGATGGCGGAGGCGCTGTCCGCCGCCCTCGGCCGCCCCGTCGCCTTCGCCGCCGACTGTGTCGGCCCCGTCGCAGAACAGGCCGCCGCCGCGCTGGCGGATGGCGAGGTGCTGCTGCTGGAGAACACCCGCTTCCACGCCGGCGAGGAAAAGAACGATCCTGCCATGGCCGCAGCCCTCGCCAGGCTGGCGGATGTGTTCGTGAACGATGCGTTCTCCGCAGCCCACCGCGCCCATGCCAGCACGGAAGGCGTCGCCCACCTGCTGCCGGCCTACGCCGGCCGCCTGATGCAGGCGGAGCTCGAGGCGCTGGACGCGGCGCTGGGCAACCCCGCCCGCCCGGTCGTCGCCATCGTCGGCGGCGCCAAGATCTCCACCAAGCTGGAACTGCTCGGCAACCTGACCCGCAAGGTCAACGTGCTGGTCATCGGCGGTGCCATGGCCAACACCTTCCTCGCCGCCCAGGGCCACGCCATGGGCAAGTCGCTGCAGGAGGCCGAGATGCACGAGACGGCGCGGACCATCATGGCCGAGGCGCGCGCCGCCAATTGCGGGATCCTGCTGCCGGTGGACCTGGTGGTGGCTGGCGCCTTCGCCGCCAACGCGCCCCACCGTACCGTGGCGATCGACCGGGTGCCGGAGGACATGATGGCCCTCGATGTGGGGCCGGAGACGGTGGACATGGTGGAAAGCCGCCTGCGCCAGGCCTCGACCCTGGTCTGGAACGGACCCTTCGGCGCCTTCGAGATTCCGCCCTTCGACACCGCCACCGTCGCCGTCGCGCAATCCGTGGCGGCACTCACCGCCTCCTCCGGCCTGAAGTCCATCGCCGGTGGCGGCGACACCGTCTCCGCCCTGCGCCATGCCGGGGTGATGGACCGCCTCACCTATGTATCCTCCGCCGGCGGGGCCTTCCTGGAGTGGCTGGAGGGCAAGACGCTGCCGGGGGTCGCGGTCCTGACCGACTGATTCAGATTTTGGCAACCTTCGTCTCGATTCCACTAGAGGTTGCTGGAGTGTTAACGGCGCGGCGTCGCATCCTCCGGGCATGCGCACGCTCCGCCCGCTTCCGCCGAAATCCACCCAGCGGTTTACGCATCCTTCAGACCTGCGGTTCATGGTCGTGCGCATGATCGCCATGAACTCCCTGGCCGCCTTCACGGCGGAAGTCTCCCGGACGCAAGGGGCCGCGAAAACGCGCGGATCCAGCGCCTCCCCCCAGCCGTTGCAGCCGCTGCCGGCGCCGCAGCAACGCACGCTGGATACGATGCCGGCGATGCCCGGCGGGCCGGTGCCACGCGGGTCGCTGCTCGACCTGCGTGTCTGATCGGGCACATCGGGAAAGCCTCCTGACGGCGTGATAAGCTTTGCCTTGCGGTCCGCGCCCTCCGGTTGCACCTTCGGCCCATGGCCTCCGACACCACCGACAGCACCCGCTTCGTCCGGCGCATCCCCGAGGGCGAAGACCGGGAAAGGCTGACCTGCTCGGATTGCGGGTTCATCGCCTACGAGAACCCGAAGATCGTCGTCGGCTCCGTCGTCGACGTGGCGGGCCAGGTCCTGCTGTGCCGGCGCGCCATTGAACCCCGTCGCGGCTTCTGGACCATCCCCGCCGGCTACATGGAACTCGGCGAGACGGTGGAGGAAGGCGCGGTTCGGGAGGCGCGGGAGGAAGCCTGCGCCGACCTCGCGCTGGACGGCGTGTTGGCGATCTATTCCATCGCCCGCATCGGCCAGGTGCAGATCCTGTTCCGCGCCCGCCTCGCCAGCCCCGGCTTCGCCGCGGGGCCTGAGAGCCTGGAGGTCCGGCTGTTCGACTGGGCCGACATCCCCTGGGACGACCTCGCCTTCCCCTCCGTCCACTGGGTCCTGCGGGCCTGGCGAGAGGCTGGGCCAGGTCCGCTCGGCGCCCCGCGCGGCAACCCGCCGGTGGATCGGCGTGGAACCACTCGGCTGGAGGCTGCGCTGTGAGACGCGCGATCACGCTCGCCGCATCGCTGATGCTCATCGCCGGCGGCGCCCTCGCCGAACCGGCGCGGGCGGCGACCGCGGATGCGCCGGCCGCCGTGGTGCCGGAGCAACCGGTGGTGGAGCGCCCCGTCTCCGCCCGAAGGCGCGCCCGCGCCCAGCAACCACTCCCCGAGCCGCCTCCTCCCGCCCCGCCCCTGCCCAGTACGCGGGCCGCGGCGCCCAGCCTCTGGGGCGAACCCGCGCCGATCCCGAACCGTAGCATCGAGGCGCCGCGCGACATCTTCGCCGGCCCGCCGCGCGCGACGCTGGAGCCGGTCATCATCGATGAGCGCGAGCAGGACCGCGGCTTCACCTTCGGTCGCGAACACCTCTCCAGCCGTCAGGAGATCCTGGGCAAGGACCTCGCGCCCGGCGCCCGCATCCGGATTCCGCTGGAGTAGCCGCAGGTTCAAGGCACCGGTTCAGCGTATCGGCATCGGGTACATCAGTCCGCTGCGCTCCCACAGCGCGTTCAGCCCGCGCGGCACGCCGAGCGCGGACCCCTGCCCCAGGTCGCGTTCATACACCTCGGCATGGTTTCCGACCTGGCTGAGCACCCGGAACCCCGAATCAGCAGACAGGCCCAGCGGCGCGCCGAGCCCCGGCTCCGCGCCGTGGCCGTGGCCGCGCCAGTTCGGATTACCGTCCCGCACCAATGGGCCAAGCGGCCACCAGGCTCGAACGGTCGGCACTTACCGCGTCGCGGACGCTCAAACCAAGGCGTCCGAAACGCTGGGCCGGCAGCGCCACCCGGTACGTTGAACCCTCGCGGCAGCGCGTATCCCAGTAGGCGGTGCGGCGTTCGTCGAAGCCGGCGAAGTAGGTGACGAGGATCGTCTGGCAGGCTGCTCCGCTGCCGGTGATGCTGCGCCCCAGCTCGGCGCGCCGCGGTGCCTCCTGCAGGGCGGAAAGCTGGTCATGCAGCGGATTTCGGCTCTGTTAGCTCTGCGGCAGCCCGACCAGGCCACGGGCGAAGTCCCGCGCCGTGAAGGGCCGCAGGTCCGCAGCCTTTTCGCCGACGCCAACAAAGTGGACCGGAATCCCGACCTCCGCCGCCAGCGCCACCACCACGCCGCCCTTGGCGCTGCCATCCAGCTTGGTCACCGCCAGGCCGGAGACATCCACCATCTCCTTGAAGATCTTCACCTGCTGGATGGCATTCTGCCCCGTCGTCGCATCCAGCGTCAGCAGCACCGAATGCGGCGCCGTCGGGTCCAGCTTGCGGATCACGCGGATAATCTTCCGCAGTTCCTCCATCAGGGCCGACTTGTTATGCAGCCGCCCCGCCGTGTCGATCAGCAGCAGGTCCATCCCCTCGGACCGCGCCCGCGCCAGCGCGTCATGCGCGAGGCCGGCGGCATCGGCGCCCATCTTCGGCGAGGCAACGACGGCGCAGCCGGTCCGCTCGCCCCAGATCTGCAACTGCTCCACCGCCGCGGCGCGGAAGGTGTCGCCCGCCGCGAACATCACCTTGAGGCCCTGGCCGCGATACTGCTGGCCGAGCTTGGCGATGGTCGTGGTCTTGCCGGTGCCGTTCACGCCGACCACCAGCACGACATGCGGCGCATTCTCCCGCCGGATCTCGAGCGGCCGGGCGACCGGCGCCAGGATCTCCGCGATCGCCTCCGCCAGCGCGCCCTTCACCTCCTCGTCCGAGACCTCCTTGCCGAAGCGGGTCTTCCGGAATCCCTCGACGATGCGCCGCGCCGCGGCGACACCGAGGTCGGCGGCGATCAGCGTATCCTCCAGCTCCTCAAGTGCCGCGTCGTCCAGGCGGCGCTTGCGGAACACGGTCGTCAGCGCATCGGTCAGCCGCGCGGTGGAACGCGACAAGCCGGTCTTGAGGCGGGAGAACCAGCCGCCGGTGCCACCGGGCTCTGCCTCCGGCTCGCTGGTCGCCAGCGCTTCGGCCAGCGCGGCGGCGTCCCTGCTGGGCGGTGCTGGCTCCGGCTGCACCTCCTCTGGCACCGGCACCACCATGTCCGGCGGGCCGTTGAACGGCGGCGCCACCGGCGCGGTCGGTGGCAGGGGTGCCAGGGGCGCCGCCGGCGGCGCGGCCGGCGCCTCGCGCGGTGGAACGGACGGTGTCGCGGGCTGGGCCGGCGGCGCCGTTACCGGGGTCTGCGGTGGGGTCTCGGTCGCCGGCGTTTCCCGCCCACGCATCCGGTCCCAGAGTGCCTTGAGCGCCATGGCTATGCTGCCTCCCCGAGCAGGCCTTCGGTGTCGGCCGCCACGATGCGCAGCGCCCGCAGGCTGCCGGGCCGGATCGCCTCGGCATCCGGCCGCGCATTCGCCAGCCGGACCGGGGCAAATTGTTCTGTATGGCCGCGCCCACCGCGTTCCAGCAGCACCGATTCCACCCGCCCGACCCGGCTGGCGAACAGCCGCGCCGCCGCCGCCTGGCCGGCCTGGCGCAGACGTGCCGCGCGCTCACGCCGCAGCGGCACCGGCACCTGCGGCATCCGCGCCGCCGGCGTGGCCGGACGCGCGGAGTATGGAAACACGTGCAGGAAGCTCAGCCCCGCCTCCTCGACCAGCTCGAGCATTTCCGTGAACTGCGCCTCGGTTTCGGTCGGGAAGCCGGCGATCAGGTCGGCTCCAAGGGCGATGTCAGGCCGCAGCGCGCGTGCCCGGCGGGCCAGGCCCAATGCCTCGGCACGGCCGTGGCGGCGCTTCATGCGCTTCAGGATCAGGTCGCTGCCATGTTGCAGTGACAGGTGCAGATGCGGCATCAGGCGCGGCTCCTCCGCGATCAGGCGCCACAGATCGGCATCGCCCGCCTCGCCGCCAAGATGCGCCGGGTCGAGCGAGGACAGCCGCAGCCGCGGCAGTTCCGGCACCAGCGCCAGCAGCCGGCGCACCGTCTGGCCCAGGCTCGGCCGGCCGGGCAGGTCGGGGCCGTAGCTCGCGATATCGACCCCGGTGAGCACCACCTCCCGGAACCCCTCCGCCACCAGCGCCCGCACCTGGTCCACCAGCAGCCCGAGCGGGACGGAACGGGAGGGACCGCGACCGTAGGGGATGACGCAGAAGGTGCAGCGGTGGTCGCAGCCCTGCTGCACCTGCACCAGCGCCCGTGCCCGGTTCGCATTCTGCGTCACCGGCACCGCCGGTGCCGGCGCGGCCTGCATGATGTCGGCAACCGGCGCCGGCAGGGCATCCGGCGCCCAAGCCTCCGGCCGCAGCTTGTCGGCATTGCCGATCACCCGCACCACGCCGGGCAGCCCCGCCCAGGCTTCGGGCGCGATCTGCGCCGCGCAGCCGGTGACGAAGATGCGCGCGCCCGGGTCTTCCCGCGCCGCCCTGCGGATCGCCTGGCGCGCCTGCGCCTCGGCCTCCCCGGTCACGGCGCAGGTGTTGACGATGATGGTGTGCGCATCCTGGCCCGCCGCCTCTGCCAGCCCGCGCATCGCGTCGGATTCATGGGCGTTCAGCCGGCAGCCGAAGGTCAAGGTCCGCACGCTCATGCGTGGCGGCCCGAGGCGTCTCCGCGAAACTCCAGCATGCCGGTGAAGGCGGTTGCGACCGGCCCGGTCATCAGCACATGGCCGTCCTCGCGCCATTCCATCAGCAGGTCGCCGCCCGGCATGGTGACGGTGGCGCGTCGCCCCGTCAGGCCGCGACGATGCGCGTTGACGATGGCCGCGCAGGCGCCGGAGCCGCAGGCCAGCGTCAGCCCCGCGCCACGTTCCCAGATCACCAGCCGCATATGCTCCGGCGACAGGATCTGCGCGAAGCCGATATTCGCCCGGTCCGGGAAGATGGGGTCGTGCTCCAGCGAAGGCCCGATATCCGCCACCGGCACCAGGTCCAGGTCACGGACGAAGAAGGTGGCGTGCGGGTTGCCCATGGAACAGGCCGCCGGATCACCCACGGCGCCGTGCTGCAACGGCAGGTGCAGCGTATCCATCGCCCGCGCCAACGGCACATCCTGCCAGCCCAGCCGCGCCAGCCCCATATCCGCCCGCCACAGCCCACCCGGCAGGCGTTCCACCGGCAGGTCGCCCGCGATGGTCCGCACCACCACGCGGTCCCGCCCGGCTTCGTCCGCCACCAGGGAGGCAATGCAGCGCGTCGCATTGCCGCAGGCCCCGGCCTCGGAGCCATCCGGGTTGCGGATGCGCATGAAGACGTCGGCGCCGTCGACGCCCGGCTCCATGACGATGAACTGGTCGCAGCCGACGCCGAAATGCCGGTCCGCGATCGCTGCGGCCTCGGCGGGGGCGATGGCGAGTGGCGTGGGACGGCCATCCAGCACGACGAAGTCGTTGCCCAGGCCATGCATCTTGCGGAAGGGGATGATCACCCGAGGGATATAGAGTGCCGCCCGAGCCGGCGGAACCCGCCCCGCTCCGTGTAGATGGCCGTCGTGCGCCTCCGCTTGCGGGCAACATGGATTTTCCCACCGCGTGGACCGCATGGAAAGAAAATCTTTCTGCTACGCGTCTCCTTGCGGCCCCGTGGAAAAATCCTCTTTTCTGATGTGAGAGCCAGCGCCATACGGGAGCCGCCCATGACCAAGGTCCATGTCATCCACGAGAACGACGCCTGGGTGGAGCCGCTGCGCAGCGCCTTCGCTGCCCTCGGCACCCCGGTCGAGGAATGGTTCCTGGACCGCGGCGTGCTCGACCTGACCCGCCCACCGCCCGAAGGCGTCTTCTACAACCGCATGAGCGCCTCCTCCCACACCCGCGGCCACATCTACGCCCCGGAATACGCCGGCGCGGTGATCGAGGTGCTGGAACGCCACAACCGCCCCCTGGTGAATGGCCGCCGCGCCCTACAACTCGAACTGTCCAAGGTCGCGCAGTACCAGGCGCTGTCCACCCACGGCATCCCGGTGCCCGCGACCCTCGCCGTGGTCGGCCGCGAGAACATCCCCGAAGCCGCCGCGAAGCTTGGCTACCCCATCATCCTGAAGCACAACCGCGCCGGCAAAGGCCTCGGCGTGCGCCTGCTGCGCAGCGAAGCAGGGCTGCGCGAAGCCCTCGCCGCGCTCGACGTCACCACCGATTCCGAAGCCCACCCGCGCGACGGCATCTGGCTGGTCCAGCGCTACATCGAAGCCGCGGAACCCTGCATCACCCGCGCCGAATTCGTCGGCGGCCGGTTCCTGTATGCGGTGCGAGTCGACACATCCGAAGGCTTCGAACTCTGCCCGGCCGATGCTTGCGACATCGGCGCAGGCGCCGCCTGCCCCGCCGTTGCACCCAGCCCGAAATTCGTCATCCAGGAAGGCTTCACCCACCCCCTGATCCACCGCATGGAAGCCTTCCTGCTGGCGAATGCCATCGGCGTCGGCGCCATCGAATTCATCACCGACCACACCGGCCAGGCCTTCGCCTACGACGTCAACACCAACACCAACTACAACGCCGAAGCCGAAGCCCGGGCCGGACGCACCGGCAACCAGACCGGGATGGGCGCCATCGCCGCCCACCTGACAGCCCTGCTGCGGCGCGAGGCCCTGGCGGCGGCGGCGTAGTCGGCTGGCGCTGGGTGATTTGCAGGGAGTGCGGAGCCATCCCTGCAAATCACCCGCGCAACCCGCCCGCTTGCGTCGCCGGCGCCTCGCCGCTACAAGCCCGCCTCCGCGCGTCATGGCCTCTGGTGGGCATGCCTGGCCGCGGATACCGATCCCTGCCGCATGGTGCGGTCCGGCTGCTCGCGAGGGTGGTTGGTGCGAGGTGGGAGAGGCCTGACCGTCTGGAGGTCCAAATGCCCAAGATGAAGACGAAGTCGAGCGTGAAGAAGCGCTTCACGCTGACGGCAACCGGCAGGGTCAAGGCTGGCGCCGGCAACAAGCGCCACATGCTGACCGCCAAGACGAACAAGATGAAGCGGCAGAACCGCGGCGCCTTCGTGCTGGACAAGCAGGATGGCGACACGATCAAGCAGTGGATGCCTTACGGTTCGAGCCGGTAAGGAAGGATCTGAACCATGGCACATGTGAAGCGCGGCGTAACCAAGCACGCCCGGCACAAGAAGATCCTCAAGCTCGCCAAGGGCTATGTCGGTCGTTCCTCCACCGCCTATCGTCCGGCGCTCGAGCGCGTCGAGAAGGCGCTGCAGTACGCCTATCGTGACCGTCGCAACAAGAAGCGCGATTTCCGCGGTCTGTGGATCCAGCGCATCAACGCGGCGGTGCGTGAGCACGGCATCACCTATTCGCGGTTCATGGCCGGCATCAAGGCGGCGAACATCGAGATCGACCGCAAGATGCTCGCGGCGCTGGCCTTCGACGACGCGGCCGGTTTTGCGGCCATCGTCGAGAAGGCGAAGGGCGCCCTCCCCGCGCAGGCCTGAACCGTTCGCGGTTTGGCTGAAGACTGACACAGGAGGGCCGTCCCGCAGGGGGCGGCCTTTTCCGTATCCGGATGCTGGCCAGTATGAGCGATGATCTCGCGGCGCTGCGCGCCGATGCCGAAGCCGCCTTGTCGGGTGCCGCGGACCTGCGGGCGCTGGATGCCGTGCGCGTCGCGGTGCTGGGCAAGTCCGGCAGCCTGTCCGGCCTGCTCAAGGGCCTGGGCGCGGTGCCGGCCGACCAGCGGAAGGATCGTGGGGCCGCGCTGAACCGCCTGAAGAACGAGGTCGAGGCGCTGCTCGAGACCCGCAAGGCGGCGCTCGAGGGCCTGGCGCTGGACGCGCGGCTGAAGGCGGAACGCCTCGACGTCTCCCTGCCGCCTCGCCCCTTCGCGCCCGGCACCGCGGCCGATGGCGGCATCCACCCGATCAGCCGGACCATCGAGGAACTGACCGCCATCTTCGGCGCCATGGGCTTCCGCGTGGTGGAGGGCCCGGATATCGAATCCGACTGGCACAATTTCGGTGCCCTCAACATCCCGGACCACCACCCGGCGCGCCAGGACCACGACACCTTCTACCTGCCTGGCACCGACGAGGCCGGGCAGCGCCGCGTGCTGCGCACCCAGACTTCGCCCCTGCAGATCCGGACGATGCTGGCCGAGCCGCCGCCGATCCGCATCATCGCCCCGGGCCGCACCTACCGCGCCGACCACGACGCCACCCACTCCCCGATGTTCCACCAGGTGGAGGGGCTGGTGATCGACCGCGACATCACCCTCGGCCACCTGAAGGGCTGCCTGACCGACTTTCTACGAGCCTTCTTCGGCATCTCGGACCTGCCGGTGCGGTTCCGCTCCTCCTACTTCCCGTTCACCGAGCCTTCGATGGAAGTGGATATCGGCTGGAACCGGAAGACCGGAGAGTTGGGTGGCGGCGGTGATTGGCTGGAAATCTTGGGCTCCGGCATGGTCCATCCCAAGGTACTGGCGAATTGCGGCCTCGATCCGCGCGAATGGCAGGGCTTCGCCTTCGGCATGGGGATCGAGCGTATCACCATGCTGAAGCACGGCATGCCGGACCTGCGGCCCTTCTACGAAAGCGACCTGCGCTGGCTGCGCCACTGGGCGGCCGATCCGCTTGCCCCCGCCAGCCTGCACGAGGGGATCTGATCCGATGAAGTTCCCCCTGTCCTGGCTGCGCGAGCATCTGGAAACCGACGCCACCCTGGATGCCATCGCCACCACCCTCTCCGCTATCGGCATCGAGGTCGAGGGCATCGAGGACAAGGCGGCGTCCCTCGCGAGCTTCCGCATCGCCCGCGTCATCGAGGCTGTGCAGCACCCCAACGCCGACCGCCTGCGCGCACTGCGCGTCGATGCCGGCGATGGCCGCGAACTTTCGGTCGTCTGTGGCGCGCCGAATGCCCGTACCGGCATGAAGGGCGTCCTCGCCGTGCCGGGCGACTTCATCCCCGGCACCGGCATCACCCTGAAGCTGGGCGAAATCCGCGGCGTGAAGTCGGAGGCGATGATGCTCTCCTCCCGGGAGATGGGCCTCGGCGACGACCACTCCGGCATTGTCGACCTGCCGGAGGATGCGCCGGTCGGCGCCAGCTACGTCGCCTGGGCCGGCCTCGACGACCCGGTGATCGAGATCAAGGTCACGCCGAACCGCGGCGACGCGCTGTCGGTCCGCGGCATCGCCCGCGACCTGGCCGCCGCCGGCCTCGGCACGCTGAAGCCGTGGGATGTGGCACCCGTCGCCGCCGCCTACCCATCGCCGCTGCAATGGCGCATCGCGGACTCGCGCGCCTGCACCTGGGTGCTCGGCCGCGCGGTGCGCGGCGTCAGGAACGGCCCTTCGCCGCAATGGCTGAAGGACCGGCTGGTGGCCATCGGCCTGCGCCCGATCAGCGCGCTGGTCGACATCACCAACTACTTCACCTTCGCCTTCGGCCGCCCGCTTCACGTCTTCGACGTCTCCAAGGTCGCCGGCACCGACCTCACCATGCGCATGGCGCGGCCAGGCGAGGAATTGCGAGCGCTGAACGGCAAGACCTACGCGCTTACGGAGGAGGACGGCATCATCGCCGACGCCAACGGCGCCGAGGCGCTCGGCGGCGTCATCGGTGGCGAGCACAGCGGCTGCGATGACACCACCACCGAATGCTTCATCGAATGCGCGCTGTTCGACCCGGTGCGCATCGCGCTCTCCGGCCGCCGGCATGACGTCCGCACCGACGCCCGCTCCCGCTTCGAGCGGGGCATCGACCCGGCGCTGCTGCCGAAGGCGCTGGAAGCGGCGACGCGGATGATCCTCGACCTCTGCGGCGGCGAGGCGTCCGAAGTGTCGGAGGCCGGCGCGCCGCCCGCCTGGCAGCGGGAGGCAACCTTGCGCTTCGCCCGGATCCGCGACCTTGGCGGGCTCGATCTGCCGGAGGACGAAGCCGTCGGGCGGCTGGAACGGCTCGGCTTCGAGGTGACCCGGCGTGACGCCGCCAGCGTGACCGTCGCCGTGCCGTCCTGGCGCAACGACATCGCCGCGGTCGGTGCCCTGGCCCAGGATCCCTCCCTGCCCGCCGAGCGCGCCCGCATCGCCGCCGAAGGCTGCGCCGCGATCGAGCCGGAATGCGACCTGGTCGAGGAAGTGCTGCGCCTCGGTGGGCTCGATGCGGTTCCGGCCGTCTCGCTGCCGGTCGCAAGCCCGGTGCCGCGCCCGGCGCTGGCCCCGAAGCAGGTGCGCGCGGCGCTGGCCCGGCGGGTGCTGGCCGCGCGTGGCATGCAGGATTGCGTCACCTACGGCTTCCTGGACCGCGCCACCGCCGGCCTGTTCGGCGAAACGCCCGATGGCCTGCACCTGGAAAACCCCATTGCCAGCGACCTGGACCAGATGCGGCCGACCCCGGTCGCCTCCCTCGCCATGGCTGCCGCCCGCAACGCCGCCCGCGGCTTCGCCGATGTCGCGCTGGCGGAGATCGGCGGCGCCTATCGCGACCCGTCTGCCGGCCCGAGCCAGCTTGCCGTCGCCGCCGGCCTTCGTGCCGGCCAGACTCCGGCCAACTGGGCCGCGCCGGCCCGCCCGGTGGATGCGCTGGATGCCAAGGGCGATGCGCTGGCGGCGCTGTCGGCGCTCGGCGTGCCGATGGCGGCGGTGATGCTGACCACGGATGCGCCCGGCTTCTACCACCCCGGCCGGTCCGGCGTGCTGCGCCAGGGGCCGAAGACCGTCCTGGCAAATTTCGGCGAACTCCACCCGCAGGTGGTCCGCACCCTCGGCCTCGCCGGCCCCGTCGTGGCGTTCGAGGTCTTCCTGGACGCGATCGCGGAGCCGAAGCGCCGCAAGAAGGGCCTGCCCGACCTGCCCGCCTTCCAGCCCCTGCGCCGCGATTTCGCCTTCGTGGTGGATGCCGGCGTGCCCGCCGACCAACTCCTCCGCGCCGCCCGCAATGCGGAGAAAACGCTGGTCGCCGATGTCACGCTGTTCGACCGCTACGCCGGCGACAAGCTGCCGGAGGGCAAGATCAGCCTGGCCCTCCAGGTCACCCTGCAACCGCGCGAGCGCACCCTGACCGATGCCGAGATCGAGGCCGCCGCCGCCAAGATCGTCGCCGCGGTGGCGAAGGCGACCGGCGCGGTGCTACGAGGATAGCCGGCCGGAGGCTGCCAATGGGCCGGGTCGTGACGGTGCAGGGCGATGCGGAGGGCCGGCTGGTCCTGCTGTAAGATGGGCCCGTCTCGCTCGGCGTGCCGGGCGGTGGCCAGGTGATGGTCGAGGCGCGGGAGGGGCGGCTGCACCTGCGCCCGAGTGACGCGGCCATCCGGCGCGCGCAGGCGCTGGTGGCAGCCATGGTTCCCCCCGGACCCAGCCTGGCCGACGAACTCATCGCGGAACGCCGCGCGGAGGCAACCCGCGACTTGGCCGAGGAAGTCGCGCCGCACCGGAATGGCTGAGTCCGCGCTTCTCGACGCCTTGGCCGTCCTGGCCCTGCCGCAGGCCAAAACGAGTGCGGATGCCGTGGCGGTGGCGCTGGAAAGCGGATCGATTTCGCAATCACCAGAACCGGGATCCTCGGGTGCCCGGCACGCTACGGCGGCGACGGAACCCCCGCCCTGGACCAGTTGGCCCTGCCGCTAATCCCTTATACCGGCGCCGAGGGCCGACCGAGCAGCCGCACGCCTCGCTCGCCACCGCCGAACGCATCTGGGCCACCCTCGGCCTCGCGATCGAGGTCCGCCTGATCCGGTAGTCTCGCCAAAATATTTGGACTTCCGCGGCTTCTGTCCTATCTCCCCGAGAACGCCGGCACCCGGAATCAGATGACCGACACCCCCCTCTCCCGCATCCGCAACTTCTCCATCATCGCCCACATCGACCACGGCAAGTCGACGCTGGCGGATCGCTTGATTCAGACCACCGGCACCGTGGCCCTCCGCGAGATGAAGGAACAGCTCCTCGACAACATGGAGCTGGAGCGGGAGCGTGGCATCACCATCAAGGCGCAGACCGTCCGCCTGCAATACAAGGCAAATGACGGCGAGACCTACATCCTCAACCTGATGGACACGCCCGGCCACGTCGACTTCGCCTATGAGGTCAGCCGCAGCCTGGCCGCCTGCGAAGGCAGCCTGCTGGTGGTCGACGCCTCTCAGGGGGTCGAGGCGCAGACGCTGGCCAATGTCTACCAGGCGCTCGATGCCGGGCATGAGATCGTGCCGATCCTTAACAAGATCGACCTGCCCGCCGCCGAGCCCGACCGGGTGAAGCAGCAGATCGAGGACGTGATCGGCCTCGATGCCTCCGACGCCGTGATGATCAGCGCCAAGACCAGCCTGAACATTGAGGGCGTGCTGGAAGCCATCGTCACCCGCCTGCCGCCCCCCACGGGCGATGCCGACAAGACGCTGACGGCGTTGCTGGTGGATAGCTGGTACGACGCCTATCTCGGCGTGGTGGTCCTGGTGCGGGTGCGGGACGGCCACCTGCGCAAGGGCATGAAGATCCGCATGATGTCGAACGGCACCGCCCATACGGTGGAGCAGGTCGGCGTCTTCACGCCCAAGATGGTGGCGGTGGACAGCCTCGGCCCGGGCGAGATGGGCTATGTCACCGCGGCCATCAAGACGGTGGCGGACACCAACGTGGGCGACACGCTGACCGATGACCGCAACCCGGCCACTGAAGCCCTGCCCGGCTTCAAGCCCTCCATCCCCGTGGTCTGGTGCGGCCTGTATCCGGTGGATGCCGACGACTTCGAGAAGCTGCGCGAATCCGTCGGCAAGCTGCGGCTGAACGACAGCAGCTTCCACTACGAGATGGAGAACAGCGCGGCGCTGGGCCTCGGCTACCGCTGCGGCTTCCTCGGCCTGCTCCACCTCGAGATCGTGCAGGAACGCCTCTCGCGCGAGTTCGACCTGGACCTGATCGCGACGGCGCCCTCCGTCGTCTACAAGATCCGCAAGACGAACGGCGAGGAGACCGAGCTCCACAACCCCGCCGACATGCCCGACCCCAGCGTGATCGAGGAAATCAGCGAGCCCTGGATCAAAGCCACCATCATGGTGCCGGAGGAATACCTGGGCTCCGTCCTGACGCTGTGCAACGAACGCCGCGGCGAACAGGTGGAACTCACCTATGTCGGCACCCGCCCCATGGCGGTCTATCGCCTGCCGCTGAACGAGGTGGTGTTCGACTTCTACGACCGCCTGAAGTCGGTCTCCCGCGGCTATGCCAGCTTCGACTACACGGTGGATGGCTACCAGCCCGGCGACCTGGTGAAGATCTCCATCCTGGTGAATGCCGAGCCGGTGGATGCGCTGTCCTTCATGGCGCACCGCACCCAGGCGGACCGCCGCGGCCGGCAGATCTGCGAGAAGCTGAAGGAGCTGATCCCCCGCCAGCTCTTCAAGATCCCGATCCAGGCCGCCATCGGCGGCCGCGTCATCGCGCGTGAGACGATCAGCGCCATGTCGAAGGACGTGACCGCGAAATGCTATGGCGGCGACATCAGCCGCAAGCGCAAGCTGCTGGACAAGCAGAAGGAAGGCAAGAAGCGGATGCGGCAGTTCGGCAAGGTCGAAATCCCGCAAAGCGCCTTCATCGCCGCCCTGAAGATGGACGCCTGAGCCGCCTACAGCCCGAGGGAACGAGACAAAGATGACCGAGATCGGAAAGCGCGGCCTGCTCGGCCTCGCCGCCGCCGCCATGGCCGCCCCGGCCCTTGCGCAGCCGGCCTTCCCAAGCCGCACCATCACCATGGTGGTGCCCTTCGCCGCCGGCGGCCCGACGGACACCGTGGCCCGCCTCATCGCCCAGGCCATGACCGGCGCGCTCGGCCAGACCGTGGTGGTGGAGAATGTCGGCGGCGCCGGCGGCACCCTCGGCGCCCAACGCACCGCCCAGGCGCGGCCGGATGGCTACAACATCCTGATGCACCACATCGGCATGGCGACGATCCCGACGCTGTACCGCCGCGTGCCCTACGACGCGATCAACGGCTTCGAGACCATCGGCCTGGTGACCGAGGTGCCGATGACCCTGATCGGCCGCACCGGCCTGCCCGCACAGAACATGGCGGAGCTCGTGGCGCTGGTGAAGCGGGAGGGTGAGAAGCTCAACTACGCCAATGCAGGCATCGGCGCCGCCAGCCACCTGTGCGGCCTGCTGCTGATGCAGGCGCTCGGCACCCGCATGACCACCGTGCCCTATCGCGGCACGGGTCCCGCGATGAACGACCTGCTGGCCGGCACCGTGGACCTGATGTGCGACCAGACCACCAACACGACGGAGCAGATCAAGTCCGGCAGCGTGCGCGGCTTTGCCGTGACGACGGCCGACCGGCTGGAGGCGCTGCCGGACCTGCCGACCGCGGCCCAGGGCGGCCTGCCCGGTTTCGAGGTCAGCGTCTGGCACGGCCTCTACGCACCCAAGGGCACGCCGGCGCCGATCATCCAGCGGCTGAACCAGGCCCTCGTCACCGCCCTGCAGGACCCCAACGTGGCAACCCGCTTCGCCGCCCTCGGCACCGCGCCGGTCCCGGTGGCCCGCGCCACCCCGCAGGCGCATCGCGAATTCTGGCAGGCTGACATCGCCAAGTGGCGCCCCCTGATCCAGGCCGCCGGCCAATACGCCGACTGATCGAAGCCCTCTCCCCCACTCAGGGGGAGAGGGTGGGGTGAGGGGGAAACACGCAGCCCATGCAAGCCATCGTCATCCACGCCGCCCGCGACCTGCGCGTGGAGGACCAGCCGGAAGCGGCCCCCGGCCCCGGCCAGGTCGCCATCCGCATCCGCGCCGGCGGCATCTGCGGCTCCGACCTGCACTACTACCAGCATGGCGGCTTCGGCGTGGTGCGCGTCCGCGAACCCATGGTGCTCGGCCATGAGATCGCCGGCGAGGTCGCTGGCCTCGGCCAGGGCGTCGCCGGACTTGCGGTCGGCGACCGCGTCGCGGTCAACCCTTCCCTGCCCTGCGGCACCTGCAGGTACTGCCTTTCGGGCGAGGCGCAGCACTGCCTCGACATGCGATTCTACGGCAGCGCGATGCGGATGCCGCATGTCGGCGGCGGCTTTCGACAGGTCCTGGTCTGCGAGGCGGCGCGTGCGGTGAAGCTTCCGGCCGACATGCCGTTGCAGCGCGCCGCCTTCGCCGAACCCCTAGCCGTCTGCCTGCACGCCGCCCGCCAGGCCGGCAAGCTGCTCGGCGCCCGCGTGCTGGTCACCGGTGCCGGCCCGATCGGGATGCTGTGCCTGCTGGTCGCGCGTCACGCCGGCGCCCGTCAGGTGGTGATGACGGACTTGGCGCCGAAGCCGCTGGCGCTGGCCCTGCAACTCGGCGCCGATGCCGCGCATGACCTGCGGGCGGACCCGCAGGCGCTCGGTCCCTACGGCGCCGACAAGGGCCATTTCGACGTGGTGTTCGAATGCGCCGGCAGCGGCGCCGCGCTGGCCGGCGCCATCGCCGCGGCCCGGCCGGGTGCCACGATCGTGCAGGTCGGCCTCGGCGGCGATGCAACGGTGCCGCTGAACGCGCTGGTGGCGAAGGAGATCACCCTGCGCGGCACCTTTCGCTTCCACGAGGAATTTGCTCTCGCCGTGGACATCCTGGCGCGCGGCGCCATCGACCCGATGCCGCTTCTGACGGAAGTGCTGCCGATGGATCAGGCCATCGCCGCCTTCGAACTCGCCGCGGATCGGACGCGGGCCATGAAGGTCCAGATCGCCTTCTGATCACCTGTGCATGAAGGCTGCGCCTTCATGCACAGGTAAGTTTAGCTCATCGGCGCCGGCGCTGCGCCTGGCTCGCCGCACCTGCGGCGGGCCGCATTCGCGGCCTCGGCCGGCCGCATCGGCCGCAGGTCTTAACTTGGGGCATCGGGCAGGAGCCCCCCTTCCGCCGCGCGCGGGCCCGCCGCACACTGCTGCGATGCACACCGACGTCGGCCGTACCCGCTTCCCCCTGACCTGCGAAAAGACGCCCGCTCACGGCACCCGTGGCATCGTCGCCAGCAACCACCCCCGCGCCTCGGCCGCCGGGGCGGAGGTGCTGCTGGAAGGCGGCAACGCCGTCGATGCCGCCATCGCCACGCTGTTCGCGCTGACGGTGGTGGAGCCGATGATGGTCGGCGTGCTCGGCGGCGGCGTCGGTCATGTCCGCATGGCCGATGGCCGCCACGCCGTCATCGATGGCCTGTCCACCGCCCCCGCCGCCGCGACCCCCGACATGTACCGCCCCCGCCCCGGCATCCCGCCGGAAGAACGGGAGGTGGAGGGCCGCACCAACGCCATCGGCCCCTTGGCGGTCGCCGTGCCGGCCGCGCTGCGCGCCTGGTCCCACACGCTGTCGCAGTTCGGCACCTGGTCGCTCGCCGATGTGATGGCCCCCGCCATCCGCCTGGCCGCCGAGGGTTTTCGGGCCACCCCCTACCTCTCCGACTGCATCGGCGACGCCGCGGCCGATTTGGCCCGCGACCCGGACCTCGCCGCGCGCTTCCTGCCGGGCGGCGCAAAACTGCCCGCTGGCACCCGCTTCATCCAGGGCGCCTACGCCGAGACGCTACGCACCATCGCGCGCGAGGGCGCCGACGCGCTGCATGACGGCGCGCTCGGCGGCCTGGTGGCGGATGCGCTGGCCCTGGGCGGCGGCATCGTGACTCGGGAAGACCTTCGCGCCAGCCGCCCGATCGAGCGCGCGCCGATCCGCGGTGACTATCGCGGGTACGCGGTGTACGCGCCGCCACCGCCCGCCTCGGCCGGCGTGCACATGGCGCAGATGCTGCAGGTGATGGAAGGCTTCGACGTCGCCGGCATGGGATTCGGCACGGTGGAGGGCTGGCACCTGGTGGCGGAGGTGCTGAAACTCGCCTTCGCCGACCGCTCCGCCGCCACCGCCGACCCGGATTTTGTGCGCGTGCCGATCGACCGCCTGCTGTCGTCCGACTATGCCGAGCTCCGCCGCGAACAGATCGACATGGCCCGCGCGCGGTCCTGGCAGGCGCATCCCTCGCTGGCCGAGTCGAACTACACCACCCACGTCACCGTCGCCGATGCCGCGGGCAACATCGTCGCCACGACGCAGACCATCAACGCGCTGTTCGGCGCCCGCATCGCCATCCCCGGCACCGGCCTGATCGCCAACAACTACATGCACAATTTCGACCCGCGCCCAGGCCTCGCGCTGTCGGTCCAGCCGGGCAAGCGCGTCTTCACCAGCATGGCGCCGACCATCGTGCTGAAGGACGGCAGGCCGGCCTTCGCGCTCGGCCTGCCCGGCGGGTTGAAGATCTTTCCCTCCGCCTTCCAGGCCGTGCTGAACATCATCGACCACGGCATGACCTTGCAGCAGGCCGTCGAGGCGCCGCGAATCTGGACGCAGGGCCTGGCGCTGGAGTTGGAACCCGCCGTGCCGCAGCATGTCGCCGCGGCACTGGCCGCACGCGGCCACGACATCCGGCGCGCCGCCACCATCGGCGGCGGCATGAACGGCATCGCCTTCGGGCCTGACGGCACCATGACCGGCGCCGCCTGCTGGCGCGCCGACGGCACCATCGTCGCACTCGGCGGCGGCCTGGCCCGCGCCGGCGTCCGCTTCACCCTCGAGACCGCTCCCGTCTAGGATACCCCATGACCCAGAAGATCGCCCTGCTGCAGCCCATCGCCGGCGAGATGGCCGACATCATCCAATCCCTGCTGCCCGAGGGCTTTCGCGCGACGGCCGTGAAAGGCCGCACCGTCGAGGACCTCAAGGCCGAGATCGCCGATGCCGACTATGCCTTGTGGTGGGATATCGGCGTTCCGGCGGAGGTGCTGGCGGCCGCCCCGAAGCTGAAGCTGATGCACAAATGGGGCGTCGGCATCGACAACATCGACCTCGACTACTGCCGCGCCCACGGCATCCAGGTCGCCCGCACCACCGGCAGCAATGCGGCCCCGGTCGCCGAGTTCACCATTGGCCTGATGCTCGCCATCGCGCGGCGGATCGTGCCTGCGCACAACACCACCGCCGCCGGCGGCTGGGCCAAGAACGAGATCTGGAAACAGTCGGTGATGCTGACCGGCAAGACCGTCGGCATCATCGGCCTCGGCGCGATCGGCAAGGGCGTAGCGAAGCGGCTGCAGGGCTTCGACTGCCGCGTGCTGTACTACAGCCGCACGAAGCTGCCGGACGCCGAGGCGAAGGCGATCGGCGTCGAGTACCGCGCGCTGGACGACCTGCTGGCCGAGGTCGACTTCCTGTCCCTGAACTGCCCCCTCACCCCCGAAACCAAGGGCATGATCGACGCCCGCGCGCTCGCGAAGATGAAGCCGACCGCGAGCCTGGTGAATGTCGCCCGGGGTGGCGTGGTGGTCGAGGCGGACCTGGTCGAAGCGCTGAAGACAGGGAAGCTGCGCGCCGCGGCCGTCGACGTGTTCGATCAGGAACCGCCGCCGGCCGACCATCCGCTGCTGCACATGGACAACGTGATCGTCTCACCGCACTGCGCCAGCACGGCCTACGAGAACAGCCGCCGCAGCATTGAGCATTGGCTGGGCAACATGGTCCGCGTCTCGAAGGGCGAGCCGATCCCCGACCAGGACCGCGTCCCGTAATAGCCCTCTCCCCCCCCCCCTCGCTTGAGGGGGGAGCGGGCTTCCCTTCACTGCTTCGCGTAGTGGTGGCAGAACCCCGCGCCGATCTCGACCAGCCGGTCCGCGATCAGTTTTCCGGACTCCGCGCTGCAAAGCCGCGGATCGCCGGTGCCCAACCCGTTCGGGCTGACCGCGTCATACTCGATCGGCACGGTCACCTCGGCGCCCTGAAAGCTCAGCGAGCCCCAGCCCATGAACGGCAGCCCGAGCGCCTCCGGCTTGCCGCTGCGCGGCTCCGGGATCAGGTCGGTACGGATGCGCTCCGGGAACAGGTGCATCCCGAGACTGGTCAGAGGATCCGCCCCGTGGCTGGAGACCGCCTTCGCCTTCTCCGCCCCCAGCAGCTTCGGCATCTCCGCATAGGCGATGCGCCACAGATACAGCGCGGGGATCACCGGCCCGCCCTTGTGCATCACCGCCCGGGTCGCCTCGTTCAGCACGGTGACGTTGCCGCCATGGCCGTTGATGACAACCAGCTTGGTCAGCTTGTGCCGCAGCAGTTCGGCGAACACCTCGTCCAGCACGGCGCGGAACGTCGCCGCGGACAGCGCAATGCCGCCCGGCATCGGGCCGAAGAAGTCGCCCTTGCCGAAGGGCAGCACGGGCGCCACCACCGTCCGCGTGCCCTCCGCCGTGGCGCGCAGTGCGATGAGCTCCGCCATCTTCTCGGCGAGGAAGTAGTCACCCATCGGGGCGTGCGGGCCCTGGTCCTCGTGGCTGCCCATCGGCAGCAGGATCACCGGGTTCTGCGGATACAGCGTGCGGGCCTCGTCGCCCGTGATCTCGCCCATGCGGACTTTCGTTGGCGCTATCTCGACCATGCTGGCGGGCTCCTCAATTGATCTCTTCGGCACGAATGCAGGCGACACGGTGCGCCACCCCGCCGAATTCGCGAAGGGGGGGCACCGCCTCAGCACAGGCCGGCCGGGCATGGCGGCAGCGCGTGCGGAAAACGCAGCCGGAGGGCGGGTCGGATGGGCTGGGTGGCTCCCCCGGCAGGATCTCCCGCGTCAGGCGCCGCGCCGGGTCCAGCATCGGCGTCGCCGACAGCAGCGCGCGGGTATAGGGATGCAAGGGCCGGGCGAAGACCGCGTCCACCGGCCCTTCCTCCATCACCCGTCCCAGATACATCACGATCACCCGGTCACACAGGTGCCGTACCACCGGCAGATCATGGCTGATGAACAGCATCGCCAGGCCCAGATCGCGCCGCAGATCCGCCAGCAGCCGCACCACCTGCGCCTGGATGGAAACGTCCAGCGCCGAGACCGGCTCATCCGCCACCAGGAAATCCGGCCCCGTCGCCAGCGCCCGCGCGATGCCAAGCCGCTGCCGCTGGCCGCCGGAGAATTCATGCGGGTAGGCGCCGATGCGGTCCGGGTCCAGCCCAACGCGCCGGAACATATCCGCCAATTTCTCGCGCCGCTCGGCTGGCGAGAGCGCGCCATGGATGATCAGCCCGTCCTCGACCTGGGCGCCGACTGATCGCCGCGCATCCAGGCTGCCGAACGGGTCCTGGAAGACGATGCCCATCCGCGCACGCAACCCGCGCCAGGCCGCGCTGCCCGGCTTCGGCAGCGCCTGTCCATCGAAGCGCACCGCGCCACCGGTTGCCGCCAGCAACCCCAGCAGCACCCGCCCGAGCGTCGACTTCCCGCTGCCACTCTCACCGACCACGCCGAGCGCCTCGCCCCGTGCGACCGTCGCATCCACCCCGGCCACCGCCCGCACAGGCCGCCCGCGCGCGAAGATGCCGCGACCCGCAAAAGTCATCTCCACCGCCTCGGCGACCACAAGCGGATCGCTCATGCCGGGAGCTCCCGCCAGCGGATGCAGCGCACGGCGTGGTCCGGCATCTCCTCCAGCACCGGCGGCGCGGCGGAACACGCCTCGGTCGCATGGGTGCAGCGCGGCGCGAAGCGGCAGCCAGGCGGCCAGGCATCAGGGCGCGGCACCACACCGGGGATGCCTTCCGGCTCGATATCGCCATCCGGCACCGCCGCCAGCAGCGCCCGCGTGTAGGGGTGCAGCGGGTTGGCGAAGACGGTCGCCACCGGCCCTCGCTCCACCACCTGCGCCGCGTACATCACCACCACATCCTCCGCGACCTCCGCCACGACGCCGAGCGAGTGGGTGATGAGCACGACGCCCATGCCCTCCTCGCGCCGCAGCACCGCGAGCAGTTCCAGGATCGCCGCCTGCACCGTCACATCCAGCGCCGTCGTCGGCTCATCCGCAATCAGCAGGCGCGGCTTGTTGGCGATGGCCATCGCGATCATCACGCGCTGCCGCATGCCGCCGGACAATTCATGCGGATAGGCCCGCGCGCGACGGCCGGGGTCGGCGATGCCGACGCGCTTCAGCAACTCCACAGCCTCCGCGGTCGCCTGCGCCGCCGGCACGTCGCGATGCGCGCGGATCGCCTCCGCCACCTGGTCGCCGACGCGATGCACCGGGTTCAGGCTGCTCATCGGGTCCTGAAACACCATCGCCATCGCGCCGCCGCGCAGCTTTCGCCGCTCGGCCTCCGGCATTCGCAGCAGATCCTCGCCCTCGAAGCGCGCCACGCCGTTCGCCACACGCGCCACCGGCGGCAAAAGGCCCATGATGGCGGTCGCCGCCATGGACTTGCCCGACCCGCTCTCGCCGACGATCGCCAGCGTCCGCCCGGCCTCCAGCCGAAAGGTCATGTCCTCCACCGGCCGGATGATCCCAGCCGGCGTCGCGATCTCCACCGTCAGCCCCTGCACATCCAGCAGCGGCGCGGGCGAGGCCGGCGCCGGGAACAACCCCGGCAGCAGCCGGTCCATCAGCCGCAGTTTCCGCGCGCCACCACCGCCGCGCTTGTCCGCCACGTCGCGCACCGCGTCGCACAACAGGTTCATCGCCAGGATGGTGATGGTCAGCGCCAGGCACGGCCACAGCAGCAGGGTCGGCGCCTGTTCCATCGTCGCGCGCGCACCGCGGATCATCAGCCCCCAGCTCGGCGTCGGCGGCACCACGCCGAGGCCCAGGAACGAAAGCCCGCTTTCCAGCACCACCGCGGAGGCTACCGCCAGTGAGATCTGCACCAGCACCGGCCCGGCGATATTCGGCAAGACCGTGCGCAGCAGGATGCGGGGCGTCCGCGCCCCCAGCGCCCGCACCGCCTCCACATAGTCCTGGCTGCGTGCCGACAGCACCTCCGCAAAGCTCACGCGGATGAAGCCCGGCAGGTACAGCACGGACAGCACCAGGATCAGCGTGCCCGTCCCCGGCCCCAGCAGCGTCACCACCAGCAGCGCCAGCAGCACCGGCGGGAAGCACAGCACCACGTCGGCGCCACGAATCGCCAACACCTCCGCCAGCCCGCGGAACCAGCCGCCGAGCAGGCCCAGCATGGTGCCGATCACCGCCGCGATGGCGGTGGAGGCGAAGGCGACGGCCAGCGAGGATTGCGCGCCCCAGATCAGCCGCGACAGCACGTCCCGCCCGAACTCGTCCCGCCCCAGCGGACTGCCGGGCACGTAGGCGGCCAGCCGGTTCGCCACGTCCTGCCGGATCGGGTCCATCAGCGGCAGGATCGGTGCGGCGAAGGCGATCAGGACGATCAGCAGCACCGCGCCGCCAGGCAGCCACAGCTTCCTCATCCGCGCGTGATCCGCGGGTCGAGCGCCGCGTAGACCAGGTCCATGACCAGGTTGATCAGCAGGAACAGGCCGGACACCGTGATGACGATGCCCACCACCATCGGATAATCCCTCGCCTCCACCGCCCGCAGCAGCGGCGTGGACAGGCCCGGCCAGTTGAAGACGTATTCCACCAGCACCGTGCCCCCGAGCAGCGTGCCCATCTGCAACCCCAGCACCGTCGTCACCGGGATCAGCGCGTTGCGCACGACATGCCGGCGCAGCACCCGCTGCGGCGTCAGGCCCTTTGCCCGCGCCGTCCGCACATGATCCCGGGACAGCGCATCCAGCACGGAAGCCCGTGTCATCCGGAAGATCGTCGCCGCCAGCCCCTTGGCGATCGCCACCGCGGGCAGCAGCAGCAGCAGCAGGTGCCGTCCGGGATTTTCCGCGAACGGCGTATAGCCGCCCGCCGGCATCCAGCGCAGCCACTGCGCCAGTACCAGGATAAGCAGCGTGCCCAGCACGAACACCGGGACCGCCTGCAACACCGCCGCCACCGCCGAGGCCGCGCGATCGAATGCCCCGCCCTGCCGCACCGCCGCGAAGGTTCCCGCCGGCAGCGCGATCGCCACCGCGATGATCGTGCCCGCGAAAATCAGCTCCAGCGTGCGCGGCAGCCGCAGCGCGATCTCGGCGGCCACCGGATAGTCATCGACCAGCGACGTGCCGAGGTCGCCCTGCACAAGGCCGGTGATGAAGACCGTGTACTGCTCCAGGATCGGCCGGTTCAGCCCCAGCCGCTCGCGCAGTTCCGCGATGGCGTAGGCATCCGGCATCGCACCGCCGGTGGACAGCAGCATCTCCGCCGGATCGCCCGGCACCATGTGCAGCGCCAGGAAGACGATGGTCGCCACCACCCACATGAGCACCAGCGACAACCCGATGCGCTTCGCGAGCCAGTACATCAGCCGAGCGCCGCGAACTCCAGCAACGCGCCGGATGAGGTGGAGACCGCGCCCGGCAGATTGGCAAAGCCTGTCAGGCGCCGGTCGAAGCCGTAGCCCTGCTCTCGCCAGGCGAGCGCGACCACCGGCACTTCCTCCAGCGCCGCCCGCTGCATGTCCTTGTAGATCTCCACGCGCTTTGCCGTGTCGAACTCCGCGCGCCCCTTGCCGAGCAACTCCACCGTGCGCGGCGTGGACAGGCCGAAGGACCGGCCATGCGCGGCCGACAACGAAGTGTCCAGCACCACCGTCAGCCCATCCGGATCGTTGAAGTCGGCGGAGACGCCGTGGATGGCGATGTCGTACTGCCCGCGGATACCCGCACTCACGCGCGTGGACCAATCCGTCAGCCGCAACTCCGCCTGGATGCCGATGGCCGCCAGGTATTGCTGGCTGATTTCCGCCGTATCCTTGTGCATCCCGAACTGGGAGGTCGCCAGCAGCGTCGTCGAGAAGCCGTTCGGAAATCCCGCCTGCGCCAGCAGCGCCTTGGCGCGCTCCGGGTTGTAGGCGTGGCCCTTCGAAAGCTCCGCATCCCACCACGGTGTGCCCTCGACGATCGGGATGCCCTCGATCGGCGCGCCGCGGCCGGAGAAGGCGACGCGCACGATATCCTCCCGCTTCACGGCATGCGCCACGGCACGGCGCACCAGCGGGTTGTTGAAGGGCGGGCGCGTGCCGTTGAACAGGATGTCCATGAACGGACCCATCTGCGCATCCAGCTTGAGGCGCGGATCGGCATCGACCGCCGCCATGCCGGACCACGGCACGTATTCGATGATGTCGACATCGCCGGATTGCAGCGCCGCCAGCCGCAGATTTTCGTCGGCGTAGATCGTCATGCGGATGGTGCGGCTGCGCGGCAGGCCCGGCACCCAGTAGTTTGGCGCCGCCTGCAACTCCATCCAGGACCCGCGTTCCTGCGACGCCACGCGATACGGCCCGCAGCCCACGGCCGCGTTCATGTCGCGGGATCCGCGCCAGACGATCGCCATGTTGTAGTTCGCGAACCACAGCGGCACCGTCGCTACCGGCTGCTTCATCACCAGCCGCACCGTGTGCGGGTCCGGCGTCTCGACACGCTCGATCAGCTGCATCTGCGTGCGGTAGTAGGCGGTGGAGCGTTCGGCCGCGACCTGCTCGATGGTCCACTTCACGTCCTCCGACGTGACCTTCTCGCCATTGTGGAACACCGCCTCCGGCCGCAGCTTGAAGACCCAGGCGCGCTCCGCGTCCAGTTCGATGCTGTGGGCCAGTTCACCCTGCACCTCACCCTTCTCGTCGAACCGTGTCAGGCGGCGATGGATCAGCATCTTCACCGTGCCGGCCGAGGCGCCCGTCGACGGCCAGGGCTGCAGGTTCGGCGGCCAGGCCGAAAGCCCCATGCGCAGCACCCCGGGCCGCGCCTGCGCCGCCGCGCGGTTGGTCAGCAGGGCTGCGCCGCCCAGGCTCGCAGCCGCGCCGAGGATGGTGCGTCGGGTCAGGTTGGTCATCGACTTGGCCTTTCGCACCGGCGTGCGGTGCAGCAGAAAATTCCATGCAGATGCCACGCGGCGCAGCGTCGCGAGTCAAGCAGAATCCGTCGCGAAGACCCGAACCGCGTCGGCCGATATCGCGAAAGGATGTGCTGTACCCAGCACCGCCCCATTCCGTCGCGGAACCCGCACCATGAAGTCCTCACGCCCGCCGAAGGCGAGCCGCAGCCGGCAGTGGTCGCCGAGATACACCACCTCCAGCACCCGCCCCGCCAGGATGCCGCCCGCCACCGCCCGCTCCGGCCGGATCGAGGCGACCACGGGCGCTCCCGGCCGCAGACCATGCGGCGCGCAGCCCAGCACCGTGCCATCCGCCAGGCGCAGATGCCCGGCATCCAGCACCACCGCGTCCAGGCGGTTATTCTCCCCGATGAAGCCAGCGACAAAGAGGTTCGCCGGCCGCTCATACACCTCCTCCGCCGTGCCGATCTGCTGGATGCGGCCCTGGTCGAAGACGGCGATGCGGTCGGACAGCGTCAGCGCCTCGGACTGGTCATGCGTCACATGCACCATGGTCACGCCGGTTTCGGCATGGATGCGGCGGATCTCGCCCTGCAACTCCTCCCGCAACTGCTTGTCGAGCGCCCCCATCGGCTCGTCCAGCAGCACCAGGCTCGGCGTGAAGATCAGCGCCCTCGCCAGCGCCACGCGCTGCTGCTGCCCGCCGGACAATTGCTGCGGCCGCCTGTCGCCGAAGCCGCGCAGTCGCACCATCTCCAGCGCCCGCGCCACGCGCCCCGCAATCTCCGCGCGGCCCATGCGGCGTATGGACAGCGGAAACGCCAGGTTCTGCGCCACGCTCAGATGCGGGAACAGCGCGTAGTTCTGGAACACCACACCGATCCCACGCCGGTGCGGCGGCAGCGTGTCGATCCGCACGCCCTCAAGCTCGATCCGCCCGGCCGTCGGATCCTCGAAGCCCGCCAGCATCATCAGCGTCGTGGTCTTGCCCGACCCGGATGGCCCGAGCAGCGTCAGCACCTCCCCGCGCATCACCTCCAGGTCTAGCCCGGCCACCGCCTGCACGCGCCCGTCATAGCTCTTCGACACATCGGCGAAGCGCACCAGCACCTCGCTCACCGCGCGCGTTTCCGCAGCAACTCGCTGGCCAGCAGGAACACCAGCGAGCACAGGAACAGCAACGTCGCCGCCGCCAGGATGGTCGGGCTGAGAAACTCCCGCACCGAGGCATACATCTGCCGGGGCAGCGTGAACTGGCCGGGACCTGCCATGAACAGCGTGATGACGAACTCATCCAGCGACGTTGCGAAGGCGAACACGGCACCTGCCGCGATCCCCGGCCAGATATTCGGCACCATCACCCGCAGGATCGCCGGAACCGGCGCCGCGCCAAGCGAGGCCGCCGCGCGCAGCAGCGTCGCATCGAAGGTCCGCAAGGTCGCCAGCACCGCCACCACCACGAAGGGCACGGCGACAACGGTATGCGCCAGCACCAGCCCCGCCAGCGACCCCGTCAGCCCGATGATGGAATAGGCGAAGAACATCGCCGCCGCCGTGACGATGTAGGGCGTCACCATCGGCAGCGTCAGGAGCACTACCAGCACCCCCCGCCCGCGAAACCGCCCGAGCGTCAGCCCGATGGCCGCCATCGTCCCCAGCAGCGTCGCGACCACGGTGGTGGCGATGGCGACGACGAAGCTGTTGCGCGTCGCCAGCACCCAGCGCCCGGCGGTCAGGAACTCCTCGTACCAGCGCAGCGAGAACCCGCGCGGCGGCAGCACCATCGCCTCGGTGGGGGAAAAGGACAGCACCACCACCGCCGCCATCGGCGCCAGCAGAAACAACAGCACCAATGCCGTGGTGCCACGCAGCAGGATGCGCGCCGCCGGGTGTTCGCGCATCAGCCGCGCGCGCCCATCGCGACGCCGCCGGTCACCGCCCGCACCAGCGCCACCACCGCCCCGGTCATCGCCAGCAGATACGCGGACAGCGCCGCGGCCATGCCCCAGTTCACGTCGCGGCTCATGAAGTTCGCGATGAACCAGGCCACCATCTGGTCACGGTCACCGCCGACCAGCGCCGGCGCCGTGTACATCCCGACCGACAGCAGGAACACCATCGCGCCACCCGCCAGCACGCCCGGCAGGCTCAGCGGCAGCCACACGCGGACAAACCGCTGCACACCATTCGCGCCGAGCGAGGCCGCGGCCCGCAGATAGGTCGCATCCAGCCGCACCATCACGCTGTGCATCGGCAGGATGGCAAATGGCAACAGCACATGCACCAGCGCCAGCACCACGGCGAAGCGCGTGCCGAGCATCTGCACCGGCGCCTCCGCCAGCCCCAGCGCCAGCAGCGCCGCATTCACCGGCCCCTCCCGCTGCAACAGCACGAACCAGGCCGTGGTGCGCACCAGCACGGAGGACCAGAACGGAATCAGCACCAGCGTCATGGCAATGGAGGACCACGGCGCCCGCAGCCGCGCGATGGTGTAGGCCACCGGGTAGGCCAGCAGCACGCAGATCCCCGTCACCAGCAGGCTGATGCCGAAGGTCCGCAGGAACAGCGTCCGGTACAGTCTTTCGTCAAGCGGCACCGCGCTGATGTCGCCGGCGGGGCTGCGCGTGAAGTCCATCGCCCGCAGCAGGTACAGCGAAGTCAGTGGCCCGGTCGCGCGCGCCAGCATCGCCCAGGTTTCCGTCTCACCCCACCGTGCATCCAGCGCCGGCAAGGACCCCCGGTAGGGCGCTTGCAGCCGGTCCGCCGCCCGCGCCGTGCGCAGCAGCAGCGTGCGGCTGCCCGTCCGCTCGAAGTTCAACCGCTGCGCCACATCGCCGATGCGCCGGGCCTCCAGCGCCGCGCCCAACTCCCGCACGATTGCGGCGAAAGCGGCCTCCTCCGGCAGCCCCTGCCCGTCCCAGCCGCGCAGCGCCGCCACCGTCTCCGGCAGCGCCGCCGCCACCTCCCGGTCCTGCACCGCGCGGAACAGCGTGACGCCCACCGGCAGCAGGAAACTGCCGAGGATCAGCAGCAGCAGCGGCGCGATCAGCAGCGCCGCCAGCCGGTTCGTTCGATTCAACGCGTCAGCCAGGAAGCGAAGCGCTGCTCCAGGTCCGGCCCATGCTCCAGCCAGAACTCGGTATCGATCTCGAGCCCGCCCGCCTGGTGGTTCGTCATCATCAGCGGGTTGCGCGCCCGCACATCCGGGTCCTCCGCCACCGCGCGCGTCACGGGGTTGATCGGCCAGAGGCGCGTCAGCTCCAGCAGCGGCGCCGGGTTGGTGATGTGCTCGATCAGCCGCATCCCCTGTGCCGCGTTTTCGGACCCCCGCACCACCGCCCAGCTGTCATAGGCATAAAGCAGCGTCGGCCAGCGCAGATTGTACCGCGCGCCGGCGCGGATGCCGTTCGCCACCCGCCCGACGAAGCCCACCGCGAACGCCACCTCGCCGCTGTTCACCAGCTCGATCGGCTGCTGCCCGCCGGTCCAGAAGCTCAGGTTCGGCCGCAGCCGGTCGAGCGCCGCGAAGGCCCGCTGCTGCCCCGAAGGCGTCGCCAGCACGCGGTACACCTCGCCTGGCGGCACGCCATCGCCCATCAGCGCGATCTCCAGCGTCATCCGCGCGCCGCGCCGCAGGCTGCGCCGGCCAGGGAAGCGCTGCGTATCCCAGAACTCCACGAAATTCGCCGGCCCCACCGGATGCCGCGCCTCGTCGTAGAACACGGAGACGCCCCAACCGATCGCCCCTGCCCCACAGGTGGTGGCCGCCCCCGGCACGAACTTGTCGCGGTTCACCACGGACCAGTCGATGCGCTCGAAGATGCCGTCCTCGCAGCCGCGCACCAGATCCGGTGCCTCCACCATCACCACGTCCCAGGTGACGTTGCGGGCCTGCACCATCGCCCGGATCGGCCCGACATTGTAGTCGTAGGCGGTATCCACCACCGGCCCGCCGGCGAAGGTCGAGAACAGCGTCCGCCGCATGTGGTCCTGCAAGGCGCCGCCACCCGCGACCACCGTCAGGTCCCGGGCCACGGCCGGCGCCGCAGCCAGCAGAAGCGCGGCAAGAGGGGCAAGCAGGCGCCGCATGGTCATGGCCTCCGGTCGGTGGTGGCGAGAATCGTCTCGACAGGCGTGATGTGCCAGCCCGCATTCTTCCGGGCGTAGTAGGTATTCAGCAAGCGCGTTGTCACCGGCCCCGGCACACCAGACCCGAGCGGCGCGCCGTCCAGCCGCGTCACCGGGAACAGGCCGCAGGAGGTCGCGGTCAGGAACGCCTCCTCCGCCGCCGCCAACTGCTCCGGCATCAGCCGCCCATACTGCGCCGGAATGCCAAGCTCGCCCGCGATCTCGAACATGGTGCGGCAGGAAATTCCCTCCAGCACCCCGGCCTCTGGCGAGACCAGGCGGCCGCCGATCACCGCCACCACGTTGAAGCCCGGCGCCTCCGCCACCGCACCGTCCGTGGCACACAGGATGGGCACGTCGTGCCCGGCATCCTTGGCCAGGAATGCCGCGCGCAGGAAGTCGCCCCAGTGGCTGTTCTTCCACACCGGGTTCACGGCCGAGGCCGGAATCCGCGTGACCTCCCGCACCAGCATCGCATGCTGCCCGCGCTGCATCTCCGCCGGCTGCCCGCGCAGCACCAGCGGCGTGACGGTGGCAAAGAAGCGGTTCGCGGAGGCCGTGGGGTCGCGCGTCCCCGGCACCGCCATCCCGCGCGTGCAGGCGAAATACACCAGCGCATCCGGCAGCCCGCTCTGCCGCACCAGGTCCGCCAGCAGCGCGCGCATCGCGTCCCGGCTCATGCCGGGGTCCAGCCGCAGCCCGGCCATTGATGCGAAGAAGCGGTCCAGGTGATCCTCAAGCCGGAAGAACCCGCCGCGCCAGACATGCACCACGTCATAGGTCATGTCGGCATACATCAGGCCGAGGTCGCGCACGGAAATCTTCGCATCCGCCAGCGGCACCACCGCGCTGTCGATCCAGCCGAGGGCGCGGCTGAAATCGGCGTTCTCCACGGTCAGGTGGGTCGGAACCTGCAAGGCTTCGGCCATCGGCGACTCCAGGGCGGGGCCAGGGTGCGTCATGGCGGGGGTGGGGTGAAGGCACCCTGCCCCGCTACCTCGGCCCAGGCCTGGAAGGGCGGGGACGGTGCCACCTCCCCCGCCCGGATCATCTCCAGCCACGCGGCCGTCGCCCTGACAAAACGGTTCACCCCTCGCGGCCAGATCGGCAGGCTCATCGCCTCCGCCATCCGCGGCTCCTCGACGCCGAGTGCATAGGCGGAACGCAACGCAACCCGCAGTCCCCAGTCCTCCTCGCAGGCGGTGTGGATGCCGACCAGCGCCAGCCGCGCCAGCCCCGGCGCCAGCGCGCCATCGCCCAGCAGCGCATCCAGCCCGTCGAGATATCCCTGTGCGGCCGGCAGCGCCGGAAACTGCGCCTGCCAGTGGTCCGCCATGCAGGCCCAGCGACGCGCCCCCGCCGCCCAGCCGACCAGCCGGAATACTGCCTGCGCCAGCGCATCGTCGCCGCCAGCCAAACGGAACTTGTGCAGGTGGTGGGTGCCAACTGGCTCCTCGCAGGCCGCCAGGATCGCAAGCCACACCACCTCCCGCTCCAGCGGCGCCAGGTGGCGTGGCTCCAGCGTCAGGGCGCGGTACATCGCCTCGTAGGCGATATGCAACTCGGGCAGCGCCGCGGCCATGGCGCCGTGATGCGGCAGCACGAAGCCGCGCGCCTCACGGATATGCGTCAGGGCCGCGCGGACATCCTCGGGGGTGGGGGGCATGGACCGATCCTGCGAAGCGCACGGGGCCGGGTCAACCGCGCAGGGGTGGCGCGCGAGTGGCGGCGTGCTTCACTGCCACCGGTCAAACAGGAACCGGAGCCCAAAGATGCGCCGCCGCCACGCCCTCGCGCTGCTGTCAGCGCCCCTCCTCCTGCCGCGCCCCGGCCAGGCCCAGACCGGCCCCCAGCCCGCCTGGGCGCCGACCCGCCCGGTGACGCTGGTGGTGCCCTTCCCGCCCGGCGGCCCGACGGATCTCGCCGCCCGCGTGGTCCAGCAGGGCATGCAGGCGGCGCTCGGCCAGACCGTGATTGTGGACAACCGCCCGGGTGCCACTGGCGCCATCGGCTCCCGCTTCGTGGCGCAGCAGCCAGGCGACGGCCACACGCTGCTGGTCGCGGCCAGCGGCACGCTGACCATCAACCCGGTCGTCATGCGGACCCCCGGCTACGACGTGGAGAAGGACTTCACCCCCGTCACCCTGGTGATGACGGCGCCGAACATGCTGGTGGTGCATCCCTCCGTACCAGCGACGACGGTGGCGGAGGTGGTGGCCTGGATGAAGACGCAGCCGGGCGGCCCGGCCTACGCCTCCTCCGGCGTCGGCTCCTCCGAACAACTCGGGATGGAACTGTTCAAGCTGCTGACCAGGACGGAGGCGGTCGCGGTGCCCTTCGCCGGTGGCCCCGCCGCCGCCACCGCGGTCATCCAGAACACCGCCCCCTTCGCCGTGCTCAATGCCGCGACCGTCGGCCCGCATGTGCAGGCCGGGCGCTTGCGCGGCATCGCCATCTGCGGCCCGCGCCGCTTCCCGCAACTGCCGGACGTGCCGACCATGACCGAGCAGGGCCTGCCCGAGCACGTCTCCGGCTCCTGGACCGCCATCGTCGCCCCGGCCGCGACTCCGGAGCCGGTGCTGGAGCGGCTGAACCAGGTGATCGTCGCCGCGCTGCGCACGCCGGAGGTCACGGCGCGGCTGGCCCAGGTCGGCTTCGCCGTCGATGCCACGTCGCGCGAGGCACTCGGAACGCTGCTGGCGGAGGACCTCGCCCGCTGGCGGCGCGTGGTGCGCGAGGCCAGGATCCAGGTGAACTGAAGCGCCCCCGCGGGTCAGATCAGCGCAAAAGCGCGTCGATCGTCTCGGCGGCGCGGGCCACGGTGAAGGGCTTGGCGAGGAACGGCGCGCCAGGCAGCCCGCGCCCCGGCTCCGCCGCCCGCAACCGGCCGGAGGCATAGACCACCGGCAGGAACGGCCGCAGCTGGCGCGCCGCATGCGACAGGTCGAAGCCATCCGCACCTGGCAGGTTGATATCGGTCAGCAGCACATCGATTTCCGGCCGCCGCGCCAGCAATCCCAGCGCAACCTCGGCGTCCTCCGCCTCAAGCACGGTGAACCCGGCATCCGTCAGCCCCTCCACCAGGGTCATCCGGACCAGGGGATCATCCTCGACCAATAGCAGAGTCTGCGGCCCCGCCTGCATGCCAATCTCCTCGACACCTGCAAGGTAGACCCGCCGCGCGCCCAATGCGTTTATGCAGCCCGTGACGAGTGCGTGATCGCGCGCCTTGTGACCGCGCTCGCCTCGACATGCCGTGGTGTGCCGCGAACGGCGCAGGCTCGTCACCGCAAAAGAATGATTAAGCCGGCGACGGCGCCCCATGCCTCTTGTCTCCGCCGCGCCGCAGGCCATACAGGCAATCATGCCACCGACAGACATCGCCATCGTCGGCGCGGGCCTCGCCGGCCTCGCCTGCGCCAAAACCCTCGCCGCCTACGACGTGCGGCTGCGCCTCTATGACAAGGGCCGCGGCCCCGGCGGCCGCATGGCGACGCGCCGCGTCGAAGCCGCGGGGCATGTGCTGAACTTCGACCACGGCGCACAATACCTGACTGCTCATGGCGATGCCTTCGCCGCCGTGCTGGACGCGGCCCATGCCAAGGAATGGCCCGATGCCGGGCGCCGCGTCGGCGTGCCACGCATGGCCTCCGTCCCACGCGCGCTGGCGGAGGGTCTCGACATCGACCTCTCCCGCCACGTCACCGAAATCTCCGGCGCGCCCGGCGCCTGGTACCTGCACCACCTGGATGCCCGCCAGGTCCGCCCCGGCCGCCCGATGCCGACCACGACGCCGGAGCGCGACGGTCCCTTCCAGGCCGTGATCCTGGCGCTGCCCGCACCCCAGGCCCAGGCCCTGCTGGCCGGCCCGGCGCCGCATCTGGCCACGGTGCTCGACGTGGTGCGGTTCGAGCCCTGCTGGACCCTTATGCTGGCCTTCCCCGAGCGGCTCGACCTGCCGGACACGCTGCGCCCCGCCGCCGGCCCGATCGGCTGGGCGGCCCGCGACAGCTCCAAGCCCGGCCGTGATGCCAGCCTGGAGCTTTGGGTGGTGCAGGGTGGCCCGGCCTGGTCGCGCGAACATGTCGAGCTTCCGGCCGAGGACGCCGCCGCGCGGCTGCTGGAAGCCTTCGCGGTGCAGGCCGGCACGGCCCTGCCGGAGCCGTTCTACAAATCCGCGCATCGCTGGCGCTATGCGCTGGTCGAGGTGCCGCTCGGCGCGCCCTGCCTGTGGGATGCCGCCAGCGGGCTCGGCGCCGCCGGCGACTGGTGCATCGGCGCCCGCGCCGAGGCCGCGGTGGACAGCGCCGCCGCCCTCGTCGCCGCCATCCGGAGCACATGACCGGTCTCGACGAGACGCTGGTGGAGACCTTCCGCCTGCTGTCGCGCGGCGTCTCGGACCGCCGCCACCCGTTCCACACACCGACGCTGGCGACGCTGGCCGCCGATGGCGCCCCCACCGCCCGCACCCTGGTGCTGCGCGGTTTCGAGGCGCCGTCCCGCACGCTTCGCCTGCACAGCGATGCACGCGCCGGGAAGGTCGCGGAACTTGCCGTCGAGCCGCGCGCCGCGCTGCACCTTTACGATGCCGGCGCCGCCATCCAGCTGCGCCTGTCCGGCCATGTCACCCTGCACAGGGACGACGGAATCGCGGACGCCGCCTGGGCCGCGACGCGGGATTTCAGCCGCCTGTGCTACGCCATCCAGCCCGCCCCCGGCACGCCGTGCCCCGAGCCACCCTCCGCACCCACCGATCCGGTTGCCGGCCGCGCGCAGTTCTGCGTGCTGCTGTTTCGCATCGCGCGACTCGAATTCCTGCACCTAGCCGCCGCCGGCCACAGGCGCGCGCGCTTCACCTGGCCCGCCGGCGGCACGCCCGAGGCGACCTGGCTGGTGCCATGACCTGCGCGCCACGATTCCAGCGCGGCCCGATCCGGTCTAGTCTCGCCGCATGACCTCCCCCGACGCCATCACCGCCGAGATCCTGCGCCAGACCGCCGAGCGCGGCCCCGCCAAAAGCATCTGTCCCAGCGAGGTCGCCCGCGCGCTGGAGCCCGATGCGGATCGCTGGCGCCGCCTGATGGGCCCGATCCGCGCCGCCGCCATTCGCCTGGCACGTGCCGGCCAAGTCGACATCCTGCGCAAGGGCAAGCCCGCCAGCCCGGATTCCGAGATCCGCGGCGTCATCCGCCTGCGTGCCCCCTCGGGGTCTTCCGAAGCATGAGCACCGCCGAACTGCTGCGCGGCCGCGGCCCGGCCGGGCTGCCGCCCGCCATGCCGCTGAACTTTGCCGCCCTGCAACTGCCCGCCTCACCCAACGCGGTACTGCTGGCCCCGCCGGGCCTGACGACGCAGCGCCACATCACCCTTCCCCTGCTGCCGGTTTCGCCGGAGGCCGCCTGGGCCGCGCTGCGCATGCTGGGCGAAGGCGAGCCGCGCTGCTGGAAACTGGCGGAGTGGCCGGAACTGCGGCAGGTGCAGTGGGTGGTGCGCTCCCGCCTCGCCAACTTCCCGGACATCGTGGTGGGCCAGGCGGTCCCGCTGGTCGGCGGCGCCGGCATCTTCCTCTATTCACGCAGCCTGATCGGCTATTCCGATTTCGGCACCAATCGGCGCCGCATGCTGGCCTGGCGGGCCCGGCTGGAAGATGCCCTCCGCACCCGCTAGAGCGTGATCGCCAAAGGCTGGAACGGCCGGAGGCGTGAATCACGCGAAGAAAAACATATCGCGCTCCGGACACCCCCGCCCATGCGCCGCCTCGGCACCTTCCTGCGTGACGCCTGGGCGCTCGCCCGCCCCTACTGGTCCAGCGAGGAACGCGGCCGCGCGCGGCTGTTGCTGGCCGCAGTCGTCATCCTGAACCTGTCGCTCGTCGGCATGACGGTGGTGCTGACCTACTGGCAGCGCGCCTTCTACAACGCGCTGGAGGCGAAGGATCCCGCAACCTTCTGGTCGCTGATCTTCCTGGGCGGGGAGGCCGACGGCACCTGGTTCCCCGGCTTCAGCGTCATCGCCGCCGCCTATATCCTGGTCGCCGTCTACCAGCTTTACCTGCGCCAAGCGCTGCAGATCCGCTGGCGCAGCTGGCTGACGCGCAACTATCTCGACGCCTGGCTGGCCGACCGCGCCTACTACCGCATCGCACTCACCGATGCGCAGACCGATAATCCCGACCAGCGCATCGCCGACGACCTGCGGCTGTTCGTGGACGACATGCTGAGCCTCGGCCTCGGCCTGATGAACAGCGTCGTCACCCTGGTATCCTTCATCTTCGTGCTCTGGTCGCTGTCCGGGCCGCTGGAGATCCTTGGCGTCTCGATCCCTGGCTACATGGTGTGGGTGGCGCTGCTGTATTCCGCCATCGGCACCTGGCTCGCCCACCTGATCGGCCGGCCGCTGATCCGCCTGAACTTCCTGCAACAGCGGGTCGAGGCGGATTTCCGCTACGCCCTGGTGCGCTTCCGCGACAACGTCGAGGGCATCGCCCTGCATGGCGGGGAGGCCGATGAAAAGCGCGGCCTGCTCGCCCGCTTCCAGGCGCTGACCGAGAACTGGTGGGGCATCATGACCGCCACCAAGCGCCTCACCTTCTTCACTGCCGGCTACACCCAGGTCGCCAGCATCTTTCCCCTGGTCGTCGCCGCACCGGGCTACTTCGCCGGCCGCATCCCGCTCGGCGGGCTGATCCAGACCAGCACCGCCTTCGGCCAGGTGCAGGGCGCGCTGTCCTGGTTCGTCGACGAATACGCCCGGCTGACGGAGCTTCTGGCCACGGTGCAGCGCCTCACCGGCTTCCAGCAGGCCATCGCCATCGCCCGCGCCACCACCACCGGCCCGCAGCCGGTCCCCGACGCCGGCGAGGCCGTGACACTGGATGGCGCGACGCTCGCCCTGCCCGATGGCCGCATCCTGCTGCGGGACGTCTCGCTGCGCGTCGAGAAGGGCGAGGCGGTGCTGATCTCCGGCGCCTCCGGCAGCGGCAAATCGACCCTGTTCCGGGCGCTCGCCGGCATCTGGCCCTTCGGCCAGGGCCGCTTGCACATCCCCGACGGCGCCCGCGCGCTGTTCCTGCCGCAGCGGCCCTACCTGCCGCTCGGCACGCTGCGCCGCGCCGTCTGCTACCCGCTGGACGCCGCGCTGGTGCCGGACGAACAGGTGCAAGCGGCGCTCGCCGATGTCGGTCTCGCCCATCTGCAGGACCGGCTCGATGTCGAGGACATCTGGGACCGGCGACTTTCGGGCGGCGAGCAGCAGCGGCTTGCCTTCGCCCGGGCGCTGCTGTCGAAGCCTGACTTCCTGTTCCTGGACGAGGCCACCGCCAGCCTCGACCCTGCCGCCGAGGCCATGCTGTACCGCCTGGTCACGGAAAGGCTGCCGGATGCCGGCCTTCTGTCCATCGCCCACCGGCCCGCAGTCGCCGCCTTCCATGGCCGGCAGCTTCGTGTCGACGAGGCCGGTTTGCAGCCCAACCCGGCCTGACGCTCAGGCCGCCCCCTCGCGCATCAACGCCACAAGCTGGTCCAGCGCCTTTCCCCAGCCCACCTGGAACCCCATCGCCGCATGCCGGTCGCGGTCCGCGGCATCCTTGTGCAGCACCCGCGCCGTATAAAGCGTGCCCTCCGCCACCGCCTCCAGCGTCAGGATGGCCGTGACGAAGGGCTTGGCAGAGGGCCGCCAGCCCGGCGCCAGCGCATCGGTCCAGACCAGCCGCTGATGCGGCACCACCTCCAGCCAGCAGCCAACATTGTCGAAGCGCTCGCCGGCCGGCCCCTGCATCACGGTGCGGAAGATGCCACCGGGCCGCAGGTCCACCTCCGCCTCCAGCGTCCGCCAGGGCGCCGGGGTGAACCAGCGCACCAGATGCTCCGGCCTGGTCCAGGCCTCCCACACCAGCCCGGGCGAAATCGGCACCTCGCGCGTGAACACCAGGTCCAGCGCGCCTTCCTCATCCTGCGTCATCGGCATCCTCCTGCGTCGAGGCAGGTCAGCCTGCCAGAACCCGCAGCACCGCGTCACCGTAGCGGTCCAGCTTGGTGCGCCCGACACCGGCGATCTGGCCAAGCTGGTCCAGGCTGCGCGGCTTCTGGGCCGCGATCTCGGCGAGCGTCCGGTCCTGGAAGATGACATAGGCCGGCACCGACTGCGCCTGCGCCTCCCCCCGCCGCCAATCGCGCAGCGCTTCGAACACCGCATCCCCCACCGGTGCCGCCGCCCCTGCCCCCCGCGCGCCACGCGAGGCCGGCGCGGCGCGGCCGCCCGGCTGCACCAGATCCTCCCGCAGCATCACCTGCTGCTCGCCCTTGAGGATCGGCTTCGCCGCATCCGTCGGCACCAGCTCCCCATGGTTCTGCACCGCCACGTCCAGCGCGCCGCGCGCCACCAGCTGCCGCGCCACCCCGCGCCAGGCGACGTCGGAGAGGTCCTTTCCAACCCCGAAGGTGGGCAACTTGTCATGCGCGAATTGCGCGACCTTGTCGGTCAGCTTGCCGCGCAGCACGTCCACCACATGGGCGACCCCGAAGCGCCGCCCGGTGCGCAGCACGGCCGAAAGCATCTTCTGCGCCGCCACCGTCCCGTCGAACAGCTTCGGCGGGCTGAGGCAGACGTCGCAATTCCCGCAGGGTGGCGGCTCCGGCTCGCCGAAGCAGCGCAGCAGGATCTGCCGGCGGCAGGACGCCGCCTCGGCGATCGCCACCATCGCCTCCAGCCGCTGCCGCTCGATCCGCTTCTGCTCCGGCGCCGCCGGGCTCTCCTCGATCCGGTGCCGGCCGAGCGCGATGTCCCCGGCGCCGTACAGCAGCAGCGCCCGCGCCGGCAGGCCATCACGACCGGCGCGGCCGATTTCCTGGTACCAGCTCTCCGGCGATTTTGGCAGGTCGAGATGCACCACCCACCGCACATCCGGCCGGTCGATGCCCATGCCGAAGGCGATGGTGGCGCACATCACCACGCTGTCGCCGCGGGCGAAGCGCCGATGCGCCTCCCGCTTCGCCTGGCTTTCCATGCCGGCGTGGAAGGCCAGCGCGTCCTGCCCCTCCCCGCGCAGCCATTCCGCCGTCTGGTCGGTCTTGTTGCGGGTCCCGCAATAGACGATGCCGGCCCCGCCCTTCGAGGCTTCCTCCCGCAGCAGCGCCCGCAACTGCGCCCGTTCCTGCTCCCGCGGCGCCGCCTCGATGCGGATGTTCGGCCGGTCGAAGCCGCCGCGAAACACCGGGTCCTCGGCCAGGCCGAGCTGAAGTCGGATATCCTCCACCGTGCGCGGATCCGCGGTCGCGGTCAGCGCCAGGCGCGGCACCCGCGCGAAGCGCTGCGCCAGCACGCCGAGCGTGCGGTATTCCGGCCGGAAGTGGTGCCCCCACTGGGACACGCAATGTGCCTCGTCCACCGCGAACAGCGCCACCGGCAGGCTTTCCAGCCGGCTCAGCATGCCCTCCAGCGCCAGCCGCTCCGGCGAGACATACAGCAGCTTGATGCCGCCCTCATGCAGGTCGCGCAGCACAGTCCGCGACTCGCCCTCGGGCAGGTCCGAATGCAGCGCCGCCGCCGCCACACCCTGCTGGCGCAGCGCCGCGACCTGGTCTTCCATCAGCGCGATGAGGGGGGAGACGACGATGCCGACCCCCGGCCGGCACAGCGCCGGCACCTGGAAGCACAGCGACTTGCCGCCACCGGTCGGCATCAGCACCAGGCCGGACCCGCCACCCGCGACATGCCGCACCACCTCCTCCTGCCGCCCCCGGAAGCCGGGGTGGCCGAAGACGCGGCTCAGCACATCGAGCGGATCGGTGCTCTCGTCGGGGTAGTCAGGCGTAGCGACAGGGAATCGGCCGTCATCGGGCATGGCGGCTGTTTGCCATGCCGCGGCCGGTTTGTCAGGGATAGCCGACCAGGACCTCGACTCGCCGGCTCTCGATCGAGGACATCTCGAACGGCACCGGACCGCGGCCGGATACATTGATGCGGCCGCGCGGCACGCCGCGCGCCACCAGCGCCGCCGCCACCGCTTCCGCCCGCTGCGCCGACAGCACCTGGTTGTGCGCCACGCCGCCGGCCGGGCCGGCATAGCCGCGCACCTGTACCGGCACCTCCGGATGCCGCCGCGCCAGCCGCGCCGCATTGGCCAGCACCGCCGTCGCCGCCTCGCCCAACTCGGCGCTCTCGCCCTCAAAGAACACGACGCGCGGCGGCTGCCCGACCAACTCGGCCGGATCGGCGGCACAGGCGGCGAGGAAGGCGACCGGCAGGGTCAAGGCAAGGGCGCGGCGACGCATGGTGCGGGACTCCGGGGCGAAACAGGTCGCATAGGTCGCGCGCCTGATCCTGCCCCGTCAATCGGCTTCGCGCCGCTTCCTGGTCAAGCCTCAGAGCCCGTTAAGCTTTGTCGCCCATCCTGCGCCCGTGTCCTCCCTCACCCCGACCCTCCCGGACCCGCGTGGCTTCGACCCCGTCCGGTTTCCCGGCACACCTGAAGGGGTGGCCTGGCCCCCCTCCCACTTCATCTTCGAATCCTCCTGGCTGCGCGAGCCGGGCCTGGCCTTTGAGCGGGATCCGAATGGCGGCATCGGCCTGGTCCGGTCCTTCGCCCATTTGCGCATGCTGGTGGATGTCGAGACCGCCCACCTGCTGCTGGACATCCCGCCCGGCACGCATGATTTCCGCCTGCTGCGCCTGGTGCCTGCCGCGCTGCGCTGCGTCGGGCAGATCGCCCCCGGAGACCCGGTGCCCGGCCCGCTGCTGGACGAGGATCCCGAGCCGATCGAGGACCATCACCTCTATGCCGCGACCAGCGAACTCGTGGCCCGCCTGGCTGCGACGGCCGGCGAGGAAGGGGAGGCGCTGGCGGCGGCAATGCGGCGCCGCCCGCCCGGCCCGGACATGTTCGAATCGGCCATCGCCCACTGCATCACCGCCGATGGCCTGCCGATGGCCACCATCGCACCGCTGGCCCGCCGGCTGCAATTGCTGGCCAATGCCCATGCCCGTGTCCTGGCCGCCGCCGCGGCCCAGCCCGACTACGCGGCGATGGAACGCATGATCCGCCGCACCCGCGACTCGCTCAACAACGACCGCCGCTGGGTGGGCGATCTGCTGACGCGGGCGATGGACGGGCTCATCCCGCTGATCGCCCGCCCCGGCCGCACCGCCACCGCGCTGCTGCGCCATGCGGAGGAGGCGATGCGCCGCCCGCTGCCGCTGGAGGCGCCCACCCGCCTGATCCGCGAACAGCACGCCCTGCGAGACCGGCTGCTGGACCTCGCCGTGTTCTGGCACCGCCTGGCTGCCGCCTGGCTCGCGGTGGACCCGACCACCACGGACCGGCGGGAGATCGAGTCCCTGTCCCGCAACGCCCTGCGCCGCCTGGCGCTGGAGCCGCTGTACCGCAAGCCGGAGGAGTAGCCCTACTCCTCCACGTCCAGCGCATAGCCGGCGGAGCGCACGGTGCGGATGATGTCCGCCTCCTCCTCCCCGTTCACCGCCTTGCGCAGCCGCCGGATGTGCACGTCCACGGTGCGGGGCTCGACATGGATGTCCCGCCCCCACACCGCATCCAGCAATTGTTCCCGCGTGAAGACACGACCGGGGTGCTGCAGGAAGAATTCCAGCAGCCGGTATTCCGTCGGCCCCAGGTGCAGCGACCGCGCGCCGCGCGTCACCCGATGCGCGTCCTGGTCCATCACCAGGTCCCGGTAGCTCAGGCGCCCCTTCACCGGCACGCTGCCGGATCGCCGCAGCAGGGCCCGGATGCGCGCCATCAGCGCATCCATGACGAAGGGCTTCGAGATGTAGTCGTCCGCCCCGGTATCCAGCGCCCGCACCGCGTCCTGGTCCTCGGTCCGCGCCGTCACCATGATGATGGGCAGGTCGCGGGTGTTCGGCCGCCGGCGGATCTGCCGGCAGACCTCCAGCCCCGACAGCGCCGGCAGCATCCAGTCGAGCAGGATCAGGTCGGGCCGACCCTCGGCCACCCGCATCAGCGCCTCCTGCCCGTCCGTCGCTTCCTCCACCCGGAAGCCCTGCTTTTCCAGATTGTAGCGCAGCAGCGTCAGCAGCGGCGCCTCGTCCTCGACCACCAGGATGGTCGGCTTGGCCAGGCTGCCCAGGGCATCCGGCATGGTCGCATCCCCTCCGTTATTCCGGTGGCCGGACCACGGCATAGGCGGAGCTGTCCGCCTTCGGCCGCTCATCCGGCAGGCTGTCGCCGCGCACGGCGTAGTGCACGGTCTCGGCGATGTTCGTCGCGTGGTCGCCGATGCGTTCCAGGTTCTTGGCGATGAACAGCAGATGCGTCGCCGCGGTGATGTTGCGCGGGTCCTCCATCATGAAGGTCAGCATCTCGCGGAAGATGCCGTTGTAGACATCGTCCACCGGCTCGTCATTGCCCCAGACCCGCGCCGCGGCCTCGGCATCGTCGTTCACCAGCGCGTCGATCGCGGCCTTCAGGTTCTCCTGCACCAGGCGCGCCATGCGCTGGAAGCCGTTCAGGCTGCCGAGCGCCGGCTGCTGCGCCACCACCACGCTGCGCTTGGCGGCGTTGCGCGCATAATCGCCGATGCGCTCCAGGTTGTGCGCCACCTTCATGGCGGCCACGATGAAGCGCAGGTCGATCGCCATCGGCTGGCGCGTCGCCAGGATGCGGATGCAGAACGCCTCGATTTCGCGTTCCAGCTGATCCAGCGCCGCGTCGCGCCCGATCACCTCCGCCGCCAGCGTGGCATCGCGCCGGGTCAGCGCCACGGTCGCATCGTTCACCTGCCGCTCCGCCAGCCCGCCCATGCGCGCCAGCATGTCCCGCACGCGCCGAAGCTGCTCGTCATAGGACCGCACGATGTGGTCGGATTGCGCTTCCATCGGCATCTGCCTGCTCCTCAGCCGAACCGGCCGGTGATGTATTCCTGCGTGCGGCGTTCGCGCGGCGCGGTGAACAGCTGCGCCGCTGGCGCGACCTCCACCAGCTCGCCCAGGTAGAAGAAGGCCACCTGGTCGGCGCAGCGCGCCGCCTGCTGCATGTTGTGGGTGACGATGCAGATGGTGAAGTCGCGCTTCAATTCGTCGATCAGCTCCTCGATCTTCAGCGTGCTGATCGGGTCGAGCGCGCTGGTCGGCTCGTCGAACAGCATCACCTCCGGCCGCACCGCGATGGACCGCGCGATGCACAGCCGCTGCTGCTGCCCACCCGACAACCCCATGGCGGAGGATTGCAGCCGGTCCTTCACCTCGCCCCAGATGGCCGCGCGCGTCAGCGCCCATTCCACCCGGTCGTCCATCTCGGACTTCGAGAGCTTCTCATGCAGCCGGATGCCGAAGGCGATGTTCTCGTAGATGGTCATCGGGAACGGCGTCGGCTTCTGGAACACCATGCCGATCTTGGAGCGCAGTTCGTTCAGGTCGACATCGGCATCGAGCATGTTGCGCCCGTCCATCATCACCTGGCCTTCCGCGCGCTGGCCCGGATACAGGCTGTACATCCGGTTCAGCACCCGCAGCAGCGTGGACTTGCCGCAGCCGGAGGGCCCGATCATGCCCGTCACCTGCCGGTCCGGCAGGTCCAGGTCGATGCCCTTCAGCGCCTTGTTGGTCCCGTAGTAGAAATCCAGGTTGCGCACCGAGATCCGCGCCTGGACGTTGAGCGCCTCGGCGGAACGCGCCTGCATGCCGCCGAAGCCGGAGGTGGTGGCCGGCGCCCGCTCAGTGGTGGAGTCCATCGACCCGTCCCTTCTGCGTCAGTTCCGCCCGCGCAGCACGGCGCGGGCGATGATGTTGATGGCGAGCACGCCCAGCGTCACCAGCAGCGCGCCGGCCCAGGCGATCTCGATCAGGTCCGGGAAGCCGCTGTTGGCCTGCTGGTAGATGGCGATCGGCAGGCTGGCCATGGCGCTCGACAGGTCGAGGCTGGTCACGTTGTTGCCGAAGCTGGTCAGCAGCAGCGGCGCGGTCTCCCCGGCGATGCGCGCCACCGCCAGCAGGATGCCCGTCAGGATTCCGGACGCCGCCGCCTTGTAGCAGACCAGCGTGATCATCTTCCACTTCGGCGCGCCAAGGCCGATCACAGCCTCGCGCAGCGTGTTCGGGATCAGTTGCAGCATGTCCTCCGTCGTCCTGACGACGACGGGGATGACGATGATGGCCAGCGCCAGCGCGCCGGCGATGCCGGAGAAGGCGCCCATCGGCAGCACGACAAGCTGGTAGATGAACAGCCCGATCAGGATCGACGGCGCCGAGAGCAGCACGTCCGAGACGAAGCGCACCGCATTGCCGAAGGCCGACCCCCGCGCATATTCCGCCAGGTAGGTGCCCACCAGCAGCCCGACCGGCGTGCCGATGGCGGTGCCGATGGCGGTCTGGATCAGGCTGCCGATGATGGCATGCCGCAGCCCGCCCGGCTCCGCCGTATCCTCGCCGTAGCTGGTCGGCCGGAATTCCGAGGTCAGCGTGGTCCAGTCGAGCGCCGCCAGGCCGCGCCACAGCAGCGTTCCCATGATCGAGGCCAGGAAGAACAGCCCCGCCACCGTCGCCAGCAGGCAGAGCCACTTCACCGCCGCGTCGACCAGCCTGCGGCGGCGCCCCAGCGCCCGGGCCGCCGCCTCGTTCCGCGCCCGCGCCAGCGGCGGCATCATCGTCGTGCTCATGGCGTCAGGCCTTCAGCCGGGACCGCAGCAACCAGCGCGACAGCGCCAGCACCAGGAAGGAGATCACGAACAGCAGGAAGCCCAGCGCGAACAGCGCCGACTGCTTCATGCTGCCGGACAGGCTCTCGGGAAACTCCATCGCGATGACGGAGGCGATCGTGGTCGCCGGGTCGAAGACGCTCTGCGGCATGCGGTTAGCGTTGCCGATGACGAAGGTCACCGCCATCGTCTCCCCCAGCGCTCGGCCCAGCCCCAGCATGATGCCGCCCACGACGGAGATGCGCGTGTAGGGCAGCACCACGCCGCGCACCACTTCCCACCGCGTCGCACCCAGCCCGTAGGCGCTTTCCTTGAAAACCGGTGGCACCTGCAGGAACACGTCGCGCATGGTCGCCGCGATGAAGGGCAGGATCATGATGGCGAGCACCAGCGCCGCGGTGAACAGCGACGTGCCGGCGAAGGAGCGGCTCTCGAAGATGAAGCCGACCAGCGGGATGGCTTCCAGATACTCGCCGAAGGCGATCTGGATGTGCATCTGCACGAAGGGCACCACCACGAACAGGCCCCACATGCCGTAGATGATGGAGGGTACCGCCGCCAGCAGCTCGATCGCCGTTCCCACCGGTCGCCGCAGCCATTCCGGCGCAAGCTCGGTCAGGAAGAACGATATTCCGAAGGCGACCGGCACCGCGAAGATGATGGCCAGCACGGCGCTGACCACGGTTCCGAAGATGGACACCAGGGCGCCGTATTCCTCCCGGTGGTCCTCCACCGGGTTCCAGGCATCGCTGGTGATGAAGGCCGGGCCGTAATGCAGGAAGGCCGGCAGCCCGCCCAGGAACAGCGTCAGGATGATGCCGCCCAGCACCAGCAGCACCAGCACGCCGGCGCCGGTGCATAGGCCGGCGAAAAGCCGGTCGCCGAGCCTGCCGGTGCGCCGGCGGGTGCCGCCCGTGGGAAGGGCCGGCCCATGGGCCGTCAGGGTTTGCTGCAAGGCGGGGCTTCCCGGGTGGTGCTCAGGCCATCATGACAGAAGTCGCGCCGGACGCGCGAGGCGTCCGGCACCAGGCAGCCTCAGCTTACCGGCCAGAGCGACTGGCCGTTCGGACCCTTGACGTTCGCGGCCCAGGCGGTGCGGATCGCATCATGTGCGCCGGTCGGCAGCGGGATGTATTCCAGCCGCGTCGCCGCCTCGCTGCCGTTCTTGAACGCCCAGTCGAAGAAGCGCATCGCGTTCTGGCTGCCGGCCACCTTGTCCGCCGGAGGATCCGTCGGCAGCAGGATGTAGGTGGGCGAGGTGATCGGCCACACGGTCGCGCCGGCCAGGTCGATCGTGTCGGCCTGGAAGTTCGGCACGTTCCAATCCGCCGCGGCCGCCGTCGCGATGAAGGCCGGCGATTCGGCCCGGACGAAGTTGCCGGACTTGTTGCGGATCTGCGTCGTCGGCATGCGGTTCACCACCGCGTAGGCGTTCTCGATGTAGCCGATGGTGCCGGGGCTGTTGCGGATGATGTTGGACACACCCTCGTTGCCCCGCGCCCCATTGCCGACCGGCCAGCGGACGGAGGTGCCGGCGCCCGGGCCGTTCTTCCATTCCTCGCTGACGCGGGACAGGTAGGTCGTCCACACCCAGGTCGTGCCCGAGCCATCGGCGCGGTAGGCCACGCTCAGCGGCATGTTCGGGATGGTCACGTCGCGGTTCAGCTCGACGATCTTCGGGTCGCGCCAGCGGGTGATCTTGCCCAGGAAGATGTCGGCGATCACCTCAGGCGTCAGCTTCAGCGCCTGGTCGGCGACGCCCGGCAAGTTTGCCGACAGCACGACGGAGCCCATCACGGTCGGGAACTGCAGCAGCTTGCGCTCGGTCAGCTGTTCCTGCGTCAGCGGCGCGTCGGAGGCGCCGAAATCGACGGTGCGTGCCGTGATCTGGTTGATGCCGCCGCCCGAGCCGATCGACTGGTAGTTCAACTGCGCCACGCCGGCGTCGCGCGCCTGGGCGGACCACCGCTCATACAGCGGACGCGGGAAGGTGGCGCCGGCGCCGGTGACCGTCGCCGGCTGTGCGAAGGCGTGGCGTGCTGGGATGATCCCGGCCCCGAGCGCCGCGCCGGTGCCAAGCAGAAGGGTGCGCCTGTTCACTGTGTCTCTCCGGTCCTGTTCCAGCGGGGGTGGCCGGAAGCCGCGATCCCCGTGGCGCGCCTTCTAGGCGCGGCAGGCGACCGCCTGATTGCAGTTCGATGAAGCTTCGATGACACCCACCCCCACAACCATTGCGTGTTGTCTACAAGCCGTCCGCACCTCAGCCCAGCCGCACGCTGAAATTCACCCGATTGCCGCCCTCCGGCAGGGGCAGGTACCGCAGCCCAGATGTCATCTTCCGCACCAACCCCAATCCAAGGCCGCCGACCCGATCGCCCTCCAGCCGCGGCGCCGCCGCCTCCCGCGCCCGGGTCGGATCGAAGGGCCCCGCCGCATCCTCCAGCACCGCGGTCAGGCTGCCCGGCCGCCAGGCCACCTCCAGCCGCGCCGGCACCGGGCCCGCCGGCCAGGCCGCGTGCTCGACCAGGTTTGCGACCAACTCCTCCACAACCAGCCGCAGCCGCAGCGCCGCCGGCCGCGGCACGCCCGCCGCCGCCGCCCAGTCCTCCAGCGCATCCTGCGCCGCGGCCAGGCCTTGCAGGTCGATCGGGATCTCGATCTGGAAGAAGGTCAGGGCAGCAGCGCCCGCGCCTCGGCTTCGGTCGCCACCAGCGGCAGCACCTCCTCCAGCGCCATCGCGTCCATCACCTCCGCCACCATCGGCTGCGCGCCGAACAGCACGACCCGCCCGCCCCGCCGCGCCACCACCCGCGCCGAGGCCAGCAGCAACCGGATGCCGAGGGAGGACAGGAACTCCAGCCCCGTCAGGTCGAGCACCGCGCTGCGCCCCGATGCGGCGACGGCGGCGGTGAACCGCGTCTCCACCGCCGCGGCGCCGGCCGCGTCCAGCCGGCCCAGCATCACCACCTTGTTGACCGAGGGCGAGATCTCCACCACGTCGAACTGCACCAGCCGTCTCCATCAAGCCCAGCCGCGATGATCTAGCGGCGCCACCGCCGGCACGGCGTGACAGTTTGCTGACAGCGACCGCCGCTGCCAGCATCCCCGGCAACGAAAGCCGGAGGAACCCCATGCTCGACCCCGCACCCGAAGCCCCGCTGCCCTCCCCCGCCGCCAGGCTTCGCGCGGTACTGGATGCGCCCGGCATCGCCGTGGTCCCCGGCTGCCATGATGCGCTCGGCGCCCGGCTGATCGCCCGCGCCGGGCTGCCGGTCGCCTTCCTGTCCGGCTACGCCGTCAGCGCCGCCCGCCTCGGCCTGCCGGATGCCGGTCTTATCTCGTACCGGGAGATGCTGGATGCCGGCCGGGAGGTCTGCGCCGCCACCACGCTGCCCATCATAGGCGACGCCGACACAGGCTTCGGCAACCCGGTGAACGTCCGCCGCACCGTCGCCGGCTACCACCAGGCCGGCTTCGCCTGCGTGATGATCGAGGACCAGGTCTTCCCCAAGCGCTGCGGCTTTGCCCAGGGGCTCGAAGTCGCGCCGCGCGCCGAAGCCCTGCTGCGCCTGCGCGCCGCGCTCGACGCCCGCGATGCCATCCGCCGCGCCGGCGGCGACCTGCTGGTGATCGGCCGCACCGACAGCCGCGCCGCCGTGGGGCTGGAGGAGGCGCTGTGGCGCGCCGAGGCCTTCTGCGACCTCGGCGCCGACATCGTCTATTTCGAGGCTCCCCAATCCACGGCCGAGATGGCGGCGCTGCACCGCGTCACCGGCGCCACGCCGACCATGCTGGCACAGGTGGAAAAGCCTGGCCGCCCCTTCCTGGCGCCGGCCGAGGCGGAGGCGATCGGCTACCGCATCCTGCTGCTCGGCATCACCCTGCTGAACGCGACGATCCGCGCCCAGCAGGACGCGCTGGCGCTGATCGCGCAGGGCACGCATCCCGGCCCGGACCGGCTGCTGCCGTTCGACGAGCTGTACGACCGCGTCGGCTTCAACGCCTACTACGACATGGAAGGGCGCTACGCCGCGCAACCGGACTGACGGCCCCTTCAACACGCAACGATGATTGGCATGGCGTGCTGGCCCAGGCAGGATCGCCCCAGGTCCAACGCATCGGCAGTGCGAGGGAGGCATGGCGGAGCCGGCTCCGGGACGATCCTGGTGGACGACCCTTCCGGGCATCCTGACCGGCGTGGCCGCGCTGCTGACCGCCGTGACCGGCCTGCTCGCCGTACTGCTGCCCCTGCTTCAAGGCCGTGCCGAGCCCCGGGGCAATACCGTGGTGACGCCCGCGGTCTCTCCGCCACGCCCTGCGCGGCCGGCAGAGGTTCCGGTGCCGACCCGGCCCGCGATCCCCACGACGCCACCCCCGGCACCCGCCACGGCCGGCGTCCCGGTCGCCATCGCCGACGCGTCCTTCGAGGTCCTGACGGTGGACAGCCACGCCCGTCGCGGCGGCCTGCGGGACATCCGCGTCACCTTCCGCGCCACCGCGGGAGCGACCAGGCTAGAACTCGCCCGCAGCAATGTCCGCATCCTGACACCCGGCCAGGTTCATCAGCCGGTCGAGGGCTTTGCCCTGACGACCCTGCCAGCGGGGGCCAGCCGCCAGTTCTGGGTACGCTTCGAAATCAGGGAGCCCATCCTCAACCCCATCCTGAGCCTGACAGACGACATGTCCGCGCCCCGGGGGGAAGCCCGCATGCCGATCGGGCCGCAGGTCGCGGCGCGGCCAGATGCGCGCGCGGATGGCCCGCCGCCCCTTGTCCTGGGCCAGGTGCAGGACATCGCCGGCGCCGCCTTCGAGGTTCTGGACGTCCAGAACGACGCCCTGCACGGCGACCTGCGCGAAATCCGGGTGACCTTCCGCGTCACCGCCCGCGAGACCCGGATTGAACTGGCCCGCAGCAACGTCCGCATCCTGACACCCGGCCGGATCCACACACCCATCGAGGGCTTCGCCCTGACGAACGTGCCACCCGGCGCAACCCGTCAGCTGTGGGCCCGCTTCGAGATCCCCGGGCCGCTCCTCGACCCGGTCCTGAGTCTGACGGACGACATGTCGGCCCCACGTGGCGAGATGGGCGGCGCCCTTTAGCCAAGCCGCCTCAATCCGCGGTGGCGCCCGAGCTTCGGATCACCCCGGCCCATACCTCCGCTTGCGCCCGCACGAATGCCTGCGCCGCCTCCCCGGACAGGCCCGGATCGGTCAGGGACAATGCCGCCAGCCGCGCCTTCAGGTCCGGCGCCGCCATCGCCTTCGGCACCTGGTCCAGCAGCAGCCGCATCGCCTCCGGCGAGGTGCGTGCCGGGGCGAACAGGCCGAACCAGGTGCTCGCCTCGAAGCCGGGAAAGCCCTGCTCGGCCACCGTCGGCACATCCGGCAGCGTCGGGTCGCGCTGTGCGCCCGCCACCGCGATCGGCCGCACGCGGCCATCGCGGATCAGCGGCAGCGCCGGCGGCAGGCTGGTGCTGCCGATCGGCGCCTGGTTGCCCACCACCGCGGTCGCCGCCTGTGCCGGCCCGAAGGCCACCGGCGTCGCCTGCACGCCGGCCAGCGTGCGGAACAGCAGCTCCGCCCCCAGATGCGGCGTGGTGCCGGTGCCGGAATGCGCGTAGCCGATACCCGGATTGGCCCGGATATGCGCGATCAGCTCCGCCAGGTTCGTGGCGGGCACGGAGGGATGCACGAACAGCGCGTTCGGCGCCGTCGCCACCACCGCGACGGTGGCGAAATCCTCCAGCGTGTAGCCGGCATTGCGATACAGGTTCGGGTTCACGCAGATCGCCGTCGAGTGCATCAGCAGCGTGTGCCCGTCATTCGCCGCCTTCACCGCGAGCGTGCCGAGGTTGCCGCCGGCGCCCGCCCGGTTCTCGACCACCACGGCATGGCCGGTCTGCTCGGTGAACTTCTGGCCGAGCGCGCGCGCCACCACATCGGTCGAGCTGCCAGGCGGGAACGCCACCAGGATGCGGATGCTGCGTTCCGGCCAGGCCGCCAGCGCGATGCGCGGTGCCGCCAGCAATCCCACGGCGCCGGCCATCGCCGCGCGCCGCCCCATCCCGATGCTTCGCATTCTTTTTGTTCCTCCCCAATCCGGCCGGCCCGTTGCCGCCAGCCCGTGTCAGAAGGCCGGATCATCCGCGATGCTGTTGCGCAGCACGCCGATGCCCTCCACCTCGACCTCCATGGTCATACCCGGTGCGAGGAACAGCGGCGGCTTGCGCGCATAGCCGACGCCGGACGGCGTGCCGGTGGCGATCACGTCGCCCGGCTCCAGCGTCATCACCTCGGACAGGATCGCGATGCAGCGCGCCACCGAAAAGATCATGTCGCCCGTCGTGCTGTCCTGCACCGTCTGGCCATCGACGCGCGCGGTGATGCGCAGCGGTGCTGCACCCGGCGGCAGCTCGTCAGCCGTCACGATCTCCGGCCCGAAGGACCCCGTGCGGTCGAAGTTCTTGCCCATGGTCCATTGCGTCGACTTGCGCTGGTAGTCGCGCACGGAGCCATCGTTGAACAGCGAATAGCCGGCGACGTAGTCCAGCGCCTCCGCTTCGCTGACCTTCCGCGCCGTGCGGCCGACGATGATCGCCAGCTCCGCCTCGTAGTCCAGCTTCTCGGACGCCCCCTTCGGCCGCAGCATCGGCTCGCCCGGCCCGGTGAGGGAGGTCTGCACGCGCAGGAACACCGCCGGATAATCCGGGATCGGGTTGCCGCCTTCCTTGGCGTGCAGGGCGTAGTTCAACCCGATGCACACCACCTTGCCCGGCCGCGCGATCGGCATCAGCAGCTTGAGGCCGGACAGCGCCCGATGCGTGGCAGCCGGTGCCGCCTTGGCCGCATCCTGCAGCCGCGCCAGCATCTCCGGCCCGCCTTGCAGCACCGCCAGCGCGTCATCCGGAAAGCCCGACAGCGCCGAGACCGGTACGACCTGATCCCCAAACCGCACGCCGAGCGCCACGCGCCCCGCATCCGCAAAACTCAGCAACCGCATTCTGCTCATTCCCGACAAAGCTGGCGTGCGAATACTTTTGTCGATAAACCTTTCCCGTGCAAGAGAACTCCGAAAACACCCTCGCCACCCTGGTGCATCGCCGCCTGCGCGCCGACCTGCTGCGCGGCGTCCTGCCGCCCGGGTCCAAGCTCAAGGTCCAGGCGCTCGCCGCCAGCTACGGCGCCGGCCCCTCCCCGGTGCGGGAGGCGCTGGCCTCGCTGGCCGCCGAGGGCCTGGTCGAGCGTCTGGACCAGCGCGGCTTCCGCGCCGCCGCCGCCACGGTCGCGGATTTCGACGAGCTGGTGCGGGCCCGCTGCTGGCTGGAGGAAGTGGTGCTGCGCGAAAGCCTCGCCGCCGGCGACACGGCGTGGGAGGAAGCGCTGGTCCTCGCCCACTGGCGCCTGAAGCGGCTGGAGCGTGCCGACCCGGCCTGGGAGTCGGCCCATGCCGGCTTCCACCAGGCCCTGCTCGCCGCCTGCCCCTCCACCACCTTGCAGGCCAGTGCCGAGACGCTGCGCGAGCGCGCCGAGCGCTACCGGGCGCTCGCCCGCCGGATCGCCTACCCTGGCCGCGACGTCGCCGCCGAGCACGCCGCCATCGCCGATGCGGCGCTCGCCCGCGATGCCGGTCGCGCCATCCCGCTGCTGCAATCCCACTATCGCAGCACGGCGGCCTTCGTGCGGGAGGCGCTGGCGGCGCGAAGCTGACGCCGTTCCGCCTTCAGTTCAGGAACGGATTGCGCGCCCGCGCCGGCGCCTGTGCCGGTCCGTAGTGCCGCGCCAGGTAGTCCACGATGGTGTCGCGGAACTCGCCCTCCAGCGGGTTCATCCCGTGCCGCTCCGTCATCCAGTCCATCAGCCCGTCCCATTGCGGGCGGGTGAAGCGGCTGCGGCGGATCAGCGCGGTATTGTGGCAGGCGGTGCAGTAGCCGAAGGTCTCGGAGCGTCCTTCGCCCTCGGCCAGCACCGTCTCCTCCTCAGCCGTCTGCTCGATGGCCCGCGCCTGGTCGGCCTGCCGCGCCGCATCCGCCTGCGCGAAGGCGGGCGCGATGAAGGCCAGCCACAACGCGGCCGCACGAAGCCACATCATCCGACGAGGATGGCCGCGCGGCTGATCGGATTGCCGCCATAGCCCTGCGGATTCCAGTTGGCCGCCTGGTGCGGCTGCATCCGCCCCTCGCTGTCGGTCGCCCGGTACCAGACCTCGTAGTAGCCATCGGAGGGCAGCGCCACGCGCCCGGTCCAGCGCTGCCAGGCATGGGCATTGGCCGGCGCCGCAACCTGCATCTCGGTCCAGGTCGCGCCGAAATCGACGCTCGCATGCACCGCCCGCACCGTCTGGTCCCCGGCCCAGGCCGCGCCGCGCAGATCGAGGCTGCGCGTCCCGGCCGGTAGCCGCGAGCCGTGCGCGTGCGAGGACAGGATGGACCGCACCGGCATGCTGGTCATGTCGACGAAATCCGCGCCGTTGTTGCTGCTGCCCGGCACGATCGGCCGCACCGGCACGCGGTAGCTGGTGCCGCCCATCCCGGGTCCGTCATGCGGCTTGTCGCGCACCCACACCCGCGTCAGCCATTTCTGGCTCAGGCTGCCCGGCCAGCCCGGCGTCACCAGCCGCGCCGGCGCGCCATGCAGATGCGGGATCGGCTGGCCGTTCAGGCGGAAGGCGATCAGCGTATCCTCCGCCATCGCCTTGTCGATCACCATGCCCCGCGCGATGGAAGGCCGTCCCGGCTCGCCGCTCAGATGCGGGTCGGCGCCGTAGTGCCCCGTCGCCACGGCCGAGGATTTCAGGCCCGCCGCGCGCAGCACGTCGCGCAGCCGCACGCCGGTCCATTCGCCGTTGCTGATGGCGCCGTTGCCCCATTGGTTGCCGCGGGTCTGCGGCGCGTAGAAGCTGCGCCCGTTGCCGCCGCATTCCAGCTGCAACTGCCGCGTCACCACCTCGAAGCGACTTTCCAGCTCGCCGACCGTCAGTTCCAGCGGCGTGTTCACCTCGCCGTCGATGGTGATCTTCCAGGCGCGCGGATCGGCCGGCACCTCCGGCACGCCGCCATTGTTGCGGACGAACATGTTCGCCGCCGAGGTTACCGGCTCATCGAGCAGCGTCTCCGGCGTCTCCGCATTCAGCGGCCGCTCGCCCTGGAGGATCAGTGGTCCCTTGCCCTCCATCCGCAGCACCGGTGTGTCCTGCGCCGCGGCCGGCCGCGCGAAGATCGCCGGCAACGTGCCGCCCGGCATCGAGCCCGCGAACGGAATGGCGGCGCCGACCGCGCCCCCCATCGTCGCCAGCGCCGCGCCCTTCAGCACGCCGCGCCGCCCGAAGGCCACGGCATCCGCCCGCTCCGGGTCGTCGCGGTACAGCTCCTGCACCGAACGTTCCAGCTTGCGCGCCATGGCTTTCTCCTCCGTTGGTTGCGGAGAGAATTGGCCATGCGCGCAAGGCTGGCAAGCCGCTGGAATCTACTCCGCCGCCATCGGCAGCGCTGGCTTGCCCCAGCCATACTTCGCATCCAGCCCGAGCGCCCGGACGATGCCGAGCCCCTTCGCCAGGTGGTCCGGCTTCAGCCCGGACAGCGGCCGGCGCAGATCGCCCGCCGGCAGGCCCACGGCCTTCATCAGCGACTTCACCGCCACCGGGTTGATGGCGCTGTAGGTGAAGTGCAGCAGCGGCAGCAGCCGTATGTACGTTTCGCGGAACACCACCGACTGTGATGGGTCCGCCCAGGGCGTCGACAGCAGTGCCATGCCCGCCGGGTCCAGATTCCCCGTCATGTTCGCCGTGCCGTGGCCGCCGAGCGACATGGTCGGCACCACAAGACCCAGGTTCGGGCTGTCGCAGCACATCACCGCCGCATCCGGATTGGCCGCCAGCACCTGCGCCACCTGGCCGACCCGCGTCGTGCTTTCCTTCAGCACCACCACGTTCGGGTGCTTCATCAGCCGCAGCAGATGGTCCCAATGCAGGTCGGTCTTCACCCGCGGCGGGTTGTTGTAGATGCCGATCGGCAATTCCACCGCATCGGCGCATTCGGCGAAGAACGCCTCGATGTCGTCCTCCGGCGCGCAGATATAGGCCGGCGCGGCCAGGATCGCGCCATCTGCGCCCGCCGCCTTGGCGTGCTTCAGATAGGCGATGGTCGCCGCCGTGCTGGTGCCGGTGCAGCCATAGAAGAACTTCATGCGGGACGCCGCGCCGGTCTTCATCGCCGCCGTCCGCTCCACGATCTCCCGCCGTTCCTCCGGCGACAGCATGGAAACCTCGCCGGTCGAGCCCATGATGAGCACGGCGGAGGTGCCGTTCGTCGCGTGCCAGTCCAGCAGCGTCCGGAAGCCGCCGAAATCGACGCTGCCATCCGCATTGAATGGGGTGATGAGGGCCACGAACGACCCCTCGATCCGCATCTTCGCCATCGCTGCTCTCCAACCTGATGCGCCGAGCCTAGCAACTTCCGGCCGCCGCTTGCTACCGCCCCTTCCGCAAACGTCCTGCCCGCGCAATTGTCGCGCCACCCTGCCAGGAGTCGCTCCATGCCCTCGCGCCGCACCCTGCTCCGTGCCTCCGCCCTGCTGCCGCTGGCAGCGCCCGGCCTGGTCCAGGCCCAGGCGCCCTGGCCATCCCGGCCCGTCACCATCGTCGTGCCCTTCCCGCCCGGCGGTTCCAACGACCTGCTGGCCCGCCCGGTGGCGCTGAAGCTGCAACAGGCGCTCGGCGGCCATCCGGTGGTGGTGGAAAACCGCGGCGGCGCCGGCGGCACCGTGGGCGCGCAGATGGTCACCCGCGCGGCGCCGGACGGCCACACCCTGATGTGGGGCCATGTCGGCACACTGGCGGTGAACCCCTGGATCTACCCCAACATCCCCTACGACGTGCTGCGCGACTTCGCCCCGGTCGCGCTGGTGGCGACCCTGCCCTCCATCCTCACCATCCACCCCTCCCTCCCCGCCCGCACGCCAGCCGAGTTCATCGCCTATGCGAAGGCGAACCCGGGCGCGCTGGACTACGGATCCGCCGGCAACGGCGCCGCCTCCCACATCACCATGGCGGCCTTCTGCGACGCTGCGGGCATCGAGCTCACCCACATCCCCTACCGCGGCAACGGCCCGATGCTGGCGGACCTCATCGCCGGCCGTCTGAAGGCCAGCTTCGCCGGCGCGCCCGTGGTGCTGCCCTCGGTCCGCGACAACCGCCTGCTGGCCTTGGGCATGAGCGCGCTGACGCCCTCCCCCGCCTTGCCCGGCATCGCCCCGATTGCTCAGGCGCTGCCGGGGTTCGAGGTGGTGCAGTGGCACGGCCTCGTCGCCCCCGCCGCAACCCCGCCCGAGGTCGTCGCCCGTATCAACGCCGCCGTGAACGGCCTTCTCGGCGACGCCGATCTCGCCGCGCGCCTGACCCTGGAGGGCGCCGATGCCGCGCCACGCTCGCCGGAGGCCTTCCGAACCCTCATCGCCAGCGAGCTGGAGCGCTTCCGCGCCCTCATCACCCGCGCCGGCATCAAGGCTGACTGACCTTGCTGACCCTCACCGTCGCCTGCGCCCCCTATGACCGCACGCGCGCCTTATTCGATGGGCGCGTGAAGATCCCAGGCGTGCGCCTGGTACAGGTGCCGATTCATTCGGAGCAGAGCTTCCCGCGCGCCTTCGGCCGTGCCGAATTCGACGTGACGGAGCTTTCGCTGTCCTCGCACCTGCTGCAGGTGTCGCGTGGCGAGGCCGCCTACGTCGCCATTCCCGCCTTCGTCTCCCGCGCCTTCCGGCACGGCTGCATCTACCTGAGCCGCGACGCCGGCATCACCGAGGCGAAGCGGTTGGACGGCCGCCGCGTCGGCATCCCGGAATACCAGATGACGCTGGGGCTGTGGCTGCGCGGCATCCTGGCCGACGACCACGGCGTCGACGTCAACGGCATCAGCTGGCGCACCGCCGGCACCAACGCCGCCGGCCGTCGCGAGCGCCTGCCCCTGGAACTGCCCCCCGGAATGGACGTGCAGCCCCTGCCCGGCACGCTGAACGACGCGCTGCTGGCTGGCGAGATCGACGCCATCCTGTCCCCAACCGAGCCCGCGTCCTTCGCCGCCGGCGACGCCCGCATCACCCGCCTGTTCCCGGACCCGCGCGCCGCCGCCACCGCCTGGCACCGCCGCACCGGCTTCCACCCCATCATGCACCTGGTCGGCATCCGCCAGGACATCCTGGCGCGCGAGCCCGGTCTCGCCCGCCGCCTGTACGACGCCTTCCTGGAGTCAAAATTTCTGGCGCTGGCCGATATCGAGGCCGACCTCCGCCACTCCTCCCTGACCCGGATGGTGCCCTTCCACGCCGAGGAATGGGCCGCCACCAAGGCCCTGCTCGGCCCCGACCCCTGGACCTACGGGGTCGAGGCCAACCGCGCGGAGCTCGACGCCATCTGCCGCTGGTCCCACGCGCAGCATCTGTCGCGGCGGCGGCTGGCGGTGGAGGAGGTGTTCGCGCCGGATACCGTGAACAGCTGATCCGCTGCCGTCCCGCCGATCCCGCGCCTAGCCTTGCCCGCACCGGGTCGCAGACGCCCGGACGATGGGAAGGAACCGACCATGACGCCACGCCGGACTTGGCTGCGCGGCCTGCTCGCCGCCTGCACCGCCCTTGCTCTCCTCGCCACGCCCGCCCATGCACAGCACGCGCATGACGCGGCGGAGGTTCCACCGAACTTCCAGGTGGACCCGTTCTGGCCGAAGCCGCTGCCGAACAACTGGATCATCGGCGCCGTCGCCGGCGTCGCGGTCGACCGCCGCGACCATATCTGGATCATCCACCGCCCGGCCTCGCTGGCGCCGCGCCAGGTGCTCGCCGCCACCACCCCGCCGCAGACGCTGTGCTGCGTCGCCGCGCCACCGGTGCTGGTCTTCGACATGTCGGGCAACCTGGTCCGCGCCTGGGGCGGCCCGGCGCAGGGCTTTGAATGGCCGCAGAGCGAGCACGGCATCTACGTGGATGCGGAGGACAATGTCTGGCTCGCCGGAAACGGACCGCGCGACCACCAGATCCTGAAGTTCAGCCTCGACGGCCAGTTCCGCATGCAGATCGGCCGCGCCGGCGCCTCCAGCGGCAGCAACGACACGCAGAACCTGAACCGGCCGGCGGACACCGAGGTCGATGTCGTGGCCAACGAGATCTTCGTCGCCGACGGCTACGGCAACCGCCGCATCGTGGTCTTCGATACCGAGACCGGTGCCTACAAGCGGCACTGGGGCGCCTATGGCGAACGTCCGCACGACAACCCGATGCCCGCCTTCGACCCGGCTCAGCCGCCCTCCCGCAGCTTTGCGAATCCCGTGCACTGCGTGCGGCTGACGCGCGACAACCTGGTCTATGTCTGCGATCGCGTGAACAACCGCGTGCAGGTGTTCCGCCGCGATGGCACCTTCGTGCAGGAATTCTTCGTCGCCAGGGAAACCCGCCTGAACGGCGCCATCGCCGACCTCGTGCCCTCCCCGGACGCCGGCCAGCGGTATCTCTACAGCGTCGACAACACCAACAGCGTCGCCCGCGTGCTGCGCCGGCAGGATGGGGAGGTGCTGTCCACCTTCGGCCGCATGGGTCGCTACGCCGGGCAATTCATGGTGCCGCACAACGTCGCCGTGGACAGCCAGGGCAACCTGTACATCTCGGAAGTCGATACCGGCCAGCGCGTGCAGCGCTTCCGGCGGATGGACGCGCAGCGATAGGTTCTCGGAAGGCGGGCGGCGATCCTCTCGCCGCCCGTCGCTTCAGATGCGCCCCATCAGCAGCAGCACCACCACGATCAGCAGCACCACGCCCAGCACGCCGATCCCGCCGCCGCCGAAGCCGTAGCCCCGGCCGCCGAAGCGCCCGCTGAAGCCGCCAAGCAGAAGCACGACCAGCACGATGGCAAGGATCAATCCGATGGACATGTCACAGACTCCCGTAGGCAGTTCAGGCCAGGCGACGGTTCAGCGGGTCTCGACGCTGATGCTGCGTCCGCCGACGCTCAGCTCCACGGCATTGCTGTTCTGCTCCTGGTAGACCCAGAAGCCGAGGGCGCCCACGGCGACCAGCAGCACGCCAAGGACCGGATAAAGCAGGTTGCGGCTCATTCTCTTGCGTCCAATCTCGTCTCCCGCCGGCAGGCCTTGCCACCGAAGCGGTTGGGTACAGATCGCGCCAGCGTCACGAAAGTTCGCGCCGTTCCACACCGAAGCGAAATAAATTTTTTGGAGGTTGCCGGATGGCGCCGTGCCGCCGGCCCGCGCACCATGGGCCGATGCGCCCCGGCCGTTTCCTCGCCGCCATCGTGACGGCCCAGGTGCTGGCACAGATCGGCGCCTTCATCCTGCCCGCGCTGCTGCCCGGCTACATGGAGGCGTGGTCGCTGTCCGCCGCCGAGGCCGGCTGGCTGATCGGCGCCTTCTTCGCCGCCTATGTCCTGTCCGTGCCGGTGCTGGTCGGGCTGACGGACCGCGTCCCGGCGCGCCGCATCTACCTGGTCGGCGCCGCGCTGACCTGCGCCTCCCACCTCGGCTTCGCCCTTCTGGCGGAGGGGTTCTGGTCCGGCCTGCTGCTGCGCCTGCTGGCCGGCGCCGGCTGGGCGGGCTGCTACATGCCGGGGCTGAAGGTCATCGCCGATGGCCTGCAAGGCGCCGCGCAGTCTCGTGCCGTGTCCTGGCACGCGCTCGGCGTCGGCATCGCCGGCGCGCTGTCCTTCGCCGTCGCCGGCGCGCTGGATGCACTCGACGGACCGCAAGCCGCCTTCCTGTTCGGCGCCGCCGCGGCCGCCACCGCCGGGCTGATCGCGGGCTTCGCCATGCCGAGGACGGCACCGGCCGCCACGGGCAAGGCCGGCGCGCTGCTGGATTTCCGCCCGGTGCTGCGCAACCGTGCCGCCATGGCCTGGATCGCAGGCTACACGGTCCACACCTGGGAACTCGCCGCGCTGCGCGCCTGGGGCGTCACCTTCCTGGCCATGGTCATCGCCCGCAACGGCGCACCCGCTTGGCTGCCAGGCCCCACCGCGCTGTTCACCGCCGCGGGCCTGCTCGGCATCGCCGTCTCCATCCTGGGCAACGAGACGGCGCAGCGCATCGGCCGCGCCCGGCTGGTGGCGGCCGCGATGGGCAGCGCCGCGGTGCTGTCCCTGCTGGCGGGCGCCTCCGCCCTGGTCTCGGCGCCACTGGCAGCGGCTTGCGTCCTGCTGTGGAACGCCGCCATCTACCTCGACAGCGCCGCGCTGACCGCCGGCACGGTGCAGGCCGCCGGCGAGGGAAGGCGCGGCGCCACCATGGGGCTGCACAGCATGTGCGGCTATGCCGGCGGCTTCCTGGGTCCGCTCGGCGTCGGCCTGGCGCTGGACCTCGTCGGTCCCGGCGCGCTCGGCTGGGCGCTCGGCTTCGGGCACCTGGCGCTGGTCACGCTGGCCGGCCTGCTGGTGCTGCGCCGGCTCACCTGATCAGGCGCTGAGCCGCTCCATCGCCGCCGCATCCACCTCGAAATTCGCGAACACGGTCTGCACGTCGTCCTGGTCGTCCAGTGCGTCGAGCAACTTCAGCACCTCCCGCGCCCGGTCCTCGTCCAGGTCCACGGTCGCGGTCGGCCACCATTCCAGCTTCGCCGCCTCGGCCGTGCCGAACTTCGCCTCCAGCGCATCGCGCACGCTGGCGAAATCCTCCACGGCACAGGATACCTCGTGCCCGTCCTCGCCGCTCTCCACGTCGCCGGCCCCGGCCTCGATCGCCGCCTCCAGCATGGTGTCGGCATCCGCGGCGGCGGCCGGGTAGCGCAGCACGCCCTTGCGCTCGAACTGGAAGGCTACCGAATTGGTCTCGCCCAGCGCCCCGCCGCCCTTGGCGAAGATGGACCGCAGGTCGCCACCGGTGCGGTTGCGGTTGTCGGTCAGCGCCTCGACGATCACGGCGACGCCGTAGGGCCCGTAGCCCTCGTAGCGTACCTCGACGTAGTCCTCCCCCACCCCCGCCGTCGCGGCGCGCTTGATGGCGCGGTCGATGGTGTCGCGCGTCATGTTCGCGACAAGCGCGGCCTTCACCGCGGCGCGCAGCCGCGGGTTCATCGCCGGGTCGGGCAGCCCCTGCTTGGCGCTGACCGAGATCTCGCGGATCAGCTTGCCGAAGGCCTGCGCCTTCTTGGCCCCCTGCGCCGCCTTGCGGTGCATGATGTTCTTGGCGTGCGAATGGCCGGCCATCGCCCTGATCTCCGTCAATCCAGGGGGCTTCGCCCCGCCCGGTTCCGGCGTCGCTATACCGGCGAGGCCCCCGGCCCGGCAAATCGCACATCGCATGCAGTCGTCAACGCCGGGTTCACACAACCGGCGCAGTCTGCGCCACATGGCCCGCTCTCCGCATCAGCCTGCCGCCGCCGCCGACTCCGTCCAGCGCCTGATGCTGTGGCTGAGCCTGTTCGTCGTGCTGCTGACCCTGGCCGCCGTCGGCGTCAATCAAATCCTGCTGCACCGGCTGCTGATCGGCTTGGCCGCCGTCTGGACTCGCGGCCTGGCCGCCGACCTGCTGCGTGAAGACCCCGCGCTGCCGCAGCTGCTTCGCGGCGCCGAGCCAGGCCCGGGCCAGCTCGACCGCCTCGGCCGCATCGCCACCGCCACCGAGATCGCGAGCTTCCGCCTGCTGCGCCCGGATGGTTCGGTCCTGTTGGCCGCACCGCCACCGGACGTGCCCGCCGCCACAGCCCCCCGCCGGCGCCACCAGTCCATCCCCCGCGAAGCGGCCTCCCAGGCCCCGATCCCCTCCCCGGACAAGGCCGAGCCGGCCGGCACCCTGGTCATCTCCCTGCGCGAGAACGGCCGCCGCGCCGAGTTGCGCGATGCCTTCGGCCTGGCGCAGTTCGGCATCGGCGGCTTCGGCGCCAGCATGCTGCTGCTGCTGGTCTGGCTCGGCCATCGCGGCCGACGGGCGGAGGCCGAGGCAACCCGCACCCGCCACCTGCTGCGCCACGACCGCCTGACCGGCCTGCTCACCCACGCCGAGCTGCGCGAACGCCTGGCGCTGGCCCTGGCCGCGGCGCAGCCGCTGGACCAGCAGGTGGCCGTGCTGGTGCTGAACCTGCGCGGCTTCCGCCAGATGAATGCCCTGCATGGCCGCGCCACCGGCGATGCGGTCCTGGCAGCCCTCGCCGGTCGCCTGCGCACGCTTGTGCGGCGATCCGACACCGTGGCCCGCCTGTCGGCCGACCGCTTTGCCGTGGTGCAGACCTCGCCCGAGGCCGAGGAGGATTCGGCCGCCCTGGCACATCGCCTCGCCGCCGCGCTGGCCGGGCCGCTGGTGCTGCCGAACGGGCAGTCCCTGGCGCTGAAGCTGCAGATCGGCTTCGCCACCGCACCGAAGGACGCCCAGGACGCGGAGCTGTTGCTGGCCTGCGCGGAGGCCGCCCTCTCCTCCGCCGGCACGGACGCACAGCCCGACATCTGCGGCTACGACGCCGCCATGGACACGCTGCTGCGCCTGCGGCGTGAGACCGAGGACGACCTGCGAATGGCCATCGAGCAGGGCACGCTGACGCTGCACTACCAGCCGCAGCGCCGCCTTGGCGACCGCGGCCTGCTGGGGTTCGAGGCGCTGCTGCGCTGGCCTCACCCCACCCGCGGCCTGATCAGCCCCGCCGAGTTCATCCCGCTCGCCGAGCAGACCGGCCTGATCGTGCCGCTCGGTGCCTGGGTGCTGCACACCGCCTGCGCCGAGGCGGCGCAATGGCCCGGGGAGGCGCGCATCGCCGTCAACCTCTCCCCGGCGCAGTTCCGCCACGGCGACCTGGTTGCCACGGTGGCGGAGGCGCTGGCCACCACCGGCCTGCCGGCGCGGCGGCTGGAGCTGGAGGTCACCGAAAGCCTGCTGCAGGACGACCCGGAGGATGTGGTGCGCCTGCTGCGCGACCTGCGGGCGATGGGCGTTTCCATCGCGATGGATGATTTCGGCACCGGCTGGTCCAGCCTGGCGCATCTCTGGCGCTTTCCCTTCGGCAAGCTGAAGATCGACCGCGCCTTCATCACGGAGATGCCGCGCGACCCGAAGCTGCGCGCCATCGTCACCACCATCGTGGGCCTCGGCCGCATCCTCGACATGACCGTGATCGCGGAAGGCGTGGAGACCGAGGAACAGGCCCGGATGCTGGCGGCGGAGGGCTGCGAGCAGGGCCAGGGCTGGCTGTTCGGCCGTCCCATGCCCGCCGCCACCGCCCGCCGCCTGATCGCGGAGGATCAGTCCCGCGTCGCCCGCAGCGCGGCGTGACGGTTCGGCGTCGCAGGCCTAGCCTTCGCCAATGCTCATTCGCCCCGCCGCCCTGTCTCCGCATCTGCCGGAGGTCGCCACCTGGCTGCACGCCGAATGGTGGCAAGGCGAGCCCGTGGAGGCGACGGAAGCCTATCTCCGTGCGGCCACTGGCCCGGCAGCGCCCTGCGCCCTGGTCGCGGAAGATGGCGGCCGTCCGGTCGGCACCGCGACGCTGGAGCGCGAGGACCTGCCGAGCCGCCCGGACCTCTCGCCCTGGCTCGCCTCCGTCCTGGTCGCCCCGGCGCATCGCCGGAAGGGTGTCGCCACGGCACTGGTCCAGGATGTGCTGCGCCGGGCGCGGCAGCAGGGCCACCGCCGCATCTGGCTGTTCACCCCGGACCAGGCGCCCTTCTACGCGGCGCGGGGATGGGCAGCGGCAGGGACGGAGACGTATCGGGGCCGCGCCGTGACGCTGATGTCTTTCGCGCTGGCGCCGTAAACTTCGGCTCCTCCCCGCGATCCAGCGCCGCCAGGAAGCCCGCCGCCTCCGCGCGCATCGCCGCCACCTTCTGCCGGTCCATCTTCCCCAGCGTCCGCAGCGGCATCGCCATCCGCATGTTGCGCGCGAAGCGCTCCGCATGCCGCGCCACGAAATCCCAGTAGAGGAAGTTGAACGGACACGCCCCCGGCCCCGTCGCCCGCTTCACGTCATAGGCGCAGCCGCGGCAATGGTTGGACATTCGGTTGATGTAGGCGCCGCTGGCCGCATAGGGCTTCGATGCCATGACCCCGCCATCCGCATGCAGCGCCATGCCATGCGTGTTCGGCAGCTCCACCCATTCATAGGCGTCCGCGTACACCACCATGTACCAGTCGTTCACCTCGACCGGATCGAGCCCCGCCAGCAGCGCGAAGTTGCCGGTGACCATCAGCCGCTGGATGTGGTGCGCATACGCCAGGTCACGCGTCTGGCTGATGGCGGATTTCATGCAGGCCATCGCCGTCTCGCCCGACCAGTACAGCCAGGGCAGGCGGCGTCCGGCCTCCAGCGCATTGGTCCGGACATAGTCCGGCATCTTCAGCCAGTAGATTCCGCGCACATATTCCCGCCAGCCGAGGATCTGGCGGATGAATCCCTCCACCGCATTCAGCGGCGCCTCGCCGCGCCGATACGCCGCCTCCGCCGCGCGGCACGCCGCCATCGGGTCGAGCAGCCCGCAATTCATCGCCGCCGAGATCAGCGCGTGGAACAGCGTCGCCTCGCCTTCGGCCATCGCATCCTGGAAGTCGCCGAAGCGCGGCAGCCGGCGCGCCACGAAATCCTCCAGCGCCTGCTCCGCCTCGGCCGCGGTGACCGGCCAGCCGAACTGCGCGCAGTCGCCGAAATGGTCGGCGAATTCCCGCTCGACCAGCGCGATCACCTCCCGCGTCGTCGCATCCGCAGGAAAGCGCCGCGGCGCCGGCGGCACCACGCCGGCCGGCATCGCGCCACGGTTTTCCGCATCGTAGTTCCAGGCCCCGCCGGCGGGCTCGTCCGGCGCCGCCATCAGCAGGCCGGTGGCGCGCCGCATCTCGCGGTAGAAATACTCCATGCGGAGCTGCTTCTTGTCCCCGGCCCATTGCCGGAAGCGCGCCATGGAACACAGGAACCGCGTATCCTCCCGCAGCTCCACCGGCAGGCCGGTCGCTGCCTCCCAGCCGCGCATGTCCTGCAGCACCCGCCATTCGCCCGGCTGGGTGCAGATGATGCGCGCAGCGCCGACCTGCCGCGCCACCCGCGCCACCTCCCCGGCCAGGGTCTGGGTGTTTGCCGGATCATCCAGCCGCGAGTAGGCGACGCGAACGCCACGCTGGCGCAGCGCCTCGGCGAAGTGCCGCATGGCGGACAGCACCAGCGCGATCTTCTGCTTGTGGTGGCGGACATAGGTGCATTCGGCCCGCACCTCCGCCAGCAGCACCACGTCCCGCACCGGGTCCAGCCCCTCCAGCGCCGAAAGACCCTCGGAACACTGGTCGCCCAGCACCACGCGCAGGATGGTCATGCCCGCGCGTAGCGCACCGCGCTGCCATCCTCCCCGGTGGTGGCGAAGCCGGTCCAGGTGCCGGCGGCGTCGTACAGCACCTCCGCCCCCTCGCCACCGACCAGCACCACCCGCGTGCCGCCGGCCACCGCCGTCAGCCGCAGTTCCGGCTCCACGGCGATCGCCTTGCGCGGGTCGAACAGCGGTACGCCCGGGCGCAGCGTCGCCTTGCGCCACCAGGTCAGCGGGGCGGCCTGCGCCGGCATCCGCACCTCCCCCGCCGGCCCGCGCAGCACCAGCCCGGCGCCGACCAGCCGCGCCTCGCAGAAGCCCGCCGTGCCGTTCTTGTCGATCCGCGAGTTCAGCCCGACCAGACGGTCGCCGCGCCAGCTTTCCACCGTCTCATGCAGGTAGCGATAGACGGTGAAGCCCATCAGCTTCACCTCGATCCGCACCTCGCTGCGCGCCTCCAGCAGCCCGGCTTCCTCGCGGAAGCGCACGGTGTGGCGGCCGACCTCGCTGCCCTCCCGCACCACGCGGAAGGACAGGTCGGGCGGTGCGGCCCGCGCCGGCTCGGCCAACGCCAGAAGCGGCAGGGCCAGCACGCCACGCCGCCGCATCACCCGCGCCCCGCGATATGGCCGCGCCCGCCATCGACGCCGATCACCTGCCCGGTGATCCAGCCGGCGGCCTCGGACAGCAGGAAATCGGCCAGCGCCGCGCTGTCCTCGCCCTCTCCCAGGCGCGGTATCGGGTGCTGCTTCGCGATCGCATCCGCCATCTGCGGGCTCCTCGTCAGGGGTTCGGCAAGTGCCGTGCGGGTCAGGCTCGGCGCGATGCAGTTGACGCGGATATGTGGCGCCAGTTCGGCGGCGAGCGCCACCGTCACGCCCTCCACCGCCGCCTTCGCCGCCCCGATCGCCACATGGTTCGCGAACCCCATGCGCGCAGCGACGGAGGAAAACAGCACCACCGACCCCTTGCCGCGTGCCAGCGCCGGCGCCGCCGCCTGCACCGCCAGCGCCGGCGCCGCGGCATTCAGCCGGAAGGTCTCGACCAGGTCGGCCTCCGTCATCCGCGCCAGCGGCTTCAGCAGGATGGAGCCGACGCAGAAGGCCAGCCCGGCCAGTTCGTCTCCCGCCGCCGCCGCCGCCGCCTTGCGCCCCTCCGCCTGCATCACATCCGCGGCAAGGTGGCCGCAGCCCAGTTCGCCCGCCAGCGTGGCCAAGGCCTGCTCCCCGCCGGTATTCCCCCGCGCCACCAGGAAGGGCTCGACGCCACGCGCCACCAGCCGCCGCGCCAGCGCCGACCCAACCCCGCCCGTCGCCCCGAACACCAGCACCCGCCCAGCCATCACGCGCATCCCGATCCAATGGTCCGCTCAGATGGCCCTGCCCTGCCGGTCTCCAAGCGCGCACGCCAAGCAGGGGGCCATGCAGCCCGTCGCCAATCCCGCGGCGGCATGGCATGGTGCCGACAACATGCGCCAATTGCTGCTGCTGCGGCACGCGAAGTCCTCCTGGGACGATCCGCGCCTCTCCGACCACGCCCGCCCGCTGAACGCGCGCGGACGGCGTGCCGCCATCGGTATGGGCGCTGCGATGCGCGACCTCGGCCTGGCGCCGGACATCGTGCTGGTCTCCTCCGCCCGCCGCACCCTTCAAACGCTGGAGGCGCTGGCCCCGCTGGAGGGCCCGCCTTTGGTCGAGCCGATGGACGACCTCTACCTCGCCGCCTGGCCATCCCTGCTCGACGTGCTGCGCGGCGTGCGGGAGACGGCGCGCAGCGTGCTGCTGATCGGCCACAACCCCGGCCTGCACGACCTCGCCATGGCCCTCGCCGGTCCGGCCGCCATGGCCGCCGCTACCCCCACGACCCGCCGCCTCGCGGAGGGCTATCCCACCGCCACCCTCTCCGAATTCGCCCTCGCCTTGCCCTGGCGCCGGCTGGAGCCAGGCGGCGCGCGGCTGCTACGCCTGCTGTCACCCGCCGACCTGCCCTCGACCGAACCCGGCGACACGCCCGAGATGACGGCCTGAGCCTCCCATGCCAACCCTGACCCTCGAAGCCACGCTGCCGGCCGAGGCCGCCGCCACCCTGTTCCGCCAGCCCGCGCTGGCCACCCGCCGCGCCGGCCGCACGCGCTCCGTCGCCGCCGACTTCGCCTGGCTCGACACACCGCAGCATGCTCTGGCGGAGCAGGGAATGGCGCTGGAGGCCCCCGCCAACCCCCGTGCCGCGCGCCGCCTGGTCCGCAGCCTGCCGGAGGCCGGTGCCCCCTGGTGTCCCGCCACCCCCGCCGAGACACTGCCGCCCGAGGCCCTGCCGGAGCCTGCCGAGCTGCCACTGGCCGCCTTCGCAGGCCGCCGCGTCACGGTGCCCCTGGTCGATGCCGTCGAGGCCACCCTGCTGCACGGCACTATCCGTGCCCTGTCGCGCGATCTCCCGATCGCCCGCCTGACCCTCACCGGCCCGGCCGAGGCGGTGCTGGAGACCATGCAGGCCCTCGCTGCCGACCTCCCCCTGCTGCCGCCGCGCAGCAGCCTGGCGGAGGAGGCACGCGCCTTCGCCCTGGACGACAAGCTGCGCCCCCGCCGCCTCGGCGCCCCGCGTCTCGACCCCGATCTTGGCGTGGAAGCCGCGCTGCGGCTGCTGCTCGGCCACCTGGCGGAGGTGCTGGTCTGGTTCGCCCCCGTCGCCGAGGCCGGCACCGACCCCACCGGCGTGCACCAGATGCGCGTCGCACTGCGCCGCCTGCGCTCCGCCCTCAAGGCCTTCCGCGCCGCCGCGGACGGACCTGCCCTGCGCCGCTTCGATGCGCAGGCGAAGGCGCTGGCCGGCAGCCTCGGCCCGGCGCGGGACTGGGACGTGTTCCTGGCCGGGCTCGCCGCGGAACTGGCGGAGGCGCTGCCGGACGAGCCGCGCATCGCCGCCCTGCTCGCCACCGGCCGCCGCCACCGCGACGCCGCCTACGCCGCCTTGCGCCTCCAGCTCTCCGGCCCGGCCTTCCGCCGCCTGGCCTGGGACGCCGTGGCGCTGGATGTCCGCACCCCCTGGCGCGCGGAGGCATCGGAGGAGGCCGCCGCACGCCGCGACGCTCCGCTACCCAACCTCGCCGACCACCTGCTGGCCAGGCGCTGGCGCCGCCTGACCGCCGTCGGCCGCGACATCGCCCCGCTGCCGGATGCCGAGTTCCACGCCCTGCGCCTGGACGGCAAGCGAATGCGATACCTGGCCGAGCTCTTCGCCCCCCTCTACGGCCGCAAGAAGAGCCGCCGCTTCCTGGACCGGCTGGCGGAGGTGCAGGAACAGTTCGGCCTCGCCAACGATGCCACCGTGGCCCGCGCCCTGGTCGGGCCGGAGGCCGATGGACCCGGCGCCTGGGCCGCCGGAGTGGCCGAAGGCTGGGTTCGCGCACGCTCCCGCCGCGCCCGCAGCCGCTCGGCGAAGGCCTGGGCGGAGCTGCTGGCGGCCGAACCCTTCTGGAATCAAGGCTGAAGCCGCTCAATCTCAAGTAGAAATTAAGGTTTCTGAATAGCTTGCGTGGCGAGGCATGCATGGGTTACGCGTGGGTCCCACGCACACCCCTGCCAGGCATCGCATCCTCCCCGTGTTCCGACGCCGCCGCATCTTCCGCCCCGCCGCCACGCCCCGCCGCTGGCGCGCCCCTCTCGTGGCCCTGGCCGGCGCGATCATCGTCGCCGCACTGTCCGGCATTGGCCTGCCGCCGGACCTGATGGGCTCCGCGCCGCGCGAGCAGGAATGGTCGGCGCTCGCTGCCGAGGTCCGCGTCGTGGATGGCGACACACTCCGCCTCGGCGATCGCACCCTCCGCCTTTCCCGCATCGACGCGCCGGAGCGCGGGCAATCCTGCACCGATGCCGCCGGCCGCTGGTTCGATTGCGGCGCCGCGGCGGCGGAGGCGTTGTCCCGCCTCGTCAATGGCCGCTCCGTCCTGTGCCGCGTGCAGGGCCGCGACCGCTATGGCCGCGGCCTGGGCGAATGCACCGCCGGCGGCGCCGAGTTGAACAGCGGCCTTGTGATCTCCGGCTGGGCCCTGGCCTATGAGGGCGACGACCTGCCCATGCAGGCCGCCGAACTCGCCGCCCGGATCGCCGGCCGTGGCCTGTGGGCCGGCGACTTCACCCGCCCGGACGCCTGGCGCCGCCGCAACAACTGACGCGGCCCCTGGCGCTGCATTCATCAAGCGTTTACCTGTCTCCGGACCCTCGCGCCAGAATGGCGGCCTGCACCGCAAGGATCCGGCGATGCGACACCTCACGCCTTGGCCAGCCCTGGCCACAGCCGGCCTGCTGCTGTCGGCCCCACCGGCCCTCGCCGCCTCCGACCCACTGGAGGGATTCAACCGCCGCATCCACGACTTCAACCTGATGTTGCGCGAGCGCGTGCTGGACCCAGCGGTCGCAGCCTATGTCGCCCATGCCAGCCCCGCCTTCCGCGCCGGCGTCGCCAACGCGTTCGCCAACCTGCGTGAGCCGGTGACAGCCGCGAGCGGCCTGCTCGCCGGGCAGTTTGATGTGGCGCTGAACGCGGCGGCACGCTTTGGCATCAACACCAGCCTCGGCCTCGGCGGCGTGCACGATGCGGCCGCCGATCGCGGCTATCCAAGGCAGGATTTCACCCCGGCCGATGCGGTGTGCCGCTGGGGCGTGCCCGGCGGCCCCTTCCTGATGCTGCCGCTGCTCGGCCCCTCGACGCTGCGCGACGCTGGCGCGCTGGTCGGCACCGGGCTCGCGCTGTCCGCGACGCTGGGGCCGGAGATCGCGTTGTCTTGGCGCGGCAGCGACGCGCTCGTCGCCTATGCCGGCATCGCGGAGGATTTGGCGCGCACAGACGCGCAGGCGCTCGATTCCTACGCCATCTACCGTAGCGCCTACCTCCAACGCCGCGCCGCCCGCTGCGGCGTCGAGGTGACCGAGGATTCGGCAACCGACTGAGCCAGCGCGGCTTGATGCGGCGCCACGCTCCGTCCTAGCCTGCCCGCAAGCGTGACGGACCAATCTGTCGCGCATTGAGGGAGACCTGTCCGATGCCGATCCTGTCCCGTCGTACCCTGCTGGCCGCGAGCGGAGCGGCCCTCGCCGCCCCCCTGGCCGCACCGGCCCTCGGGCAGGCCAACTACCCCAGCCGCCCGATCCAGCTCCTCGTGCCCTGGGGCGCCGGCGGCGGCACGGATGCCACTGCGCGCATCATCGGCAGCCTGCTGGAACGCGACCTCGGCCAGCCGGTCAATGTGGTGAACCGCACCGGTGGCTCCGGCGTCGTCGGCCACTCCGCCATCGCGACGGCGCAGCCGGATGGCTACACGATCGGCATCATCACGGTCGAGATCGCCATGATGCACTGGCAGGGGCTGACCCAGCTCAACCCCACCTCCTTCACGCCGCTCGCCCTGATGAACGAGGATCCGCCCGGCGTGCAGGTCGCCAACAACTCGCCCTATGCCGACATCAAGGCGCTGGCGGATGCGATCAAGGCGCGGCCGGCCGGCAGCTTCAAGGCCAGCGGCACCGGCCAGGGCGGCATCTGGCACCTGGCGTTGGTCGGCTGGCTGCAGGCGATGGGCCTGCGCGGCGACCATGTCCGCTGGGTCCCCTCCAACGGCGCGGCGCCGGCGATGCAGGAACTGGCGGCCGGGGGCGTCGACATCGTCACCTGCTCCGTGCCCGAGGCCCGCGCCATGATCGATGCCGGCCGCGCCAAGTCGCTCGCCATCATGGCAGCCCAGCGCAACCCGCAATTCGCCCAGGTGCCGACGCTGAACGAGACACTCGGCATCAACTACTCCACCGGCGCCTGGCGCGGCATCGCCGGGCCGAAGGGCCTGCCGGCGAATGTCCAGGAACGGCTCGGCACGGCGCTGAAGAAGGCCTACGACAGCAGCGAGTTCAAGGACTTCATGGCATCCCGCGGCTTCGGCGTGGTCTATGCCGACCAGGCCGGCTTCACCGAGTTCATGGCCAAGGCCGATGCCGGCATGGGCGAGGCGATGCGCGCCGCGGGTTTGGCGCGCGGCTGACCGACCGACGGAAGGCCCACGCCCATGCGGGTGAACGATGCCCTGCTGGGCGCGGTGCTGCTGGTGTTCGCGGGGTGGATCTGGTGGCTGACCACCTTCTTCCCCGCCTTCCCCGGCCAGGATTACGGCCCGAACCTGTTCCCGCGCATCCTGGCCGGCGGCATCGCCATATGCGCCGCGGTGCTGGTCCTGCGCGGGCTCAAGGCACGGGGACGGCTTCTGGTGCTGGAGGATTGGGTGCGCCAGCCGGCGCGCCTCGCCTCCTTCCTCTCCATCCCCATCGCGGCGCTGGCCTATATCCTGCTGTCCGACCCTGTCGGCTTCATCCCGACCGCCTTCCTGCTGCTTTTGGCGCTGGGGCTGTGGTACCGGGCGCGGCCGGTGGTGGCGGTGCCAGTCGCGGCCGGGATGACCCTGCTGGTGCATTGGTTCTTCGCCGGGCTGATGCGCGTGCCGCTGCCGCGCGGCATCCTGGACAGCGTTCTGTGAGGACCAGCCCATGGACGCGATGATCCAGGCCTTCGGGCTGGTCTTCGACCCCTTCGTGCTCGGCGTCATCGGCGTCTCCGCCATCTTCGGCATGTTCGTCGGCGCCATGCCGGGGCTTACCGCCACCATGGCGACCGCGCTGCTGGTGCCCGTCACCTTCTTCATGCCGCCGGTGCCGGCGCTCGGCGCCATCGTCACCGCCACCGCCATGGCGATCTTCGCGGGCGACATCCCGGCGGCGATGCTGCGCATGCCAGGCACCCCGGCCTCGGCCGCCTATGCCGATGAATCCTACGCCATGACGCAGAAGGGCCAGTTGAACCTCTGCATGGGCGTCAACCTGGTGTTCTCTGTCGCCGGCGGGCTGATCGGGGTTGCGGTACTGATCGCCTTCGCGCCGATGCTGGCCGAGGTCGCAATCAATTTCTCCTCCTACGAATACTTCTGGCTCGCCTGCCTCGGCCTGACCTGCGCCGTCTTCATGTCCAACGCCGACCCGGTGAAGGGCTTCCTGTCGCTGTTCTTCGGCCTGCTGCTGGCCACGGTGGGCATCGACCCGGCCGCCGGCTTCCCGCGCTTCACCTTCGAGAATGTCGACCTGATGTCGGGCATCAACTTCGTGCCGACCATGATCGGCATGTTCGCGGTCAGCGAGTTGATGCGCGGCGCCGTGACCGTCGATGTCGCGGCGAAGGTGGTGACCCAGGCCGTCGGCAACCTGTTCCGCGGCGTCGGCGGCGTCTTCCGCCGCTACTGGTGGAACTTCCTGCGCGGCAGCGGCATCGGCACCGCCATCGGTGCCCTGCCCGGCGCCGGCGCCGACATCGCCGCCTGGATCAGCTACGCCGTCGCCAAGCGCTTCTCCAAGCAGCCCGAGAAATTCGGCACTGGCGAGATCGAGGGCATCGTCGATGCCACATCCGCCAACAACTCGGCCTTGGCCAGCGCCTGGATTCCCGCCCTGGTCTTCGGCATCCCCGGTGACAGCATCACCGCCATCGTCATCGGCGTGCTCTACATGAAGGGCATGAACCCCGGGCCCACGGTGTTCCAGGAAAACCCGCAGCTCATCTACTCGGTGTTCCTGATCTTCATCCTCGCCAACCTCATCATGCTGCCGCTCGGCTGGGCTGCCATCAAATCGGCTCGCCAGATCCTGCGCGTGCCGCGCAACCTGCTGCTGCCGGTCATCCTGCTGTTCTGCCTGGTCGGCAGCTTCGCCATGACCAACAGCCTGTACGGCGTGGTGCTGATGCTCGCCATGGGCATCCTCGGCTGGGTCATGGAGGAACACGGCATCCCGGTCGCACCCCTGATCCTCGGCCTGGTGCTGGGGGAGATGCTGGAACAGACCTTCGTGCAGTCCATGATCAAGGCGGATGGCGCCTGGCTGGAGTTCTTCGCCCGCCCCATCGCCGGCACGCTCGGTGTTGCGACTCTCGGGATCTGGCTGCTGATGCTGGCCCGCGGCTTCCGTCGCGCACCGGTTCCTGCCACGGCATGACGCCACTCCGCTCCGCCGACGACCTCGCGCCAGGGATGAGCTTCGACCTTGGCGGGTTCGTGCTGCCGCGGGCGGAGGTGCTGGAATTCGCCAGCCGATACGACCCGCAGCCTTTCCACCTGGATGAGGAAGCCGCGCGGCATTCGGTGTTCGGCCGCCTCGTCGCCAGCGGCCTGCACACCTATTCGGCTTCGCTCGGCCACCTGATCCGCAGCGGCCTGCTGTCCGAGATCAACCTGGCCGGCGGCGGCGCGCAACTCACCTGGCCGGCGCCGCTGGAACCGGACGAGCCCGTTACGATGAAGCTGGTGGTGGAGGAAATCCGCGCCAGCCGCAGCAAGCCGGAGATGGCGGTGGCGAAGCTGCGCTACGTCGTCGCCACGGCCCGCGAGGGCGTGGTGGTGCTGGATGCCGTCGGCACCCACTTCCTGAAGCGGTAGGCCGGAACGCCAAACGGCGCGGAGGTTGCCCCCCGCGCCGTTCGCGCCAGCCGGACCCGGATGGGGTCAGGCGGACTTCTTCATGATCTCGTCGGCGACGTTGCGCGGCACCGGGTCGTAGTGGTGGAACTGCATCGAGAAGCTGGCGCGGCCCTTCGTCATGCCGCGCAGGTTCGAGATGTAGCCAAACATTTCCTTCAGCGGCACATGCGCCCGCACGATGACCGAGGTGCCGGCCATGTCCTGCGACTGGATGACGCCGCGGCGGCGGTTCAGGTCGCCGACGACGTCGCCGACATGGTCGGACGGCGTGGTGACTTCCACATCCATGATCGGCTCCAGGATCACCGGGCCGGCCTTCTTCATGCCTTCGCGGAAGCAGGCCTTGGCGGCGATTTCGAAGGCGAGCGCGGACGAGTCGACGTCGTGGTACTTGCCGTCCACCAGCGTGTACTTGAAGTCGACCGTCGGGAAGCCGGCCAGCACGCCAGTGTCGGCCTGCACCTTGATGCCCTTTTCCACCGCCGGGATGTATTCGCGCGGCACGGAGCCACCGGTGGTGCCGTTGACGAACTCGATGCCTTCGGTGCGCTCCTTCGGCTCGAAGACGATCTTCACCTCGGCGAACTGGCCCGAGCCACCCGACTGCTTCTTGTGGGTGTAGGTCTCGGTGTGGCTCTTGGTGATTGTCTCGCGATAGGCCACCTGCGGCGCGCCGATATGCGCATCCACGCCGTATTCGCGCATCAGGCGATCGACGATGATCTCGAGATGCAGCTCGCCCATGCCGGACAGGATCGTCTGGCCGGTTTCCTGGTCGGTCCGCAGGCGCAGGCTGGGGTCTTCGCCCGCCAGCTTCTGCAGGCCGAGCGTCATCTTCTCAACGCCCTCCTTGGTCTTCGGCTCGACGGAGATGTCGATGACCGGCACCGGGAAGGCCATGCGCTCCAGGATCACCGGGTCGTCCTGCGACGCCAGCGTGTCACCCGTGCCGGTGTCCTTCAACCCGACGAAGGCGGCGATGTCGCCAGCGAAGACCTCCTTGATCTCCTCGCGCTTGTCGGCGTGCATCTGGAACATGCGGCCGATGCGCTCGCGGCTATCCTTGGTGGTGTTCATCACCATGTCGCCCTGGCGCAGCGTGCCGCGATAGACGCGCACGAAGGTCAGGTTGCCGTACTTGTCGTTGATGATCTTGAACGCCAGGCCGGCGAAGGGCGCGTCCGGGTCGGCCGGGATCACAGCGCGATCGGCGGTCTCGTCCTCGCCCTCGGCGGGGGCCACCTTGATGCCCGGGATGTCGATCGGGCTCGGCAGGTAGTCGAGCACGGCATCGAGCAGCGGCTGCACGCCCTTGTTCTTGAACGCCGTGCCGCACAGCACCGGGCGGAACTCGCCGCTGATGGTACCCTTCTTGATGCAGCGCTTCAGCGTCTCGACAGAGACATCGCCCTTGTCGAAGTATTCCTCCATCGCCGTCTCATCGATGCCGACGCAGATGTCGATCATCTTCTGGCGATATTCGGCTGCCTTCTCGGCCATATCGGCCGGGATGTCCTGGTATTCGTACTGCGCGCCCAGCTCGTCGCCGAACCAGATGATCGCCTTCATCTCCACCAGGTCGACGACGCCCTTGAAGGTGTCCTCGATGCCGATGGGAAGCTGCAGCGCCACCCAGTTGATGCCGAGCTTCTCCGTCAGCGTGTCCGCCGCGCGGTAGAAGTCGGCGCCCGTGCGGTCCAGCTTGTTGATGAAGATGATGCGCGGCACGTTGTAGCGGTCTGCCAGGCGCCAGTTCGTCTCGGACTGCGGCTGCACGCCGGCCACGCCCTCGATGATGAAGATGGCGCCGTCGAGCACGCGCAGCGAACGGTTCACCTCGATGTTGAAGTCGATGTGGCCGGGCGTGTCGATGATGTTGATGCGGTGGTCCTTCCACATCGCGGTCACGGCCGCGGAGGTGATGGTGATCCCCCGCTCGCGCTCCTGCGCCATGTAGTCGGTCGTGGTGTTGCCGTCATGGACCTCACCGATCCGGTGCGACTTGCCGGTGTAGTACAGGATCCGCTCGGTCGTCGTCGTCTTCCCGGCATCGATATGCGCCGTGATGCCGATGTTGCGGATCAATCCCAGTTCAGTGCGCGCCACGGTGGGTCTCCATAGGCAAAAGCGGGTCCGGCAGCGGGCGCTCTCGCCCGTTGCCGCCCGCGCAATGATTCCAAGTCAAGGCTTCTCGCCGCGGGACATGCCCTCTCCCGGCCGCATTTGCAAGCACCGATCCTTGTCGGCCGACCTGTCACGCATCGTCACGAAGGTGACGAAGACGCTGGCTGCGGCCTCTGCTATACTAGAATGCACATGGACAAGAGCGGCGAGATCGCGGCGATTCGATTCGGGCACGGCATTCGCCTCGGCGAGGCGCCACCGGCCGACCCCAAGGGCTGGCTGCTCGGCCAGCTGGACCAGCCAGACCAGGCCCCGCCAGGTCCAAGCCTCACCGAGGGTCTCCAGGTTCGTACGGCAGACCTGCTGGCAAGGCGGACCATGGACCCGGTCGGCGACCCGGAGGAAACCCGCCGCGCCTTCGTCGCGCTGACCCGGGCGGAGGTCGAGTCCCACGCCGCCTGGCGCCTGGAATCGCCGCAGCCCTTCCGGGACCGGCTGGTCGATTTCTGGCTTAACCACTTCACCGTCAGCCGACGGGATTTCAACCTTTCCGTGCTGATGGGCACCTATGAGCGCGACGCGATCCGGCCGCACGTCACCGGCCGCTTCGCGGACATGCTGCTGGCGGTGGCGCGTCACCCCGCCATGCTGCTCTACCTCGACAGCACCGTCTCCATGGGCCCGTCCAGCCCGGCCGGCCAGCGCAGCCGGCGCGGCCTGAACGAGAATCTCGCGCGGGAGATGCTGGAGCTTCACACCCTGTCGCCCGCCGGCGGCTACACCCAGGGCGACGTCCAGGAACTGGCGAAGATCCTGACCGGCTGGAACATCCAGACGAGCCGCGAGCCCTTCGGCTTCATGTTCCGCCCCTCCATGCATGAGCCCGGAGACAAGTTCCTGCTCGGCCGCCGCATTCCTGCCGGCGAGGAAGGAGGACATGCGGCGCTGCGACTGCTGGCCGAGCATCCGGCCACCTACCGGCACCTGGCCGTGAAGCTGGCGCGGCATTTCGTCGCGGATGACCCGCCGCCCGAAGCGGTGCGGGCGCTGCACATGGTGCTGCGCGATACGAACGGCGACCTCGGCGCCACCGCCCGCGCCCTCGTTGCGCTGCCGCAGGCCTGGGCGCCGCCGCTGGCCAAGTTTCGTACCCCCGCGGACTACGTGCTGGCCACTTGCCGCGCGCTCGGCGCCACCTCGGCCCAGGCTGGCCTCGTGGTGCAGGGCATGGCGCAACTGGCGCAGCCGCTCTGGACCGCGCCGCAGCCGAATGGCTGGTCCGACACCGCCGCCGAATGGGCTACGCCGGAGGCGCTGATGCGGCGTGTGGACTGGGTCTTCACCATCGCCGGGCGCATCGGCCGCCGCGATCCGGGCGAGGTCGCGGAAGCGGCGCTCGGGCCGCTGGCGCGGGCGGAGACGGTGGCCGAGATGCGCCGCGCCGGGTCTGCCCGGGACGCGCTGACCCTGCTGCTGGCCAGCCCGGAGTTCCTGCACCGATGAACGCCGCTCCGCATGCCTCCTTCCAACCCGGCCGCCGCGGCCTGCTGCTCGGCCTCGGCGCCAGCTTCGCCGTCGGCCGCGCCCGCCTCGCCTTCGGCCAGGCGCCGGGCGACCGCCGGCTGGTGGTGATCCTGCTGCGCGGCGCGGTGGATGGCCTGTTCGTTGTGCAGCCCTACGGCGATGCCGCGCTCGCCGGGCTGCGCGGCCCGCTGGCACTGCCCGAGCCAGGGCAGGCGGACGGGCTGCTCGACCTCGGCGGCCATTTCGGCCTGCATCCCGGCTTCGCCAACCTGCACGCGATGTTCGCGGCGCATGAGGCGCTGGTCCTGCACGCCATGGCCGGCCCGTATCGCAGCCGCAGCCATTTCGAGGCGCAGGACCTGCTGGAAGGCGGCACCGGCCAGCGCCTGGCCAGCGGCTGGCTGAACCGCGCGCTGGAGGCGATGCCGCATGGCCAATCCTCCCCCCGCACCGGTCCCGCCCGAACCGGCCTCGCCATCGGCACCGGCGTGCCGCTGCTGCTGCGCGGCGCGGTCCCGGTCGGCGCCTATGCACCACCCGGCCTGCAGCACCCGCCGGAGGAGTTGCTGCACCGCCTGGCCGCCCTGCAAAGCCAGGATCAGCGGACCGGCCCGGTGTTCGAAGAAGGCCTGCGTGCCCGCGGCTTCGCGACGCAGACCCTCGGCGCGCCGACCGCCGACCGCGAACGCGGCAGCTTCCCGGCGCTCGCCGCCGCCGCGGGGCGCCTGCTGGCGGAAACCGATGGGCCGCGCGTGGCGGCGCTGGAACTCGGCGGCTGGGACACCCACGTCCAGCAAGCCGGTCGCATCCTTGGCCCGATCCGCGCACTGGACGCCGGCCTCGGCCGGCTGCGCGACTCGCTGGGCGCCGAATGGACCCGAACCGCCGTGCTGGTCGTCACCGAATTCGGCCGCACCGCCCGCGTCAACGGCAATCTCGGCACGGACCACGGCACCGGCGGCATCGCGCTGCTCGCCGGCGGTGCGGTCCAGGGCGGCCGCGTCATCGCCGATTGGCCGGGCCTTGCCGAAGGCCAGCTCTTCGAGAACCGCGACCTGCAGGCGACGCAGGACCTTCGCAGTATCGCCAAGGGTCTGCTGCGCGACCACCTGCGCCTGCCGGAAGCCGCAGTGGCGCAGGCCTTCCCCGGCAGCGCCGATGCGCCAGCCATGTCCGGCCTCATCCGGGCCTGAGCCGGCCACCCTGGGCAACCGCCCGTTCGTTCCGGCGTTGCCATGCCGACGGAACAGGAGCCATCCATGGCGGAACGCATCGCGGTCTATCGCTACCAGGTCGAGACGGAGGGTGAGCCGGCCGAGCTGCGCTACACCCTCGCCCCGGTCGAGGGCGTCGGCTACGCCGGCCGCGGCACCCCGCCCGACGCCGAAGAGACCGGCGAGCAGCACGCCACCCGCGCCCGCCCCGCCGGCCACCTGGAGGCACCCGACGGCACCCAGGTGGTCGATGTCGAGCCACCCACACTCGAAATTCCCGGGCGCGGCCGGGTCGACGTCTCCGCCGTGCTCGGCGTGACGGAGGGCGATGCCTCCGAACTCGGCCAGTACCTGCGCTGGGTCCCCGCCTGACGCCCGGGCGGGCCTCCAAACTGGACAAGCCGGCGGCCGGGCGCCACATGCCCGCGCCATGCCAGATCTCCCCGCCCCCCCGCCGCTGCGCACCGGGGATTTCGACTTCGACCTGCCCGAGCGGCTGATCGCCCAGGCCCCGGCCCGGCCGCGCGATTCGGCGCGGCTGCTGGTGGTCGGCCCGGACCGGCTGGAGGATCGCGGCATCCGCGACCTGCCCGCGCTGCTGGCACCGGGCGACCTGCTGGTGGTGAACGACACCCGCGTCATCCCCGCGCGGCTCCAGGCCCGCCGCGGCGACGCGCGCATCGAGATCATGCTCAACCGCGCCGAGGGCGGCGGCATCTGGCAGGCCCTGGTGCGCAACGCCCGCCGCCTCCGCGCCGGCGACCAGGTGACCATCGAGGGCGCGCCCGGCTGCGCGGCGCGGGTGCTGGAAGCCCCCGAAGGTGGCTCCGTCCGCCTCGATTTCGGCCCCGACCAGGCGGCCCTGGCCGCGGCCCTGGACCAGGCCGGCGCCATCCCCCTGCCCCCCTACATCACCCGCGCGGATGGGCCGGATGCGCAGGACGCGGCGGACTACCAGACCGTCTTCGCCCGTACCCCCGGCGCCGTCGCCGCTCCCACCGCCAGCCTGCACTTCACCGAGGCGCTGCTGGCCGCCCTCGCCGCGCGCGGCATCGGCCGCGCCACCATCACCCTGCATGTCGGCGCCGGCACCTTCCTGCCGGTGCGGGACGACGACCCGCGCGCGCACCGCATCCACCGGGAGTGGTGCGAGGTCTCGCCGGAAGCCGCCGCCGCGATCAACGCCGCCCGCGCCGCCGGCGGCCGCATCATCGCCGTCGGCACCACCGCCCTGCGCACGCTGGAAAGCGTGGCCGATGAGGATGGCCGCGTCGCCGCCTTCCAGGGCCTGACCGGCATCTACATCCTGCCTGGCCACCGCTTCCGCGCCGTGGATGCGCTGCTGACCAATTTCCACCTGCCGAAATCGACCCTGCTGATGCTGGTCTCCGCCTTCGCCGGCACCCGCCGCATGCGCGCCGCCTACGCGCATGCAATCCGGAGCGGCTACCGCTTCTTCTCCTACGGCGACGGCAGCCTGCTGTTCCGCTGCGACCAGGATTCTGCCGGATGACCCTGCACTGGAAGGTGGCCGCCCGCGACGGCGCCGCCCGCGCCGGCACCCTGCACACCGCGCATGGGGAGGTACCGACCCCCGTCTTCATGCCGGTCGGCACCGCCGGCACGGTGAAGGCGATGACGGCCGATGCGGTGCGCTCCACCGGCGCCCGCATGGTGCTCGGCAACACCTACCACCTGATGCTGCGGCCGGGCGCGGAACGCGTCGCCCGCCTCGGCGGACTGCACCGGATGATGGACTGGCGCGGCCCGATCCTGACCGATTCCGGCGGCTTTCAGGTGATGAGCCTCTCCGGCCTGCGCAAGCTGGACGCGGATGGCGTCACCTTCCAGTCCCACATCGACGGATCAAGGCACCGCATCACGCCCGAGCGGTCCGTGCAGATCCAGCACCTGCTCGGCGCTGACGTCACCATGTGCTTCGACGAATGCACCCCCTTCCCCGCCACCCCGGACCAGGCCGCCGACAGCATGCGCCTGTCCATGCGCTGGGCCGCGCGGTCGCGGGAGGCCTTCGTGGCACGCGAAGGCCACGGGTTGTTCGGCATCGTCCAGGGCAGCACCTACCCCGACCTCCGCGCCGAAAGCGTCGCCGCGCTGACCGCCATCGGCTTCGAGGGCTATGCCATCGGCGGCCTCGCGGTTGGCGAGGGCCAAGCCGAGATGCTGCGGATGCTGGACGTCACCACGCCCCTGCTGCCGCAGGCCGCGCCGCGCTACCTGATGGGCGTCGGCACCCCCTCCGACCTCATCGCCTCCGTCCGCCGCGGCGTCGACATGTTCGACTGCGTCATACCCACGCGTTCCGGCCGCACCGGCCGCGCCTATACCAGCCGCGGCGTGCTGAACCTGCGCAACGCCCGCCATGCGGAGGATCTGTCGCCGCTCGACCCGGATTGCGACTGCCCAGCCTGCCGCAACCACTCCCGCGCCTACCTGCACCACCTGATCAAGGCGGAGGAAATGCTCGGCCCGATGCTGCTGACCTGGCACAACATCCGCTACTACCAGACCCTGATGACCCGCCTCCGCGACGCCATCCTCGCCGGCCGCTTCGAGGCCGAGGCGGCCGCCATCGAGGCCGGCTGGGCGGAGGCGCCTATTCCTGTGGAGACCACCCCCGCAGTTCCATGAACACCTGCCGCACCGCCGCCGGGATCCGGCTCGGTGGTGCCTCCCCGGGCCAGGAGACGCCGACCAGGCGGCCCCCCACCTCCTGCGTCAGCGAACAGGTCACGTTGCCGGGGCGGTTTTCAGCCAACCGCGCAAAGCCGGCCGCCTCCAGCGCCGCGACCCAGCGCTGATACGCCTCCCAGTCCCGGCCGAGCGGCGTGTGCACAAGCGGCACGCCCGCGCGCGGCTGCTCCAGCCGCGTCACCGCCCCATCCGCCATGATACGCGTGCCACCGCCACCGCCGGTGACGCCGCCGCCGCAATGCGCCGTCAGGCTGCCGACGGGGCGCGGCTGCGGCGGCGCGACCGGCCATTGCTGCGAAAGCGCCGGCTGCGCGCCTATCGTCAAGGCCAGCAGCGCCCCGTACCCCAGCCCCCGAAGGCTCCGCCCCGTCCCAGCCCTGCGCATCGCCGCCCCCTGCACCCTTCGCTGCTATACGCCGCGCCCCCGTTGGCGCTAAGGAGCGCCCTCGGTCGGCATCCCGAAGCACAAGGCTAGCGCATCTTGGCGGCGAACAACTCCCCCGGTTCTCCACCCCCCGCTTCAACGGTTCCTGAAACGGGCATCGCCACGGACACCAGCGGCCTCACCCTGCTCGGCCGCAGCACCGGCGCGCCGGACCATCCGGACGCCGCGGTGCTCGAACGCGTGCCCAACCCGCATCCCGGCCTGCGCTACTGCGTCCGCTTCACCGCGCCGGAATTCACCTCGCTCTGCCCGATGACGGGCCAGCCGGACTTCGCCCATCTGATGATCGACTACATCCCCGGCGCCTGGCTGGTCGAGAGCAAGTCGCTCAAGCTGTACCTCACCGCCTTCCGCAACCACGGCGCCTTCCACGAGGCCTGCACCGTCGGCATCGCGCGCCGCCTGATGGCGGAGATCGCGCCGGAATGGCTGCGCATCGGCGGCTACTGGTACCCGCGCGGCGGCATCCCGATCGATGTCTTCTACGCGACGGGCGACGCACCGATTGGCGTCTGGATCCCGCCGCAGGACGTGCCGGGATACCGTGGGCGAGGCTGACGCGATCCGCGCCGAGGCGCTGCGCCTCGGCTTCGACGCCGTCGGCTTTGCCCGTGCGCATCTGGCGCCGGAGGCTCGTGCCCGCCTGCGCCAGTTCCTGGCGGAGGGTCTGCATGGCGGCATGGCCTGGATGGAGCCGCGCGCCGACCAGCGGGCCCATCCCCAGGCTCTCTGGCCCGAAGCCGTCAGCGTCATCTCCCTCGGCCTGAACTACGGGCCGGACTCGGATCCGCTCGAATCCCTCGCTTGGCGCGACCGCGGCACGATCAGCGTCTATGCGCGCAACCGGGACTACCACGACGTGGTCAAGAAGCGCCTGAAGGCGCTTGGCCAGTGGATGGCGCAACGCTTCAAGGGCCAGCCGCTGAAGGTCTTCGTCGACACCGCCCCGGTGATGGAAAAGCCGCTGGCGCAGCAGGCCGGACTCGGCTGGCAGGGCAAGCACACCAACCTGGTCAGCCGCACGCATGGCTCCTGGCTGTTTCTCGGCGAGATCTTCACCACGCTCGACCTCGCGCCCGATGCGGCCGAGCGCGACCATTGCGGCTCCTGCCGCGCCTGCCTCAATGTCTGCCCGACGGACGCCTTCCCCGCGCCCTACCGCCTCGATGCGCGCCGCTGCATCTCCTACCTCACCATCGAGCATCACGGCCCGATCCCGCACGAACTGCGCCCGAAGATGGGCAACCGCATCTATGGCTGCGACGACTGCCTCGCCGTCTGCCCCTGGAACAAATTTTCACAAGTTCACGCCGAGCCAGGATTCGCGCCGCGCGCCGAACTGACGGCGCCGCGCCTGGCCGAACTGGCTTTGCTGGACGAGGCGGCATTCCGCGCAAAATTCTCCGGCAGCCCCATCAAGCGCATCGGCCGCGACCGCTTCATCCGCAACGTCCTCGTCGCCATCGGCAATTCTGCCGACCCGGCGCTGCGCCCCGTGGCGCAGGCACTGTCCGAGGATGCCGACCCCACCGTCGCCGAATGCGCCCGATGGGCCACCGAAAGATTGCCTGCATGACCGAGAAAGCCCTGGTCCTGTTCAGCGGCGGCCAGGACAGCGCCACCTGTCTCGCCTGGGCGCTGGACCGCTTCGACCATGTCGAGACGCTCGGCTTCGACTACGGCCAGCGCCACGTCGTGGAACTGGAAGTCCGCGGCGCCGTGCGCGATGCCATGGCCGGCCACACCGGCTGGGCCGCGCGCCTCGGCCCCGACCACCTGCTGGACCTGGGTGCCTTGGGCGGCATCAGCGAAACCTCCCTCACCCGCGACGTCGCGATCGAGATGGAAACAGGCGGCCTGCCCAACACCTTCGTGCCCGGCCGCAACCTGATCTTCCTGACCTTCGCTGCCGCACTCGCCTTCCGGCGCGGCATCCGCCACATCGTCACCGGCGTCTGCGAGACCGATTACTCCGGCTATCCCGATTGCCGTGACGACACCATCAAGGCCCTCCAGGTCGCCATCAACCTCGGCATGGAGCGGCGCTTCGTGCTGCACACCCCGCTGATGTGGCGCGACAAGGCGGCGACCTGGGCGCTGGCTGAAACCCTGGGCGGCGGCACCCTCGTCGAGCAGATCCGCGCCCTGACCCTGTCCTGCTACCTCGGCGACCGCACGCCCCGCGACTGGGGCGCCGGCTGCGGCACCTGCCCGGCCTGCGAGTTGCGCGCCCAGGGGTGGAGGCGGTATCGCGCCGCATGACCGCACGACAGGAAGGCTTCCTCTATCTGCTCGGCTTCGCGCTGTGCATCCCGGCCGCGAACTGGATGATCGGCAACGTCGGCACCGTCTGCGTGCCGCAGGGGCCGTGCCTCATCCCGGTCGCACCGGGCGTCATGGCACCCTCCGGAGTGCTGATGATCGGCCTGGCGCTGGTGCTGCGGGACCTGGTGCAGCGACGGCTCGGGCTGGCCTGGGCCTTCGCCGCCATCCTGGCCGGTACCGCGCTGTCGGCCCTGCTGGCGCCGCCGGCGCTGGTGCTGGCCTCCGCCGTCGCCTTCCTGCTGTCGGAGGTCGCGGACCTCGGCGTCTACACCCCCCTGCAGCGCCGCGGCCTGGTGCTGGCGGTGCTGGCGAGCGGCCTGGTCGGGCTGCTGGTGGACAGCCTGGCCTTCCTCTGGCTGGCCTTCGGCAACCTGGACCTGCTGGCGGGCCAGGTGCTTGGCAAGCTTTGGATGGTGCTGGCCGCCCTGCCGCTGCTGCACTGGCTGCGCCGCCGCGATGCGCGGCTGGGACTGGCGGCATGAAGATCCTGGTGGTGCGCAATTCCGAAACCGCGCCGGAAGGCGCCTTCGGCGACTGGCTGCGCGACCAGGGCCACGACCTGTCAGTCGTCGCCGGCGCCGACCTGACCCCCGAGGCGATGCAGCAGGCCCCGCTGGTCGTCCTGCTCGGCTCCCCCCACGGCGTCTACCAGACCGAGATCCCCTGGATCGCAGGGCAGCGCGGGATGGTCGCCGCACGCCTCGCGGCCCGCCGCCCCCTCATCGGCATCTGTTTCGGTGCACAAATGATCGCGGTGGCCGCCGGCGGCGAGGTCGGCCGCATGCCGGATGGCCGCTTCTTCCGCGGCTGGCTCGGCCTCGACCAGGCCAGCGACCCTGCCCTCGCCGGCCCCTGGCCCCGCTGGCACGGCGACGCCATCACGCCGCCGCCTGCCGCCGAAATCCTGGCCCGCGACGCCGGCACCGTGCAGGCCTTCGCCCTGCCCAACGCCATCGGCGTGCAGTTCCACCCGGAGGCGACGCCGGCCCTTCTCGCCGATTGGGCGCGCCTGTCCCCCGACGGCAGCGTGGACGCCGAGGCCCTCGCCGCCGACAGCACGCGCCACTTCGCCGCCCGCCACGCCGCGCGCGACGCCCTGTTCGCCCTGCTGCTGCGCCGCACAGGCGCATGATCCCGCGCCTCGACACGCCGCGCCTGGTCCTGCGCCCCCACACCGCCGCGGATTTCCCGGCACTCGCCGCCCTCTGGGCCGACCCGGAAGTGACCCGCCACATCGGCGGCCGCCCCTTCACCGCGGAGGAAAGCTGGTCCCGCCTGCTGCGCTACGCCGGCCTCTGGCCGCTGCTTGGCTTCGGCTACTGGGCGGTGGAGGATCGCGCCACCGGCGCCTATCTCGGCGATGTCGGCTTCGCCGATTTCCATCGCGCCCTGGACCCGCCGGTGGAGGCCCTGCCCGAGATCGGCTGGGTCCTTGCCCCCGCCGCCCACGGCCGCGGCGTGGCGTCGGAGGCAGCCGGCGCGGCCCTGTCCTGGCTGCGCCGCGACTGCTTCTGCATCATCGCCCCGGCCAACGCCGGATCGCTGCGCGTCGCCGCCAAGCTCGGCTTCCTCCCGCGCGGACCGGCGCGCTACGGCGCCACCCCCATGCTGGTGTTGGAAAGGCCCTGCGCCCCCGGTCCTTAGGCCACCGGTCCTTAGGCGCCCGGTCCTTAGGCGCCCGATCCTTAGGCGCCCGGTGTCTGCAGTACGAAATAACCGTGCCGCCGCCGCGCCTCGGCCAGATCCACCCCGGCGCGGATATCCTTGAGGATCGCCTCCTCCTTCGCCTCGATCGCCTCCGCCACCCCCAGCACATCCGCCGCGCGGCTGGCCGGCACCACGACGACGCAGCTGTCGTCGGCGCAGATCACATCGCCCGGATCGACGCGGATGTGGCCCAGCACGATCGGCACGTTCACCGCCTCCAGCGCCACGCGGTCCTTGCCGGTGCGCGAATGGTTGGCCCGCGACCAGATCGGGTAGCCGTATTCCCGGCTTTCCCCCACGTCACGGTTCACACCCTCGATCACCGTGCCGGCGATGCCCTTGGCCTTCGCCGATTCCGTCAGGATGTTGCCCCACACGGTGCAGTCCAGCCGGCCGCGATTGTCGATGCAGATCACGTCGCCGGCCTCGGCCAAGTGCAGGAAATCCCCCACCGTGCCTCCGGCCGGCCCGACCGGCAGGTACAGCAGCGTCACCGCCTGCCCGCAGATCGTCGCCCCGTTCAGCATCGGCCGCAGCCCATCCACCTGTCCGGGCAGGCCCAGTTTATCCAGCGCGTCGGAGACGCAGGAGGTCGGCAGCTTGCCGAGGCGCTTGAGGATATCGGCATCCAGACGGTTCATCAGGTTCAATCCGGCTGAATGTTGGCGGCGCGGACCAGACCGCCCCAGGTTTCGACCTGGCCCTTGAAGAAGGTGCCAAGCTCGGCGGGCGAGGACAGGATCAGCCGCGCCTGCTGCGTCTCCGTCATCACCGTCTTCGCGCGTTCCTCGGACAGCGCCTCGCGCAGCGCGGTGTTCATGCGCGTGATCATCTCCGCCGGCGTGCCCTTCGGCGCGAACACCGCCCACCAGGCTTCGGCCTCCATGTTCGGGAAGCCCGCCTCCGCCGCGGTCTGCGTCTCGGGCAGCTTGGACAGGCGCTGCGGGCCGAACTGCAGCAGCGGCCGCAGCGACCCGCCGGAGATATGGGGCAGCATCAGCGCCGCGCTGCCGATCATCATGTCGACATGGCCGGCGACGGCATCGTTCACCGCCAGCCCGCCGCTGCGATACGGCACATGCGTGATGCGGATGCCCGCGCGCTCCGCCAGCCGGATCATCGACAGATGCCCCAGCGTGCCGTTGCCGGTCGATCCATAGGACACAGCATCCGGCCGCGCCTTCGCCGCCGCCACCACATCGGCGATGGTCCGGTACGGCTTGTCCGGCTTGCAGGCCACCGCATAGGGCGACCCGCCGATCAGCATCACCGGGTCGAGGTCGGTCAGTACGTCGAAAGGTGGGTTGCGCAGCAGCGCCGGGATCGTCGAATGGCTGTCGAAGGTCAGCAGCCAGGTCAGCCCATCCGGCCGCGCCTTGGCGACGATATCCGCCCCGATCGAACCCGCGGCGCCGGAGCGGTTCTCCACCACCACCGTCGCGCCGAGCCGTTCCGTCAGCCCCGCCGCCGCCAGCCGCGCCACCGCATCGGTCGATCCACCCGGCCCGAACGGCACGACGATGCGCATGGTCTGCCCCTGCGCGCGGGCGATGTGCGGCGTCGCGAGCAGGGCCGCCATGGCGCCCAGGCCCGTGCGGCGTGTGATGCTGGTCATTCTTGTGGTTCCTCCCGTTTGTCGCCGGCGCCTTCAGGTGCCGTGCGTGGTCGCGTCGAACAACTCCTCCACCCCAACCACGCGCGAAGTCAACCCATCCGCCTCGGCGTAGCGGCACATGGCGGCGAGTTCCGCACGGTTGCGGCCGAAGCCGTAGGGCCACGGATCGCCGCCCATCAACGCCGTCTGCGCTGCCGCCTCCGCCGCGATCCAAGGCAGCGAGACGCGCAGCACGTTGATCAGCGCAAGGTCCGCCAGCGCCTGCGCCTTGGCGCCGTTGAAGGCGGCGAACACCGCACCCGCCAGCCCGGGATGAGCCGCCGCCACGTCGCGCCGGATCGCCATGCAATGCATGATCGGGAAGAAGCCGGAGGCACGGAGATACGCCTCCTCCTCCGGCCGGCTGTCCGGCCACAGCCGCGCCACCGGCGCCGTGCCATTCACGAAGCAGGCAGGCGGCCGCGGCCCGATGATGGCGTCGATCCGCCCCTCCGCCAGCATCGCATCCAGCGTCTCGCCCGCCGCGATCTCGTGCATGTCGATGCCAGGCGGCAGGTCCAGCTTCGTGCGCTCGCCGGAGGATTTCCAGGCGATGCCGGACAGGTCCACGCCGTAATGCTCCCGCAGCATCCCGCGCACCCACATCGCGGCTGTCTGCTGGTATTCCGGCACGCCGATGGTGCGCCCCGCCAGGTCGCCCGGCCCGGCGATGCCGCGATCCGTCCGCACATAGACCGCCGAATGCCGGAAGGCGCGGGAGGGAAACACCGGCACGCCGATGTATCTCGAATCACCACGTCCGACCGACAGGATATGGCTCGCCATCGACAGCTCGGTGATGTCGTAACGCGCCTCCCGCATCGCGATGCGAAACAGCATCTCCGGCTCATCCGCCGTCGCCTCGATACCGAAGCCTTCGATGGCCCTGCGGCCATCCAGCACCGCCTGGGTGCGGTCGCTGCGGTGGCAGGCGAGCGTCAGTCTGGTCATGGCAGCGCCTTTGCGATGTTGTCCGGCGTGAAGGGCCAATGCGAAACGCGCACGGACAGCGCATCGGCGATGGCATTGGCGATGGCCGCGATCACCGGCCCCATGCTGCATTCCCCGGCGCCCAGCGGTGGCGCCTCCGGCCGCGCGATGATCTCCGCCTGCACCCGCGGCACCTCCGGGAAGCGCAGGATCGGGTAGGTCTCCCAACTGTCGGAGGTGACGTTGCGCGCATCGTGCCGCACCGCCTCCAGCAGGCACATGGAGGTCGCCTGGATGGCACCGCCCTCGATCTGGTTCAGCGTGCCGTCGGGGTTGATCACCTCCCCCACATCGGTCGCGAGCCACAGCCGTCGGCAGAAGATCCGTTCACGCGCCTCGATCTCCGCGACGGCCGCGCACCAGGCGCCGGTACCCTTGTAGCGCGCCACAGCGAGGCCCATCCCGAAGCCCTCCCGCGCCTCGCGCCCTGCCCATCCCGCCATCGCCGCGGCACGCGACAGCACGTCCCGCGCCCGCGCATCGTCCAGGTGACGCAGCCGGTGCGCCAGTGGGTCCTCCCCCACCGCCGCCGCCATCTCGTCCATCACGCTCTCGATCGCCCAGACATTGATCAGCGCGCCGAGGCCGCGCAGCGCACTGCTGCGCATCGGCATGACCGAAAGCTGCGACATGCCGACGCGCAACGCCGGCACCCGGTATTGCGGCACCGCATTGCGCTGCGCCCCGCCGCCACCCGCCAGCGCCGGGTTGATCGACAGCGGCACGGGAAACGCCTCCGCGATCATGGAGGCCGCCAGCAGCGTCGGATGCTGCCCGCGCCCGGGCCGCCCGGAATGGCCGTTGGAGGTCACGTGCTGGTCCCAGCGCAGCAGCGTCCCTTGGGCATCCGCCTCCGCCGCCACATCCACCAGCATCGCCGGCGACATCGGCCCCCAGCCCAGCTCCTCCGCCCGCGACCACAGCACGCGCACCGGCACGCCGGGATGCGCGCGGGCCACCAGCGCGGCGTCCAGCGCCACGTCATCGGCGCCGTTGTGGCCGTAGCAGCCGGCACCTTCGACATGCTGGATCAGAATGTCCTCGGCCGGCATCCGCAGCGCCTTCGCCAGGTCGCTGCGCAAATTGTAGATGCCCTGGCTGTGGCTCCACACCCGCACCGTCTCGCCATCCCACTGCGCGATGGCGCAGCTCGTGCCGATCGAGCCATGCGTCACGAAGGGCCGGAAGAACGTCCGCGCGATGCGATGCACGGCTTCGGGCGTCTCCGCCGCGCGCTCCGCCACCACGGACCGCTCCGCCGCCGCGTCGCGCAGCCAGGCTTCCAGCGCGCCGTCCTCCGGCAGCGTATCGCGCTGCTCCCACTCCGCCCGCGCCGCCACGCGCGCCGCCGCGGCTTCCGCGTGGTATTCCTCCGCCGCCACCACGGCCAGCACGCTGCCGTCGCGGAACACGCTGGCCCCGCCCGGCAACGCGCCGTCCCGCACCGCCAGCAGCCGCGCGCCGCGCGCCACAGGCCGCACCATCCGCGCATGCAGCATCCCAGGAAAGCGGAGGTCGTGGATGAAGCGCGGTGCGCCGAACACCTTTTCCGGCAGATCGAGCCGCGGCGCGGAAGTCCCGGCGATGCGCCGCGCCGACGCGGGCCGCGCCGCCACTTCGGGCGTCGCCTCCACCGCCAGCAGGTCGCTGTTCGCGAGCGACCAGTAGCTGCCCAGCACGCGCCCATCCGGCGCCACGAAATCCCCGTTCCGCACCGCGATGTCGTCGCGCGACACGCCACTGCGCTGCGCCACCACGCCCAGGAAGATGCCGCGCGCCTCGGCGCAGGCGTGCCGCACCGCCATCCCGGATTCCTGCACGGACAGGCTGCCGCTGGTCACCGCCTCATCCGGGCTCTCCGGGGTGCTCGCCGCCTGCACGCGAATGCGCGACAGCGCCACCTCCAGCTCCTCCGCCGCGATCTGTGCCAGCGCGGTCAGGATGCCCTGGCCGAGTTCCACCTTGCCCGGCGTCAGCACCACCACCCCATTCGGCAGCAGCCGCAGCCAACGATCCAACCGCCGGTTCACATGCAGGCTGCCCGGCAGCCTGGGCCGCCCATCGGCCGCCGCCGTGCCGTGAAAGGCGAGGTTCATGCCGCCATCTCCGCCGCCGCCTGCATCAGCGCACGCAGGATGCGGTTGTGGCTGCCGCAGCGGCACAGATGCGGCGCCAATGCCTCCCGCCACTCCTCCTCGCTCGGCCGAGGATTGTCGCGCAGCACCGCCACCGCGCGGATCTGAATGCCGGACAGGCAGAAGCCGCACTGCCCCGCCTGATGATCCAGCAGCGCGCGTTGCACTGGATGCGGCACCTCGGCCGTGCCGAGGCCCTCCACCGTCACCACGCGCCGCCCGGCCACGTCACCCACCGGCAGCGTGCAGGCGGTGCGCGGCACGTCATCCACCAGCACCAGGCAGGCGCCACACTGCTCCGCGCCGCAGCCAAAGCGCGTGCCCGACAACCCGAGCGGCCCGCGCAGTTCCGCCAGCAGCGACGCCTCCGGCTCGATCGGCGCGGAAACCTCCGCGCCGTTCAGGATGAACGCAACACTCAAGCCGGCGTCATCTTCGCCATGCGGATGAACTCCGCCTGCCGCGTGATGTCAGCGCGCAGATAGGCATCAAAGGCCTCGATGCTCATCGCCAGCGGCTGTGCGCCGAGCCTCGCCTGCGCCTCCTGCGTCGCCGGCAGCGCCAGGATGCGGTTGACCTCCGCGTTGATGCGCTGGCGCAGCTCCAGCGGCGTCGCCGCCGGCGCCATGAAGCCGAGCCAGATGGAGGCCTCGTAGCCGGGGATGGTCTCCGCCACCGCCGGCAGGTCCGGCATCAGGCTGCTGCGCGTCGGGCCGGTCGTCGCGAAGCCGCGCACCCGCCCACCCTCGATCTGCGGCCGCATGGTCGGGATCGCGTCGAACATGATCGGCACGGTGCCGGAGATCACGGCGGTACGCGCCTCGTTCGATCCCCGGAAGGGCACATGCGTCGCGGTCGCGCCGGCCATCGCCAGGAACACCTCCCCCGCCACGTGATACGGCGTGCCGGGGCCGGAGGAGGCGTAGTCGTACTTCCCTGGATTGGCCCGCAGCAGCGCGATCAGCTCCGCCAGGTTGTTCGCGGGTACGGAGGGATGCACCGCCAGCACGTGATGCGCGATGTTGATGGAGGCGACCGGCGCCAAGTCCCGCATCAGCACATAGGGCCGGTTCGGCAGCAGCGTCTCGTTCGCCGTGTGGGTGTTCGACATCAGCAGCAGGGAATGCCCATCCGGCGCCGACTTCGCGATATTGTCGGTGCCGATGGTGGCGCCGGCGCCCGGGCGGTTCTCCACCACGAAGGGCTGCCCGAAGGCCTGCGCCAGCGGCTCCGCCAGGAAACGCGCCGCGACATCCGCCGATCCGCCGAGGCCGAACGGGACCACGATGCGCACGGGCCGGTTCGGCCAGGCGCCCTGCGCCCGAAGCAGTCCGGGCGCCGCCAAGGCGCCCGCGGCGCCGAGCATCAACCTGCGTCCGATCATTCTTCGTTCCTCCCGTGCAAACTGTCAGCAGAAGATTGCGCCACTGCGCCGGAAGGGCAAGGCCCAGCCCGGGACGGGCAACGACCAAGTCAGAACCGCGCCAGGCGCCCGCGCACCCGCGCCAGGAACGCCGCCCGCCGCGCGTCGGAGGCCCGGTTCATGTCGTACAGCGCATGGTAGTCGATGGCCGCGCGCCCGGCGGTGATGACGCGGAGGTAGCGCGTCACCGCCATGCGCGGCGGATCGCCCACCAGCATCGCTGTCCAGCGCGGCCTGCCGTAGGTGCTGATCCCGGCGATCTTCCGGATGTGCAGCAGGTTCGGCTTCGCCACGCCGCCCTCCAGCCGGAAGGACACGCCGGGCAGCAGCACGCGGTCCATCCAGCCCTTCAGGATCGCCGGCAGCCCGAAGCACCAGGTCGGGAAGGACAGCACCAGCGCCTCGGCGGTCTCCAGCCGGCGCACGTAGTCCTCCACCGGCGCCCGGTTGCCCGGCACCTCATGGTAGCCGCGCCGCTCCGCCGCACTCAGCACCGGATCGAACCCCTCCGCATACAGGTCGCAGAGATCCGTCTCGTGCCCGGCGGCGCGCAGCCCGTCCCGCGCCGCATCGCGGATCGCGGCATGGAAACTGTCCTCCAGCGGATGCGCGTACAGGTACAGCACGCGCATCAGCGGTGCGTCCCGGCGATCACAGCGATATCCTCCGGCGCCAATTCCACCGGAATGCCGTTGCGGATGAGTTCGGCGAAGCCCTCGTTCGGCGCCATGAAGGTCAGGCAGTACAGTTTTTCCGCGGTGTCGTTGACGACCACATGCTCCACCCCCGGCCGCAGCACGAAGGCATCGCCCGGCCCGACCGGCATCTCCACGCCATCCGCATAGGCCTTGCCCGCACCGGCGAGGACGAAGAAGCATTCCTCCGCCGCCGCATGGGTGTTCGGCGGCGTCCGCCCGCCCGGCTCGAAGATCTCCACCACCATGGTGAAGCTCACCCCATCCGCCACCGGGTCGAACAGGCAGGCGAAGTAGTTGCTGTCCCCCGCGGCGATGCGGAAGCCGCGCAGACCGGCGGCGCGGCGCGCGAGCACGGGAGCGGACATCATCGGCGCGGATTCTCCATTGCAGGCCAGCACCGGAAAGTTGCATCACCCGCGCCGTCCCCAACAAGGCCCGATGCATGCGCGTGCTGATGATCTACTGCCACCCCCGCCCGGACAGCCTCTGCGCCGCGCTGCGCGACGCGGCGAAGGCGGCGCTGGAGGCGAAGGGTCACCAGGTGGATCTGCGCGACCTCTACGCCGAGGGTTTCCAGCCGGTGCTGACGGCCGAGGAACGCGGCCGCTACCACGACCCGGAAACCAACCTCGCCGGCATCGAGGACCATGTCGAAAGCCTGCGCCGCGCCGACGCGCTGCTGCTGGTGCACCCCACCTGGTGGTACGGCATGCCGGCGATGCTGAAGGGCTGGTTCGACCGCATCTGGGCGCCTGGCGTCGCCTTCCGGCTCGGCGAGGGCGCCATCGAGCCGTTGCTCACCAACATCAAGCGCATCGGCGTCATCACCACCTACGGCTCGCCGCACTGGCTGCTGTGGTACATCGGCCGCATCGACCGCAAGCTGCTCGGCCGCGGCATCCGCCGCCTGTGTGCCAAGGGCTGCCGCACGGATTGGTACACGCTGACCAGCATGGACCACCGCAGCCCTGCCGAATGCGCCGCCTTCGTCGCCCGCGTCAGCCGGCAGATGGCGCGCTGGTGAGGCAAAGCAGCGCCGCCACCGCCTGCTCCGGCCGCTCCACCGCCACCGCCCCGGCCGCCGCCAGCACCGCCAGCTTCGCCGCCGCCGTCTCCCGCGCCGCGCCGGCCAGCGCGCCGGCATGGCCCATCCGCGTGCCCTCCGGAGCGTGGCGCCCCATCACCAGCGCGACCAGCGGCTTGCCGAAGTCCTGCAGCGCCGCCGCCAGCGCGTATTCCTTGTCGCCGCCCAACTCCCCGCAATACAGCACCGCGCGCGTCGCCGGATCGGCCGCCAGCAGCGCCAGGTAGTCCTGCGGGTTGCGGCCGATCACCAGATCGCCGCCCATATGGATCACGGCGCTCTGGCCGATCCCCGCCTCGGTCAGCAACCGCGCCAGCGCCAGGGTCAGCGTGCCGCTACGGCACAGCAGGGCGACAGGACCTGGCGTGCAGAACTCCGGCGCGATGGAACCCAGCAGCGTGCGCTCCGGAATGCACAGCCCCAGCGTGTTCGGCCCGACCAGCCAGCACCCGCCGGCGCGGGCTTCCTGCGCCGCCTTCAGCCCGTCATGCACCGGCACGTATTCGGCCGCCGCGACAATCAGGGGAATGCGCGCCGCAACGGCCGCCCGCACCGCATCCAGCACCCCCTCCGGCGGCGTGTAGAGCACCGCCGCATCGGCGGGCGCGTCCAGTTCGGAAAGATCATCGAGCAGCGGCAGCCCGTCCAGCATGGTGCCGCCACGCCCGGGCGCGATGCCCGCCACCAGCGCCGTGCCCGCCGCGCGCATGGCGGCGACCTGCGCCATGGCGTAGCGTCCGGTCGGGTTGACGATGACGACGCGCCGCGGCGCATCGTGCAGGAAGTTGAACGGCATCACGGGGCGGCACGATGCGGCTGACGGAGTGGGACGGCAAGGTGGCGCTGCGCCGCCATGGCATCGCGGTGCCGCAGGGCCTGCTGCTGCACGACCAGGCCGCGCCAGCCGGCTGGGTGGACGCTGTGGTCAAGGCGCAGATCCTGGAGGGTGGCCGCGGCAAGCGCGGCCTGGTGCAGCGCGGCGATGCCACGATCCTGGCGCACGACATCCGCCATCGCCTGGACGACCCGGCGGCACCGCTGCTGCTGGAACGCCCGCTCGCCATCGCGCAGGAGATCTTCCTGGCACTCCGCGTCGACGGCACCGCGCAGGCGCTGGAAGTGCTGTGCTCCCCCGCCGGCGGCATCGAGGTCGAGGACGGCCCGCCGCCGCTGCGCTGGCACCTCCTGCCGGATTCGCCCACCGCCCCCGCCGACAGCCTCCGCGCCCTGCGCCAGGGCTTCCCCCCTGACCTCGCCGCCCGCCTCGCCCGCCTCGTGCTGCGCCTGGCGCGGCTGATGGTGGCGGAGGATCTGGAGAGCCTGGAGATCAACCCCCTCGCCCGCCTCGCCGATGGCACCCTCATCGCCTGCGACTGCAAGGCGGTGCGCGACGAGGCCGCCGGCTTCCGCCACGATGCGGAGGCCACCGCCCTGTCCGCCGCCCTGGACTCCGCCGCGATGACGCCGTTGGAACGCCGCGCCCGCGCCGAGGGCTTCCAGATGGTGGAACTGCCCGGCGGCCGCGTCGCTATGGTCACCGCCGGGGCCGGGCTCGGCATGATGATGCTGGACCTGCTGGGCGATGCCGGCTGCCCCGCCGCCTGCTTCATGGACAACGCCCAGGGCGGTCCCGCCGAGACCGCGCCCCAGCGCTTCGCCCTGGCCTTCGAGATGGCGGAGCGGCCGGAGGTGGAGGCGGTGCTGTTCTATACCACCCTCGCCTCCCGCCCCCTGCGCGGCCGGGTGGAGGCGCTGGCCGCAGCCCTGCGCCAGCGCCCCTCGCCGAAGCCGCTGTTCGTCGGGCTGGCTGCCGGGCACGCCGCGCTGGCAGGATATTCCATGGCGCAGGCCGCGGCGGATCTCGCCGCCGTCGGCGTCACGGCGCTGGAGGCGGACCCGCACGCCCTGGTAAGGCAACTGGCCGCGACGATCGGCCCGAGGAGTCCCGCATGACATCCCTGCCCGACCTCTTCGCCCCGCTCGACCCGGCCACCCAGCCGGTGGTCCCGGTCGAGGGCTACCCCAACACCATCCGCCGCAACCCCGCCCGCGCCGCCTTCCGCCGGCCGCTGACCCGGACCGAACTGACGGGACCGCTCGACCTCTCCGCCAAGCTGCGGCCGGGCGACGACAACCTGGCGGTGCTGGAACCCGGCCGGCCAGCGCAGGGCCAGTTGATCCATGTCGGCGGCCGGGTGCTGGACGAGGATGGCAGGCCGGTGGCCGGTGCCATCGTCGAGCTGTGGCAGGCCAATGCCGGCGGCCGCTACTTCCACCCCATCGACCAGCGCGACGCCCCGCTCGACCCGAACTTCATCGGCAATGGCCGCACCTGCAGCGACGACGAGGGACGCTATGGCTTCTTCACCATCAAGCCCGGCGCCTATCCAGTGCCCGACAGCGGCCGCTGGTGGCGACCGCCGCACATTCACATCTCCGTCCTCGGCCCGGGCTCACTCATGCGCCTCGTGACGCAGATGTACTTCCCGGGCGACCCGCTGAACGCCATCGACCGCATCCTGAACTCGGTGCCCGACGCCGGTGCCCGCGCCCGCTGCATCGCCGGCGCCTTGCGGCCAACGGAAGTCGCCGGCGACTGGCTCGGATACACCCATGATTTGGTGCTGCGCGGCCGCCACGCGACGCCGCCGCTGTGATGCGAACCAACGCCCCGCTGGTGCCGACCGCCTGGGCCACCATCGGCCCCTTCTTCCCGCAGACCTTCTTCCACGAGGGCGACAACGACCTGACCCGCATGGCGCCCGGCGCGCCGCCCACCGCACGCGGCGAGCCGATGTGGCTCACCGGCCGCGTGCTGCAGGAAGGCGGCGGCGCCTGCGTCAATGCCGTGCTGGAAGCCTGGCAGGCCGATGCCGAAGGTCGCTTCCGCCACCCGCGCGACCCGGACTGGCAGCTTGCCGACCCCGGCTTCCATGGCTGGGGCCGCGCCTGGACCGATGCCGAGGGGCGCTTCGCCTTCCGCACCATCGTCCCCGGCGCCTATCGGGACGCGGCCGGCCCGCGTGCCCCGCACATCAACCTGACGCTGATCGGCAGCGGCATCATGGGCCGCCTGTCAACCTGCGTCTTCCTCCCCGGCGAGGCCAATGCAGCCGACCCCGTGCTCTCCACCCTGCCCGCCCCGCTCCGCCCCCTGCTGGTGGCACGGCCGGACGGCGTCGCGGAGGATGGCGCCAGGCGCTTCACCCTCGACCTGCTGCTGCGCGGCGCGCCGGAGGCCGAGACACCCTTCTTCGAGGACTAGCAGACAGCGCAATTTGTCTGGAGAAGCTCTCTCCCCACTTCATCGGGGAGAGGGCTTTTCCGCAGTCAGGCCACCCCATCCTCCGCCTGCCGCATCATCGCATCGATGCGCTGCGCCAGCGCCGGCTGGGTCCGGTCCTGAAACCGCGCCGCCTGCGACGGACCGACCAGGTTGCGGCAGAACTCCGCCAGCAATGGCCCCATCAACTGCATGTCGCCAGCCTCGAAGGCATGCACCCTGCCGCGGCCGTAGGCCTCGTCATAAGCCTGGATCCGCCCATGCATCAGCACCACTGCATTGTGCAGCAGGCTGCGCTGCGGCGGCGACATGTGGTCGGGGTTGCGCGCCTGCGGCGCGATGCGCAGCGCCACGTGGTTCGCGGTGCATTCCTGGCAGGCCTCCGCCAGCCGAAGCACCGCGTCCTCCGCGATCCCGCAGCCGCGCAGGGCCACCAGATGCGCCCACAGCGTCAGGATCGCGGGCTCCAGCACCTGCTGGCCCTCCGCCGGCCATTCCGCCCGGCGCCGCACCTCGATCACCTCCTTGTCAAAGGCCACCAGCCGCGGCGGCAGGTCCCGCAGCAGGGTCTTGTGCAACCGGCTTTCGCGGGAAAACCCGAACGCCATCGCCGCTACAGCACCGCGTAGACGTCATAGACCGGCCCGGCCGGGAACCGGTGGCCGACGGCGACCGCCAGCACCCGGTTCAGCCATTCATGCGGCCCCGGACCGGTTTCGAAGCGGATGGCGGTGCGCATGTAGTAGCTGCCCGGCGGCACCTCCTCCCCGGCCGCCATCCGCGCCGCCACCTCCGGCGGGGCGTGGCGGATGCCCTGGTAGGTCGCGCCGATCAGCTGGCCGTCCTCGGCCTGCAGAACCACCCGAACATCGAGCCGGGTGCCGCCATCCGATTCGGTCAGCAGCCAGTCCGAACCGCCCGGCAGCACCGTCCCGGTCAGCCCTGGCCCGCGGAAATGCCCGCCGGTGATCAGGAACACCCGCCGGTCGCCGATCGGCCCGGTGCCGATCGCCTGCGGCCCTTCCACCGTCAGTTCCATGCGGAACAGGAAATCCGAATGCAGCGGCATGCGATCCATGGCGGCGCCCTCAGCGCTGCCGCCAGGGCAGGCCATCGGCCTTCCAGCCGGCGACGCCCCCGCGATGCCCCTCCGCATCCACCGGCCCCTCGAAGCCGTCGGCGACGTTGAACGCATGCGGAAACCCCGCCTGCTGCGCCGCCTGCCCGGCCGCCAGGCTCCGCGCCCCGGACCGGCAGATGAAGTACAGCTTGGACAACGGCGAGGCCCCGGCTCGGCGCAGATGTTCCACGAAATTGCCGTTCACCTGCATGCCCGGATAGACCTGCCAGGGGATCAGCGCGACCTCCTTGCCGACCCCGCCCAGTTCCGGCAGACCGACGAAGTTCCACTCCGCGTCGGTGCGCACATCGACCAGCATCGCATCGGGGTCCTCGGCCAGGGCCTTGTAGGCGGCGCGGGGGCTGACATCCGGAACGCCGGGCATGGCTTCCACTTCCTCAAGTTGGTACTGTAGGGAGGATGGGGCCACGGCCCGCGCGGCACAACATCCGGCGCCCTGCGTGCCGGGCATAAGGGAAGATGAAGACATGTCCGAGCCTCAGCCGACCCACGATTTCCTCGGCCGCAAGATCGTGAACTCCAAGACCGAGGCCTTCAAGCACGACCTGCCGTGGATCATCGCGCTGATTGGCGTGACGATCTTCACCATCATGGCGCTGGCCGGCTACTTCCGCCTGTAGCACCTCCTGTAGCAACTCGTCCGGCGCGGCCCCCGAGTCGCCGCGCCGACCGACCTGCAGGCGCCCTTCCGGCTGGGGAGCGGGCGCTACCCGCGCAGCCCCAGCTCCCGCACCAGCCCGCCCCACTTGGCAACCTCCGCCGAAAGATGCCGCGCCGCGGCTTCCGGCGAATTGTCGGCATAGGCATCCACCCCCGCCTCGTTCAGCCGCCGCAGCGTCGCCGCGTCGCGCAGCGCCGCCGCTGCCGCGTCCGAAATGGCCTGGATCGCCGGCGCCGGTGTGCCGGCCGGCGCGTAGATCGCCTGCCAGGCTGCGGCGTCGTAGCCCGGCACCCCGGCTTCGGCGATGGTCGGCAGGCTGGGCAGCAGGCTCGAGCGTTCGGCGCTGGTCACCGCCAGCCCGCGCACCCGGTTGTCCGCCATCAGCGGCGCCAGCAGGGTCTGGCTGTCGATCATGAAGTCGATCCGCCCCGCCGTCAGGTCCGCCACCGCCGCCGGCGTGCCGCGATAGGGCACCACCGTGAACGCGACCCCTGCCATCTTCCGCAGCAGCTCCGCCGCCAGGTGGGAGGACGCGCCGATGCCCGCGGTGCCGAAATTCGCCTCGCCGTTACGCGACTTCAGCCAGGCGATGAAGCCCGCCAGGTCCGTCACCGGAATTGCGGGATGTACCGCCGCCACGAAGGGCTGCCGCGTCACCAGGGACACTGGTGCGAAGCTCGTCACCGGATCGAACTGGAAGCTGGCATACAGGGCCTTCATCGCCGCATGGCCGACGCTGCCGACCATGATGGTGTTTCCATCCGGCGCCGCCCGCGCCACCGTGGACGCCCCGATGGTGCTGCCCGCGCCCCCTTGGTTGTCGATCACCATCGGCCGCCCGAGCGTGCCCGACATGTGCTCCGCCAGGATGCGCGCCACCACGTCGGTCAGCCCGCCCGCCCCGAACGGCACCACGACGCGCAGCGGCCGCGCCTGGGCCAGGGCAGGCGTGGCGAGCAGGGCCGGCGTGGCCAACAGCAGGCGGCGTGACAGCAACATGACAGGGGTCCCTTTCCGTGGATGCACGCGTGTTGTCTCATGCGATGACAAGATGGAGAACCGCGTGACCCCCATTACCTTGCAAGAGCCGTTCCGCGCGCTGTTCTACAGCCCGTTCTACGCCGCCCTCGCCCGCGGCGACTTCGCACGGGAAGGCGTGGAGGTCCGGATCATCACCGTCGGAGAACCGGACCGCGCCGTCGCCAACCTGCTGTCCGGCGCCGCGGACCTCGCCTGGTCCGGCCCGATGCGCGTCATCCGCGACCACGCCGCGAACCCGGCGAGCCCGCTGGTCAGCTTCGCCGGCGTCGTCATGCGCGACCCCTTCCTGCTGGTCGGCCGCGCGGCCCGCCCCGGCTTCACCCTGCCCGACCTGAAGGCACTCCGCCTCGGCGTGGTCAGCGAGGTGCCTACCCCCTGGTGGTGCCTGCAACACGATCTTTCACAAGCCGGCATCCGGCCCGACGAAATCATCGTCAGGGCCGGCCGCACCATGCCCGAGAACACCGCCGCCCTGCTGGCCGGCGAAATCGACGTGGCGCAGTTGTTCGAGCCCTTCGTCAGCCAGGCGGTCGCCGCCGGCGCCGCGGTCTGGCACGCCCAGGCCAGCCGCGGCCCCACCTCCTACACCGCCTTCTACGCCACCCGCGCCGCCCTCACCGCCAGGCGCCCCGCCCTCCTCGGCATGGTCCGCGCCCTGGCCACCATGCAGTCCTGGCTGCACGCCGCCCCGGTGGCGGAGGTCGCCTCCACCGTCGCGCCGTATTTCGAGGGGCTCGACCGCGCCGTGCTGGAATCCGGCATCGCCCGCTACCGCGACCTCGGCGTCTGGGCACGCGATCCGGTCTTTCCGCAGGCCGCCTTCGAGGCGCTGGAAGCCGCCATGTTCGGCATCGGCGCCATCCCCCGCCGCCCCGGCTTCGCCGCCTGCGTCGACACGGACCTGGTGGCGGAGGCGCTCGGATGAGCAAGCTCCTGCCAACCCGGGATGCTTTCCGCTTCTTCCTGGAAATCCCGACGCGCTGGATGGACAACGACCTCTACGGCCACGTCAACAACGTCACCTACTATTCCTGGTTCGACACCGTGGTGGCGCGCTTCCTGCTCGACAGCGGCGCCATCAACCTGGTGGACAGCCCCGTCATCGGCGTCGTCGTCGAAACCCAGTGCCGCTACCACGCCCCCATCGCCTTCCCCGACCCGATCACCGCCGGCCTGCGCGTCGACCGCCTCGGCACCACCTCCATCCGCTACGCCATCGGCATCTTCCGCGCAGGCGATGCCACCGCCAGCGCCGACGGCCACTTCGTCCACGTCTATGTCGACCGCGCCACGCAGCGCCGCCCGACCCCGCTGCCGGAGGTGCTGCGCCGCGCCGCGGAGGCGCTGGTGATCCCGGGTGGATGACGCGCTCAAACCCGGCCTGCTGATCGCCGCCGCCGCTGGCCTTGCCGCCGGTGGCGTCCTGTACCTCGCCAGCCTTCCCGCCTGGTCCAGTGCCGCCCTCGCCGCAGGCACCCTCGCGGTGCTCGCCGCCCTCCTGGTCCAGATCGCCCGCAGTATCGCGAAGCGGGACTTTGCGCTGGATATCGTCGCCGCGCTCGCCATGGGCGGCGCCCTGCTGCTCGGCGAAGTTCTCGCCGGCGCCGTCGTCGCGCTGATGTTCGCCGGCGGCCAGGTGCTGGAAGCCCGCGCCGGCGCCCGCGCCCGGCGGGAGATGACAGCCCTCCTCGCCCGCCAGCCCCGCAGCGCGCTGCGCCAGGTGGATGGCCGGCTGGAGGAGATCCCCATCGCCGCCCTCGCCCCCGGCGACCACCTGCTGGTCCGGCGCGGCGAAGTCCTGCCAGCCGATGGCGTCCTCGCCGCCCCCGCGACCCTGGATGAATCCGCCCTCACCGGCGAGCCGCTGCCGGTCGCCCATCCGGCCGGCGCCGCCGTGCGCAGCGGCACCACCAATGCCGGCGACAGCGTGCTGTTGGTCGCCAGCCGCCCCGCCGCCGCCAGCAGCTATGCCGCCATCCTGCGCATGGTCGAACAGGCCGCCTCCGCCAAGCCGCCGATGGCCCGCCTCGCCGAGAGCTGGTCCGTCGCCTTCCTGCTCGCGACCCTTGCCCTGTCCGGCGGCGCCTGGCTCGCCACCGGAGACCCGCTGCGGGCGCTCGCCGTCCTGGTCGTCGCCACCCCCTGCCCGCTGCTGCTGGCGGTGCCCGTGGCCCTGGTCGCCGGGCTGAACCGCGCCGCGCGCGCCGGCGTGATGATCAAGTCCGGCGCGGCGCTGGAGGCGCTGGCCCAGGTCTCCATCCTGGTGCTCGACAAGACCGGCACGCTGACCGAGGGCACTCCCAGCCTCGTCGCCATCCGCCCCGCTCCCGGCTTCACCGAAGCCGAGCTCCTCCGCCTCGCCGCCGCGCTGGACCAGGCGAGCGGCCACGTCCTCGCCGCCGCCCTGGTCCAGGCGGCGCAGGCGCGCGGCCTGGTCCTGCCGACGCCGACGCAGGTGGCCGAAGCCGCCGGCGCCGGCCTCGCCGGCCTGGTGGAGGGTCGCCGGGTCGCGCTCGGCGCCCGCCCCTTCGTCGCCACCCACGCCACGCTGCCGCCCGCCACCACGGAGCCCCCCGGCACCGCCTCGGTCCAGGTCGCGGTAGAGGGTCGCCACGCCGGCACCCTGCTGTTCCGCGACGCGCTGCGCCCCGATGCCGCCGCCATGGTCGCTGCCGCCCGCCGCGCCGGCATCACCCGCGTCGTGCTGCTCTCGGGCGACGACCAGCTCGCCGCCGAGGCGGCCGCCGGCCAGATCGGCGCCGATGCTGTCTTCGGCAACCACGACCCGGCCCAGAAGATGGCCGCCATCGCCTCCGAACGCCGGCGCGGCCGCGTGCTGATGGTCGGCGACGGCGTCAACGATGCACCGGCCCTGGCCCTCGCCGATGTCGGCATCGCCATGGCCGCCCGCGGCCAGGCTGCCAGCAGCGAGGCCGCCGACGCCATCATCCTGGTCGATCGACTGGACCGCGTGGCCCTCGCGCTGGTCGCCGCGCGCCGCGCCCGCGGCATCGCCCGCCAGAGCGTCGCCGCCGGCCTCGGCCTCTCGGCCCTCGGCATGATCGCCGCCGCCTTCGGCTATCTCACGCCCGTCCAGGGCGCGCTGCTGCAGGAGGCCATTGACGTGGCGGTGGTGCTGAACGCATTGCGGTCGCTCGGACCAGGTAGAAACCAGCAAGGAAACACCAGGGCATGACTTCGCTGAGCCGACTCGCGATCCTCGACGACTACCAGGGAGTGGCGCTTGAGATGGGCCCCTGGTCCCGCCTGCCCGGCCTGAAGGTCGAGGCGTTCCACGACGCCCTGGCGGACGAGGACGCGCTGGTGCAGCGGCTGCTGCCCTTCGACGCCATCCTCGGCATCCGGGAACGCACGCCCTTCCCCGCCAGCCTGCTGCAGCGCCTGCCGAACCTGAAACTCCTGATGACGACCGGCGAACGCAACCGCTCCTTCGACGTCGCCGCCGCCAACGCCGCCGGCATCACCGTCTGCGGCACGCCGAGCGCCGGCGCCCCCACCGTCGACATCACCTGGGGCCTCATCATCTCCCTGCTGCGCGACCTGCCGGCGCAGACCGCAAGCCTGCGCGCCGGCACCTGGCAGGCCAGCGGCAAGCCCAACAGCATCGGCCGCGCGGCGGAGGGTCTGACCCTCGGCATCCTCGGCCTCGGCAAGCTCGGCACCCGCGTCGCCAAGGTGGGCCAGGTCTTCGGCATGAAGACCATCGCCTGGAGCCGCAACCTGACCACGGAAGCCGCCGCCGCCGTCGGTGTCGAGCGCGTGGACAAGGCTACGCTGTTCGAGCGTGCGGATGTCGTCACGCTGCACCTGATCCTGTCACCGCAATCCCGCGGCGTCGTCGGCGCCGACGAACTCGGCCGGATGAAGCGCGACGCCGTCATCGTCAACACCAGCCGCGGCCCGCTGATCGACCAGCCCGCGCTGATCGCGGCCCTCACCGAAGGCCGCATCGGCGGCGCCGGCCTCGATGTCTTCGACCGCGAGCCGTTGCCGACGGACCACCCGATCCTTTCCGCGCCGAACACGGTCCTGACCCCGCACCTCGGCTACGTCTCCCGCCAGAATTTCGCTGCGTATTTCGAAGGCGCGGTGGAGACGGTGGAAGCCTACCTCGCCGGCACCCCCGTGCGCGTGCTGACGCCATGAGCGCGCTTCCCGACTTCTGGGCCAGCGCCAGCCAAGCGGAACGCGACGCCGCCTACAACAACGCCGAGGCCGTCGCCGACAGCCCGACCCTGATCGCCGAGCGCGACGCCGCCGCCCTGGCCTTCCGCGCCGACCACCCCGGTCACCTCGACCTGCTGTATGGCGAGGGCGAGCGCGAGGCCTGGGACCTTTTCCCCGGCCGCGATCCCGCCGCGCCGTGCCTGGTCTTCATCCATGGCGGCTACTGGCAACGCAACAGCCGCGAGAACTTCTCCCACCTTGCCGAGGGGGCGCTGGAGATGGGCTGGTCCGTCGCCATGAATGGCTACACCCTGGCCCCCGACGCCTCGCTGACGCGCATCTCCTGGCAGATCCACGCGGCGCTGGACTGGCTGTCCCAGCACGGCCCGCAACATGGCATCGCCGGCCCCCTCGTCGCCTCCGGCTGGTCCGCCGGCGGGCACCTGACGGCGCTGGCACTGGAACACCCCGCCGTCACCGCCGGCCTCGCCATCTCCGGCATCTTCGAACTGGCCCCGATCCGCGACACCTACCTGAACGCCGCGCTGCACCTGTCCGACACGGAAATCGCCGAACTCTCCCCGATGCGCCGCCCGGTCGTGCAGAAGCCGCTCGCCATCGCCTACGGCACCGCGGAACTGCCCGAACTGGTGCGCCAGAGCCGCGATTTCCACGCCCTGCGCAGCGCCGCCCACGCCCCAGGCCCGCTGGTGCCGATCCCCGGCGCCGACCATTTCCGGGTGCTGGAAGCGCTGCGCCAGCCGGGCGGATCGCTGCTGCGGCTGGCGGAGACGCTGCTCAGCTGAATGTTGATCCGGCCGGGCAATTCGTCAGAATCAGTGCGCGGCCCGATGGAGCCCGGCGCGGACCTGCCGCATGATGCCCGCGCACCCGCCGCGCATGGCGGATGAGCAGGAGGTCGCCACGCGCATGATCCGCGCCGCCATCATCGGTCTTGGCACCTGGGGGCAGCACCTGGTGCGCTGCGCCGAGGGCGCCAGCGACATCCGCTTCACCGCCGCCGCCACGCGCACCCCGGCCAAGGCGCAGGATTTCGCCGCGCAGCACGGCCTGCGCATGCTCGACAGCTACGAGGCCGCGCTGGCCGATCCCGACATCGATGCGGTGGTGCTGGCGACGCCGCACACGCAGCACACGGACCAGATCGTCGCCGCCGCGCATGCCGGCAAGCACGTCTTCTCGGAAAAGCCTCTCGGCGTCGATGCCGCCAGCGCGCAGCGCGCGGCGCAGGCCTGCGCCGATCGCGGCGTGACGCTCGGCGTCGGCTACAACTGGCGGTTCCAGCCGGCGCTGCAGGCGATCCGCGGCATGATCGAGGACGGCACGCTCGGCCGCGTCCTGCACATGGAGGGCAATTTCTGCGGCCCGAGCGCCTACCGTTTCCCGAAAGGCCACTGGCGGCACGACCGCAGCGAGGGTCCGGCCGGCGGCATGACGGGGCGCGGCGTGCATGTGGTGGATGCGATGCTCTACCTCGCCGGCCATGTGCAGCAGGTCACCGCGCAGAGCTTCCGACTGGTGCAGGATTTCGGCATGGACGACACCACCTCCATGTTGCTGCGTTTCGCCAGCGGCGCGACCGGCTATGTCGGCACCGTCATCGCCACCGCGGAAACCTGGCGCCTGCAGGTGTTCGGCAGCAATGGCTGGGCCGAGGTCGGCGATGTCGAGCATCTGACGACCTGGGACCTGAAGGTCTGCCTGATCGACCGCGACAACATCGGCCTCAAGCGCCGCCCCGAGATCCGCAGCTTCCCGAAGACCAGCACGGAACGCGCGGAACTCGACCACTTCGCGCGCGAGGCGCTCGCGGGCCGGAAGCTCGCCCTGCCGGGCGGCGACGCCGTGCACAACGTGGCGCTGCTCGGCGCCATCCTGTCCTCGATCGAGACCGGGCGGCCGGTCAGCCTGAGCTGAAGGAAACGGGAACATGGCGCAGATCAATCGTCGCGACCTGATGCTCGGCGTGGCCGGCCTCGCAGCCGGGACGTCCAAGGCCCAGGCCCAGGGCGCGCCGGGATACCCTGACCGGCCGATCCGCGCCGTCGTCCCCTCCCCGCCCGGCGGGCCGCCGGACCTGATCCTGCGCATCCTCGCGCCGCGCCTGTCGGCGGCGCTGGGCCAGCCCGTGGTGATCGAGAACCGCCCCGGCGCCGGCGGCGTCGTCGGTACCGCGCATGTCTCGCGTCAGCCGGCGGATGGCTACACCTGGCTGTTCACCACGGCCTCGCACGTCAACACGCCGCCCTTCAACCCGAACGTCAACTTCGACCCGATCGGCGACTTCACCCACGTCACGCTGGCCGTGCAGAATTTCGGCCAGGCCCTGGTTGTGCATCCCTCCGTTCAGGCGACCAACCTGGCGGAGCTGATCGCACTGGCGAAGCGCGAGCCCGGCCGTCTCACCTACGTCAACGCCGGCAACGGCACCGCCAGCCACATCCCGGCCGAGCTGCTGAAAAGCATGACGGACACCGACATCCTGTCCGTTCCCTATCGCGGCGTCGGCGAAGGCGTTTCGGATCTGCTGGCCGGGCGGGTGGACATGTTCTTCGTCGGCACCAACGTCGCGCTCGAACATGTGCAGGCCGGCCGCCTGCGCGCCATCGCGCTGACCGGCAGCCGCCGCTGGAAGGGCCTGCCGGAGGTGCCGACGATGCAGGAGGCCGGGCTGCCCGGCTTCGCCGTGGTGAACTGGTTCGGTTTGTGGATGCCCGCCGGCGCGCCCGCCGAGATCGTCCGCAAGGCGCATGCGGCGATGGCCACCGCAGTCGCCGACCCGATGGTCCGCCAGCAATTCGAGACCCAGGGCCTGGAAGGCATCGCCATGCCACCGGATGGCTTCGCCGCCTTCGTCGCCGAACAGGCCCGCGTGGCGCAGGAGATCGGCCGCCGGGTCAACGCCCGCCCCGGCTGAGCGTCAGGCGTTCGCACCCAGGCACCGCGCAGCACCCGCCGCCAGCACCTCCACGCACAGCGCCAGGTCCTCGTCCTTGGTATCCTCCGCCCAGTGGTGGCTGATGCCGCCGATGGAGGGCGAGAACAGCATCGCCGCCGGCATCCGCTTCGCCAGGTACTGCGCATCATGCCCCGCGCCGGAGGGCATGTGCCGCCACGCCCCCGGCGCCAACTCCTCCGCCGCCGCCGCCAGCGCCGCCTGAATCGCGTCGTCGCACAAGGCGGGCTTGGACAGGCTCATCGCCTCCAGCGTCGTGGTGCAGCGCTCCCGCCGGTTGCTCTCCTGCACGCAGGCGCGCAGGCAGGCCTCCATCCGGTCCAGCATCGCCTGGTCCACGTCGCGGAACTGGAACAGCACCTCCGCCCGCCCCGGGATGATGGAAGCCGCGCCCGGCTCCAGCGAGATCCGCCCGCAGGTCCAGGTGCTGCGCGGCCCGCAGGCAAACGGCATGCGCGCATCCAGCATCGCCAGCAGCCGCACCGCCGTCAGCCCGGCATCGCGGCGTTCCGCCATGGTGGTGCCGCCCGCATGGTCCTGCATGCCCTCGATCACCAGCTTCCACTGCCAGATCGCGACGATGCCCGTCACCACGCCGACGCGCAGCCCCGCCGATTCCAGCTGCGTTCCCTGCTCGATATGCAGTTCGAGGAAGCCCTTGTGCCGGCCCGGCTCAAGCTGGATGCGCGGCAGCCCCTCCAGCCCCGCCTCCCGCAGCGCCTCCCGCAGCGTCTTGCCATGGTAGCGGTTGGCCAGCCGGTCGATCTCCTCCTCCGGTAGTTCGCCGATGAAGGACCGGCTGCCGATGAAGCCGCCGTAGTGGCCTTCCTCATCCGCCCAGGCCGCCACGTCCACCGGCAGCCCGGCGCGCGCCAGCGCCACCCCCGCCACCACGCCAAGCGCGCCATCCAGCCAGCCCGCCTGGTTCTGGCTCTCGATATGGCTGCCCACCAGCAGCTTCGGCCCCGGCCCCGGATGCCGCCCGATGACGTTGCCTATGCCGTCCATCATGGGCTCCAGCCCGCACTCGGCCATCCGGTCCATCAACCAGCGCCGGCTTTCCATGTCCTCCGCCGAATAGGTCGGGCGATGCACGCCGGTGCGGTAGGCGCCAATCTGCCGCAGCTCATGCAAATCTTTCAGGAAACGGGCGGTATCGACCTGCGGCATGTCGTGAAAATCCGGGCTGTTGCATCGCGAGGATGGAACGCGCCTCCTGCCGCCGTCCAGCCAGGGAATCCGCCGCCATGCCCGAGATCAGCCGCTTCATGCCGCCCGCAGGTGGCCGCCAGTACCCGCCCTTCGCCATCTCCGTTCGCCACGGCGCCACACTGTATGTCTCCGGCATCGGCCCGATGGGCCCGGACGGCGTGCCGGAAGGCGATTTCCCCGCGCAGTTCGCCCTGGTCATCGCGCATCTGAAGCGCGCGGTGGAGGAAGGCGGCAGCAACATGCGCAGCATCCTCAAGGCCAACGTCCTGCTGACCCGTGCCTCCGACGTTGCCGAGATGAACCGCCTCTACGCCGAGGCCTTCCCTGCCGACGCCCTGCCCGCGCGCACCACTTGCGTCGTCGCCGCCCTGCCGGTGCCGGCCTTCCTGCTCGAGATCGAGTGCATCGCCGCCGTCTACTAGGAAGCCCGCCATGGGCTGGTGCGCCAGATCTCGGCGTAATTCGCATTCTCGCGCCGCACAAACTCCGTCATCGCGGCGCGGTCCATGTAGCGCAGGATCAGGTAGTCGCGGTCGGTCAGCGCCTTGAACTCCGGGTCCTGCGCCGTCCGTCGCACCGCCTCCTCCCACCGCGCCAGCACCGGCGCGGGCGTTGCCGCCGGCAGCGCGAAGCCGCGCGCGGACCCGGCATTGACTGGCCAGCCATGTTCCGCCGCCGTCGGCAGGTCCGGCGCGCGGTCCCAGCGCTGCGCATCCATCAGCGCCAGCACGCGCAGCGCGCCCTGGATATGCGCCCGCACCGTCAGGCTGACGGTGGAGATGGAGCCCGCGACGTGCCCGCCCTGCACCAGCTGCATCGCCTGCCCCGCACCCGGCGTCGGCACCCAGGTGAACTTCACGCCGGCGCTGCGTTCCAGCTGCATCAACGCGAGATGCGGCGCGCTGCCGACGCCCGCGCCCGCCATCGTCACATGCTCCGGCCGCTCCCGCGCCGCGGCGATCAGCTCCGGCAGCGATCTGTAGGGAGACTCCGGCCCGACGAAGATGGTGTAGGGCTCATCGGTCAGCAGCCCGACATAGGCGAAGCTGTCCACCGTGTAGCGCGGCCGGTTGTCGTACAGCGCCGTCACCAGCGCGGGAAACGACACCAGCGCCGCCGTCCGCCCGTCCGCCGCCGCCGCCGCCACCTCGTTCAGCATCACCATGCCGCCGGCGCCCGGCCGGTTCACCACGATGATCTGCTGGCCTAGGAACTTCTCGAAGAACGGCGCCGCCATGCGCGCCGCCAGGTCGATGTTGCCGCCCGGCGCGAAGCCCACCATGAGCTGCACCGGCCGGTCCTGCGCCCGAACAGCGAAGGCCGGCAAGGCAAGGCCACCGGCGAGAATGGCGCGACGCGTTGCCATGGCGGAAGGCCTCCGGATTGCTGCGCCGCGATCCTAGCACCCGCACGGGCGCGTGACGCAACAACGAAGGTTGCCCTCCGCACCCGCTCTGATAGGCTCGCCCAAACCCTGCGGGAGCCACGACGGATGCTGCGTTTCAGCAACTTCCTCTTCCCCGAAAGCCGCGACCCGGACCGCGACGCGACCGCGATCCGCGAGGCGATGGAGGAAGCGCAGCTCTGTGAGGCGCTCGGCTTCGAGGTCATCTGGCTCGCCGAGCACCACTTCGACGGCAACTGCGCCTATGTCGACCCCGTCACCTTCGCATCCGCCATCCTGTCCGCGACCAAGCGCATCAAGGTCGGCTTCGCCGTGGCGCAGGTCTCGTTGCACCACCCGGTGCGGCTGGCGGAACAGATGTCGCTGCTCGACAACCTCTCGGGCGGCCGCGTCATCGTCGGCCTCGGCCGCGGCACCGCCTACAACGTCTACGAATACCAGGGCTACGGCATCCCGGCGGAAGAAGCGCTCGAGCGCTACGAGGAAGCCGAGGGCATCATGCTCAAGGCCTGGACCAGCCCGCAGGGGATGCGGCACGAGGGCAAGTTCTGGCAGCTCAACATCCCGCGCCTGCGCCCCACGCCCTTCACCAAGCCGCACCCCTACGTCATCCGCGCCGCATCCTCGGAAGCCGGCGCGCTGCACCTGGCCCGTCGCGGCGTGCCGTTCCTGATGAACGTCCAGTCGCTGGAGACCACCGCCGCGCGCCTGGTGCAATACCGGCAGACCATGCTCGAATCCGGTTTCGACGAGGCGCAGGTTCAGGCATGCCTCGCCGGAAGCTGGTGCTGGCGCAATATCTTCGTCGCCGACACCGATGAGGAAGCCCGCAGCATCGCCGTGCCCAACTTCCTCGCCATGCAGGACCAGCGGAAGGCATTGCGGGAGAAGATCTACCGCGAGCAGGGCATCATCATGAAGAAGGAAACCGCCCCGCCCGCCCGCGTCGATCCCGACAAGGCCCTGATCGCCGGCTCGCCCGCCACCGTCGCCGCCCGCATGGCGGAACTGGAAGCGACCGGCATCGGCGGCGTCATCGGCAGCTTCCGCCTTGGCCCGATGCCAGCCGACCTCGCCGCCCGCTCGCTCCGCCTGTTCATGGAGGAAGTGGCACCCCGCTTCCAGGCAACGCCGCAGGCGCTGGCGGCGGAATAATCACCAAACCCGCGCCCGCAGCCGCGCATCGCGCAGCCACAACCCGAACCAGGCCAGCACGCCGAGATACACGCCGAACAGCGTGTGGCTGAACAGCGGGCTGCCGATGCGCGCATGCGCTGCGACCGCCCCGCCCAGATACGCCGTCAGCACGATGGCCCCGACCAGCGCCGTACGCGGCCAGGCATACAGCAGCGTCGCACCGATCAGCATCGTGCCCAGCCCGCGCCGCGTCAGCACATCTTCGGCCAACCCAGCGTCGCCACCGTGGATCACCGGCTGGATCGGCACCAGCTTGATGACGCCATCCAGCCGCAGGAACAGGATCAGCAGGCCGCTCGGCAGACGCTGCGGCGCGGGCCCGCGCTCAGGCCGCGTCGCCCTTGGCCATCGCCGCCGACGCGGCCGCCATGTCCATCCACATCACCTCCCAGATGTGCCCATCCGGATCCTCGAAGCTGCGGCCGTACATGAAGCCGTGATCCTGCACCGGCGTTGGATCAAGGCTGCCGCCCGCCTCCTCGGCACGCCGCACCATCGCGTCCACCTCATCCCGGCTGTCGGCGGAGACGCAGATCATCACCTCGCTCGCCTTGTGCGCGTCGACGATCGGCTTGCTGGTGAACTGCCGGTACTTGTCGTGCGTCAGCAGCATGGCGTGGATGGTCTCGGAGAACACCAGGCAGGCCGCCGTGTCGTCGCTGAACTGCGGGTTCTTCCGCGCGCCGACCGCCTCGTAGAAGGCCACGGCGCGGCCGAGGTCGCTTACGGGCAGGTTCACGAAGATCATCCTGGGCATCTGGCTCTCCTGATCGGCGCTGATGCCCTTTGGTAAACCATTCAGTTAAGTTTTTTCACCCGTTTGCCCAGCGGCCTGTCCTCACCTTCCCGTGCGCGAACGCCCCTCAGGTCGTCAGCCCGCCGTCCACCACCACCGTCTGCCCCGTCACCATCGCCGCGCCGGCGAGCAGGAAGACGATCACCTCTGCCAGATCCTCCGGCGTGCAGCGCCGCTTCAGCAGCGCGTTGTCGATCGAGGCGGCGCGCTGCTCATTCGTCCACTCGATCATCCAGGTGCTGTCCACCGCCCCCGGCGCCACCGCATTCACCCGCACCTCCGGCGCCAACCCGCGCGCCAGGTTCTTCGTCAGGCTGATCACCCCCGCCTTGGTCGCCCCATAGGCCATCGACGACCCCGCCGAGTTGATCCCGGCGATCGACGCGATGTTCACCATCGCGCCGTGCGCCTTCCGCAGCGCCGGCCCCGCCGCCTTCGCGCAGCGGAACACCCCGAGCAGGTTCACCTGCAACACCGTCGCCCAGAGCTCCTCCGTCAGCCGATCGAACTCATCCGGCGCGATCGCCGTCGGCGTCCCCGGCGTGCCGGCATTGTTCACCAGGTAGTCCAGCCGCCCGAGATCGGCCACCGCGCGCTCCACCATCCGCACCGCATCCGCCGCATCGCCGACGTTGCCCGGCGCCGAGATGATCCGGCTGCCGGTCTCCCCCGCCAACCGCTCCACCGCCTCCGGCCCTCGGCTATCGCCCTCCAGATGGTTGATCGCCACCGTGCAGCCGCCGCGCGCCAGCATGGTCGCCGTCGCCAGCCCTATGCCGGACGCACCGCCGGTCACCAGCGCCGCCTTGCCCCTCAGATCATAGGTAATCATGCCTCGCGCCCTTCGCCCGCCATGGTGCCGATCTGCCGCAGCGCCCGCTTCAGCGCCATCAGCCGCCGGTCGCGCGCCTCCAGCACCTCCGCCGTTTCGCCCGGCCAGTCATAGAACCCCGCCCCCGCCATCACGCCCGTGCGCCCCTGCGCCACCAGCGCATCCACCGTGTCGCAGCGCCCGCGCACCGGCGGCGGCTCGTACATCCGGTTCGCCAGGCTGGTCTGGGTGAAGGCCAGCCCGGTGAAATCCGCCTTCGCCAGCACGCCGAGAATCGGCAGCCGCAGGGCGATGCCCTCGATGATCGCGGTATCGATCTCGGAGGCCGTCGCCACCCCCTCGTCCAGCAGCTTCTGGACCTCCAGCGCGATCGCGGACTGCACGCGGTTGGCGATGTAGCCCGGCACGAATTTGCGCATCACCACCGGCCGCTTGCCCATGTCGCGGCAGAATTGCACGCAGAAAGCCACCACCTCCGGATCGCATTCCGGTCCGCCCACCACATCCACCAGGTCCACCAGGTAGGGCGGCGTGTACCAGTGCAGGATCAGCGCGCGCGATTGCCGCCGGACCGGGATCAGCGGAAACGGGTCGAGGTAGGACGTATTGCTGGCGATGATCGAGGTCTCCGGCGCCAGCCGGTCGATCTCCGCGAACAGCGCGCGCTTGGCGTCCGGCTGCTCGATGATCGCCTCGATGATGAGGTCCGCCTCTTCCACCGCCTCCGCCAGCACCGGCAGCCGTGTCACGGCATGATGCAGCCATTCGGCATCGGCCTCGCGCGGCGCCTCGCCCGCCATGGTCAGCGTCGCCAGCGCCGTCTCCATCAGCCCGCCGGCCTTGTCGAGCACCGTCATGCTGCTGTCGGTCAGCCGCACCTCATGCCCGCCGAGCGCGAACACCAGGGCCAGCGCATGCCCCATCGTGCCGGCGCCGATCACCGCGACCTTCAATCCCATGCCGCGCGTCCCCATTCCCGAATCAGGCGGCGAAGGTGACGCGCGCCGCGCCCTCGGGCAAGCCGCCGTTCAGCGCAGCTTCGTGCGCGTCCAGGCCGCACAGAAGGCCGGCAGGAGCCCGCCCGCGACAAGTTGTGCCGCCACATCCGGCTCCCGTGGTGGCAGCGCCGCCACTGGTGCCGCAAAGATGACCGCGCCCGCCAACCCCAACGCCAGCACCCGGCCCGCGCCGCCACCCCGCCCGCCATCCGGCCGACCGCCAACCCAGGTCCCGAGCGCCACCGCCACGCCGCCCAGCCCGAAGAACAGCAGGTCCCACGGCAGCGGGTCCGCCACATCCTGCCGGATGCGGTGCAGGCCGAGGATCCAATGATTCAGCACCGCATCCAGCAGGTGCCACGCTCCGAAGCCGATCAGCGCGCTGCCCGCCAGCACCGCGCCCGCCACCGCCGCATGGCGCCGCCGCACCAGCAGCAGCCACAGTCCGATCACCGCCAGCAGGTAATGCGCCGCATGGAACATCCCGTCCCACAGCATGTGGAAGCGCAGACGGCCCGGGTCGACCACACCACTCAGCAGGTGGTGCCATTGCAGGATCTGGTGCAGCAGGATTCCATCGAAGAACCCGCCGAGGGCGAAGCCGATCAGCAGAGCGGGCAGCTTGAGGCGGTTGGCATCGGGCTCCATGCGCAACGGAACGCCACACAAGCCGCCCGCGTTCGTTCAGCTTCCGCGATAGGTCGCGTAGGACCAGGGCGAGCACAGCAACGGCACGTGGTAATGCCCCTGCCCCGCCTCCAGCCGCACCAGGATCGGCACCACGCCGAGAAATCCCGCCCCGCCGAAATGGGCCCCGACGTGGAAGCGCAGCTCATAGGTCCCGGCCTCGAACTCCCACGCCGCCAGCAGCGGCGCATCCGTGCGCCCATCCGCATTGGTCAGCGCCTCGGTCACTTTCACCGTCCCCGCCGCCTCATGCCGGAACAGCTCCACCCGCACCCCCGCCGCCGGCGCCCCCGCCGCGGTGTCCAGCACATGCGTGGTCAATGCGGAGGCCTTCATTCCCGCGGCGCCCCGGCGGCGACCCAGGCCACCAGCGCGGCGCGCTCCTCAGCCGTGATATCCGTGAGGTTGCCTGGCGGCATCGCCTCCGTCGAAACCTGCTGGCGGATGGATTGCGCCCAGCGGCGGATCTGCCCCGGCTCGTCCAGCCGCACCCCCTTCGGCGCCTCCACGAACCCCTCCTGTGTCGGATGCGCCGCGTGGCAACTGGCGCAGCGCGCCGCCACGATGCCCTGCACCTCGGCGAAAGCCGGCGCCACCACCCCCGCCGGGCCGCGCGCCGGCATCAGCGCGAAGGCCAGCAGGCAGACCACCGCGGTTGCCGCCGCCGGCAGCGCCCAGGGGCTGCGGCCGAACTGCCGCTGCACGAAGAACTGCCGCACCAGCGCGCCGGCCAGGGTAATCGCCAGCAGCACCACCCAGTTCCACGGCCCCGACCAGGTCATCGGGTAGTGCGGGCTGATCATCAGGAACAGCACCGGCAGCGTCAGGTAGGTGTTGTGCACACTGCGCTGCTTGCCCCAGCGCCCGTATTTCGGGTCCGGCTCCTGCCCCGCCTGCATCGCGGCCACCATCTTCCGCTGCCCGGGAATGATCACCATGGCGACGTTCGCCACCATGATCGTGCCCGTGATGGCGCCGACCTGCAGGAACGCCCCGCGCCCCGAGAACACGTGGCAGGCGATGAAGGCCACCACCACCAGCAGCCCGACCCCGAAGGCCGACAGCAGCCGGTCATCCTCCCCCCACTTGGACTTGCAGGCCAGGTCGTACACCACCCACCCCGCCACCAGCATCGTGGCGGAAACCGCCACCGCCACCTCGGGTGAAAGGTCCAGCACCGCCGGATCCACCAGGTAGGTGCTGGCCTGCCCCCAGTAGATCAGCATGAACAGCGAAAACCCAGACAACCAGGTCCAGTACGCCTCCCACTTGAACCAGTGCAGCTTCTCCGGAAGCTGCGCCGGCGCGTTGAGGTACTTCTGCTTGTGGTAGAACCCACCCCCATGGATAGACCACTGCTCGCCCTTCACGCGCGGGTTGCCGTCGCGCGGTGGGTCCAGCTGGTTGTCCAGGCCGATGAAGTAGAAGCTGGTGCCGATCCAGGCGATGCCGGTGATCAGGTGCAACCAGCGGATCAGCAGGTTGGCCCATTCGGAAAGGTAGGCGAGGTCCATCGTGTCGGGCGTCCGGGTGCGCCGGGGCATCCGGCCGCGCATATTGCAGAGCAACATTCGCGCCAGCCGCGTCCCGCCGCAAGCATGATGACCTCCGGCCCCGCCGTGTTATGAACTTGAGGACATGCGCCCGCCTCCCGCAGTTGCGGACAGGGGGCACCCCAGGGGAGTCCGATGGACGGTTACACGCTTGCCATGGTCGCGATCATCGTGGTGCTGCTCTGCGCCTCGGCGATGTTCTCCGGCACGGAAACCGCCTTCACCGCCGCCAGCCACGCCTTCGTCACCCGCCGGGCGCGGGAGGGTGACCGTCGCGCAATGACCTTGGCTCACCTGTCCGGGCGCAAGGACCGCGTGGTCGCCGCCATCCTGGTTGGCAACAACCTGGTCAACACCACCGCCACCGCGCTGGCCTCCGCCCTGCTGATCTCCTGGTTCGGGGAGGGCGGCGTCGCCTACGCCTCCCTGGTCATGACCGCGCTGCTGGTCGTGTTCTCCGAGGTCCTGCCCAAGACCGTCGCGCTGCGTGCCCCGGATGCCACCGCGATGCGCGCCGTCCCGGTCCTGCGGGCCACGATGACGGTGCTCGGCCCTGCCGCCAGCGCCGTGAACGTCCTCGTGCGCTTCACGCTGCGCCTGTTCGGCTCGCCCCCGCCGGTCGACCGCCCCGGCATCACGGAGGATGAATTGCTCGGCGCCATCGACCTGCACGGCATGGGCCAGGACGGCGCCGCCGACCTCGCCGCACGCCAGGAACGGGGCATGCTGCGCGGCGTGCTGGCGCTGGACGACATGACGGTGCGCGACGTGATGACCCACCGCTCGCGCGTCGTCGCCCTCAACCTCACCGACAAGCCGGAGGCGCTGCTCGCCAAGGTCCTCGGCTCGCCCCATGCCCGCTTCCCGCTGTGGCGGGGGGAGGACATCGTCGGCGTGGTGCATGCCCGCGACGTGCTGCGCGCCCTGCAGGCGGCCGGCGGCGACGCCGCGAAGCTCGACCTCGCCGCCGTCGCCCACCCCGCCTCGCTCGTCATCGAATCCCGCCCGCTGCGCGACCAGTTGCAGGAGTTCCGCAAGGCGCCGATCAAGATGGCCATGGTGCTGGACGAATACGGATCCCTGAAGGGCATCGTGACGCTCGAGGACATCGTCGAGGTCGTCGTCGGCCAGATCGCCGAGCGTGGCGAGGCCATCCTCGGCGACCTTGCCGAGACCGGGGAGGTCGAGGTGCGCGGCGATGTCCGCGTCCGCGACATCAACCGCGAACTCGGCTGGATGCTGCCGGAAGACGAGGCCGCCACCATCGGCGGCCTGGTCGTGGCGCGCCACCGCGGCATCCCCACCGTCGGCACCGAACTGACCATCGCCGGCCACGTCGTGCGCGTCCTCGAACGCCGCGGCCTGCGCATCGACCGCCTGGTGATGCGCCCCACGGCGGAGCCGCCGTCGGTCTGAGTGGCGGAGCCGCCGGATATCAGCGGGCTGCGGAAACTCCTGGCCTGGAACCCTCTCCCCCCACCTGGGAGGGAGAGGGCAGGGTGAGGGAGGACCGCAGACGGACGAACGGTGCCAGATACCGCATCGCCCCTCCCCCGGTCCTCTGCCCCAGCAGAAGCGCGGTAGATGGCTTTCCTGAACTTCGAATCCGTTGAAGGTCCGAACCGCGAAACCGTGCCGCTGTGGTTTCCCTACTTCCGCAGATGCCGCGCGGGCAGCCGGATCGTGCAGCACAGCCCGCGCGCCTCCCAGTCGAGCACCAACTCGCCGCCCAACTGCCGGCGCGCCACCGTCTCCAGCACGGTCATGCCGAACCCCTTTCGCCGCGGCGCCCCGATCGGCGCCGGCAGCGTCTCGCGCCAGCACGGCCGCAGGCCCGCCGCCTCCCGCGCCCAGGACACATCGAGGCGCCCACCCGGCATGGCGAAGGCGCCGTACTTGGCCGCGTTCGTGGCCAGTTCGTGCAGCACCATGGCCAGCGGCTGCACCGCATCCGGGGCCAGCGCCACTGCCGGCCCCTCCAGCCGCACCGGCTTCGCGCCCGGCTCGGACTCCGCCGTGAAGGGCGCGATCTCCTCCGCCACTAGAAGCCGCAGGTCGGCGCCGCTCCAGTGCGATTTCGCCAGCAGCGTGTGCGCCCGCGCCAGCGCCGCGACGCGGTCCTGCACCACCCGGGCGAAGTCCTCCGGTGCTTCTGCACGCGTCAGGCTCAGGATGGACTGCACCACCGCCAGCACATTTCGGGCGCGGTGGTCCACCTCGCGCGCCAGCAGCGCCTGCTGCGCCGCCGCCTCGCGCTGCGCCGTGGTGTCCTGCACCGCCGCCACGGTGTGCCGTGTCCCGCCATGGCCATCGCCGATCAGCGCGAAATCCACCCGCACCCACACCTCGTCGCCATCCGGCCGCACATAGCGCTTTTCGGCCACATACCGCTCGCCCCGCGCCATCGCCTCAACGAAGCCGGCAAGGTTCGCGGCGCGATCCTCCGGATGCGTCAGATCCAGGAAGGTCATCCCGCCGAGCAGTGCCGCGCGGTCGCGGCCCACCATCTCGCAGAAACGGTCATTCACCCGCAGCAGCCGCATGCTGTCCGGGTCCGCCTGCACCATGCCAATCGAGGTGCCCTCGAACACCGCGCGCAGATTGGCCTCGCTCGCGGCCGTGCGGCGCTGGCTGCGCACCACCAGAAAGGCCAGCAGGCCGAGGATGCCCGCCGCCGGCACCGCCACCGCAGCGGCCGCCGCCATTTCCGATCGCCATTTCCGCACCAGCGCCGTCCGCGGCCGCGACGCCGTCGCATAGATCGGCAGGCCGGCCAGCCGCCGATACGCCACCAGCACCGGCTCCCCCACCTCGCGCAGCGGCACACCGGTCATCGACACCCGCGCGACGAAGTGGCCCTCGGTCGCGCCCGCCGCCATGGCGGCTCGCAGCGGGCTGTCCGGCGACACCGGCGGGAGCCGCGCCGTGAACCCTGGATGCCGCGCCAGCACCTCGCCATCCTCCCGCACCAGCGCCATCAGGTCCGCGGGCTGGCTGGTGAGGGCGCCCAGGCCCTCGCCGAGGCGCAGCGGGCTGACCGAGATGTTGACCACGCCATCGAACTCCGCCGGCGCCAGCCCATTGCCGGTGCCGGCGCGGCGGATGCTGACGCCGAAGAAGAAGTTGTCGTCGAGCCGACCGGTGGTCACGCTGCTGACATGCACCGTCGGCGCATCCGCCCGCCGCAGCGCCTGTACCCATTCGCGATCGAGGATGGAGAGGCGCGGCACCGGGTAGACATTGGCCGTCAGCAGCGCATGGGCGTCGCGGTCGGACAACGCGATGGTCAGCGCCATCGGCACCGAATCCAGCAGCCGCTTCAGCCGCGCATGCAGCGCCGCCTCCTGCGCACGGATCTCCGCGTCGGACAGGTCGGCCAGCATCTCGTTGACCATCTCGGCGCCCAGGCGCTGGGTGCCCAGCACGCGCTGCGCGTATTCCGCCGCCGCCTCCGCCGTATGTCGCAGGTCGCGCCGCGCATCCTCCCAGGCGTTGCGCCAGGCGACGGCAGCCATCACGCCAACAATCGCCAGCGGCAGGACAACGGCCGCCAGCAGCAGCAGGCGCGTCATCGTCCGCGCGCTGAAGGGCTGGTCGGCCGCCTCGGGCCGCAGCACGTAGCCGGTGGCTGCCAGCGGTGGGCCGCTAGTGGTTCCGTGCAAGCGATTGAGCCTCCCGGGCCAGCCGCCGAACCGCAGGCATGTACTGTCGTCGTCCGGACAACAAACTTACCTAAAACCCCCACACGGTGTCACGCCATTTTGAGCAGCCATCACGGCAACGTTGAGTTCGGCGTGGTTCCGCCGGCACGCGTCTTGCGCTCGTTCCAGCGCCTGGGCTCAGGCAGCGAAACACCACAAAACGGCCATGCAACGCTCTGCATTGGACCCACCGGCCGCATCGCGACTAGGCTGCACAGATCGACCCTGGAGCCCCGCCATGCGCCACCGCCTCGCCACGCTCGCCTTCGCCGGCAGCTTCAGCGCCATCATGGCGCTCGCCGGGGCCGGCGCCCTGGCCCAGGCGGAGGCCGAGCGCCAGCTCGATGCCGCCCTCGAACGCCTGCGCGCCAGCTTCGGCCCCGAAGCCCGCCTGACCACCGCCCTCCGCCAGGTGGACCCCGTTACCGGCCGCGCCCGCCTCGGCGACCTCTCCATCACCGCCCCCGGCGAAAGCCTGTCCGCCGCCGAACTGCTGCTGTCCGACGTCACCGAGACCCGCCTCGGCCGCGCCGAGGCCCGCTCCCTCATCCTCGTCACCCGCAAGGGTGGGGAGGAAGACCGCTTCGAGTTGGCCCGCCTGGTTCTTGGCGGCATGGCCCTGCCGCCGCCCGGCCAGCCCTTCTCCGCGTCGACCTTCGAGCTTGGCCAGTTGGAAGCCGAGGGCCTGCGCGGCGCCGGCGGCTCCGGCACCCTCACCGCCGGGCGCATCACGGCGGAAGGCTACGGCCCCGGCGTGCTCGGCGCCGGCCAGATCGAGGGCATGGAGTTCCGCGAGGGCAGCAAGGGCGGCACCTCCTTCCGGCTTGGCCGCGTCGCCGTCCAGTCCCTGGTCATGCCCGCCTTCGACAAGCCGGACCCGGACCCGCGCGATTTCTCCGTGCAGGTGCTGACGCTGGAAGGCGGCGAGCTGCGCGACCCGGCGAAGGACGTGGACCTCGGCATCGGCCGCTTCGCGGTGCGCGACTGGGTCCGCGGCCGCACCACGGACATCGCGCTGGAGGGCCTGCGTCTCGGCGCGCCATTCGGCCAGCTCGGCACCGGCACCATCCGCATCGGCCGCATGGCCGCCCAGGGCATCGACGCGGCCACGAGCCTCGCCGCCGCCATGGACGGTCTCCAGGTCCCGGACCCCGTCCCCGGCACGCCGCAGACGGTGACCTTGGAAGGCATGGTCGCCGAAGCCGAGGGTCGCCAGGTCTTCGCCCTCGGCCGCATGCTGGTGGACGCCTCCATGGATACCACCGGTCTCGCCACCGGCGGCCTGATGCTGCAGGGCCTGCGCATCACCCTTCCCCAGGGCACATCCGACTGGCTGGAAGGCCTCGGCTACCGCGAGATCTCCGGCGGCAGCGAATTGCGTGGCAATGTCCGCCGCGAAGGCGGCATCCTGGACATCGAGCCGTTCCGCGTGGGCTGGGACCAGGCCGCGACGCTGACGCTGCGCGCCGCCCTCGCCAACATGCCGGTGCCGAAGCCCGGCGAGCCGCGCAACGACGACGCCTACCTGGCGCAGCTCATGCAGGGCCAGCTCCGCTCGCTGACGCTCGGCCTGCGCGACCAGGGCCTGCTCGGCCGCGTCATCGCCCAGCAGGCCCGCCAGCAGCGGTTGCCGGAGGCGCAACTGCGCGAGCAATACGCCCAGATGGCGCTGGGCATGCCGATCCCCGGCGCCAGCCCGCGCGGCCGCCCGCCCGCCGCTCCTGCTCGCAAGGGCGCTCCGGCCCCCGCGGCGACGGCCTCGCAGGCCGACCCCTTCCAGTCGGTGCGCGAGGCCCTGGCCAAGTTCATCCGCCAGCCCGGCGAGATCGACATCCTGCTGCGCCCCGCCCAGCCCGTCAGCTTCGCGGATTGGCAGACCCTGGCCTCCCAGGGCCCGCTCGAAGCCGCCCGCCGCCTCGGCCTCTCCGCCGTCGCCCGCTGAGAGGCGTGGCCGGCCGCCTCGCCCGACCTACGGCGCAGGCGGCCTTGGCCGCAGCAGGTCTTCCACCGCATCGAGCCAGGAGGCCGTCACGCCATTCGCACGCGCGACCAGCGTCACCTCCCGCATGTACATGCGCTGGACGCCGTTGCGCAGGACTACGGACCTGATCTGGTCGTCGCTCACATCCTCGGCGAAGGCCGAGGGCCTCTCGAGCCCGGCGGCGCGAAAGTTCAGCATCGTCCTGATGCACTTCTCGCAGCGGCAGCAGTTGCGCCCGGTCTGCGGCCCCTGCCAGCAGACACGCAGGTTGCGCATTGCGCCCGGCCAGTCCGCGATGTGGGACACCCGGGCGGTGCGTGAATAGCCCGCCCCGTCCGTGACCACCTCCAGCGCCCCCGAAGACAGCATCCAGTTGGTGACGGGATGCGAGCCCCAGGGCGTGACGATGTGCTGGTAGGGCTCGTCGCTCGCCAACAGGCCGGAGGCGTAGGTGCCGCTGAACTGGTGCAGGCAGGCGGCGAAGCCCGCCGCGAAGTTCATCTCCCACTGCGGCAGGAAGGCGGCGAGGTTGGTCCACACCGTATGGAAGGCGAGGCCGGTCCCGTCCAGGCTGTCGCGTGCCCCTGCACTGGCCACCGCGAAGGCCGCATCCTGCCCCGGCGGGATGTCGAAGCCCTGCACCAGCATCACGGCGGCGAGGTTGCGATGATGGCGCCCTGGCGTCTTCCGGTGGTGCCGCCACACGGTAAATGAGGCATCGACGCCCCCTGAGAACGCGGCGATGGCCGGCGCCGCCGGGTGAGAGGCCGGCGGATCGGCAACCTCATCCGTCTCGCGCTCGGCACGGATCTCGATCGGCGCGTAGAGTTTCGGCAGCCACGCCGACCAGGCCAGTTGGAACTCCTCCAGGTTCTCCAGCAACCGGCGCGAGACCGCGCCATGCAGCACCAGGTCGCGGCGCTCATGCATCGCGGAGAACACCAGCCCCGCCGCCGCCGAATCCATGTTGCCAAGCTCGACCTGCGCCAGCCCGCCAATGCGGAACCGAAGCTCCCGCCTCCGGTCGGGGATCCCTCCCCCGCGGTCCTCGACGGTATAGCTGCGAAGCAAGGCGCCGCCCGGCAGGTGCGTCTGCGTCAGCCAGACATGCTTCTCGAGCATCATGCAACCGCCGGATCCGTTCCGGTGTCGCATAGGCTCTAACCCCGCCGCCCCGCAAGCATGTCGCCCCGCACGTCGTGATCGCCGCCGGTCGCGTGCGCCCCGCTCTGCCGCCGGCCATATTGATCACGAGCGCACAAGCCCGCAGAACGCCGGTTCCGAGCAGGAGCACGATCCGACCATGCCCAGCGCAGCGACCCAGGCCCCTGTCCCGGCGGTGCATGTCGACGAGGCCCGCCACTGGGACCGCCTGATGCAGATGGCCCGCCTCGGCGCCATCCCCGGCGAGGGCGTGAACCGCGCCGCGCTGTCCGACCTCGACCACCAGGCCCGCCGCCTGCTGCTGTCCTGGGGGGCCGAACTCGGACTCGCTTCCTCCGTCGATGCCCTCGGCAACCTGTTCCTGCGGCACGAGGGCACCGACCCTACCCTCGCGCCCCTTCTCGCCGGCAGCCACATGGACAGCCAGCCGAAGGGCGGCCGCTTCGACGGCATCTGGGGCGTCCTCGCGGCGCTCGACGCCGTGCAGGCTATCCGCAAGGCAGGCCTCGCCACCCGCCGCGCCATCGAGATCGTCGCCTGGACCAACGAGGAAGGCGGCCGCTTCGCGCCCGGCTGCATGGGCAGCATGGCCTTTTCCGGCCACAGCCCGCCCAACACCTGGGACGACACGCGGGACCGCGAGGGCCTGCGCTTCGGCGATGAACTCGCCCGCCTGCTGGCCGCGGAATCCGACATTCCGCGCCGCAAGCTCGGCTTCACCCCGTTCGCCTATATCGAGCCGCACATCGAACAGGGCCCGCTGCTGGAAGCCGGGGGCCTCGACATCGGCGTCGTCACCGGCATCCAGGGCAGCCGCTGGTTCCTGGTCGAGATCGCCGGCAAGACCGACCACGCCGGCACCGCCCCGCTGTCGCTGCGCCAGGACGCGGTGCAGGACATGCTGCGCGCCATCACCGCGCTGAACGCCCTGATGGCCGACCCGACCGACGTGCTGCGCTTCACCGTCGGCCGCATCGAGGTGGAGCCCAATTCCTCCAACACCGTCGCCGACCTCGCCCGCTTCAGCATCGATTTCCGCCACCCCGACGCCGCCATCCTGACCGAGCGCGGCGACGCCATCCCGGCTACGATCCAGTCCGCCATGACCACCTGCCGCGCGACGGTGCGGGAGACATTCCACGCCCTGCCCGCCCGCTTCGACCCGATGGTGCAGGATGCGGTGGAGGCCGCGGCCCTCGACCTCGGCCTGAAGCCCAGGCGCCTGCCCTCCGGCGCCTTCCACGACGCCCAGTTCCTGGTGCCGGTCTGCCCCAGCGGGATGATCTTCATCCCAAGTCGCAACGGCATCAGCCACCACCCCGCCGAGTATTCCTCCCCGACCCAGGTGGCCAACGGCACCCGCGTGCTGGCGCTGACGCTGCTGCGGCTCGCTTCGATGTGACAATGCATTAACGGGCAGCAAGCCTTCTCAACCGCCACCGTTGCAGGCTCTATGGCCCGGACGCGCCGGGCCTCTCCGCCTGCGCTGAACCGGAGCAACCTCACGGTAACGTCCCGTGGCGGGAGGCAGCTTGCAACGCATCGTCTGGCGCACGGCCCTCCTGGCCTTCGCCGTCACGCTCGCCTGCGTCTGGATCTTCGTCGTACTGCGCGACCGTGCGGAGACGCTGGAGCAGGCGCGGCACCGCCTGGATGCCACGGCGTGGGTCCTGGACCAGCATGCCGACCGCGCACTGGAGACCGGTGACCGCGTACTGCGCGGCCTGGTTGAAGTCGCCCGGCCGCTCGACCTCACCGATCCGGCGCAGGCTTCGAACGCCTACGCGCAGACGCGCCGCATCATCGCGGACGGCCTGCAGATCAGCTCCGCCTGGCTGATGGACGCGCTTGGCGTCGCCCGGGTGGAAAGCTGGTCCGACCCCCCGGCCAGCGAGGGCTCCTACGCGCACCGGCCCTATTTCCAGGCGCTGCGGGACAACCTCGATGCCGGCCTGCACATCGGCGAGGCCCAGGCCGGTACCGTCAGCGGTCGCCCCCGCTTCACCATGAGCCGCCCGCTGCTCGATGCCCAAGGCCGCTTCGCCGGCGCCGCCGTCGCCGGGATCTTCACCGACTACTTTGACGAGATCTACGCGGAAGCCGACCTGGGCCGCGGCGCCCGACTTCACCTGACGCGGCTGGACGGCGCAGTCCTGGTAGCCTGGCCGGCGGAGCAGGCCCTGCCGGCACCGGAGAAGGTGATCCAGGCCTCGCGCACGCTCGACCGCTTTCCGATACGAATCACCCTGGTCCAGCCATTGGCCGACATCCTCGCGGATTGGCAGGCGCGAACCGTCGGCACCGGCGCCGCCGCGCTCGCCATCCTCGCAGCCTTCGGCGCCCTCACCCGCCTCGGCCTGCGCGGTGCGGAGCGGGAGGCCGCGGCACTGGCGCGGCTGGAGGCAAGCAACCACGCCCTGGAACGCCGCGTCGCCGAACGCACCACCGCCCTCGCCGCGAGCGAAGCCGAACTCCAGGCACTGTACCAAACCGCTCCCGTCGGTCTCTGCGTCCTGAGCCCGGACCTGCGCTTCCTGCGCGTCAACCGTCGCATGGCGGAAATGAACGGTCTGCCCGCGGAAGCCCATATCGGCCGCCGCGTCGCGGAGATCGTGCCCGACCTCGATCAGGCCGCGAATGCCCTGGCGGTGCGCGTGCTGCACGGCGGCGAGGCGGTGCATGGGCTTGAGATCGAGGGCGAAACCCCCGCCCATCCGGGCGTCCGCCGCCACTGGTCGGAAAGCTGGCTGCCGCTGAAGGATGCGGCCGGCACCATCATCGGCCTCAACATCGTGGCCGAGGAAGTGACGGAGCGCCGCGCCGCCGAAGTCGCGCTGCGCGCCGCGAACCAGCGCCTGACCCAGTTGCTGGACGGCATGGGCGAGGGCTTCGTGGTGTGCGACCGCGATTTCCGTGTCGTCATGGTGAACCGGCAGGCGGAGACGCTGGATGGCCGGCCGCGATCCGACCTGATCGGCCGCACGCCCTGGGAGCTTTGGCCAGCAACGCTCGACACCCCGCTGGAATCCGCCCTGCGGCGGGTCATGCAAGACCGGGTTGCGGAGACGCTGGAGCAGTCGTGGCGAGGCAGGCGCCGCCTCATCTGGCTCGACCTGCGCCTGTTCCCGACCGAGGAAGGCGTCGGCGTGCTGTTCCGGGACGTCACCGCCCGCATCCGCGCCGAGACCGAGATCCGCCAGTTGCTCGACCGCACCCAGCAGCTCTCCGCCTACAACGAGGTGGCGGCGCGGGAGATGGGCCACCGCATCATGAACAGCCTGCAGACCCTGGAAGGCCTGCTGCTGCTGCAGGCCCGCGCCACGGATGAACCGGCGGCCCGCGCGGTGATGAACCTCGCCACCCAGCGGGTTCGCGCCATGGCCGTGGTGCAGCGCCGGCTGTTCCACGCGACCCGCGCCGATGCGATGTCGCTCGACCTCGGCGACTATCTCCGCGACCTCGCCACCGACCTGACGCGGTCCTTCATCGGCGCCGATCGCTGCAGCCTTGAGATCGAGGCCGCCCCAGGCATCCGGGTCGGCGCCACGGATGGCTCGGCCGCCGCGATGGTGGTGGCGGAGCTCTGCGTCAACGCTTGCAAGTATGCCTTCGAGGATGGCGACCGCGGCCGCGTCACCGTGCGCCTCGAACGCTTGGGCGAGGGCTATCGGCTCGAGGTTCGTGACAACGGCCGGGGCCTGCCGCCAGGGTTCGAACCGAAGTCCTCGCGCGGCCTCGGCATGCGCATCATGCAGGGCATGACCCACCAGCTCGGCGGAACGCTGGAGATCGACCGCACACGGCCCGGCACCGGCTTCACCCTGGACGTGCCCGTCAGCCGTCCCCCGCCTGTCGCAGATCCGCCACAGGCCGCCGGCAGCGCGCCTCTCTCAAACACTTGATGGTTACACCAGGGACCCACCACCAACCTGCCATGGTTGTCTGTCCGTGGCCTCCATGGCCACCGGCCGGGTTCAGGCCGCCACAGCATTGGAACGCGTAAATGACGGAGTGCGTGCCCCGCGACGATGCCACCACCGCGCTGTCGGAGCGAAGCTCGGGGGCGCGGCGCTTCCCCGTAATCGACTGGGCACGCACCACGCTGGGCCCGCGCGCCGGCTGGCCCACGGCGCTGGAGACGGTGGCACGGCTGATGCTCCATTCGCGGCAGCCGATGTTCCTCGCCTGGGGCCCGGACCTCGCCTTCCTCTACAATGATGCCTACGCGCCCATCCTCGGGGCCCGCCATCCCGGCGCGCTCGGCCAGCCTTTCCGCCAGGTCTGGCCGGAGATCTGGGAGGAGCTGGTCCCGCTGGTCCAGCGCGCGCTCGACGGCCAGTCGACCTGGGCCGAGAACCTCCACCTCGTCATGCACCGCAACGGATACCCCGAGGATACGTGGTACACCTTCTCCTACAGCCCGCTGCACGACGATGAGGGCCGCGTCGCTGGCATGTTCTGCACCTGCATGGAAACCACCCGCCAGGTGCTGGCCGAACGCGCGCTCCGGGAGAATGAGGGCCGCTTCCGTGCCTTGCTCGATGCCGCACCGGCGATGATGTGGGTGACCGACCGCGACGGCCACTGCACCCACCTGAACCGCAGCTGGTTCGAATTCACCGGCCAGGCTGCCACCGATGCGAAGCATCACGACTGGATGGCGCCGCTGCATCCGGACGACCGACCCGAGGTGGAAACCGCCTTCGCCCGCGCGATCACGGACCACGCGCCGTTCCGCCTCGACTACCGCATGCGCCACGCCGATGGCGGCTGGCGCTGGGTCATCGATGCCGCCGAACCGCGCCGCGATGCCGCCGGCCGCTTCCTCGGACATGTCGGCTCGGTCATGGACATCACCGACCGGCGCGAGGCGGAGGAACGCCAGGCCATGCTGGCGCGGGAAGTCGACCACCGCGCCAAGAACATGCTGGCCGTGGTTCAGGCCGCGCTCCGCCTGACCCGTGCCCCCGACCAGGCGAGCTACGCCCGCGCCGTCGAAGGCCGCGTCGCCGCCCTCGCCCGCGCGCAGACGCTGCTGGCCAACGACCGCTGGGCCGGCGCCGACCTGCGGGCGATGCTGGAGGGGGAGCTGGCCGCCTTTCTCGGCAGCCTGCCCGGCAGCGCCCGCTGCACGCTGGAGGGACCACCCGTGGCCCTGCCGGCGGAAGCCGCGCAGCCTCTGAACATGCTGGTGCACGAACTCGCCACCAACGCTGCGCAGCACGGCGCCCTGTCCACCCCCGGCGGGCGGGTCCAGGTGGGATGGCAGGTCAACGCCGGGCGGCTACGGCTGCGCTGGACCGAAACCGGGGGCCCGGAAATCCCCGCCCCGCCGACCCGGCGCGGCTTCGGCACCCGGGTCCTGGAGGGCACGGTGCGGGGCCAGCTCGGCGGCCGGCTCCTGCTCGACTGGCGCCGGCAGGGCCTCGACTGCACCCTGGACCTGCCGCTCGCGGCCCGCACCACCGTGTCGGAGGCCATTTGAGCCGCGAGCAGGACCAGCTCAGGTGAACCAGAGCAGGCCGTCGAACTGCACCGCCGACGGCAGCTGCGACTGGCTCGTCAGTCCGCTCCAGGTCACGCTGGTCTCGATGGCGCCGTCCCCGTTCAGGTCGCCATGCATGGTCAGGCCGCGATAGCCTTCCGTCCCGGCATCCTGGACCCAGGTCAGGGTGCTGACCCCGGGGCGGTAGCCGAACATGCTGAGCTGCTCGCCGGACTCCCAGTCGGTGATGGTGCTCCAGGTGGTCGCACCCGCCCGGCCATCGAGGAAGAACACGTCGAGGCCGGCGCCGCCGGTCAGGAAGTTGGAACCGCCGCCGCCATCCAGCACGTCGCGCCCCGCCCCGCCATTGGCCGCGTCGTCACCGCCCAGCAGGTTCATGAAGTCGTTGCCCGACGTCCCGCCCACCGCCTCGCCGCCATCGGAGCCCAGCAAGACGTACTGCAGGTAGTCCACCGGCCCGGCATAGACCTCCGCCAGCAGGAAGCCACTGCTGCCTTCGCGCGTGATCGACATGACGCCGCCGCTGAACGGGGCGAAGCCGTTGCCCTGGACCAGCAGACGGCCCTCGTTGATCACCAGCAGCTCCGGGATCGCATCCAGGTTCATGTCCGCCGCACCCAGCCCGAGGAAGGAGGCGGAGGAGCCTGGCGTGAACCGGCCGGCGCCATCGTTCACCAGCGCGAACGGCGCACCCTCGGACGGCGTGGTGCGCCAGACCAGCAAATCCTTGTCGCCATCGAGGTCGAGGTCGAGACTCAGAACGGATTTCGGCCATAGCCCGGGCTCGGTGCCGCGGGATGCGGTGGATTGCGGCAGCCGCAGCGCCGTCTCGTCGTCGAACTGCCCGTTGCCCCGGTTCACCAGGAACTGCAGGTAGCTCACGGTGAAATAATCGGTCCCGTAGGTGCCGCCATCGGTCACCGCCAGGACGAGGTCCTGCAGGCCGTCGCCGTTGAGGTCCGTCGGCACCGCCTGCAGCACCACCTCGTTCGCGACGCCCGAGGGCGGCAGGTTCCAGACCTCCGGCAGGGTGAAGGACCCGGTGCCGTCATTGCGGAAGATCTGCGTCGGCAGGCCGGAGCCGAACCAGGTGCCCGCCAGCAGGTCGAGGTCACCATCGCCATCGGCGTCGAACAGCGTGCCGGCCATGGAACCGGCCCGCGCCACCGCCGGCTGGTAGTGCAGCGGCGCCCGCCCCGCCTGCTCCGCAAAGTTGCCGAAGCCATCGTTGACCATCACCTGCACGCCATGGCCGGTGGCGTCATGCAGGTTGAACAGCACCACATCGATGTCGCCGTCGCGATCGATGTCGCCGGTCGCGCCGCCATAGGTCAGCCGCTGGGCGCCCGACAGATTGCCATTGGCCACCGCCAGCCCGGTCGGCGTGGTCAGGATGAGCTGGCTGAAGCCACCCACGGATGACCCTGCCGCGCCATGGTCCAGCAGGATGACATCGCTGCGCCCGTCGCCATTGAAGTCCGCGATCAGCCCCCGGGTCGGGTTGACCGCTAGCGGCGTGCCCGCCGCGCCGAACAGCGCCGCACCATCGACGAAGGCGCCGCCCGGGACGCCGAGGAAGATGCGCTGCGATACCGAATCACTGCCATTGCCCGCCGCCATGGGCAGGAAGGCGTCCGGGCGGCCATCGCCGTTGAAGTCACCCACAAGGATCTGGGTTGCGTAGGACGGCTGTGGGCCGCTGCCAATGCTTGAACCTGACACTTCAAATCATCCCGCCGATGTTGTCCGACCAACGCTTTCCTGCGACGGCCTAACCAATCAGATCAGGAGTCCAATAAAATCCACAACAAAACCTTCTGTGACCCCAAAATATCGGACAATAATTCGGTTCCTGCGTGGGCAAACCGCCAGTTTTTGCGTGATTCCTTACTCTGCATTGACCTTTCATAAACAAACTATTCTGGTTACATTTTGCGTTTAGGGCTCGAGGACTGCTGGGAATCATTTCGGACCGGACTCAATACTGTAACAACCTGAGTTGCAACGTTGCCGCGACCCGCCCCCACCGCGCCACGCGCGCCTGCCTCTTGCCGCCGCCGTCCCAAGCGGGCAGAAGGCGCCGCTTCCCCCTCGGCCAGGCGCATGAACGACCGCATTTCCCTCCCCAAGGACCGCATCCGCATCCTGCTGCTGGAGGGTATTGCCGACAGCGCGGTGGACCTGTTCGGCCAGGCCGACTACGCCGCCATCCAGCGCGAGAAGAAGGCGCTCGAAGGCGCCGCGCTGGTCGAGGCGGTGAAGGGCGTCCACATCCTCGGCATCCGCTCCCGTACCGAGGTCACCGAACAGGTGCTCGCCGCCGCCGACCGCCTGATCGCCATCGGCTGCTTCTGCATCGGCACCAACCAGGTCGACCTCGCCGCCGCCGCCCATCACGGCGTCGCCGTGTTCAACGCCCCCTTCAGCAACACCCGCAGCGTCGCGGAACTCACACTGGCGGAAGCCGTGATGCTGATGCGCGGCATCGTCGACAAATCCGTCGCCGCCCATGCCGGCGGCTGGGACAAGTCGGCCGCCAACAGCTGGGAGATGCGCGGCAAGACGCTCGGCATCATCGGCTACGGCAACATCGGCAGCCAGCTATCCGTCCTGGCCGAAGCCTTCGGCATGCGCGTGCTGTACTACGACCACACCGGCAAGCTGCCGCACGGCAACGCGACGCCCGCGGCCTCGCTCGACCAGCTTCTCGCGCAGTCGGACGTCGTCACCATCCACGTGCCGGAAACCCCCGGCACCATGGGCCTGATGGGCGCCCGCCAGTTCGCCGCGATGAAGCCCAGCGCCGTCTTCATCAACAACGCCCGCGGCACCGTCGTCGACGTGCCCGCCCTGGCCAAAGCCCTCCGCGAGAAGCGCATCCTTGGCGCCGCCGTGGACGTCTTCCCCGAGGAGCCGAAGCGCAACGGCGAGGCCTTCGTCTCCGAGCTCCAGGGCCTGCCCAACGTCATCCTGACCCCGCATATCGGCGGCAGCACGGCCGAGGCCCAGGATCGCATCGGCCAGGAGGTCGGCCGCAAGCTGGTGGACTACTCCGACACCGGCGCCACCATGGGCAGCGTCAACCTGCCCCAGGTGCAGCTCCCGCCCCGCCCCACCGGCGCCCGCTGGACCCACCTGCACCGCGACGCCCCCGGCATCCTGTCGCAGATGAACGCCTGCTTCGCCCGCCGCGGCCTGAACATCACCGCGCAGTACCTGCAGACCGATGGCGACCTCGGCTACTGCGTCATCGAAAGCGTCGAGGCCCGCGCCGAAGCCGAGGCGATCCTCGAGGAACTCCGCACCCTCCCCGGCACCATCCGCGCCCGCCTGATCTACGAACGCAGCTGAAAGCCCTCTCCCCTGAAAGGGGGAGAGGGTTGAGTGAAAGGGGCCCCTTCAGCTCGCCTGGATTCCCGCCGCCCGGATCAGCCCCTGCCAGGTCGTGCTATCCGCCGCCAGCTGCGCCGCGAAATCCGACTCGCCGGTCGGCCGCGGCGTCAGCCCGCGCTGCGCAAACGCCGCCACCACCTCCGGCTCCGCCAGCACCGCCCGGATGGCATCGCCCAGCGTCGTGCGGATCGCCGCTGGCGTCGCCCTCGGCACCAGGATCCCGTCCCAGTTCAGCACCTCATACCCGGTCAGCCCCGTCTCGATCATCGTCGGCACGCCGGGCAGCCCTTCCGCCCGCGTCGTGGTGGACACCGCCAGCGCCCGCAGCGTGCCAGCCGCGACATGCGTCGCCACGTTGCCCAGCGGCGAGAAGGAGAAATCCTGCTCCCCCGCCAGCAGCCCCAGCATCTGCGGCCCGCCGCCCCGGTACGGAACCGCGACCGTCCGGATGCCCGCCAGATCATCCAGCCGGATGCCGCACAGATGCCCCGGCGATCCCACGCCGCCGGTGCCATAAACCAGCGTCTCCGGCCGCGCCTTCGCCGCCGCCACGATATCCGCGACACTGCGATACGGCCGCGCCGCCTGCACCACCAGCACGTTGGTCGCGTTGAACACCAGCGACAGCGGCGCCAGGTCGTCGCTCGGATGGAACGGCATCTGCCGCACCAGCGCCGGGTTCACCGCCAGCGTGCCGATATTGGCCGAGACCATGGTGCTGCCATCCGGCACCGACCGCGCCGCCGCCTCCACCGCGATGTTGCCGCCCGCCCCCGCCCGGTTCTCCACCACCACCGGCTGCCCGAGGCGTGCCGCCAGCCGCGGCTGGATGATGCGAACCGCGGCATCCGAGGCACCGCCCGGCGGAAATCCGAGCAGCAGCCGCACCGGCCGGTCCGGCGTCCAGCCCTGCGCCCGCGCGAGTTGGGGCGCGGCCAGCGGCGCGGCCGCGAGGGCGGCAAGCAGGTGGCGGCGGTTCATGGTGGCGGCTCCCGTCGGTGGATATCGCCCCGGCCAAGCAACATCCGGACCAGCCCTTGCCATCCACCCGCCCCGCGGCTTCAACGCGCGCCCCTCCCCCCTCCGGTGCCCCCTCCCATGCGTCCCACCATCGGAATCGATTTCGGCACCACCAACAGCGTGGTCGCGTCCCTGCAACCGGACGGCCAGGTGCGCGTCCTGCGGCAGGCGACGGACGACGTGTTCCGCTCCGTGCTCTGCTTCTGGAACGGCGCCGACGGCCGCGTCCGCCACGCTGCCGGCCCCGCCGCCATCGAGGCCTATCTCGACGACCCGCTCGACGCCCGCCTCATCATGTCGATGAAAAGCTACCTGGCCCAGCGCAGCTTCGCCGAGACCCGCATCCTCGGCCAAGGCTACGCGCTGGAGCCCCTGGTGGCGCTGTTCCTGCGCGCCCTGCTCGCCCCCTTCGCCGATGATCTCGCAGGCGCCCACATCGTGGTTGGCCGCCCGGTGCGCTTCGTCGGCGGCAGCGCCGACGACGCGCTCGGCGAGCGCCGCCTGCGCGCCGGCTTCGCGCTGGCCGGCCACCGGGACGTGCAGGTGGCGCTGGAGCCCGCTGCCGCCGGCCACCGCTTCGCGGCGACGCTGGATCGCCCGGCGGTGGTCCTCGTCGCCGATTTCGGCGGCGGCACCAGCGACTTCTCCCTGCTCCGCTTCGACCCCGGCCCGCCGCGCCGCGTCACGGCGTTGGGCCAGGCCGGCGTCGGCGTCGCCGGCGACGCCTTCGACTACCGCATCATCGACCGCGTGATCTCTCCGCTGCTCGGCAAGGGCGGCAGCTACCGCGTCACCGGCACCGAACTCCCCATCCCGCCCGCCTGGTATTCCAGCTTTGCGCGGTGGCACCTGCTGTCCCTGATGCGCGCGCCGAAGACCCTGCGCGACATCGAGGCCGTGGCCCGCACCGCCGACCACCCGGAGCAACTCCGCGCCCTGATCGCCCTGGTGAAGGACGAGGCCGGCTACGCCCTGTACCGCGCCGTCTCCACCGCCAAGGCCGCCCTTTCGCGTGCGAAGACGACAGTGCTGGATTTCCGCCACGGCGAATTCGAGGTTTCGGCGGACATCGCCCGCACCGATTTCGAATCCTGGATCGCCCCCGAACTCGCGCAGATCCGCACCGCCGTCGACGCCGCCCTGGTGGACGCCGCACTGACCCCGGACCAGGTGGACCGCGTCTTCCTCACCGGCGGGTCCTCGCTGGTCCCGGCGGTGCGGCGCATTTTCGAGGAGCGGTTCGGGGAGGATCTGGTAGTGGCAGGAGGCGAGTTTGTTTCGGTGGCGGAGGGGCTGGCGCTGATGGGGTGGGAGGCCGAAACGAAGGTGGCTCAGATCGGCTCAGTTTAGCGAGTAAGTTGCCTCAAACATAAGAAAATTTTCCGGATGGAACACTTTGGAGCAGCCAAAAACATAGCGCTCAGTAGATCGCTCCATGCCGAACACCAGGGAGGTACCCACTCAAATGCTCTATAATATTTTCCCGATGATCAATCTGAAAATGTCGGCCGCCGACGAAATGCTCCGTGAGTACGGGCGCCTCTGACTGATACAAAACCGCGTCCTTCGGATAAATCTGCACGATCTGATTGAACGCATCCGCTTCATCTGGCGCTATAACTAGAGTCGAAAGTCTAGGCTCTGGGCCAAACTGAATTGACCTGACGATGACTATACTTATCGTTGGCGTCAAAGGAACACAGACAATAGGCCGAATCGAAAGGTTGGCAGTCGCCGACAGATTACTGTAGAAACCATCGGCAAAAATAAATTCTCGAAGTGCGAAAAACTTAGGCAGAATTTCGCGTGAACACCGAGACCCTTGCATATCTGACGCTGTCGACCCTTCAAATTCGCTGCGATGAGTAAGTTGCGCTCACGCTCTGACAGCCCTTCGCGCAAACGCTCCGCCAGCCCTGCAGACGCAAGCCGGCTCATTGGGCTGCGGACTGCCAGTGAAACAGTGCATTCAACAAGAATCTCAAGCATTGCATCATCTATAACCTGCGGCACGAACCTCTGTTGCTCAGGAAAACCCTATGTTCGATCTTCCGTTCCAAGCGACTCGAGCCATTTTCGTGCAGTCGGGAAATTGTCGTCTGCCTTTTCAAACTCCGGCTCAAAACTCTCATCCCAAACCGTATGGTCACCGGGTATTTTGCCAAGTTGAATGTAATGGCCGTCGCCGATAACGCCGAGATTTTCAGGCTTCAGCGGCCGAACGATGCCATTGGGAAGGAGCCAATTCACGCATCCGCTCTCGTTGGTCCAATGGCGGGATATTGCCTTGGGCCACCAGTGGTGACGCTCGGATTTACGCTTGCCCATTCGCTACATATAGTCACCACCGAAACGAAGATCAGACACAGGCACGACAGCTCGCTCGTGGTTCGATCCAGAGCATTGCCCCTCAATACAGCCCCGCCGCCAACCTCCCCGGCGCCGCCTGATCATACGCCTCCGCGTCAAACGCCCCCTGCATCGCCGAGGCCAGGAACTGCCCCGCCGTCGGCACCCCCGCCGGCCTTGCCGTCTCCCCCCAGATGCGCGACCGCATCAGCGCCCGCGCGCACTGAAAAAACACTTCCTCCACCCGAACCCGCAGCACCGTCGCCGGCGCCCGTCCCTGCTGCGCCATCGCCGCGCACAGCGCCGGGTCCGCGCTGATCGTCGCCCGCCCACTCACCCGCAGCGTCTCCCCCACCCCCGGAATCAGGAACAGCAGCGCCACCTGCGGATCACCGAGGATATCCCGCAGCGCATCCAGCCGGTTGTTCCCCCGCCGGTCCGGCAGCGCCACCTCATTCCCCGACAGCACGGAAACGAACCCCGGCGCATCCCCCCGCGGCGTCCCGTTCACGCGCCCATCCGCCCCGCGCGTGGACAGCACGCAGAACGGGCTGCGCGCGATAAAGTCGCGGCTCGGCACATCCAGATCCCGCCGCACCTTTTGCAGCGAAGCCGGCACCGCCTCCCCGTACAGCGCCTCCAGCTGCGCCAGGCTCGTTACCGCATGCGCGTCCTGCATCATCGAATTTCCTACCGCCGCAGCGTCGGCGCCGGCTGCCCGTCCAGCACCACATTCACCACGGCGGGCTTGCCGCTGTCGAAGGCGCGTTGCAGCGCCGGCGCCAGCTCCCGCGCCGCCGTGACGTTCTCGCCATGCCCACCGAGCGCCGCCGCCACCAGGTCGTACCGCGTCCCCGGCGCCAGCTCGCAGCCATGCGCGCGGTTGGCGCCGTAGTCCCGCACCTGGATCTGGAACTCGGCATTCCAGCGGCTGTCATTGCCCACCACCGCCACGAAGGGCAGCCCGTGCCGCGCCGCGGTGTCCAGCTCCGCCATATGGAAACCGAAGCTGCCATCGCCCATCAGCGCCAGCGTCGGCGCCGCCCGCGCCGCCCGCGCCCCGATGGCGAAGGGGATGCCCACGCCGATCGCCCCCGCCACGCCATTCACGATGCGCGTTCCCGCCCGCACCATCGCCATGCCCCATTGCCCGATCTCGCCGCCATCGCAGACGAAGGTCGCATCCCGCTCGGCCATCGCGGCATTCACCGCGTGCCCAAGCGTCGCCGACCGGATCGGCCCCTCCGGTGCACCCGCCAGCTCCGCCCACGCCGCCGGCCGCCAGGCCACCGCCTCCCGCACCCGATCCGCCCAGCCGGATTGCGCGGCAACGGGCTGCATCACGCTGGCCAGCGCCGCGACCGATTCCGTCGCATCCGCCACCGCCGCCAGCACCAGCCGGTCCCCGACCAGCCTTTGCGCCCGCGCCACCACCGCGCCCTCCGGCTCCAGCACGATCCAGCGGCACCCCGCCGCCACCGCCGGAGCCCGCCCAAACTTCAACGTGAAGTCCAGCGGCTTGCCGACCAGCACGATCAGGTCCGCCTCCGCCAGCACCTCCGGAAACGCGCCCAGCGAGGGATCGGCCAGCCCGCGCGGCGACTGCATCGGCACCACAGGCAGCCCGCTCGCCGCCTCCAGCGCCGCCATCGCCAGCACGCCGGCCGGCGTGCACAGCGCCGGCGGCGCCACCAGCAACGGCCGCGCGGCGGCTGCCACCGCCTGCGCCACCACCAGCGCGCTCGGCCCGCCCAAGCGCATCGGCCGCCGCGCAAATGCGGAGGCTTCAGGCGCCGGCGCCTCCTCCACCTCCGCCTCCAGCACATCCGTCGGCAGGCTGAGATGCACCGGCCCCGGCCGCCCGCCGAGCGCGATGGCAAACGCCCGCGCCACATCCGCGGCAAGCCCCTGCGGTGTCTGCGCCGCCCAGGCCGCCTTGCTCACCGGCGCCGCCATCGCCGCCTGCGGCAGTTCCTGGAACGCGCCATTGCCGATATCCGCCAGCGGCGCGTGCCCCGACAGCAGCAGCACCGGCACTTCCCCGGCCAAGGCGGAACACAGCGCCGCCGTCGCGTTCGCATGCCCCTGACCGCCGGTCACCATGGCGACGCCGACCTGGCCCGTCAGCCGCGCCCAGGCATCCGCCATATGCACCGCCGCCGCCTCGTGCCGCGTGTGCACCAACTCGATGCCGGAGCCCACCAGCGCGTCGAACACCTCCATGATGTGGTTGCCCGACAGGGTGAAGATGCGGGTCACCCCAGCCGCCCGCAGCCCCTGCACCAGAACATCCGCGCCGCGCCGTGCCATGCTTCGTCCATTCCCGTCTGCTTGGCCCGGACAGGACCATGCAGCCCGCGTCGAGACAAGACTACGGACCCCGCCAGGGGGGCTTCCCCGGCGCTGCCCGCCGGGCTTCCCTGCCCGGCATGATCCCCCCGGAATACGTCGTCCTGCTGGCCGGCTGCTTCGCCGCCGCCTTTGCCTCCGGCATGGCCGGCTTCGCCTTCGGCCTGGTCGCCGCCGGCATCCTGTTCCACTGGCTCCCACCGCAGCAGGTGGCGCCGATCGTCGTCTTCGGCTCCCTGCTGATCCAGTTCGGCACGCTCGGCGCCATCTGGCCGAGCATGCGCTGGGCTGTCCTGCGCCCCTACGTCATCGGCGGCGTGGTCGGCACCCCCTTCGGCATCCTGCTGCTCGCCCGCATCGAACCCCAGGTCATCGCCGTGGCCATCGGCCTGCTGCTGGTCGGCTACTCGCTCTGGGCGCTGTCTGGCATGGCGCTGCGCCGCAACCTGCCGCTGCTGCGCGGCAGCCCCGGCGCCGATGCCGGCATCGGCCTGGCCAGCGGCATCCTCGGCGGGCTCGGCGGCTTCTCCGGCCCCATCATCACCATCTGGGCCGATCTCAAGGGCCTGCGCGGCAACGAGGCCCGCGCCATCTTCCAGCCCTTCATCGTGGTGATGCAGGCCGCCGCCGCCATCGGCCTGGTCGCCGGCGGCTTCTTCGACCGGGAAGTCGCGCGCATGCTGCTGGTGGCGCTGCCTGCGCTGCTGCTCGGCGGCTGGCTCGGCGTGAAGGCCTACCGCCACATCCCCGCCACCGGCTTCCGTCTGGTCCTGCTGGGCCTGCTGCTGCTATCCGGCATCTCCCTGCTGTTCTGAGGCATCGCCATGCCGGTCCTGCTGATCCTTCTCCTGCTCCTCGCGGCTCCTGCCGCCGCGCAGCCCGCCCCACCTCCACCCGCCGAGGACTGCGGCTGCGGCGTCCCCGCCTCCCCCCGCGGACCGCGCTGATCGCTTGTATTCCGCGCCCGCGCCGCCACGTCGCGGTCGCGGGTTTGCACCCGCCGTGGTACGCCACCCCGGGCACCGCGCCTGATTGGACCACCAGGCACATGCCCTCCCCCTTCGTGCTCACCCCGCAGCAACTCTCTCGCCTGATCGGCCTGCCCGACGGCCCGGTGCTGGTCGATGTCCGTGATGCCGCCGACCGCGCCGAGGACCCCCGCCTGCTGCCCGCCAGCCAGGTGCTGGAGCACCAGGATGTCGCCGCCTGGGCCCCCGCCTTCCGCGACCGCGACGTCATCGTCATCTGCCAGAAGGGCCTGAAGCTGTCGGAGGGTGTCGCGGCCTGGCTGCGCCACGAAGGTGCCGTGGCCCAGGTCCTCGAAGGTGGCTTCGCCGCCTGGCGCGCCGCCCGCATGCCGCTGCTGGAACCCGCCGCCATCCCGGCGCGGGACGGCCAGGGCCGCACCGTCTGGGTCACCCGCGCCCGCCCCAAGGTGGACCGCGTAGCCTGCCCCTGGCTGATCCGCCGCTTCGTCGACCCCTCCGCCATGTTCCTGTTCGTCGCCGCCTCCCAGGTCGAACTCGTGGCGGAACGCTTCGGCGCCACCCCCTTCGACATCGAGGGCGTGTTCTGGACCCACCGCGGCGATGGCTGCACCTTCGACACGATGCTGGACGAATTCGGCCTGCGCACGCCGACGCTCGAACGCCTCGCGATGATCATCCGCGGCGCCGAGACCTCCCGCGCCGACCTCGCCCCGCAATCCGCCGGCCTGCTCGCCGCATCCCTCGGCCTGTCCCGCCTGCACCGGGACGACCTCGCCCAGCTCGAAGCCGGCCTCGCGCTCTACGACGCCTTCCACCTCTGGTGCCGCGACGCGACGGAGGAAGTGCACGACTGGCCCAATCAGGGCTACGCTTGACGGCGCCTCAACCGGCTTCCTAAGCTTGCCGGCATGGGGCCAGCGCGATCGCCCCATCAGGCCGCGCCCTTCGCACCAGGCCCAAGCATCGCGTCCACCGCCCTTCGGGACTGGACGCACCATGCCTGCCACCACATCGATCTCCCTCCACGAACTTTTCCAATGCATCGGCCGCCCCGACGCGCCGCTGCTCATCGACGTCCGCACCGCGGAAGATGCCGCGGCCGACCCCCGCATGCTCCCGGCCGCCATCGCCCGCGATTCGCGCGACATCGCCGCCTGGGCGCCCGCGCTGCGCGGCGCGAGCATCGTCGTCGCCTGCCAGAAGGGCCTGAAGCTTTCGGAGGGCACCGCCGCCTGGCTGCGCCACGAAGGCGCCGAGGCCCGCGTGCTGGAAGGCGGCTTCGTCGCCTGGCGCGACGCCGGCCTGCCCCTGGTCCGCACCGGCCTGGTCCCGCCCCGCGACGCGCAGGGCCGCACCATCTGGGTCACCCGGTCGCGCCCGAAGGTCGACCGCATCGCCTGCCCCTGGCTGATCCGCCGCTTCATCGACCCCGCTGCCCTGTTCCTGTTCGTCGCCCCCGCCGAGGTCGCCGCCGTCGCCGACCGCTTCGGCGCCACGCCCTTCGACATCGAGGGCGTCTTCTGGAGCCATCGCGGGGAGGGCTGCACCTTCGACACCATGCTCGATGAATACGGGCTGCAAACGCCCGCCCTGCGCCGACTCGCCCTGCTGGTGCGCGGCGCCGATACCGCGCGGCCCGACCTTGCCCCGCAAGCCGCCGGCCTGCTCGCCGCCTCGCTCGGCCTGTCCCGCCTCTATCCGGACGACCTGGCACAGCTCGAGGCCGGGCTCGCGCTCTACGACGCCTTCCATCTCTGGTGCCGCGATGCCACAGAGGAAACCCACAACTGGCCTGCGTCCGCGCTCGCCCGAGGAACCGCCGCCTTCGGCCCGGGAGCCGCCTGATGGACCAGCAGCCCACCACCCCCTTCCCCACACTGCGCGAGGCGTTCCGCGTGTGGCTCCGCATCGGCCTGCTGTCCTTCGGCGGCCCCGCCGCCCAGATCGCGCTGATGCACCGGGAGGTCGTGGAACAGCACCGCTGGGTCTCCGATGCGCGGTTCCTGCACGCGCTGAACTTCTGCATGCTGCTGCCGGGGCCGGAGGCGCAGCAGCTTGCCACCTATCTCGGCTGGCTGATGCATGGCGTGCGCGGCGGGCTGATGGCCGGCCTGCTGTTCATCCTGCCCGGCGCCGCGGTGATGCTGGCGCTGTCCATCCTCTACGTCACGCTCGGCACCGTGCCGCTGGTCGCCGCGCTGTTCTTCGGCCTGAAATGCGCCGTGCTGGTGGTGGTGGTGGAAGCCCTGCTGCGCGTCGCGAAGCGCGCCCTGCACGGCGCCGCCGCCTGGGCGCTGGCCGCCGCCGCCTTTCTCGCGCTGTTCGCCTTCGACCTGCCTTTCCCCGTCGTCGTGCTCACCGCCGCGCTCCTCGGCTATGCCCTGCCGCAGCACTTCACCGGCGGCGGCCACGGCACGGCCAAGGACGGTCCGCCCGCCCTGCTGGATGCGCTGATCGCTCAGGACCCGGACCGCATCCCCCGCATGGCCCGCATGGCCCGCCGCGCCGGCCTGATGGCCCTGGTGCTCTGGGCGTGGCCGGTGGCGCTGCTCGCCGGCACCGTGCCCTGGGGCGACATCGCCTGGTTCTTCTCCGTCATGGCCGTCGTCACCTTCGGCGGCGCCTATGCCGTGCTGGCCTATGTCGCGCAGCAGGCGGTCGAGACCTATGGCTGGCTGACGGCGGCCGACATGCTGGCCGGCCTCGGCCTTGCCGAGACCACCCCCGGCCCGCTGATCCTGGTGCTGCAATTCGTGGGCTTCCTTGCCGGATCCGCCCAGGGCATCTGGACCGGCATCCTGGCCTCCCTGCTCGCGCTCTGGGTCACCTTCGCGCCTTGCTTCGCCTGGATCTTCCTCGGCGCCCCCTTCGTGGAGCGCCTGCACGCCGAACCGCGCCTGAAGGCGGCCCTGGCCGGCGTCACCGCCGCCGTGGTCGGCGTCATCGCCAACCTCGCCTTGTGGTTCGCGCTGCGCGTGCTGTTCGCCCGCGTCGAGACCACATCCCTCGGCCCGCTCCGCCTCGACCTGCCAGTGGCCGAGACCCTGCAGCCCGAGGCGATGCTGCTCAGCATGCTCGCCGCCGCCTGCCTGTTCGCGGCAAAACTCGGCCTGCTGCGCACCCTCGGCGTCACCGCACTCGCCGGCTTCCTGATGCGCGCCCTGCTGGGCTAGATCGTTACGCCTTAAACACTGTGACAACACACCCCGCGATAGGCTGCATCTCCCATCCCCCAAGGGTCACGAGATGCCACTTCCCAAACTCAGCTTCGCGCGGGGCCTGAAGCCGCGCCTGATCCTGTTGGCACTGATGCCGGCCGTCCTTGCGGTGGCCGTCGTCGCCGGCACCGAGATCGTCAGCGCGACGTTGCAGGAGGCGGAGCGGACCGAGCAGACCCTGCAGCGCGCGGCGCAACAGGCCGAGTTGCGGGTCTCGGGCCAGGAGCAGCGCATGCTGGCGCATGCCAGCAACATCGCCCAGCGCGGCGACCTCGCCGCCGCACTCCAGTCCGGCGATGCCGCCGCCCTGCGCGGCATGCTGGTGCCCGCCATCGCGGCCCTCCGTGCCGTCGATCCGGTCGTGGATGTCCTCGAGGTCACCGACATGCGGGGCCGCGTGCTGCTGCGCGGGCACAATCCCGACCAGTCCGGAGATGACAAATCCGGCCTCGCGGATGTCGCGCGCGCCCTCCAGGGCAGTGCCCTGTCCGGCCTGACCTTTTCGCCGGCCAGCCGGCAACTCGCGATGGGCGCCGTGGTGCCGGTCCGTCCCGGCGCCCCCGGGGCGCCGGTGCTGGGAACCGTGCGGGTCGCCAGCCGCATCGGCCAGCCCGGCGCCATGGAAATCGCCGCGGCGACGAACATGCAGGTGCTGCTGTTCGCCGGTGATCGGCTGAGCGGCTCCACCCTGCAAAACCTTCCCCAGGAAACCCTCGCGCCACTCCTCGCGCCGACCCTGCCCGAGATCGCCACGCTCGGCACCCACGGCAGGTTCCAACTGCGGTCCTTCCCGCTGACGGACCTGCGCGGCCAGCCGGCCGGCCGCGTGGTGATCGGCGAAAGCACCCTCGCGGCGGAAGCCGCCCACCAGACGCAGCTCCTCAAGAACCTCGGCATCGGCGCCGTCGTGCTGCTGCTGACCGTGCCGCTCGGCCTCTTCGCCGCCCGGTCCCTCGCCGTGCCGCTGGCTGGCATGGCGGAGGCGATGCGGCGGATGTCGGGCGGCGACCTGCTCGTGGCGGTGCCCGGCCAGGGCAGAGCCGACGAAATCGGCGCCATGGCTGCGGCGCTGGAGGTGTTCCGCCACAATGCCGAGCAGACACGGCAACTGGAAAGCGCCGCCGCCGCCGAACGAACGCGGCGCGAGCAACAGGCGAAGGAGATGGAACGCCAGACGCGCGATTTCGGCGGCGCGCTGTCCGGCGTCATGCGTGGCCTGTCCGCGGCGGCGGACCACATGGGAGTCGCCTCCCGCGACATGGCCGCGACCGCGGAACAGACCGAACAGCGGGCGCGGCAGACCGCGGCCCATGCCGATTCCTCGGTCAACGATCTCGGCTCGGTCGCCGCGGCGGTGGAGGAACTCACGGCCAGCGTCGGCGAGATCGCGCGTCAGGCCGGCGGTGCCGCCAGCGCAGCGCACAGCCTGGCCGGCCGGGCCGAACGCGCCGACGCCACCATGGTGAAGCTGGCCGAGGCCGCCGCCACCATCAGCGACGTCGCCCGCCTGATCGGCGACATCGCCGGCCAGACCAACCTGCTGGCGCTCAACGCGACCATCGAGGCCGCCCGCGCCGGCGAGGCCGGCAAGGGCTTCGCCGTGGTGGCGAACGAGGTGAAGGCCCTGGCCGCACAGACCGCCAAGGCCACCGGCGAGATCAGCGGCCAGATCCAGGCGATCCAGGCCGCCGCCGGCGAAGCGGTGGACACGGTGCGCGGCATGGCGAACGAGGTGCAGGAAATGGGCGCCACCGCCTCCGCAATCGCCGCCGCGGTCGAACAGCAGGGCGCCGCGACGCGCGACATCGCCGGCAACGTCAGCACGGTGCTCGATACCTCCCGCCGTACCGTCGCCGCGATGGAGGAAGCCGCCGCGGCGGCGCGGCACGCGCGGGAATCCAGCGCCTTCGTGCAGAACGCCGCCAACGAGGTCGGCGCCGAGACCACGACCCTCGGCAAGGAAGTGGATTCCTTCATGGCCGTGCTGCGCGACACAACCGGCGACCGCCGCCAGTACAAACGTGTCCCGGGTGACCAGCGCCGCCTGAGGATGCATCCCGCCAGCGGCGAGCCTTTCGCCGGAAAATTGCGGGACGTCTCGCTCGGCGGCGTCGCCCTGGAAGGCGAGGGTCCCACCCCGCCGGGTCTGCGCGCCGGGCTCGGCCTGCGACTGGACCTGGGCGCGGGCGCCATCGTCGAGGCCCGCATCGCGCGGCTGGACTGGCCGACCCTCGGCCTGGTGGTGCGGCAGGAGGCGGAGAATACCCGTCACCTGCAGCACCTGCTGGATCAGCTTGCCGCCCGCAAGGCCGCCGCGTGAAGCCAGCGGCCCGGCGCGTTCATCCGGCGGGGGCCAGCGCCTCCGCCGCCAGGATGCCCAGCAGCCGCCCGGCCCGCTCGCCGGGCGCGAACACCGCCAGCGCGCCCTCCGGATACTCGGCCTGCGCCAGCCCGCGCCCGAGCACCATGCCCATCGGCACGATATGCCCGACCAGCACATCGGTGCGTCCGGGCGCGGAGGGCCGGCCACTTCGTTCGCGCAGCCAGGCAATGTTGGCGGCCAGCATCGCGGGGTCCGGCGTGTAGTCATCCGCCGTCAACCGCGGCTCCACCACCGTCCGCGCGCCGAAGGCCAGCTCCGCCGTATCCCGCGCCCGGAACACCGGGCTGGCCAGCACCTCCCCCAGCGGCACGCCCAGCGCCGCCATCGCCCGGCCGAGCGCCCGCGCCTGCGCCCGCCCGGCATCGCTCAGGTTGCGCTGCGCCGCCCGATCGGACAGGTCGCCCCGGTCCACCTGCCGGCGATCCGTGATCGCATGCCGCAGTACCACCACCACGCCCCCGTCCAGCAGCGCCCGGATCAGCGCCGCCGCCTCGGCGCCCCGAGACGTCGCCGCAACGGCCTCGCCCGCCCCGAAGCTCGCCAGCGCCAGGCCGCCCAGCCTGCGCCGCGTCCACCCCACGCTCACCCGCCGCTCGTCAGCGCCACGGCACTGTAGGGGTTGATCCGGGTCGTGCCGCGAACCAGCCGCACCTCCCGACGCAGCCAGATGCCCGTCGCCAGATCCCACCACAGCGTCTCCACCCGCAAATGCCGGTTCGTGAACATGCCCTCGACGGACCGGCTGAAAACCAGCGCGGCATGCGCCCGCCCGGCCACCGACGTCTGATCCTCCCGCAGCAGGCGCCAGTGTTCCTGCCACATCCCGTCGCTGGCCGCGACGGTCAGCCGCGCCTCCCGCCCCGCCGCCCGCCCCGCCGGCGCCGGCCAGAACGGCGCCAGCGCCTCGCGGAACGCGGCTTCATGGGCGGAAGGCAGGGTCAGGAAGTTCAGCAGCCGCCGCTCAACGCCACCGCGCACCACGACAAGGCAGACCAGCGGATCGGCAGGATCGGCGCCGCGAAAGGCGATTTCGCCGCCATCGTCATACCGCACCTGCGCGCCGGCTGCCGGGCAGCGGAAACCCCATGGCAACCCCGGCACCGCCGGCCGCACCACCCCCGCCATCCCGGCCGGCGCCTCGGCGGGTGGCGGCGCCTGCACCTGCGGCCGTCCCGGCGCCGCGGCGCGCAGCACCACCGGCTCCAGCAGGCTGCTGTTCTCCCATGGGGTCTGCCGCCCCGCGGTTGCCTGCCGCACCTCGCTCCGCACCCGCCGCAGCGTGATCTGCAGGTCGACGCCCGGCTGTTCGATATGGCGCAGCAGCGCCGCGGTGAAGGGGCTGTTGCCGGTGCGCCCATCCTCCGCCACCGCCCCCGGCGAGGTGGAGAACGCGATCAGCGTGCCGGAATCCTGCGCCTGCACCGGCGCCAGTCCCCGCCCCAGGCTGCGCGTGCCACCCAGCCCGCGCATCTGCACCGCCAGCGGATTGTCGCGGCAGGCGTCGAGGATGACGATCCGCGTTCGCGCCCGCTCCATCTGCCGCAGCACGGTATCCAGCCCGACCAGTTCGAACGCCACCTCCCGTGCATCGGCAAGTCGCGCATCGGTCGGCACCAGCCAGTTCTCGCCGCCGAGTTGCAGCCCGTGCCCGGCGAAGAACAGCAGGGCGATGTCCGCCCCCTCCGCCGCGCGCCCGAAGCGGCCAAGTGCCTGTTCCAGCCGTGCCCGCGTCGCATCCGTCACCAGGTCCACGCCGAAGCCCAGCCGCCGCAGCGCCGCCGCCACCCCGGCGGCGTCCCGCGCCGGATTCTCCAGCCGCGCCGCTGCGGCGTAGTTGCCATTGCCCACCACCAGCGCCACCCGCTGCGCCAGCGCCGGCTGGATCGCGCCGACGACCAGCGCCAGCACCAGCACGGCCAGAACCCTTCGCCCCATCGCCCTGCTCCCGCCTTTTTCCGGCGAGGCTACAGGCGAGGCGCGCGGTCAGCCCAAGGTAAACGCCTCATGTACCGCCGTCTTGATGCCGCCGCCCACAACCGGGCCGCCGCCGGCCACGTAGATGAAATCGCCGATCGTCACCGCCCCCATGCCATGCCGCGGCGTCGGCATCGGTGCATGGTGCTGCCAGGTGTCGCTCGCCGGGTCGTAGCTTTCCATCTGGCCGTGCACGCGGCCGGTCAGCACGCGGTTCTCGAACCAGCCGGATTCCCCGCCCATGGCAAAGAACCGCCCGCGATACAGCACCAGCCCATGGCCTGACCGCGGCGTCGGCAGCGGCGCGCGCTCCACCCAGGTGTCCTGCGCCGGCAGGTACACGTGGTGCAGGCCGGTGTTGTATTCGAAGGTGTTGAAGCGCCCGCCGATAATGTGGATGACGCCCTCATGCGCCAGCACGCCGGCATGGTCGCGCGCGCCCGGCAGCGCCTTGCGCATCTCCCATTTGTCCGCCTGCGGGTCATACACCTCGTGCCATCCCACTGAGGCGCGCTCCCGCTCCGGCTCCGAGGCGCCGCCGATGTGATGGATCTTGCCGTCGATCACCGCCAGCGCGCCCGCCCCGCGCGGTCGCGGCATCGGCGCCAGCCGGTCCCAGCGGTCAGCCGCCACGTCATACGCGAAGGCCAGCGTATCCGCCCCGCGGTTCTGGTTGCTGAAGCCGCCGAAGGCGTACACGCGCCCGGCCGCCGCCACCACGCCCACATGGTTCGCCCCGCGCGGCAGGCGCGCCGCCTCCCGCCAGGTGTCGGAGGCCGGGTCATAGATGTGGTGCCAGGTGTTGTTCACCTGCTGCTCGGCATAGCCGCCGACGACATGCAGCTTGCCGTCCCATTCGGCGGCCCAGGCCATTTCCGTGCGCGGCAGCGGCAGCGGCGCCCGCTGCACCCAGCGCCCGGGTGTCCCGGCCGGCGCCGGGCTGTCGACGAAGCGCTGCGCATACTGCGCCGGCGTCAACTGCACCGGCCCGGCGCCCCGCAGCGGCGCCATCCTGTCCTGCGGAATGGCCAGCCCATGATGCGGCGCCGGCGCCGCCTGCTGCGCCCGTGCCGCCCCGGCCCCGCCCAGCAGCGCCATGGCGCCACCCAGCATCATCCTGCGATCCATCCCGACCTCCATCCCGAACCCGGCGAAGCATAATCAGGTCCCCGACCGCGCGAAGCCCGATTCCAGCGGCATCCTTCGATGCCATCCTGTATCAACCCGGCGAACCCCCGGCGGTGGGCAGCGTTGATCCCGTCGAGATGACCCGGCCCCAGGAGACACTGCCCATGACCCGTACCGCCCGAATGGCCGCCCTTGCCGCTCCGCTGGCGCTGCTGGCTGCCTGTTCCGACCCGAACGACCGCAACCAGCGCGCTCTGGCCGGCGGCGCCCTCGGCGCCGGCGCCGGCGCCCTGGTCGGCTCGGTCACCGGCAGTGCCGGACGCGGCGCGCTGATCGGTGGCGCGCTGGGTGCGGTCGGCGGCGCCCTCACCCCGGCCCCGGCGCCCGAGCGCATCCCGCCCGACCCCTACGTCGCCGCCCCGGTCGATCCTGCCTATGGCGGCTGGTACGACCAGTACGGCCGCTGGCACCAGGGCCCGCCTCCAGCCGGCTACCGCCCCAACTACCGCTGACGCTCGAAGCCCTCGCCCCCATGAGGGGAGAGGGCTGGGTGAGGGGGTGGTCGAGGTGGACGAGCGCCCTCAGGCCACACCCCGCGTCGGCAGCGGCTCGAAGCACAGCCCCCGCGCCAGCAACCCGGTCACCAGATCCTCGAAGATCGCGGCGAACGGCTCCCGCCGGCTGCGCACGCCCCAATGCATCACCAGCACCTCCCCCGGCGCGATATTCGCCAGGTTGCGCCGCAGCAGCGCCGCGTTCGGGTGCGCCCCGCTGTCCAGCTCATCGCCGAGAAACCCGTTCCGCGTCCAACCCTGGTGCCGCAACCCGCATTGCGCCGCCAGCGCCACCGCATTGGGCGTGGTGATCCCGCCCGGCGCTCGCCACAGCGGCAGCACCCGTGCTTCCGGAGAAAACCGCCGCAGCGCATCCACCGGCCGCTGCAATTCGGCGCACATCCCCGCCTGGTCGAGCACCACCTGCCCTTCGCCGCGTCGCGACCGGAAGGTGGTCCGCCCCGGCCCCGGATCACCGGCAAAATACCAGTGCCGCCAGGTGTGCGAGGCAAAGCTGTGCCCCTCCGCCACCCGCGCGCGCCAGAATGGCGCCCAGCTGTCGGACAGGCTGGTATCGCCGCGGAACGTCGGCTCATCGGCGATGAACAGCGTCGCCGTCACCGCATGGCGCCGGAGCACCGCCGCGATCGCCTCCGCCTCCCGGCTCCAGCCGGTATCGATGGTCAGGTAAATCGGCCCGCGGCAGCCACGCGGGGCCACCTGCGCCAGGGCCGGGCTGGCCAGTAGCGCCGCCCCTGCCGCCAGCAGTCCCCGCCGGGTCACGGCGAGCGCCGCAGCGCCGCCGGCAGCACCGGGCTGGGCGAGATCGGCGCCGGCACCAGCCCGGCTGGCGCCGGCGGCGCCATCGCCGGCCGCCCCGGCATCGGCGTGAACAGCGGCCGCGTGCCGGACATCGCCCCCATCCCCGCCAGCGCGAAATCCGCGCCCTGCGCCAGGGACTTGAAGAAGATGCCATGCGGCGAACGCCCGACCCGCGCCGTCTCCCAGGTCTCCCCGGCCGGGTCCAGCACGGCCACGCTCCGGCTCCAGCGCAACGTCATCCAGATGCGGCCCTGCGGGTCGAAGGTCAGGCAATCCGGCCCGCCCGGGATGTTCCACACCCGGCGCACCGCCAGCGTTTCAGGATCGATCTCCGCCACCCGGCTGTCCACCCGGCTGGTGGCGTACAGCGCCCGGCCGTTCGGCGCCGGGTAGATGGTGTGCGCCCCGCGCCCGAGCGTGAAGGCCGGCTTCACCTCCCGCGTCCCCGGGTCCAGCGTCACGAAATGGGTGCTGCCCATGATGCCCATGATCAGCCGGCCACGATGCCAGATGATCCCGGCCGGCTCCGGCCCCACAGGCTGCACCCAGGCCTGCGTCATGTCGGTCAGGTCGAAGGCGGCGACGGTGCCGTCGCCCTGGATCGTCACATAGACCATCCGGCTGTCCGGGCTGAACGCCACGTGGCTCGGCTTGTCCCCGGGCCGAAAGCGCTGCACCAGTTCAAGCGTCCGCGCATCCAGCACGTCCACCTGCCCACGGCGCAGGCTGGCGATCACCAGGAACCGGCCATCCGGGCTGAATTCCAGATGGTAGGGGTTCGAGATCGCCGCCCGCCGCTGCACCTCGCCCGTTGCCGGGTCCAGGAAGAACACCTCGTTCCCACCCGAATCCGCCACCACCAGCTGCGAGCCATCCGGCGTCAGCACCAGGTGATGCGGCTCCCGCAGCACCGGAATGCGCAGCTTTTCCGCCCGCGTCGCGGCATCCAGCACCGAGATCGTCGCGTCGGCGGAGTTCAGCACATAGACGAGGTCCGCCCGCGCCGGCGCCCCCCCGAGCAGCAGCGCGACAAGGACGGGAACGCAGCGCCAGGCCAAGGTTCAGGTTCTTCCGGCTACGAGACAGGCCCGCAAAATCGCCGCTGGACCGGCGAAAGTCCAGCGGCGGCGCCGGTCATTCCGCCGGCTGAAACACCATCGCCACGCCGTTCATGCAGTAGCGTTCGCCGGTCGGCGCCGGCCCGTCCGGAAACACGTGGCCGAGATGCCCGCCACATTGCGCGCAATGCACCTCCGTCCGCGTCATGAAGAAGCTGCGGTCCGTGGTGGTGGCGATGCCGCCGGGCAGCGGCTTGAAGAAACTCGGCCAGCCGGTGCCGCTCTCGAACTTGGTGGCATTGTCGAACAGCTCATGCCCGCAGGCGGCGCAGGCGAAGGTGCCGGGCCGCTTTTCGGTCAGCAGTTTGCTCGTGCCCGGCCGCTCCGTGCCGTGCTGGCGCAGCACCTTGAAGGCCTCCGGCGAAAGCTCGGCCCGCCACTCCGCCTCCGACTTCTGCACCGGGTAGGTGTCGGCCGGCTTGTCCTTGCTGAACAGCGACATCGATTTGCTCCTCAGGCCGCCTGCGCCTTCAGGCGGGCAGCGAATTGCTTGCGGAACTTGGCGACCTTCGGCGCCACCACCACACGGCAATAGCCCGACCACGGGTTGCGCGCGAAGTAGTCCTGGTGCTCGGCCTCGCCCGGCCAATACTCGGTCGCCGGCACCAGCTCCGTCACCAGCCGGCCGCCCCAGATTCCCGCCGCCTCGATCTCCGCCATCACCGCCCTGGCCGTCTCCGCCTGCTCGGGCGAGTGGGTCATGATGATGCTGCGATACTGCGGGCCGACATCGTTGCCCTGGCGATCCTTGGTGGTCGGGTCGTGCAGCGTGAAGAACATCCGCAGCAGGTCGGCATAGCTCAGCACCTCCGGGTCGAAATCCACCCGCACCACCTCGGCATGCCCGGTCTGCTTGCCGCAGACCTGCTCGTAGGTCGGGTTCGGCACATGCCCACCGGCATAGCCGCTCTCCACCCGGGTCACGCCCTGCACGTGCCGCAGCGCGCCCTCGATGCACCAGAAGCAGCCGCCGCCGAGCGTCGCGGTTTCGGTCGTCATGGTCGTATCTCTCCTCGTTTGGGACCTATGTGGGGTGTTCGTCCCGAGGATGCACGGGGTTCCGCTGCGCGGGCGGGGGTTCCGCTGCGTCGCCGGTGGGGGCACCCTGCCCTGCATGACCCAGACTGACCCCCGCCTCGCCGATGCCGTCGCCTTCGCCGAGGCCCACGAATCCCCCTTCCCGCGCGACCTCCTCGCGCATCTCGAATCCGGCCACTTCGACCCGCCGCCGCACAACGCCGTGCTCGGGCCGGTCTTTCCGCGCGGCGCGCCCAACGGCCTGGTCCTGCACCGCGGCCAGCGCATCGCCGCCTGGGGTGACACGCGCCAAGCGGACATGACCTTCAGCGCCGCCAAATCCTACCTCTCCCTCCTCGCCGGCATCGCCCAGGCGGACGGCCTGCTGCCGGACCTCGACGAGCCGGTCCGCGCCCGCATCCGCGACGGCGGCTTCGAATCCGACCAGAACAGCGAGATCACCTGGCGCCATTTGCTGACCAACACCTCCGAATGGGAGGGCGAGTTGTTCGGCAAGTCCGACCGCATCGACCGCGGCCGCGACCTCGCCCGCGAAGCCGCCGCGCGCAAAGGCATGGACCGCCCCCTCGCCCGCCCCGGCACCTACTGGGAATACAACGACGTCCGCGTGAACCGCCTGTCGCTGTCCCTGCTGCACCTGTTCCGCCGCCCGCTGCCGGAAGTCTTCGCGGAGCGTATCCTGGACCCGATCGGCGGCAGCCGCGACTGGGTCTGGTACCCCTACGACAACGCCTGGGTCGAGATCGACGGCCGCCGCCTGCCCTCCGTCCCCGGCGGCACCCATTGGGGCGCCGGCCTGCGCATCCACGCCGAGGACCAGGCCCGCATCGGCCAGCTCGTCCTGCAGAACGGCGCATGGGAGGGCCGGCAGGTCGTCCCCGCCGAATGGATCCGCCAATCCCTCGCGCCCTGCCCGCTCAACCCCTCCTACGGCTTCCTCTGGTGGCTGAACGGCGCCAACCGCTGGCCCGGCGCGCCCGCTGACTCGGTCTTTGCCATGGGTGCCGGCGGCAACGTCACCTGGATCTGGCCCGCCGGCCAGGTCGTCGCCGTGCTGCGCTGGGTGAACCCAGAGGCGGTCGGGCCCTTCTGCGCCAGGGTCGCGGCGGCGCTGGGCTGAGGCGGCACAGGATCATGCTCCGCCTCCTTGTCCTGCCCGGCGACGGCATCGGCCCCGAGATCACGGAGGCGACGCTCCAGGTCCTCCGCGCCGCCGATGCCCGCTTCGGCCTCGGCCTCGCCTTGGAGACGCAGCCGATCGGCCTCGCCACGCTCGCCAGCCACGGCACCACCCTGCCCGACAGCGTGCTGGCCGCAGCGCGCGCGAGCGACGGCATCATCCTCGGCCCGATCAGCCACCTGCACTACCCGCCGCGCGACCAGGGCGGCATCAACGTCTCGGCCGCGTTCCGCGTCGGCCTCGACCTGTTCGCCAATGTCCGCCCGGCGCGCACCCGCCCCGGCCTTGGCCGCGGCCACCAGCCGCTCGACCTCGTCATCATGCGGGAGGCGACGGAGGGCTTCTATCCCGACCGCAACATGCACATGGGCCAGGGCGAGTTCATGCCGACGCCCGATGTCGCGATCTCGATGCGCCGCATCACCCGCCACGCCAGCCTGCGCATCGCCCGTGCGGCCTTCGACCTCGCGCGCCGGCGCCGCAACAAGGTTACCGTGGTGCACAAGGCCAACACCTTCATCATGACGGACGGCCTGTGGCTGCGCTGCGTGCGGGAGGTGGCGCAGGACTATCCGGAGGTGACGCTGGACGAGATCATCGTCGATGCCTGCGCCGCCATCCTGGTGCGCGACCCGCAGCGCTTCGACGTTCTGGTCGCCACCAACTTCCACGCCGACATCCTGTCGGACCTCGCCAGCGAATTGTCGGGCGGCCTCGGCCTTGCCGGCAGCACCAACGAGAATGCCGAGCTTTGCTGCGCCCAGGCCCAGCACGGCAGCGCGCCGGACATCGCGGGGCAGGACCGCGCCAACCCCTGCTCGCTGATCCTGTCGGCCGCCATGCTGCTGGACTGGCACGCGCGCCACCGCGCCAACGCCGCCGCCGGCGCGGCCGCCACCGCCATCAACGCGGCCCTGGATGCGTTGCTGGCGGACCCGGCGACCCGCACAACGGATCTCGGCGGCCCGCTCGGCACCCGAGCCTTCGCCGGCCGCCTCGCCGCCGCGCTGTAAGCCACTGGCGCAAGCCCTCCCGCCCCGCCATCCTGCCGCCAGAAGAAACGCCCGAGGATACTTCCATGCGTCGCCGCCACATCCTGGCCGCCCTCGCCGCCCCCGCCTTGGTCCCGGCCGCGGCGCGCGCCCAGGGCAACTACCCTACCCGCAGCATCACCCTGATCGTCCCCTGGGCGCCCGGCGGCTCCAACGACGTCGTCGCCCGCCTCGTCGCCCCCCTGCTCGGCGAGCGGCTCGGTCAATCCGTGGTGGTGGAGAATCGCGCCGGCGGCGGCGGCTCCATCGGCATGGGCCAGGTCGTCCGCGCGCGGCCGGATGGCTACACGCTGCTGGTTTCCTCGGCGTCGAACCACGTCTTCCACGCCCTGGTCTCGCCCGACCTCGGCTACGACGTGCGCGAGGCCCTGTCTGGCATCGCCATGATGGTGGACGTGCCCAACGTCCTCGCCGTGAACCCCGCGCTCGGCGTCTCCAGCGTCCCCGAACTGCTCGCAAAGATTCGCGCCGCGCCCGGCGGCCTGTCCTTCGGCTCCTCCGGCATCGCCAGCTCCAACCACCTGGCCGGGGAGCTGTTCCGGATGATGACCAAGGTGGACCTGACCCACGTGCCCTATCGCGGCGGCGGCCCGGTGGCGACGGATCTTTCGGCCGGCGTCATCCCGATGGCTTTCATGAACCTACCCACGGTCATCGGCCCCGCCGATGCCGGCCGTATCCGCATCATCGGCGTCGGCACGGAGGAACGCGTGCGCTTCCGCCCGGATATCCCGACCATCGCCGAACAGGGCCTGCCCGGCTATTCGGTCCGCAGTTGGACCGGCCTGTTCGCCCCCCGCGGCACCCCGCGCCCGATCATCGACCGGCTGGCCGAGGCGATGCGCCAGGCGCTCGACAACGCCACCGTCAAGACCCGCCTGACCGACCTCGCCAGCGAGCCGATCTGGATGGCGCCCGACGCCACGGATACCTTCGTCCGCGCCGAGTTCGACCGCTGGGGCCCCGTGGTGCGTGCCGCCAACGTCACCACCGGCTGAACGGCTTGCGCGTCCGGCCAAAGGCCGGCTTGCGTACAAGCCGTTTCGCCTTCAGATATCGACGACCAGCGGAGGACAGTTGGACATGAGGGACGGCACCGATTTCGTCGAGCTTGCGCGCATCTGGCGCGGCCCGCTGGTGGAAAGCGTACATCGCGGCACCGTCGTGGTGGCCGATTTCGAGGGCCGCCTGGTCGGCAGCTGGGGCGATGCCGGGCTGATGACCTTCCCGCGCTCCTCGCTCAAGCCGTTCCAGGCGATGGCCCTGGTCGAGAGCGGCGCCGCGGACGCCTTCGGCCTGACCGACGAGCACATCGCCATGGCCTGCGCCTCGCACAGCGCGGAGCCGTTCCAGGTCGCGCTGGTGAATGACTGGCTCGGCCGCCTGGGCCTCGATGAATCCGCCCTGGTCTGCGCCCCGGCCCTGCCGCGCGGCGAGGCCGACATGGGCAACGCCTTCACCAGCGGCGGCCCGCGTCGCGTCTACCACAACTGCTCCGGCAAGCATTGCGGCTTCCTGACCGTCGCGAAGCACTTGGGCGCCGGCCTGGATTACGCCGACCCGGCGCACCCGGCGCAGAAGCTGTACCTCTCCATCCTGTCCGAATACCTCGGCCAGGACGCCGCGAAGCTGCCGATGGGCCGCGACCAGTGCGGCCTGCCCGCCTTGGCCCTGCCGATGCGCAGCCTGGCCCGCGCCGCCGCCCGCCTTGCGCTGGGCTATTCCGGCGACGCCAACCGCCGCGCCGCCGCCCGCCGCGTGCTCGGCGCCATGGCCGCCCACCCGGACCACCTGCAGGGCACGGACGCCGCCACCGCCCGCGTGGTCCGCGCCACCAATGGCCGCGTGGTGCTGAAAGGCGGCGCCGAGGGTTTCCTGATGGCGATGGTCCCCGAACGGGGCTTGGGCATCTGCATCAAGACCGCCGATGGTTCGCCCCGCGCCAAATTCGCCGTCCTCGCCCGCGTCCTCGGCCATTACGGCGTGCTGGAGACCGCGGAGGCCGAGGCCCTCATCCCCGACCTCTGCCCCCCGATTACCGACAGCACCGGCGCTCTGGTTGGCGGCACCGAGATCGTCTTTGAAAAGCCCGTCGCCACCACCCCCACCAAGGCCACCCTCGGCTTCTGGCTCGGCGGCGTGAAAGAAGCCTTCTTCTGAGAAGAAAGCCCTCTCCCCTCACTTCCGGGGGGAGAGGGTTGGGTGAGGTTGCCTCGCCACGCTTCGCCGCGCACCGAAGCGGACGCGCCCGCAGTCTGCTACAATCCCGGCATGATCGCCGTCATCTTCGAAGTCTGGCCCGCGAACGGCGAACGCCAGCACTACCTTGACCTCGCCGCCGCGCTGCGCCCGGAGTTGGAAACGGTCGACGGCTTCCTTTCCATCGAGCGCTTCCAGTCTCTCGCCGACCCCGGCAAGCTCTTGTCGCTGTCCTTTTGGCGCGACGAGGCCGCGGTCCAGGCCTGGCGCCAGCGCGAAACCCACCGCGCCACGCAGGCCAAGGGCCGTGCCGGCGTCTTCCAGAACTACCGCCTCCGCGTCGCCGGCGTGCTGCGCGATTATGGGATGCACGACCGCGCCCAGGCGCCCGCTGACAGCCGCGCGGCCCACCGGGGCTGATCAGCCGGTCGCGAAGATCGCCTTGCCCGCCGCCAATCGAAAAATCCGCGTCGGCCGCTCCACGCCGACCAGCCGGTGTACGATCAGGATCACGCTGCGCCCCGCGGTCGCCTCACCCAGCGTCTCCAGGAAAGCGCGCTCCGTCTCCGGGTCCAGCCCCGCCGCCGGCTCGTCCAGGATCAGCACCGGCGCCTCCGACAGCAGCGCGCGCGCCAGCACCAGGCGTCGCGCCTGCCCGCCGGAAAACCGCACCCCCGCCTCGCCGCAGCGCGTCGCCAGCCCCTCCGGCAGCGCCCGCACCACCTCGCCGATGCCGGCGCGGTCCAGCGCCTGCCACAGCGCGGCCTCCTCCGCCTCCGGCCGCCCGATCCGCAGGTTCGCCTCGATGCTGTCGTCGAACAGCCGCGCATCCTGCGTCAGGCAGGCGATCCGCCCGCGCACCGCATCCGCCGGCAGCGCCGCGAGATCGACCCCACCGAGCGTGATCCGCCCCGCCTGCGGCGCCGCCAGCTTCAGCAGCAGCGACGCCAGGGTGGATTTCCCGATCCCCGAAGGCCCGAGCAGCGCGATCCGCGCCCCCTCCGGCACATCCAGTTCCAACCCGTCGAACACCGGCGCCCGATCCGCCGCCCAGGCGAAATGCAACCCCTCGATGCGGATCGCGTGGCCGCGTGGCGTTGCCACCGGCGCCTCCGGCTCCGCCACCGGCGGCGCCTGGTCCGCCGCCTCGAACAGCCGCCGCGCGCTCGCCCCCGCCGCCGCCAGCGCCGCCCCGGCCCGCGGCATCAGCCCCAGCGCCTCCCCCGCCGCCGTCGCCAGGAACAGCCCCAGCACCGCCGCCGCGACCCCTGCCTGCCCGGACGCCAGCCCATAGCCCAGCGCGCCCAGCATCGCCGCCTGGCTCAGCAGCGCCCCCGCCGCGCCGCCCCAGGCCCCGCGCCGCGCCAGCGCCCGCTGCGCCGAGGCCAGCGCCGCACCCTCCTGCGCCACCCGCGCCGAGGCACGCGCCTCCGCTCCCGCCGCCAGCGTATCCTCGATGCCCGTGAGCGGATCGACCACCGCCGCCCGCAGCGCCCCCTGGCTTTCCGCCACGCGCTGCCCGGCAGAGGCCGCCCCCGGCGCCAGCAAGGGCGGCAGCAGCAGCGCCGCGGCCAGGGGCAGCGCGACCAGCGCCGCCAGCGCCGGGTCTATGGCGCCCAGCACCAGCGCGATCGCCAGCACTGCCGCCACCCCGGCAACCCCCGGCACCACCGCGCCGAGATACACCCGGTCCAGCGCATCGATGTCCGAGACCAGCCGCCCGAGCAGATCCCCCGCGCGTCGAAACCCGAGCCCCGCCGGCAGCCGTTCCGCCAGCCGGCGAAAGAACCAGATGCGCGTATCCGCCAGTGCCCGGAAGGTCGCCGCATGCGTCACCAGGCGTTCCAGGTAGCGGAACACTGGCCGCAGAAGCACCACCGGCCGCAGCCAGATCAGTGCCGCAGCGCCCCCCGCGAACACCGTGCCCTGCGCCACCCCCTCCGCCACGCCCCGCCCCGCCAGCCCGAGCAGCGCCAGCCCTGCCAGCGCCGCCGCCACGGCCATCGCCGCCCCTGCCGCCAGCCACCAATACCGCCCGCGCCAAAGCCCCAGGACCCGCACCAGATCGCGCGTCATCCCGAAGCCCTCTCCCCTCTCGGGGGGAGAGGGTTGGGTGAGGGGGCCCGCGCCGACCTCCCTCATTCCCCCGCCAGCCTTCCCGCCACGCCCTGCTGCCCCACGGCCCGCCCGGCCTCGATCTCCAGCACCCGCCCGAGCGCGCGCTGCGCCGCCCGGCTATGGCTGGCGATGATCGCGGTCCGCCCCGAACACAGCCGCCGCAGGCTGTCCAGCACCTCCGACTCGGTCCCCGGGTCCAGATGCGCCGTCGGCTCATCCAGCAGCACCAGCGGCGCATCCCGCAGGAAGGCCCGCGCGATCGCCACCCGCTGCGCCTGCCCACCGGACAGCCCGAAGCCGCCCTCGCCCACCAGCGTGTCCAGACCCTGCGGCAGCGCCTTGGCGAAATCCACCACCCGCGCCGCCACCGCCGCCGCCTCGACCTCCGCCGCCGAGGCTCCCGGCCGCGCCAGCGCGATATTCTCCCGGATGCTGGCGCGGAAAAGATGCGCCCGCTGCCCGACATAGGAGGACAGCCGCCGCAGCTCCGCCGGCGCCAGCTTCGTGGCGTCCCGCCCGTTCAGCGAAATCCGCCCGCCATCCGGCCGCAGGAATCCCATCAGCAGGCGCAGGACGGAGGACTTGCCCGCCCCCGACTGCCCCGCCAGCACCAGCGTCTCCCCGGCCATCACCCGGAAGCTCAGCCCATCCAGCGCCGCCGGCCGCGTCGGGTCATAGACCAGCCGCACATCCTGGAACGCCACCGTCAGCTTCCGCGGCATCTCCTCCAGCAGCAGCCCGCCCGCCGGCTCCACCTCCAGCAGCGGCGCCAGCTCAGCCGCCGCGCCTCGCGCGGAAAGCCGCTCGTGATAGGCCTGCGAGAAGGCCCGCAGCGGCGTGAACAGTGCCGGCACCAGCAGCAGGCAGAAGATCGCGCCCGCCGGGTCCGGATGATTGGCGCCCAGTATCGCCCCGTGCCGGATCGCCAGGCACGCGATCGCCCCGGCCGCCAGCGCCTCCATCGACGCCGAGGACAGGAACGCGACCCGCAGCACCCGCATGGTCCGCGCCCGCAGATCCTGCGCCGCCACGCCCAGTGCCTCGGCCTCCGCCTCCTGCCGCCGGAACAGCACCAGAGTCGGCAACCCGCGCATCCGATCCAGGAACCGCCCCGAAAGCTGGTCGAGCGCCGCGAATTGGCGGCGGCTGGCCTGTGCCGCACCGATCCCGGTCAGCGCCATCGCCACCGGTACCAGCAGCGCCGCCACCAGCAGGATGGCCCCGCTCGTCGCATCCACCGTGAAGGCCGCCAGCACCACCAGCCCCGGCCCGATCATCGCCAGCATCGCCGCCGGCAGCCAGCGCGTGAGGAACCCTTCCAGCGCCTCGATGCGGTCCACCACCAGCGCCGCGCGCTCGCCCACCGGCCGCTGGTCCCCGGCGCCGCCGGCCAGAAGCCGCTCGAACGCAGCGCCTCGCAGCCTGGCCTTCGCCGCCTCCCCCGCCGCGATCAGCGCGCGTTCCTGCGCCACGCCCAGCCCTGCGGAGACCAGCGCCAGCGCCGCAACCGCCGCCAGGCTGCCCCAGCCGGCCTCGCCATATCCCAGAAGCCGAGCGATCAGGGTGGCGATCAGCCAGGCCTGCGCGATGCCGATGGCGACCTGGGCCGCGCCCAGCCCCACCGGCAAGCCCAGCCGCCGGCGTGCCGCCCGCGCCTCGCGCTGCAGCAGCGCGGACGCCGCATCCCCCCCTTGTCTCGCCCTTGGCATGTCACCTCGTAAGATACGCCAGCGGCTCGCTTTGGTCACCCCGTCGTGACCAATGGACTTGCCCTGTGGCGCGGAATCCCCACCCTGCCCTCACCGCCGCCGGAGCCTCGCCACATGCTGCCCACCCATGGTCGCTACGCCTACACGCCCTGGCGCGGCCGCACCCCCTATGCCTGGCCCAACGGCACGCGTCTCGCGGTCTATCTCGGCGTCAACCTGGAGCACTTCGCCTTCGGCGAAGGCCTCGGCGCCGAACTCGCGGCCGGCGGCCCGCAGCCCGATGTCCTGAACTTCGCCTGGCGCGACTACGGCAACCGCGTCGGCGCCTGGCGCCTGCTCGACCTGCTGGACGAATTGTCGTTCCCGGCCACGGTCCTGCTGAACAGCGCAATGTACGATTACGCGCCTGACCTTATCGCCGCCCACCGCGCCCGCGGCGACGAAATGGCCGGCCACGGACGCACCAACTCCGAACGCCAGTCCATCCTGCCCGAACCCGGCGAGGCCGCCCTCATCGCCGAATCGACCGCCGCCCTGACCCACCACGAAGGCGCCGCCCCGCGCGGCTGGCTCAGCCCCTGGATCGCCGAAAGCCGCACCACGCCGGACCTGCTGGCCGAGGCCGGCTACCGTTATTCCATGAACTGGTGCGCCGACGACGCCCCCATCTGGATGGCGACCCGCGCCGGCCCCCTGCTCGCCATGCCCTACCCGCAGGAGGTCAACGACATCCCCGCCATCGTCGGCCGCAAGGACTCATCCGAGCAATTCGCCACCACCATCCTGGACGATTTCCACGAGCGCCTGCACCAGGTGGCGGACGGCCTGGCCCAGGTCATGGGTATCGCGCTGCACCCCTACATCATCGGCCAGCCGCACCGCATGCGGCATCTGCGCCGCGCGCTGACCGAGATCGCCCGGCACCGCGACGCCATCTGGATCACCACCGCCGGCGCCATCTTCGACCACGTCGCCACCCTGCCCCCCGGCATCATCCCCGGTTCGGAGTTTTGCGAATGACCCGCCTCCTCGCCTCGGCCCTGCTACTGCTGCTCGCCGCGTGCAGCACCGCGCCCTCCGGCCCGCCGCCCGCCACGGTCGCCCAGGTCGACCTCGCCCGCTACGCCGGCATCTGGTTCGAAATCGCCCGCTACCCGAACAGCTTCCAGGACGCCCCCGGCCAGGTCTGCATCGCCACCAGCGCCACCTATACGGCGCGGCCCGATGGCCAGATCGGCGTCATCAACCGCTGCGAAGACGCCGCCGGCCAGCCCAACATCGCCAACGGCAGCGCCTACGCCGTGGACGGCACCGGCAATGCGAAACTGCGCGTCAGCTTCTTCTGGCCCTTCTACGGCGACTACTGGGTGCTCGGCCTGGACCCCGACTACCGCTGGGCCCTGGTCGGCGCCCCCAACCGCAAATACCTCTGGGTCCTGTCCCGCACCCGCGCGATGACGGAGGCCGACTACGCCGCCGCCACGGCCATCGCTGCGCGCGAGGGTTTCGACCCTGCCCGCCTGCGCCGCACGCCTCAGCCCAGCTCGAACGTCGCCACGCCGTAAAGCTGCGCGGCCCGGATTTCCGGTGCCGGCCCGGTGTACATCCGAGCCGTCTCGAACACCGGCCGCAGCCCCAGCCGCTCCGCCAGCCGCACCGCCTCCCGCTGCGGCTCCGGCACGTCGAGGAACACCGTGCCGCCGCCCGGTACCCGCGCCAGCAGCCCCGCCAGCAGTGCCTCCGCAACCGCCGGCGACCCCGCCACCAGCGGCCCCACCTTGTGCCCCTCCCGCGCCGGCCGGATCACGCCGAAGCCGTCGACCTCGCCCGCCGTCACATGCGCCAGCGCCACATGCCCCGGCGCCGTCAGCCACGCCCGCAGGAAATCCTCCCGCGCCGCCGGAAACACACCCCGGTCCAGCGCCGCCAGCGCCGCGAAGGGCACCTCCCCCGCCGGGACGATCCCCGCCGGGACAATGCCCGCCGGCACCGGCAGCGCCCCCGGCACGCCGCCAAACCGGATGTTGTTCCAGGCGAGACAAAACCCCGATTTCCGGTAGTTCGCCTGCTGCGCCACCACCCCATCCAGCCCGACCAGCCGCCCCGCCAGCCGCGCCATCGCCGCCCGCCACACCGCCATTCCGTGCCCCTTCCCACGCAGGTCCGGGCGCGCGATGTAGAAGCCGATAAAGCCGAACGTCGCGCCGTAGCGTGTCGCGGCGATTACCGCGGACAAGGCACCGTCCTGCTCCACGGCCAGGAATGCCTGCGCATCCTGCGCCAGGAAACACGGCAGGTCCGAAAGCCCCGGATTCCACCCCTCCGCGGCCGCCCACTCCACAGCGGTCGCCGCGCGCGCCGCATCAAGGGTGACGATCCTCATCTCAGTGCATCACGTCGCCGCCATTCGGCGACAGCGTGGCGCCGACGAAGAAGTCACCGCCGGGAGACGATGCCAGCAGCAGCGCCGCGTGCGCGATCTCCTCCGGCTGCCCGACGCGCCCCAGCGGCAGCTTCGCTCCCGTCCGCTCCGCCCACCCCTCGCCAAGCTGCGCCGTCAACTCGCTCACCACCGGCCCCGGCGCGATCGCGTTCACCAGGATGCCCTTCGGCGCCCCCTCATGAGCCAGGGCCCGCGTGAACCCGATCAGCGCCGCCTTCGCCATGCAGTACGGCACGATGTTCGCCGCGCCTTTCAGCCCGAGTTGACTCGCCGTGGTGATGATCCGCCCGCGTCCACGCGCCGCCATGCCGTCCCACACCGCCTGCGCCGCGAAGAAGCTCGCCTTCACATGCACGTCCATCACTCGGTCGAACATCGCCTCCGTCACCGCCTCAATCGGCCCGCGCAGGTTCAGCCCGGCATTGTTCACCAGCACGTCGCACGGCCCGAGCGTCGCCTCCGCCCCGGCAATGAAAGCCCGCAGCGCCGGCAGGTCCGCCACGTCGAGGTCCACAGCATGCACCCGCCGCCCCATCGCGGTGATCTGCGCCGAGACCTCCGCCGCACCTGCCTCGTCATGCAGATGGCAGAAAGCGATGTCTGCCCCCTCGCGGGCGAACAGCAGCGCGATGGCGCGCCCGATCCCGCGGCTGCCGCCGGTGATGATTGCCACCTGCCCCGCCAACGCCCTGCTCATCCCAACAGCCTCCACCGCCCGCCGACCGCCCACCACGATGCGCTCCGAGTTCAGCAGCGCCTGCGTGGCCAGGACATGCCGGTTCGTTGCGTTGGCATGCCCGCTCCTACCGCCGCCGGCAAGACGCCGAACAGGCGCCGCCCCACGCCCCTTGCAGCGACCCGATTCCACGCGATGCTGCCGCACCCCTTGAAAGCCGCCGCATGTCCGACACGCCCGCGACCATCACCCTCGCCGAGATGCAGGCCCGCGTGCACCAGGGCGTGCCGCTCGCCGCCGCCTGGGAGATCGAGGTGCTGTCCTTCAGCGCCGGCCTCGCCCTTCTACGCCTGCCCTTCCGCGCCGACCTGCTGCGCCCCGGCGGCACCGTCTCCGGCCCCGCCCTCATGGGCCTCGCCGACGTCGCCATGTGGGTCGCGCTGCTATCCCTCAGCGAGGGCCAGGACGAGAGCCTGACGGCCAGCCTCGCCATCACCTTCCTCCGCCCGCCACCGCCCCGCCCCGTCCTGGCCGAGGCCCGCGTCATCAAGCGCGGCCGGACCCTATCCTACGGCGAGATCACCCTCCGCGCGGAAGGTGCCGCCGAAGCCTGCGCCCACGCCACCACGAGTTGGGCCGCCCGGCCCCGGCAAAGATGAAAACCCCTTCACATTACATACCCGCAATCCCATATCTTCCCCAACGGAGATGGAGGAAAGCAAGATGCGCGCCCGCGACCTGATGACCCCCGACCCGATCAGCTTCCCACCGGAAACCCCCATCCAGGTGGTGGCACGCGCCTTCGCCGAGCGCGGCATCTCCGGCGCCCCGGTGGTCGATGCTGAGGGCCGCCTGGTCGGCATGGTGACGGAGGGCGACCTGCTGCGCCGCCTCGCCGCCCCGCTGGACAAGCCCGAAAGCTGGATCGCCACCCTGCTGGCCCCCGCCGCCAAGCAAGCGGACCGCTTCGCCCGCACCCACGGCCGAACCGCCGCCGACGTCATGACCCGCGGCGCCGTCTCGGCGGAGGAAGACATGCCGATCGAGAAGCTGGCGCAGGCCATGGAGCAGCGGAACATCCGCCGCATTCCCGTGGTGCGCGGCGACAGGCTCGTGGGAATCGTCTCCCGCGCCGACCTGATCCGCGCGCTTCTGCAACCGCCCGAAGCTCTGGCCGCCGACGCACCGGATGAACGCATCCGCCGCGACCTGCTCGCGGCCATGAAGACCCAGCCCTGGATCGATGCCTTCTACATCTTCCCCGAGGTCAAGGACGGCGTCGTCTATTTCCACGGCTTCTGCCGCAACGAGTCCGTCCGGCGCGCACTGCACGTCCTGGCGGAGAACCTGCCCGGCGTCCGCGACGTGAAGGTGATGGTGGAACGCCCGCCGCTGCCGGTCGTGGGCGCCTGATCGGCGCCGGGCGCAGGAACAACACGCTCCGGCGAGTCATCAGGTATTCGGCGCTTTCGCCTTGAAGTCGCCGAAAATCGAGACCAGGATTTTCAATTGAGGCCCGGGCCCCTCTGGCGGCGCACCCCCGGCATTCCGCGATGTCGGGCCTCCAACCTGAAACCGCCGCGCCCCCGCGCGGCGCAAGGGACAAAGGTGGGCGTCATGGATGGCTCTGGCTTCAGCGTGTCGGATGGGTCGCTCAAGGGACGGCTTGCCGAACGCCTGCGCGAGTTGGACCTTCAGATCACGGCCGAGCGCCTGCGCGCCACGCCGGACGAGGCGCTGATCCGCCGCCTCAGCCGCGAGAAGCTGCTGGCCCGCGACCGTGTCGCCGCCCTCGGCGGTTGCGCCATGCCGCGCTGGGCCCGGGAGTCTCCCACCCCCTAGAGTGTGATCGTCTGAGGTGAAGCAATGAGCCGGAGGCTGTGTGGCGCTTCTATCAGCGCCCGGCCGGATCTAGACTCGTCGCCCGGTGAACAGCACCGCCGCCAGCATCGCCACCACCGCCAGCACCACCCCGGCCAGCTTCGCCCAGCCGAGCGGCTCGCCCAAGATCAGCACCGAAAGCAGCACCGCCGCCACCGGCACCATCGCCGTCAGGCAGGCGGTCCGCGTCGCGCCCATCAACTCCCCGGCCCGCGCATACAGCGTCGTCGCGATGGCGGTCGACATCACACCCTGCCCCACCGCCTGCAGCATGTTCGACTGCCACGGCATGTCCGGCACCACGCCGCCGCCCAGCAGCAACCAGGGCGGCAGCAGCACCGCCGCCGACAGCACGCTCATCGCCGCATTTCCCGCCAGCGCCGGAATTCGCCAGCGCCGCAGCAGCAGCGTGAACGCCGCCCACACCGTCCCCGCCGCAACCAGGATGATGTCGCCGCGCCACGCCCCCGGATGCGCGCCGCCAATGCCATCCCAGCCGATCAGCAGCACACCGCAGGCGATGAACCCCAGCGCCACCGCCCGCCCGCGCGTCGGGCGCTCCCCCAGCAGCGGCACCGCCAGCACCGCCCCCATCACCGCCGCGGTGATCGGCGCGATGGTCCCGCCATGGCTCGCCGGCGCATAGACCAGGCCCCAGCCGAACAGCAGCGCATTCAGCGCGCCCCCGGTCGCCACCAGCCCCATCAGCTTCGGCAGCCCGATCCCGGTCAGCACGTGCCGCGCCCGCCAGGCAAACGGCGCCAGCACCAGCGCCGCCGCGCCGTAGCGCAAGGTGGCGAGATCCAGCGGCGAATACCCCGCCACCGTCCCGCTGCGCGCCACCACCGCCTGGCCACCCCAGGTGATCGCCGCGACGAGACCGAACAGCAGCCCGATGACCAGGTTGCGGGAAGCCGGCGTCAAGCGCGCGGCGATGAGGAGAAGGGCACGGCCGCAGCCTAGCCCGTCCGGTCGGGTATTCCCAGGCACGCTGTCAGGCCGGGCTTCACCCGGCGTGCCGTCAGGCGGCGTGAACCTCGTTCACATCCTGCCCGAAGCGGTCGAAGCCGACGCCGTAGCAATGGATGGAAATCGCCGTGCGGCAGGACAGGTTGGCCAGCCGGTGGATCAGCGTCGGGTCGGCCGGCCCGTGGCTGCCCTCCCCCGGCCGCAGCAACTGCGTGGCGTGCGGCTGCGGCAAATCTCCCTCGCCCTCCGCCGGGGCGTAGTACGTCTCTGTCAGGACCCCCTGATGCACCCCCAGCGCGCACCAGGTCCGGTGCCCATGCACCGGCGACATCTGCCCCGGCCGCCAGACCAGCGCCACGACCGCGTAGCCATCGCCGGCCCGAAGCAGGTGCCGCACATACCGGTCCGGACAACAGGGGCAATCCAGCCCCGCCAGCAGCCCGGGGTCCGCCGCGAAGGCCTGGATCGCCTCCGCCACCGCCCGCGGCCGCATCGCGTCCGGCTGCCGAACCGCGGCGTCGATCCCGGCGAGCATGGTCTCCAGCTTCGGGCGGGCGCGCATGAAGGTCATCGGCGGGTTCTTCCTCGATGACCGCGACCCTACACCATGATTTTTCTCCCGGACAAGTCCGAAGTAGACCCGCCTTCTCCCAAAGCGCTGGGTGACAGGCGTTTCCGTCTCACCATCGCCCGCCGGCCAGCTGGCTAGATCAGGCCATAGTCGTTGCCGTTCCCGTTCTTCCGCCCGATGCCCTTCACGGCGAGGAAGTAGCCCTTCCCGTCGTTGCGCAATTCCCATTTGTAAAGCAGGCAGTACTGTCCGGAGAACCGCTTGTGGTTCCAGCCGGACAGGTACCGCAACGCACCGTCCCCCGGACCCAGGCTCGCGGATTGGCTTGCCATGTTGAGCAAGGTAATCTCGTACTGGTCCTGGACGACCTTCGGCAGGCCGGCGACGACGTTCTTGACGTGCTGGGGCACGTTCTTGGCATCCCAGCCCCATTGCTGCTGGCCCGCCTGGCTCGACGCCCGCCGTTCCTCGAGAGTCCTGGTATCACCGACCTGCTCGCTCATCTGTCCGCTCCTCCGCACCCGCCGGGCCACTATGGCTTTTGCGGCGGATCGAGCGAGCGTAACGGAGGTTAACCACTATTCGCGAGCGTAATTGTGTCGAACGCCTCGCTCGAAACGTGCAGGGCGTTTTCCTGTAGACCCCCCGGCTGCCGAACCGATCCCGAAAGCAACTTCAAGCGCCGAGCCGCGCCAGCACCGCATCTCCCATCGCCGCCGTCCCCAGAACCGCCTCTCCCGGCAGCGCGATATCCGTCGTCCGCGCCCCCGCCCCCAGGGCCGCAGTCACTGCCGCCTCCACCTCCCGCGCCGCCGCCTCCGCCCCCGCGCTCCAGCGCAACAGCAGTGCGACCGACAGGATCGCCGCCAGAGGGTTCGCCACGCCCTTCCCGGCGATATCCGGCGCCGAACCATGCACCGGCTCATACAAGGCCCGCCGCCGCCCATCCGGCGCCGGCGCGGACAGGGACGCGCTCGGCAGCAACCCCAGGCTGCCCGCTAGCGCCGCCGCGCCATCGGACAGCAGATCGCCGAACAGATTGTCCGTCAGCACCACGTCGAAGCGCTGCGGATCGCGCCCGAGCATCAGCGCGCAGGTATCCGCCAGCATGTGGTCCAGCGCGATGTCGCGGAATTCGTCCTGGTGCAGCGCCGTCACCACCTGGCGCCACAGCGCCCCCGCCTCCATGACGTTCGCCTTGTCCACGCTGGTCAGCCGCCCCCGTCGGCCGCGCGCCAGCGCGAAGGCGAAGCGCGCCGCGCGGATGATCTGGTCCTCGGTATAGACATGCGTGTTGACGCCGCGCCGCGCACCATCCGCATGCCGCTCGATCCCACGCGGCTCGCCGTAATAGACCCCGCCCGAAAGCTCCCGAACGAACACCAGATCCACCCCCGCCAGGATGCGCGGCTTGAACGGCGAAACCTCGTCCAGTGCCCGTTCTGCCCGCACCGGCCGCAAATTCGCGAACAGCCCGAGCCGCCGCCGCAGCGCCAACAGGCTGCCGCGCGCTCGTTCCTCCGGGGATATGGCGCCGCGCCCCAGGCTGTCCGCAGCCCCGAACAGCACCGCATCGGTCCGCGCCAGCACCGCCTCGGTCTCCGCCGGCAGCAACCGCCCGGTCTCGCGCCACACGGCATTGCCATAGGGCATCTCCTCGATCACGAGGTCCAACCCGTGCCGCGCCTGCATGTGGCGCAGCACCCGCAGCGCCTGGCCCGTCACCTCCGGCCCGATGCCATCGCCCCCGAGTGCCAGGATATGCACGGGTCGGGTCTCGGTCATGGCAGGCTTCCTCGGGTCTTGGCGCAAACCGCGCTTGCCCTGAATCCGACCGGCCGACCCACCGGTCAAGCCACCCGCCCGCGCCCGAAACGCCCCCCTTGCTTAACCCAGCCGCGCGCCCGCATTCTCCGCCCCCGGAACAGCCGGCCGGAAAGGCGCGGCAGATTAGGGAGGGGACCCGATGACGACCTTGATCACCCGCCGCCTTGCGCTGGCGGCCGCCGCCGGCGCGCTCGCCAGCCCGCACGTCGCCCGTGCGCAGACCCAGTACAAATCCGAATACAAGCTTTCCGTCGTCGGCAACCGCACCATCCCGCTGGCCGATGGCGCCTTCAAATGGGCCGAGCTCGTCACCGAACGCTCCGGCGGCCGCATCAACGTCAAGGTCTATCCCGGCAGCCAGCTCGTCGGCGGCGACCAGACCCGCGAACTCGTCGCCATGCGCCAGGGCGTCATCGATTTCGCCGTGTTCTCCACCATCAACATCTCGCCGCAGATCCGCGAGATGAACCTGTTTTCCCTGCCCTTCCTGCTGCAGGACAGCCGCGGCTTCGACGCCATCATCAGGGGCCCGATCGGCACGGAGCTGTTCCGCACCCTCGAATCCCGCGACGTGCAGCCGCTCGCCTGGGGCGAGAACGGTTTCCGCGAGATCTCCAACAGCAAGCGCGCCATCCGCACGCCGGAGGATCTGCGCGGCATGAAGATCCGCTTCGCCGCCGGCGCCATCTTCTCCGAGATCTACACCGCCCTCGGCGCCAACCCGGTGCAGATGTCCTTCGCCGATTTGCAGCCTGCGCTGTCCACCGGCGCCGTCGACGGCCAGGAAAACCCCGTCAACCTGTTCCTCGGCTTCCGCATGGACACGCTGGCGCAGCGCCACCTGACCATCTGGAACTACGTGGCGGACGCTGGCATCTTCCTGCTGACCAAGCCGGTGCTCGCCAGCTTCTCCCCCGCCGACCGCGAGCTGGTCCGCGCCTGCGCACAGGAAGCCGCCGACATCCAGATCGCCGCCAGCCGCAAGGGCCTCGGCGCCGATGGCGACCGTTCCTCGCTCGATGAACTGGCGCGCCGCAATGTCACCGTCACCATCCTGTCGGACGCCGAGAAGCAGGCCTTCGCCCGCGCCACCCGCAGCGTCTACGACAAATACGCCCAGACGGTCGGCGCCGACCTCGTCCGGCGCGCCGAAGCCGCCATCGGCACAGCCCGCGCCTGAAGCCAAGAAAGCCCTCTCTCCCTCTCATGGGGGAGAGTTGGGTGAGGGGGACGCCGCGACCCGCACCCCCTCCGCCCCATACCGGGACCGCTCCATGACCGAACACGCCGACATCCAGGCCCCCGGCCTGCAACTGGGGGAAGCGCCACCGCGCATCCCAGTGACGATCGAGGGCGCCATCGGCGCCGCCATCATGGGCGCCCTCGCCCTCATCACCTTCGCCAACGTCGTGGTCCGCTACTTCACCGACGTCTCCTTCGCCTTCACCGAGGAATACTCGGTGGCGCTGATGGTGGTGATGGCCTTCGTCGGCGCCGCCGCCGCCTTCGGCAACGACCGACACATCCGCATGACCTTCTTCACCGAGAAACTGCCGGTCCGCACCGCCCGCCTCGTCGAGCAGTTCGTCCTGCTGGTCAGCCTCGGCATCTTCGCCGCCATCGCCTGGCTCGGCGCCTGGTACACCTGGGACGAATACCGCTTCGAGGTGCTGTCCCCCGGCCTCGGCGTGCCCTCCTGGTACTACACCGTCTGGATGCCGCTGCTGTCGGCCGTGATCTGCCTGCGCATCGCCGGCCGCATGTGGCGCGTGGCGCGGGCCTGATCCGATGGTCCTCGAAGGCTCGCTCATCCTCCTTGGCGTCTTCTTCCTGCTGCTGTTCACCGGCGTGCCGATCGGCGTCTCGCTCGGCCTCGCGGGGTTCCTGGTCATCGCCGTCGAGGGCCTCGGCGTCATGGCCCTGCCCACCAACATCTGGACCGGCATCGCCAAGTACCCGTTGCTGGCGCTGCCGATGTTCGTGCTCGCCGGCATGGTGTTCGAACGCGCCGGCGTCGCCGCCCGCCTCGTCGTCTTCGCCCAGGCGCTGGTCGGACCCCGTCGCGGGGCGCTCGCCATCGTCGCCGTGCTGGTCTGCCTGGTGCTCGGCGGCATCAGCGGATCGGGCGCCGCGGATTCCGCCGCCGTCGCCGCGGTGATGCTGCCGGCGATGATCAAGCAGGGCTACCCGCGCGCCTATTCCGCCAGCCTGATCGCCGCCGCGGGGTCCACCGCCGTGCTGATCCCGCCTTCGATCCCCTTCATCGTCTATGCCGTGCTGGTGCCCGGTGTCTCCGTGCCCGCGCTGTTTCTCGGCGGCGTCATCCCCGGCCTGCTCGCCGGCCTGTCGCTGCTGATCCCCGCCATCGTCCTGGCCCGCCTGCACGGCTTCGGCCTGCCGCCGCCGGAGGAAGTCCGCCCGCCGCTCTGGGCCTCCTTCAAGGACGCCATCTGGGGCCTGCTCGCCCCGATCGTCATCCTCGGCGGCCTGCGCTCCGGCGCCTTCACGCCGACGGAGGCCGCCGTCGTCGCCGTCTTCTACGGCCTGTTCGTCGGGCTGTTCATCTACCGCGTCCTGACCTTCCGCGACCTCTACGCCGTGCTGCGCGACAGCGCGGAGATCTCCGCCGTGGTGCTGATGATCATCGCGCTGGCCAGCATCTTCGCACATGCCGGCAGCACCGTCGGCGCCTTCGACGCGCTGGCCCGGACGCTCGTCGGCATCACCGGCAACGAGACGCTGATGCTGCTGATGATCACCGCGCTGGTCCTCGTCGCCGGCATGCTGATCGACGCGATCTCGATCTTCCTGGTCTTCCTGCCGATCCTGCTGCCGATCGCCCGCGCCTTCGACTGGGACCTGACCTGGTTCGGAATCCTGCTGACCATGAACGTCGCCATCGGCGCCTTCACCCCGCCCATGGCGGTGAACCTCATGGTCACCTGCAAGGTCGCCGGTGCCTCCATGGAATCGACCATCCCCTGGGTGATCTGGTTCGTCCTGGCGATGCTCGGTGCCCTGCTGCTGGTCGCCTTCATCCCCGAACTCGCGCTGTTCCTGCCCCGCCTGTTCGGCGACCTCTGAGCGGGGAGGGCAGCGCCCTCCCCGCCGCCCTGCTACAGGCTCATGTCCAGCGCCGGCTTCGCATCCGCCGGCAGCGGGCTCTCATACGGCTTGCCGCCGGTCCGCTTCGCATGGTCCGCCTTGGCTTCCGCGATGATGGCCGGGTTGCGCAACGCATCCACCGCCGTCCCCGCCATCACCTTCGCCACATGCACCATGCCCTTGTGCGCCGCCGGCAGCTTGCCCTGGCCGGTCAGCTGCCAGCTATGCCCCGGCGTGCCGATCGCATAGGTCGCACCCCGCGCCTGCACCGTCGGCACCTTCCAGGACACGTCGCCCACATCCGTGCTGCCGATCATCGGCACGCCCTTGGCCCCGTCCGGAACAACCTGCTCGCACAGCACCTCGCCCTCGCGGGGCTCCACGCCGACGCGCCGCCAGGCGGACAGCACATCCTCCGCCGTCATGGTCGCCTGGAACTCGGCGGCCTTGGCCCGGTCCGCATCATCCCATTCCGGCGCACCCAGCCGTGCAAGGTTCGCGTGCATGGCGCGCTCGAGCGGCGTGTTCCCCATCAGGTTCGACACCGCCGAGACCACCCGCGTCGTCACGCTGCATTCCGTCATCAGCGCCGCGCCATCGGCGATCTTGCGCACCCGCGTGACCAGCGCATTCAGCTCCGTGACGTTGCGCGCCCGGATCAGGTAGCGCACCTTCGCCGTCGGCTGCACCACGTTCGGCGCGATGCCACCCGCATCGAGATACGCATAATGCACCCGCGCGTCGGAGGGCATGTGCTCCCGCATGTAGTTCACGCCGACATTCATCAGCTCCACTGCATCGAGCGCGGACCGCCCCAGATGAGGCGCCGCCGCCGCATGGCTCGCCCGTCCCACAAAGGAAAAGTCGATGCGCGTATTCGCCAGCGAGATCGCGTCATCCACCCCCGCGAAGGCCGCCGGGTGCCAGGTGATGGCGATGTCCACGTCGTCGAAGGCGCCGTCGCGCACCATGAACCCCTTGGCCGCGCCGCCTTCCTCCGCCGGGCAGCCATAATACCGCACGCGGCCGGGCAGCCCGTTCGCCTTCAGCCAGTCCTTCACCGCCGCCGCCGCCATCAGGCTCGCCGAGCCCAGCAGGTTGTGGCCGCAGCCATGCCCCCGCGTCTCTCCCGGCACCGGCCGCGGCTCCGCCACGCCCGCTTCCTGCGACAGACCCGGCAGCGCGTCATACTCGCCCAGGATGGCGATCACGGGTCCACCCTCGCCCGCCTCCCCCATCACCGCAGTCGGGATACCCGCGACATTGGTGGTCACCTTGAACCCTTCGGCCTCCAGCATCGCCTTGTGCTCGGCGCTGCTGCGGTGCTCGTCGTAGCAGAGCTCCGGCATCCCCCAGATCTTGTCCGCCAGCTCGACATAAGGCTCCCGCCGCTCATCGACGAGCTGCCAGATCTGTTCCGCATTCTGCATATTCGACATCCCTCGCATCCTGCCGCCAGTATCGGGCCGAGCCCTGTACGCACGCAACCGCCCCACCTGCCATGCCCGCGGCCGGCTATGCTACGTTGCTGAACCGGCCCGAAAGGCGAGCGCCATGCCCGAACTCAACCTGTCCACCCTGGTCCTCCTGGTCGTCCTGGTGCTCGCCGTCATCACCGTGGCGCAGGGCGTCCGCACCATCCCCCAGGGCCAGGTCTGGACGGTGGAGCGCTTCGGCGCCTTCACCCGCCTGCTCTCGCCCGGCCTCAACCTCATCATCCCCTACGTCGACCGTATCGGCCACCGGCTGAACGTGCAGGAGGTGGTGCTGGACATTCCGGAGCAGTCCGTCATCACCAAGGACAACGCGACGGTCGCGGTGGACGGCATCGTCTACTACCGCGTCATGGACCCGGCGAAGGCCGCCTACGCCGTGCAGGACCTGACCCAGGCCCTGGTCGCCATGGCGATGACCAACATCCGCGCCGTGATCGGCGAGATGGACCTCGACCAGACCCTGTCCTCCCGCGACCGCATCAACACCTCCCTCCTCACCATCCTGGACGGTGCGACCGACCCCTGGGGCGCCAAGGTCAGCCGCGTCGAGATCCGCAAGATCGAACCGCCCGAAACCCTGATCCGCGCCATGAACCTGCAGATGACGGCGGAACGCGAGCGCCGCGCCGCCGTCGCCAAGGCGGAGGGCGACAAGCAATCCCTGGTCCTCCAGGCCGAGGGCCGCCGCGACGCCGCGCTGCGCGATGCCGAGGCCCGCGAAGCCCTCGCCCAAGCCGAGGCCAACGCCACCCGCATGGTGGCCGAAGCCGCCGCCGGCGCCGGCGCCGATGCCCTGCGCTACTTCATCGCCCAGCAATACGTGAAGGCGTTCGAGGCGATGGCCGCCAACCCCTCCTCCCGCCTGGTCATCGTGCCGATGGAGAGCGCCGCGCTCGCCGGCGGCATCACCCAGGCCATGGAACTGCTGCGCGGCACCCAGCCGGGCGCGACGCCACCCGGCACCAGCACCCCGCCCCCGGGCGGCGGCCTCATCCCCGGAGGCAGCCCTTGGAACCGGGCCTGATCTGGATCCTCGCCGGGCTGCTGGCACTCGGCGCCGAGTTGGTCCTGCCGGGCGTCTACCTGGTCTGGGCCGGCCTCGCCGCCATCGGCACCGGGCTTGCGATCGTGGTGTCCGGTCCGGCTTCCGACTGGGGCTTCGGCTGGCACGTCGCCCTGTTCCTGGTCCTGCTCGCCACCGGCGTCGCCCTGTCCCTGCGCCACCGCCGCAACGGACCCACCCGCCGGGTCAACGCCCCCGAGGCCGGCCTCGCCGGCCGCCGCGCCACCATCCTCTCCACCCCCGATGGCGCGCTTCGCGTGCGGCTGGGCGACAGCGAATGGCCCGCCCGCCTGCCGCGCGGCGTGCTCGGCGCCGTCCCTGGCACCGCGGTGCGGGTGGAGGCTGTGGATGGCCTGGTGCTGGTCGTCCGCCCCATCGAAGGCGAGGCCCAGCCGGGCGCCCCATCCTGATCCAACCAAGCTTTCGCCCATCGGCACGTTGCCAAGCGCCCGCTTCGCCGCCATCTTGCGGCGCACCATAACGGCACCGCGATTTCGCCCGCGGCGCCGCACCCCCGCCTGCGAGGAAGCATGCCATGACCGTCACGGCCAACGGGTCCGTCACCTTCACCCTGGACGGCTCCAATCGCAGTACCAGCCTGCCCATCCTCAAGGGCGTGCTCGGCCCGGATGTCGTCGACATCCGCAAGCTCTACGCCGATCTCGGCGTCTTCACCTTCGACCCGGGCTATGGCGAGACCGCCAGCTGCGAAAGCCAGATCACCTACATCGACGGTGACGCGGGCGTCCTGCTGTACCGTGGCTACCCGATCGACCAGCTGGCAGAGAAGTCCGACTTCATCGAGGTCTGCTACCTGCTGATGAACGGCAACCTGCCGACCGCCAAGGAGCTGGAGACGTTCCGCAAGGGCGTCACCTACCACACCATGGTGCATGAGCAGATCCGCCGCTTCTACGACGGCTTCCGCCGCGACGCGCACCCGATGGCGATCATGTGCGGCGTGGTCGGCGCGCTGGCCGCCTTCTACCACGACAACCTCGACATCAACGACGCCCACCAGCGGGAGATCGCCGCCTTCCGGCTGATCGCCAAGGTGCCGACGATCGCGGCGATGGCCTACAAGTACAGCCTCGGCCAGCCCTTCGTGTACCCGCGCAACGACCTGTCCTACGCCGCCAACTTCCTGCACATGCTGAACAGCGTCCCGGCCGAGCCCTACAACGTCTCACCGACCCTGGCCAAGGCGATGGACCGCATCCTCGTCCTGCACGCGGATCACGAGCAGAACGCCTCGACCTCCACGGTCCGCCTGGCGGGTTCCACCGGCGCCAACCCCTTCGCCTGCATCGCCGCCGGCATCGCCGCCCTTTGGGGCCCCGCCCATGGCGGCGCCAACGAGGCGGTGCTGAAGATGTTGGCCGAGATCGGCCACGTCGACAACATCCCGGCCTTCATCGAGAAGGTGAAGGACAAGAACTCCGGCGTGAAGCTGATGGGCTTCGGTCACCGCGTGTACAAGAACTTCGACCCGCGCGCGAAGATCATGCAGGAATCCTGCCACGAGGTTCTGTCCGAACTCGGCATCAAGGACGAACCGCTGCTGGACATGGCCATGGCGCTGGAGAAGGTGGCGCTGGAGGACGAATACTTCGTCTCCCGCAAGCTCTACCCGAACGTGGATTTCTATTCGGGCATCATCCTGAAGGCGATGGGCATCCCCACCAGCATGTTCACGGTGATCTTCGCCGTGGCACGCACGGTCGGCTGGGTCAGCCAGTGGAAGGAAATGGTCGAGGACCCGGCCCAGCGCATCGGCCGCCCACGCCAGATCTACACCGGCCCGGCCCAGCGCGACTACGTCGCGGTCCCCGAGCGCGGCTGAACCGTCGCCCCGATCCCGGATCCACCCGCCATCGGGGTGGGTCCGGGGCCCGGCCTAGGCTGTCCCGCCCTTCCAGCACCTGCCAGCCCCGCCCCGCGGGGCTTTTTTTCGCCCCGGAGCCGCCGGCGCCAACCGGGTCATTGCGGAATCGAGAAATCCACGCACGCCAATTGCGGCGTCTCGGCAAGCAATTGAATCCCTGTGGAAAATTCCGCCCGCGCAATTGCGCGCCAGCTTCGCGCCCCGCGCGGAAAGCACCGCCCCAGTGGCTTGGGGCGCTGCAACGGCACCCGTTCTGCAACCCCGAGTCGTATTTTCTTAAGATTCCCAGGGATTTCGCCTTGAACTCGCAAGCAGTTCAGGGAATCTATCTACGCAGGGTTGATATTCACAGGGGACAGAAACCAAATGAGCGAAACCCTCCGCCTGGGCTCCGGAAAGGAGCTTGATGAACTTGTGCGCACACGCCTGCGGTGCTGGCCGCAGCGGCCACCCGGCATCACCCGAACGCCGAAGCAGCCGGGCACCTGGCTGCGCGGCCGGCCGGGCGAGCCCTCGCTCGTCGCCCAGCCTTTCCTCAAGCTGCCGGGCACCAACACCTACCGCACCATCCCGGACGGCCTCTGGCTGCATTTCAGCCCGGACCCGCTCGATCGCTACGCCGACATCCTGTGCATCGAGGCCTGCGGCACCATTGCCAACCTGCAGGACAAGCGGGCCCGCTTCGCCCCCTCCACCTGCTCGCTGCTGGTGGTCTGCCCGGTGCGCTGGATGCTGGATCGTGTCGACCCCGAGGACAGCACCCCGCGCTGGCGCCTGATCCACCTGCTGCGGGAGGCGCCGATCGAACCCCTGGTCCTTCCGGTGCGCGACGTGCGGGTGCTGTATGGCCTGAAGTCCCGCCACTACCTCGGCTTCGCGAAGTCGCAGATGCCGCAGCCGCACGAATACTTCTGCCCGATGGACGCGCTGACCGCGAAGGACGGGCATGAGGCGCCGGAGCTCCAGGGCCTGATCGGCCGGGCCAGCGCCGCCGCCAACTTCATGACCCCTCCCTGATTGCCGGCCAGAACCCGTCGGCGCGGCGGCGGTGGGGCCGCCGCGCCGCCGGCCTGCCCGTTTCGCCACAGGAAGTTCACAGACCCCCCCTGCCCACCCCGCCCGGTCCCGTCTAGATCGCAGCGCAACCATCACGCAGCAGGGCAGGCATGGCACTCCAACGTCGCACACTCGGCCTCGCGGCCGCCGGCTTCGCGGCCCTCCGCACCCCCGCCCTCGCCCAAGGTATCTCCGGCCCGCTGGTGCTCTACACGTCCCAGCTCGAGCCCGACGCCGCCCAGACGGTGGAGGCCTTCCGTGCCCGCCACCCCGGCGTCACCGTCGAATGGATCCGTGCCGGCACCGGGCAGATCATGACCCGCCTGCGCGCCGAGATCGCCGCCGGCAGCCCGCGCCCCGACGTGCTGCTGCTGGCCGACAGCCTCACCTTCGAATCCCTCCGCGCCGAAGGCCGCCTGCGCCCGAGCCCGGAAGTCCAGCTCGCCGGCACCCCGCCCGCGCAGGTCGAGGCCAGCCGCGCCTATTTCGCCACCAAGCTCATCACCACCGGCATCGTCCACCACGCCCGCGCCCCCTTTGCTCCGAAGGCCTGGCAGGACCTGGCGGACCCGCGCGCCCGCAACCAGGTCGCCATGCCCTCCCCAGCCGTGTCCGGCGCCGCCGCCATCCACCTGACGGCGCTGGCGCAGAACCCGGCCCTCGGCTGGCCCTTCATCGAGCGACTGGTGGCCAACGGCGTGCAGGCGCGCGGCGGCAACGGCCCGGTGCTGCAGGCGGTCGCCGGCGCCGAGCGCGCCTTTGGCATCGCCATCGACTACCTGCCGATCCGCGAGGCCGCCCGTGGCGCCCCGATCCGCTTCGTCTTCCCCGAGGACGGCGTCTCCGCCATCACCGAGCCCGCCGCCATCCTGTCGACCACCCGCAACGCCCCCGCCGCCATCGCCTTCCTGGATTTCCTGCTGGCCCGTGAAGGCCAGGCCCTTGCCGCCCGCCAGGGCTTCCTCCCGATCGACCCGGAGACCGCACCACCCGCCGGCTTCCCCGACCCGCGGTCCATCCGCATCATGCCGCTCGACGCCGCCCGCGCCGCCGCCGAGCAGCCCGACCTTCTCCGCCGCTTCGCCACCCTGACCAGCGGTTGATCCCAATCCGCAAAAGCCCTCTGCCCCCAAGGGGGGCGAGCGCCGGCGCAGTGCGCCGTCGGGGTGAGGGGGGCCTCGCCACCCAATCCGGGCCCCGATGACCCGCACCCGTCTCCTCCCCGCCCTCGCCTTCGCCTGGCTCCTCCTCATCGGCGCCATCCCCCTGCTGCGTCTGCTTGCCGAAGCCATCGCCGGCACCGCCCTCGCCACCGCGCTGACCGACCCTGCCACCTGGCGCGCCACCTGGCGTTCGCTCGCGCTGTCCCTCGTCGCCGCCGCCCTCGCCACACTGATCGGCGCCGCCCTCGCCTGGGCCCTTCTCCTGCGCACCCTGCCGGCCCGCCGCACCCTGATCTTCTGCGCCGTCCTGCCCGCCCTGGTCCCGGCGCAGGTCATGGCGCTCGGCTGGATCCAGGCCGGCGGCCCCGCCTCGCCGCTGCTGCTGGCGCTGGACCTCGCGCCGCCCATCGGCACAGCCAACCCGATCTACTCCGCCGCCGGCATGGCGCTGCTGCTTGCCGTGCAGGCTGCCCCATTGGTCCTGCTCTCCATTGCCGCCCTGCTGCGCCGCGTCCCCGGGGAGGCCGTGCTCGCCGCCCGCGGCCTCGGCGCCAGCCCCGAGGCCGCCCTCCGCCGCACCGTCTGGCCCCTGCTCGCCCCCGGCCTGATGGCCGGCGCCGGCCTCGCCTTCGTCGCAGCGCTGGGGAATTTCGGCGTCGGCGCCCTGATCGGCATCCCAGCCCGCTTCCCGGTCCTGCCGGTGCTGATCTGGCAACGGCTTTCGGCCGGCGGCACAGCGTCCCTCGCCGAGGCCGCCGCCCTAGCCCTGCTGCTCGCAGCCCTCGCCGCCCCCGCCCTGCTGCTCCAGGCCCTCGCAGCCCGCCGCGCGCCCGCTGCCGGACGCCTGCCCTACGCGCCGCTGCCAATGGCTCCGCCCGCCCGCGCCGCCACCACCGCCGCCGTCGCTGGCTACCTGTTCATCGTCCTGGCCATCCCCATGCTGGCTCTGCTCGCCGCCGCCCTGGTCCCGGCCATCGGCATGGAGCTGAACAGCGTCACAGCCACCACCCGCCACTTCCTGGCCGCCATCGCCCCCGGCGCGCAGACCGCCCGCGCCTTCGGCAACTCCCTGCTACTGTCCGGCGCCGCCGCGCTGCTGCTGGCCGCCGCCGCCCTGCCCATCGCGCTGACGCTCCGCGCCCACCCCGTGCGGCTCGCCTCCGCCAGCACGGACCTGCCCTATGCCCTACCCGGCGCCTGCACCGGCGTCGCCGCCATCCTGGTGGTGCTGTCATTGCCCGGCGGCGGCGCGCTGTACGGCACGCTGGGCCTGATCCTGTTCGCCTACCTGACGCGCTTCCAGGCGCTCGCCCTGCGCCCCGCCGCCGCCGCCGCCGCCCGCCTCGACCCGCTACTGGAAGACGCCGCCCGCGGCCTCGGCGCCGGCCCCTGGCGCCGCCTGTGGTCGGTCCACCTGCCCCCGCTCGCACCTGCCCTCGCCGCCGGCGCCATCCTGGTGGCGCTGACGGCGGTGAACGAGGTCACGGTCTCCTCGCTGCTCTACGGCCCCGGAACCCAGACCCTCGGCGTGCTGGTCTTCAGCCTGCAGGACAGCGGCCAGAGCCCGCTCGCCGCCGCCGTCTCCTGCCTCGCCTTGCTGCTCACCGCCAGCCTGATGGCCGCCGCCACCCTCGCCGCCCGCCGCCTGCCCGCCGGCACGCTGCCGTGGCGGCCTTAGCCCGGTCGCATCGGCAAGCCCCGGCCACCCCAGGGTCATAACGGATCAGCAGAGCCCAGCCGCCCAGTGCTCTCATGCGCTCTCCCGGCCACGCTCAGGACTGGACGCTTCTCCCGGTGGTCGGGTCGACCGAGAGCCGTCGGCCACTTCGGTAGAACGATAGCAACCACAACGGGCATCACCACGGACAATGCAACTGTTGCGCTGCTGGGCCCGATCCCTGTACCCTCTCCAAGCGCTGCGGTCAAAGTCGGTCCAAGAAAAACCAGAACGCGGCAGGTCTCGGAACCCAGCGCGCAATAGCCCTGGAAATGCACGGCTGAACCAGAACGGGAGAGACGGACGATGGCCGCCTTCGATGTCATTCGGGAGGGGATGCAGCTCTATCCACCAAGCTACATTCCTGGGCGTGGCGCCGACTATTTGTACTCGCCCTCGCGCCTGTACTTCGCAGTGCTTGAGGAGAACGGCGACTTCAACGTCTATCGCGGAGAGACCCCCGAGGATCCCGCGCGGATACTGGTATGGTCGAATGGCGCCAGTGCACGGATGCCCTCGGGCCATGTCGTGACGGTGATGGTGCTACGGGCCGGGCCCTTCGACCACGGGACCAAGAACCTGCAGATCTTTTCCCATGACCCGAACCGAGGGTCGACGTTGCGGCAGCTTTGGGCCAGCGGCGGTTCCAGCAACCTGGCGAGCCCCATGGTCGCCATGCTGGGTGACGACGGCAGCGTGGTGGTCCGGCAGGATGATCACGACGTCTGGACCAGTGGCTTCTCCGATCCCGTAGGGGAGTTCCTGGTCGAGCAGATCACGTACGACGCGCCGCGTGGCACGATCCAGGCCGACAACGAGGTCGACGTGCTGGAGGAATCGGTCACGAACAACGGCGACGTCTCCCAGTCGATGAAGATGGCGCGGAGCACCATCTCGACGGTGACCTCGAACTGGTCCAAGACGCATTCGGCCCAGTTCACCATCGGAGGCGAACTCCAGGTGACCATCCCGGGCGTCGGACATGCCAAGGTCACGTCCAGCACATCAGTCACGGACACCTTCACCTTCGGCGAAACGCGTGCCAAGGCGACCAGCATCGGCTTCGAATTCCCCCTGGTCGTGCCAGCGCACAAGACCTACCGAGGCTGGGCCAGTGTGCGCGAGGCGAAATTCGAAGTTCCGTACACGGTGTTCGGCGAGCTGCACTTCCGGTCGGGCGCCAAGGTCAAGCACGCCTTCTCCGGCACATACCAGGGCAAGACAGGGTATATGGGAACCTTCCAAATTGATGACGTGACGCCAGCATCCCTCCCAAGCAACACATTCTTTTGCGTCGAAGGCCCCGCAGCGGGGATCGCCCTGCTGCCTGAGGAGTCGCACGTGGCGTAGCCGCGGAGGTGGGAGCGTTTGCTCCGCTCCCACCAGCCTACCGCGCCAGTGACCAGAACATCCGCAGCGTCGTCACCCCCAGGAACACCGCGAACGCCCGCTTCAGCAGCAGCGGCGGGATCGAATGCGCCAGGTGCACCCCCCACGGCGCCGCCAGCAGGCTCGCCGGCACGATCAGCGCGAAGCCGATCAGGTTCACATACCCCAGGCTCAGCGGCGGCAGCAGCGGGTTGCCCCAGCCGCCATAGATGAAGCCCAGCGTCGCCGGGATCGAGATGATCACCCCGAACACGCTCGCCGTCGCCACCGCGGACCGGATCGGCGCCCCGAACATGGACAGGATCGGCACCCCCACCGTGCCGCCGCCGATCCCCATCATGGCGCTGATCCCGCCGATGAACCCGCCCAGGCCCTGCCGCGCGACGCCGCCCGGAAACCGCTCCCGGAACCGCCAATCCACCCCGGTGAAAGCCATGTTCACCGCCACCGCCAGCGCCACCACCGCGAATACCGCGGTATGCGCCTTCCCGGTCACCACCACCCCCAGCAGCGTTCCCGCCAGCACCCCCACCGCGATCGACGGCACCAGGGACCGCAGCAGTGGCACGTCCATCGTTCCCTTGGCGAAGTGCTTCCGCGCCGACTGGATGGAGGTCGGGATGATCGTCGCCAGCGACGTCCCGACCGCCAGCTTCATCTGCACCGCCTCCGGAATGCCGAACAGCGGGAACACGCTGAACAGCACCGGCACGATCACGATGCCCCCGCCTACCCCCAGCAACCCCGCCAGCGTACCGGACAGCAACCCGGTCGCGGCCATCGCCAGCGCCAGCCCCGCCAGCCAGAGCGGGTCCTGCATGTACTCCATCAGACAACGCACCTTCATTCGGAAGAACAGCGGCCCGCGCAACGGTGCGGCGCCAGAAAGCGCGTGCCATACACGTGGGCTTCCACCGCGTCATCCCGGGGTCACACCTTGCCGATCATTCTCGACCCCTGGTTCTGGGCGCTCGCCGTGCCCGCCTTCCTGCTCACCGGCATCAGCAAGGGCGGCTTCGCCTCCGGCGCCGGCAACGTCGCCGTGCCCCTGATGTCCCTGGCCATCCCGGCCCCGCAGGCGGCCGGAATCGCGCTGCCCGTCCTGTGTGCCATGGACATCTCCGGCCTCCGCGCCTGGTGGGGTCGCTGGAGCCGCGCCGAACTTCGCATCATCCTGCCCGGCGGCCTGCTCGGCATCGCCGCCGGCGCCGCGGTCTTCGGCCTGATGAGCAGCGAGGCGGTGAAGCTGATGGTCGGCGGCATCGCGCTCGCCTTCCTGGCCCGCAGCCTGTGGCAGGCCCGCCCCGGCCGCGCCGCCCCGGCACCCGCCACGCCAAGCCGCGCCAAGGGCGGCTTCTGGGGCATGGTCTCCGGCTTCACCAGCACCATCGCCCATGCCGGCGGCCCGCCCTTGGCCGTGTACCTCTATCCCTTGCGCATGGACCGCGCGGCACTGGCCGCCACCACCGTCGTGTTCTTCGCCGTGATGAACTACGTGAAGCTCATCCCCTACGCCCTGCTCGGCCAGCTTTCAGCCACCAACCTGCTGACCAGCCTGTTGCTGCTTCCCCTCGCCCCGATCGGCGTCCGCCTCGGCATCTGGCTGCAATCCCGCATGAGCGACCGCGTCTTCTACCGCATCGTCTACGTCATGCTTGGCCTCACCGGCACCAAGCTGGTCTGGGACGGCCTCGCCGGTCTCCTGTAGGCGCGGGATCCTGTGGCCCAGGATCCCGCCACCCATCACGGACTCGCCGCCGCCGACTGCGCCGGGTCGCGGGAAATCCGCCACACCGTGTTGGACAGGTCGTCGGCCACGATCAGCGCCCCGCGCGGGTCCAGGGTCACCCCAACCGGCCTCCCCCGTGCATTGCCCTCCGCATTCAGGAACCCGGTCGCGAAATCCACCGGCTCACCGGACGGCCGACCATCCCGGAACGGCACGAACACAACCTTGTACCCGGACGGCACGCTGCGGTTCCAACTGCCGTGCTCGCCGACGAAGACACCCTCCGCGAACTCCGCCCCCATCACCGGGCTGGAGAAATCCACCCCCAGCGCCGCCACATGCGCCCCCAGCGCGTAATCCGGCCGGATCGAGGCCGCGACCAATTCCGGGTTCTGCGGCTGCGCCCGCACATCCACGTTCTGGCCCCAATAGGCGTAGGGCCAACCATAGAACCCGCCCTCCTGCACCGAGGTCAGGTAGTCCGGCACCAGGTCCGGCCCGATCTCGTCCCGCTCATTCACCACGGCCCAGAGCTGCCCGGTGCCCGGCTGGATCGTCAGCGCCGTCGGGTTGCGCAGGCCGGTGGCGTATTGCCGGTGCGCACCGGTCGCGACGTCGATCTGCCAGATCATCGCCCGGTCTTCCTCGGCCGCCATCCCGCGCTCGGTGATGTTGCTGTTGGAGCCGATGCCGACATACAGGAACCGCCCATCCTCGCTGGCGGTCATCGCCTTGGTCCAGTGGTGGTTGATGGCGGAAGGCAGCTGCGCCACCGTCCGCGGAGGCCCGCTGACCTCGGTCTGCCCGTCGACGTAGTCGAAGCGGACCAGCGCATCCTGGTTGGCGACGAAAAGCCCGCCATTCACCAGCGCCAGACCGTAGGGCGCGTTGAGGTTTTCCGCGAAGACCCGCCGCATCTCGTAGGTGCCGTCGCCATCGGCATCGCGCAGCAGCGTCAGCCGGTTGCCGCCCGGAACCGGGCTCTTGCCCCAGCTCTTGATGATGCCGGCGATGAGGTCCTTCGGCCGCAGCGGCGGTGCGGCGCTGCCGGTGCCCTCCGTCACCAGGATGTCGCCATTCGGCAGCACCAGCGTCTGGCGCGGAATCTGCAGGTCCGTGGCGATCGCCTGGATGCGGAAGCCCTGCGGCACCGTCGGCAGTTCATTGCCCCAGGCCGCCGGGCGCGGGATCGTCATGTCCGGCAGCAGGCCGCGCTGCGGCTGCGGCAGTTCCGGATTGGCGCCGCGCTGCACCGGGCCAGGCTCGTCACAGGCGGTCAGGGCAAAGGCGGCGACGCCCGCCAGAAGGACTGCGCGCATCAAACCACCTCCCTCGTCCTGAAGCCCGCATAGCCAAGCCAGCCGGCGGCCAGCGCCAGCACCGCCACGACCGCGGACAGGATCAGCCCCTCCGGCATCACCGCCCAGGCATCCTTGGCGTGCACCAGCGCATTGATGAAGCCGAGCACCCAGGCCGCCGCCAGGACGCCGAAATAGATCAGAACTGGCCGGCGGTTGCCCGACCCGATGCGGATCAGGTCGACCAGCGCCCAAAGCAGGGCGAAGCCGCCGAACAGCAGACCGCCCGCGATCAGCCAGGACGAGAAATTCGCCCACTGGATGTGGTAGCTCTGCCAGTAGGCATAGTCGCTCGCCAGCGCGCCCAGGAACAGGGCGACGGGGAACGCCAGAAGAATGGCGTGCAGCGGATGCAGCCGCCGGAGAAGGGCTGGCGCGTACGCCACCCGCGCATCGGCGCGAGCGGCATGGGAACTCCGGGTGGACGTTCCGGGTGCGGATAGGGCGACCACGGCGTGCTCCTTCTTCTCCGAGCCCGTCATGGGACAGGGCCTTGCGAGGCCGCCTTCGGCCTCAGCACTGCCAAGTCAGCGACACAATGCAGCCAAAGTTCCCCGCCTACCCCGCTTCAGATGACGGCCCGTTAAGATGCAAGGTGGTGCCCCTATCCCACCCGGTACGCCGCCAGCACCTCCGACCCCGCGCTGCCGGCCTTGGCCTCCCACTCCGTCACCGCCGTCGCGCCCGCCTGCTTCAGCGCCGCCAGCAGCGCCGCCCCCGGCGCCGCGATGGTCACGCCATTCGCCCGCATCCGCGCCTGGTTCGCCGCATCCCGCGTCTCCAGCAGCGTCCACAGCCCCGCCTCGGTCCGAGTCGCCGCCCGTTCCAGCGCGGCGCGGTCCGTCTCGCCCAGCAGGCGCAGCTTCGCCGGATCGCCAAAGGCGACGCTGACCGGCATGGCGTATCCGATCTCGGTGAAATGCGGCAGGTGCTCCCACAGCCGGCGCCCGGCCCCGCCATCGCCGGAAGACAGCACCGCATCCAGCGAGCCATCCGCCAGCCGCGCCGCCACCGCCTGGAAGCTGAGCTGCTCCGCCACCGCGCCTAGGCTCGCCAGCGTCGTGGTGCCGGTCGCGTCATAGGTGCGCACCCGCAGCCCGCGCAGATCCTCCGGCGTCGCCACCGGCTTGCGCGACCAGAGGCCTGTCGGCGGCCACGGCGTCACATGCAGCAGCGTCACCCCCAGCGTCTCCAGCGCCGCCTGGTAGGCCGGCCGTGCCGCCGCCAGCAGCCGCTTGGATTCAGCGGCCGAGGTCGCCAGGAACGGCAGCGAGGACAGCAGGAAGATCGGATCCAGCGCGCCAAGGGCGCCCGCGAAGGCATCGCCGATGGCGAACTTCCCCTCCGCCACCGCCCGCGGCATGGCCGCGGAGCGCACGCCCTGCGGCGCATCGAAGGCCGGCTCGATCCGCAGCGGCCGCGCCGCCTCGGCCAGCCGCACCAGCGCCTCCGCCGGCATCGCCCCGGCCGGATACTCCGTAGCCGCCACCCAAGGTGCTCCCGATTGTTGGGCGGCCGCCTGTTCCCCGAGGGTGGCAAGCGGCATGCTGGAGGCAAGGGCAATCAGGCTGCGACGGCGCATCACCGCGACTCCATTCTCAGGGCTGCCGCAGCATAGGACGGGGGTTACAATGTCGCAGACAATTCTGGGCGTGCTCGGCGGCATGGGCCCGCTCGCCTCCGCCCACTTCATGCTGCGCCTGACCCTGCTGACCCCCGCAGCGCGCGACCAGGACCACATCCCGGCCATCCTGTGGTCCGACCCCCGCGTCCCGGATCGCACCGCCGCCCGCCTGCACGGCGGGGAGGATCCGCTGCCCGCCCTGCTGCGCGGCCTTCGCGGCCTGGAAGCTGCCGGCGCCACCGCCATCGCCATCCCCTGCAACACCGCGCACGGCTGGTACGACGCCATGCAGGCCGCGACGCCCCTGCCCATCCTGCACATCGTCGATGCGGCGGAGGCCGAGTTGCTCCGCCTCGGCGTGCCGCGCGGGCCGATCGGCCTGATGGGCACCGCCGGCACCCTTGCCATGCGCCTGTACCAGGACCGCCTCGCCCCCCGCGGCTGGACCTGCCTGACCCCCACCGAGGCCGAGATGGCCACCCTCGTCACCCCGGCCATCGCTCGCGTGAAGGCCAACGACCCCGCCGGCGCCCATGCCCCGCTGGCGCAGGCCGCACACGCCCTGGTGGCGCGGGGCGCCGCGGCCGTGGTGCTCGGCTGCACCGAAATCCCCCTCGGCATCGCGGCCGGCCCGGCCCTGCCCTTCCCGGTCTGCGACACCATCGATGCCCTGGCCCGCGCCGTCATCCTGGCCCGGGACGCAGTTCTGACGGCACCGTGATGCGCGACGTCATCACTGTGGAGCAGGACCGGTTTCGACAGAACAGAAGCTTGATCTGGGTCGGGGCCTGGACTGGCGGCGCCGACCCAGGTCCCAGGATGCGATAGGAACTGCCGCAGCCGCTAATTTTTGTATGCAGCCGCCGAACTCCCTCGCACGGCCGCCGCCCCGCTGCGCGACTCTGCTTCCCACCCCACGGCGCCACCCGCCCCGCGCTTCCGCATCCACCTGTTCCGCCTGATCCTGGCCACCTGCCTGCCGCTCGCCATGCCGGCCCTGGCATTCGCGGTCTGGACGCCGAAGCAGCGTCAGGCCGATGCCCTGCGCAGCCTCGATGCCGCCACCACCACCCTGCAGATCACCGTGGACCGGGAGCTGCGCCTGACGGTCTCGATGCTCGAGGTCCTCGGCGGGCCTGCACGCCACCATCACCCTGCCCGCCAGGCAGATGGCCGACCTGGCGGAGGAGACGGCGTAGGCCCCACTTTCAGCTCCGGCTCATACCAGCGGGATCGATGGGCCACCTGCGGCCGGTACTTCCGGCCGAACGGGCGCCGCGGCCTATGCCGCGCAGCCAACCGGCCGCAGGCCGCGCCCGGCGCTTGAGGGCGAGAAAATTATCAGCGGTCATTGAAGATGACCGCTGATGTCAGACGTCCTCCATCCATGTCACGTCGCCATCGTCCAGGTCGTAGCGCGCCGCCACCACCTTCAGCCGCCCGGCCGCCAGCGCCTGCTGCAGGATCGGGCTCTGGGTCTTCAGCCGCCCCGCCACCCGCCGCGCATTCGCCCGCACCGCCCGGTCGAGCAGCCCATCGCCACCGCCGCGCACGCTCAGCACGGCCGGGATAATCGGCTGGATCATCTCCCCGATTACCCCAGGGAAGGTCGCATTCCGCTCCACCACCTCGACCGCCGCGGCCACCGCGCCGCAATTCTCATGCCCGAGCACGACGACCAGCGGGCAGCCGAGCACGCCCACCCCATACTCCACGCTGCCCAGCGCCGTGGTGTCGATGGTGTTGCCGGCGTTGCGGATGATGAACAGCTCGCCCAGCCCGCGCCCGAACAGCAACTCCGGCGGCACCCGGCTATCGGAACATCCGACCAGCACGCAGAACGGCGCCTGCCCCCGCGCCAGCTCCACCCGCCGTTCCCGCCCCCAGGCCGCGCGGAACGGCGCTTCCGTGACGTAGGCGTCGTTCCCGGCCTTCAGCAGTTGCAGCGCCTCGTCCGGCGTCAGCGCGCTGTGCGCGACCGGGTCCGCGGCCCGTGCCGCGCCCGCACCCATCACCCCGAGCGCCGCCAACCCGCCGATCACACCCCGGCGCCCGAGAACCCCGTGCCCTGGCCTGCCGCCGCAGCACCCACATGCCCTATCCTGCATCGCCGACCCCCGATCACGGAGGCGCGACTATACTGCCTCCGGATCGAACAGATACCCCACGCCGCGCACCGTCCGGATCGCCATCGGCCGCGTCGGCGTGCGTTCCACCTTGCGCCGCAGCCGCATGATCCGCAGGTCGATCGCCCGGTCGAAGGCCTCCGGCTCCTCCTCGCCCGAGGTCCGCTCCAGCAGCCAGTCGCGGTGCAGCGCCCGGTTCGGATTCTCGACGAACAGCTTCAGCAGGGTGAACTCGCCCTCCGTCAGCGTGTCCTCCCGCCCCTCCGCCGTCACCAGCAGCCCACGCTTCAGGTCCAGGATCGCCCCGCCGATGCGCGCCTTGCCCGGCGGCAGCACCTCCGGCTTCGCCGCCGCCAGGGCCGCCCCGTGCGCCGCGCCATGCGCCGCCCCCTCCGCCCCGGCGCGGCGCATCACCGCGCGGATGCGCGCCAGCAATTCGCGCGGCTCGAACGGCTTGGTGATGTAATCGTCGGCGCCGGATTCAAGCCCCACCACCCGGTCCACCAGGTCGCCCGCCGCAGTCAGCATGATGATACCCAGCAGCGGCGATTGCCCGCGCAACCAGCGCGCCAGCGCGAAGCCGTCCTCGCCGCCCGGCAGGCCGACATCCAGCAGCGCCGCATCCGGCATCGCCGCCGCCACCGCCGCCCGGCACCCCTTGCCATCCGCCACGGCCTCGCAGACGAAGCCCTGCCCCGCCAGATAGGCGCAGATGGTCTCCCGCTGGAACGGGTCATCCTCCACGATCAGCAGATTGGTCGTGCCACCGGCCATGCGAGGGCCCTCCTGGTCCCACCCGCTGTTACAAATCCCAACGAGTCCCGTCAAACATGTACTTTTCCGAGGTCGGCCGCGCCCCTGAAACAATGTTGGCGAAGTGGATGAAACAAACCGGCCCCCTGCGCGAAACACAAGTCACCGTGATCCCAGGCATCATATCGTAATGCTCCATATTGCCCGAACCGCCGGCGACCTGCCGGCGGATGAGCTGGCCGCCCTTCAGGCGGAGGCGCTGGCGAATCTCGCCGGTCCCTTCGCGCTGTTCGCCGCGGACGGCCGGATGGTCTCCGCCAACGCCAGCCTCGCCCGCCTGCTGCCGGAGGGTTCATCCCCGCCCCAATCGCTGGAGGCCCTGCTCGCCGCCATCGCCGCCGCCGCCGCGGACCGCAATCCCGGCATCGCCGCCCCCGAAGCCGCCGCGACCTGGGAACGCGCGCAGGACTGGCTGGCCCCCGATGGTGGCTGGTTCCGCATCCTGCTGCGCCGCATGGCGCACGGCTTCGTCCTGTCGGCCGCCGAGGTCACCGACCTGAAGCGCCAGGAAGCCGCTCTGTCGGACACCCAGACCATCCTGCAGAAGGTCTTCGACCACATGACGGACGGCGTCGTCATGTGGGATGCCGACATGCGGCTGCAGTTCTGGAACCGGGAAACGCTCCGCGTCGGCGAATTCCCGCCGCACATGGCCTACAAGGGCGTCAGCGTCCTCGACGTCATGCGCTACCAGGACGAGCGTGGCGAATTCGGCCCGCCCCCCACCAATGCCGCGGACCTTGAAGCCCGCGTCAACCAGCGCGCCGCCCTGCTGAACCGCCCCGGCGGCATCTCCTACATCCGCCAGACACCCTCCGGCCTGTGGCTCGAGGTCAAGACCATCCCGATCGAGTCGGGCGGGGCCGTCCTGATGTACCGCGACATCACCGCGCTCAAGCAGCGCGAACAGGACCTCGCCGCCGCCCGCGCCATGCACCAGCTCATCCTGGACAGCATGACGGACGGCGTCGTGCTGATGGACCGCGACCTGACCTTCCGCCTGGGCAACGCCGCCGCCCTCCGCATGTTCGACCTGCCGCCCGAGCTCGGCACTCCCGGCGCGTCCGCCATCGACGCCATGCGCTACCGCATCCAGCGCGGCGATTTCGGCGAACCGCCACAGGACTCCGCCGCGTTGGACGCCATGGTGGAAGGCCGCCTGGCGCTGGCCCGCCAGCCGGGCAGCGCCCCGCAACTCATCCGCGGCGCCGCCGGCGAATGGATCGAGGCCTCCTCCGTCGCCACGCCCGATGGCGGCACCCTGGTCCTCTACCGCGACATCTCCGCCCTGAAGGCGCGGGAGGATGAACTCCAGGCCGCCCGCGCCACCCATGAACTCGTGCTCGACACGATGAATGATGGCCTGGTGCTCTGGAGCCCGGACCTGCATGTCCGCCTGCTCAACCGCCAGCTCGCCGGCCTCTATGAGATTCCGGAGCCGCTCACCCGCCCCGGCGCCGATGGCCGCGACATCCTCCGCATGATGATCCTGCGCGGCGACCACGGCCCGCCGCCGGAAGGCGACGCACTGGACGCCATGGTCGAAGCCCGCGTCCAGGCCATCCTCAACCACGGCCCGGACCCCGACATCCGCCAGGCCCCCACCGGCGCCTGGCTCGAGATCACCCGCCAGACCCTGCCCGACGGCAGCATCCTGTCCACCTATCGCAACATCTCCCGCCTCCAGGCGCGGGAGGCCGAGCTGCGCCAGGCCCGCGACAAGGCCCAGGCGGCGGAGGCCGCGCTGGCCACCACCATCGAGCACATGAGCCAGGGCCTGATCATGGTCGCCCCGGACCGCCGCGTCCGCGTGATGAACCGCCGCGCGGCGGAGATCCTCGCTTTGCCGCCACACCTCGCCGAACCCGGCATCCCCTTCGGCGAACTCGTCGCCTTCCAGACCGCCCGCGGCGACTACGACGGCTCCCCGCACCGCCTGCAGGAAGCCCGCCGCGCCATCGCGGGCGAAGCGCTAAGTGAGGAACGCTACGAACGCGCCCGCCGCGACGGCACGGTGGTGGAAGTCCATGCGCGAAACCTGGACGATGGCGGCGCCGTTCGTACCTACATGGACATCACCGACCGCAAGCGCGTCGAAAGCGCCCTGGCCGCCGCCCGCGACGCCGCCGAAGGCGCAAACCGCGCCAAATCCGCCTTCCTCGCCGCCATGAGCCACGAGATCCGCACGCCCATGAACGGCGTGCTCGGCATGATCGAGGTGCTGGAGCGCACGCCCCCCGGCCCTGCGCAGGACCGCTGCGTCGCCGTCATCCGCGAAAGCGCCGGCTCCCTGCTCCGCATCATCGACGACCTGCTGGATTTCTCGAAGATCGAGGCCGGGCGGATGGAGCTGGAAACCCTGCCCTTCTCGCTGCGCGGCCTGGTCGAGGGCGCGGTGGATACGCTCACCGTCGAGGCCAAGCGCCGCGGCCTGCTGCTGTTCGCCGACCCGATCGCCCCCCCCACCCCGCAATCGCCGGACATGGTCTCCGGCGACCCGGTCCGCGTCCGCCAGATCCTGTTCAACCTGGTCGGGAACGCCATCAAATTCACCGATGTCGGCTTCGTCCGCCTCCGCGCCTCCGCCAGCCTCGCCGGCCCCCGCTCGAAGGAAGTGCTGGTCTCCCTGATGGTGGAGGACAGCGGCGTCGGCATGACGGAGGAACAGATGGGTAAGCTGTTCCAGCCCTTCGCCCAGGCCGATACCTCCACCACCCGCCGCTTCGGCGGCACCGGCCTCGGCCTGTCCATCGTCCGCCGCCTGGCGCAGCTCATGGGCGGCGACGTCTCGGTGGACAGCACCCCCGGCCGCGGCAGCCGCTTCTCCGTCACCCTGCGTCTGGGCCTGGTCGACGCCGCCGAGCAGATTCCCGGCGCGGAGGCCTCCGCCACCCTCGCCGCCCCCGCCCCCGGCGCGGCAATTCCCCACCTGCTGGTGGTGGACGACCACCCGGTGAACCGGGAAGTCCTGGCCCGCCAGCTCGAACTCCTGGGCTGCGAGGCCGACATGGCGGAGGATGGCGCCCAGGGCCTGGCGCTGTGGCGCGGCAAGCGCCACCGCGTGGTGCTGGTCGACCTGCACATGCCGGTGATGGACGGCCTCGACATGTCACGCGCCATCAGGCGGGAGGAAGCCGCCAGCCCCGGCGCCCCCCGCACCGCCCTCATCGCCGTCACCGCCAACGCCCTGAAGGGCGAGGATGAACGCTGCTACGCCGCCGGCATGGACGCCTTCCTGGCCAAGCCGCTCGCGCTCGACCTGCTGTCCCGCACCCTGGCCCGCTTCCTGCCGACGCAGGCAACCCCCGGCGCCGAGCCCGGTCCCGCCCCCGCGGAAATCGCGCCCCTGTATGACCCGGAAGCGCTCCGCAGCCTGTTCGGCGCCGACCCGAAACGCCTCGCCGGCCTGCTTTCCAGCTTCCGGGAGGGTGTGATCCGCGACGTGGAGGCCGTGAACACCGCGCTCGCCGCCGGCAACCTCCCCGCCGCCGCGGACGCCGCCCACCGCCTGAAAGGCGCCGCCCGCATGGCCGGAGCGCGCCCGCTGGCCGACCTGCTCGGCGTGGTGGAGGCCGCGGCGCGGGAGGGCAACGCGGACACCGCCAATGGCGCGGCAGCGGGCCTGGTGCCGCTGGCCGAACGGACGCTGGCGGCAGTGCAGTCGGCGAACTGATCCCGGCATCGCCTTCAGCATTCCTGCCTGCAGGCGGACCAGCGGCCGGCGATTTCCCTGGAACCCCTGGTGGCGGCGGCGCCATGCTCCGCCGCCAGGGGCGATCCGGAGCCCCGGCGGAAGGAGGAGCCATGAAAGTCCTTGGTTTCGCTCTTGCCATTCTCCTCGGCCATGCGGGTTCTGCCGCCGCCGAGATGGACCGGGACCGGCTGGTCGGCAGTTGGTCCCTCGTCGCCTATCAACTCACCTACGAAAGCGAGCCGCCGAGGGACATCTTCGGCAGCCGCCCAACAGGGCGCATCATCCTGACCGCTGACGGCCGCATGGCTGCCGTGATCGCCGCGGAGGGACGAACCCCCGCCACGAACGATACCGAGCGTGCGGCGCTGCTGCAGGCGACCATCGCCTACACCGGCCGGTACCGGCTGGAAGGAGATCGGTTCGTCACACGGGTCGACACCGCCTGGAACAAGACCTGGGAAGGCACGGAGCAGGCGCGGGACTTTCGCCTGGACGGCGACCGGCTGTTCATCGAGGCGCGAGGCACCGACCCGTCACGTCAGGGCGCACCCTGGGTCGCACGCCTTACATGGCAGCGGGAGAAGTAAGGGCCGCTCGCTACATTGGCTTCCCGGGCCTTGGCCGTCCGCGCGCGCCCCGGCGCGGCGCGGCGCGGCGGCGTCATGTCGCCAGGTCCGGCAGTTGCGCGATTTCGAACACGACCTTCTCGCGGAAGGCTTCAAGAAAGCCGGCCGGCCGGTCCGCGACGCGCACGAAGCCGGTCGCGACATTCTCGCGCAGCCAACGCGCCGCTTCGGCGAGCAGCTTATCGCGGTCATCGGCGCCCTCGACCAACCCGGTCGGGAAGGCGATCGCGTTCACCACGATACCCTCGGCAGCGGCGGAATCGCGCGCGTCACGGGCGGGAACGCGCGGATTGGTCTCTACGCCATCCGTCGAGATGTCGATGATCCGCAGGCCCGCCGCACAGGGCGATGCAACCAGTTCCTGCACCGCAAACGCCAAAGCATGGCCGATGGCGGTATTCCCGTTCCAACCTGAGCGGCGAAGCCCACGGAAGTCCGCGGCGAAGCGGCGTGCATCCTCTGCGTCGCGGACAACCGTCCATTCCAGCCTGACGAGTGGCACGAAGGCGAATTCGGCGACGAGAACCGCGAGCGGGCCCGAAGTCTTCAACCTCCGGGTCAAGCGCGGGTCTTCGAAGGCTGCCGCGGTGCCGTCACGCTGAGCAAGGTACATGCGATCCGGCACCGACGCCGAAGCGTCGATGAGCAGGACGATTGCCGCCGGGCATGTTGCCGCCTGCATGAACACACTCGCTTCCGGCGTCCTGGCGCGAGCCGCACGACGCCTGGCGGGCAGGAGGCGTCGGCGTGCGGTCGGCAGGCGCGCCGCAGTTTCCGCGTCCAGCTCCGGCGACTGCAACCAGTCCAAGCACACGATCGCGGGAGCATGGGACGCAACGGTGGGCGACACCGCCAGGCACCGGCCCAATCAGCGCCCACGCCTTAGATGCGAATGACTCGCAATCGCGATCAGTCGCAGTCGCAGCCCGGCGCCTCGGTCTGCATCCCCTGCACCACGTGATGGTCGATCCACTCCGCCACCAGCCGCCGTGCCTCGGTCACCGAGGCTTCGGGGTGGTGGATGCGGTACAGCGTGGTGCAGGCGGTGAAGGCCGCCATGTCGGCATTCCCCCCGTCGCGCAGCTCCCGGTAGGCGGTCACCACGGCACGTTCGCAGCGTCGGGCGATGTGGCTGAATTCGCGGCCCATGGACACTCCCGTCTTCCCCGGCGGCGCGGGATGCAAAGCGATTGAGAATGGTTCTCAATACCTGCCCCGTTTATACGACGCGGCCGCCTATCGGTTCAAGTGATGCGATGCATCATTCGACCCACCGGACCGACTGATGGTATAGGTATTTTTTCTTGCGCTGGGCGCGGCAAGATCGCAGTCCTGCCGGCTGCCCGAGGGAACGCCCATGCCCCCACACCGCCAGCCCCGCCGCGCGACGCGTCCCCATCCCTGGTCCCCGATGACCGACGCCGAATGGACCGCCCTCGCCCCGCTCCTTGCGGCCACCCGCGGCCGCCCGCCCGCCGACCGTCGCCGCACCCTCGACGCCATCTTCTGGGTCGCCTGCTCCCGCGGCCCCTGGCGTGACCTGCCGCCCGAACTCGGCCGCGCCGATACCGCCCACCGCACCCTGCGCCGCTACGCGCGGTCTGGCCTGCTCGACCGCCTGCTGCGCGCCGCACCCCGCCTCGCCACGCTCGAATGGCGCATCGCCCGCGCCTGGCGCCGCGCCTGCCGCCTCATGTCGATGGCGAGCCTGCTGCTCGCCCGCGACCTGGGCCTGGTCGCCGCCCTGCCGTGTTCGGAGGCCGACCTGCCCAACCCGGATTTGTCCGAAACCCTGCGCCGCGCCCGCGAATCCGTGCTTGAATCCGGCCTGCCGATCCTGCGGTCGGGCCTGAAATGGCTGATGCTGCTGCACCGGATGGTTGGCGGCCGGCCTCAAGCCTTCCGCACAACCACCTGATCATAAAGCAATGTCAGCCGCGCGAGACTGCCTCCGCCAGCGCCTTGCCCACATCCTCGGTCCCGGCATTGCCGCCCATGTCGCGCGTCCGCGGCCCGCCTTCCGCCAGCAGCGTCTCGATGGCGCCAACGATCGCATCCGCTGCCGCCTTCTCCCCCAGATGCTCCAGCATCATGGCGCCCGACCACACCTGCCCGATCGGGTTGCAGATCCACTTGCCCGCGATGTCCGGCGCGCTGCCATGCACCGGCTCGAACATGCTCGGATGCAGCTTCTCCGGATTGATGTTGGCGCTCGGCGCGATGCCGATGCTGCCCGCCACCGCCGGCCCGAGGTCCGACAGGATGTCGCCGAACAGGTTGGACCCCACCACCACGTCGAACCAGTCCGGGTGCTGCACGAAATGCGCGCACAGGATGTCGATGTGGAACTGGTCCGTGGTCACGCCCGGATACTTCGTCGCCATCTCCGCGAAGCGCTCGTCCCAGTACGGCATGGTGAAGGTGATGCCGTTGGATTTCGTCGCGCTGGTCAGCTTCCGCCGCGGCCGCGTCTGCGCCAGTTCGAACGCGTATTTCAGCACCCGGTCGACACCGACGCGGGTGAAAACACTGTCCTGTGTCACGAATTCCCGATCCGTGCCTGGGAACATCCGCCCACCAGTCGAGGAATATTCACCCTCGGTATTCTCACGCACCACGTAGAAGTCGATGTCCTTCGGACCCCTGTCGGCCAGCGGCGTCCGCCCGCCCGGCATCAGCTTGCAGGGCCGCAGGCTGATGTACTGGTCGAAGCCGCGCCGGATCGGGATCAGCAGCCCCCACAGCGAGACATGGTCCGGCACCCCCGGCCAGCCCACCGCGCCCAGGAACACGCTGTCGGACCGCCGAAGCTGGTCCAGCCCGTCATCCGGCATCATCTTGCCGGTCTGCTGGTAGGTCTCGCAGGACCAGTCGTAATGCGTCAGCTCCAGGTCGAAGCCGAAGCGCCGCGCCGCGGCATCCAGCACGCGCAGCCCCTCCGGCACCGTCTCCTTGCCGATGCCATCGCCGGGAATCACGGCGATGCGGTGGGTCTTGCGGGTCATGGATGCGTCCTCCGGCGTTCCGGCGGACCCTGCTACCGCGCCGCGCCGCCGGCAACCCCACGCGCGCGCACTGCGCTCAGCACCGCGACCGCCAGCCCTGCCAGCGCCACCCCCTGCGCCGGCCGCCACCCCGCGTCCAGCCCCAGATTTGCGGCAAGGATCCGGCCGGCCGGCAGGTTGGTGGCGGCGGCGTACCATCCCCACTCGATCGCCGCCGCGCCCAGCCCCGCCACCAGCGCCAGCCCGGCCAGCGCCCAGGGGTCCGCCCGCCACCGCCCCGGCAGCAGCCGCCAGGCCATCAGCCAGACGAAGACGCCGGCCAGCACCACCACGGAGTCCGCCCGCGCCTTCGCCTGCAGGAAGGCATGGAACACCCCGAGCCCCGCCAGCAGGTACACCCCCCGGTGCAGCCGCTTCCACCGCCGCCCGAGCCGACGCTGCCACCCATCCAATGTCGTGCTGCTCATGCCCACCGCTTCGCTGGCTCTGGCCGGCAGGTTTCGCCGGCTCACAGCCACCCCCGCCGCAGAATCTCGCCCGCCACCCGCCCCACCTCATCCAGCGGCGTCCGCACGAAGGGCTCCGGCGCCCGGTCCAGCGGCCGCGCCTGCCCCGCAGCGTACAGGCTTTCATGCAGCGCGAGGTGCCGCCGCCCCTCATCGCCCATCGGCGCGACGAACACCGGCGCCGCCGTTACCAGCGCCTCCGACAGCATGGAGACGCTGTCCCCGCTCACCACCAGCACATCCGCCCAGGCCAGCACTCCGAGATACGGATTGGCACCGGCATCCCCCCAGCGATGCAGCCGGTGCGGCACGCCCGCCAGTGCCGCGCCCAGCGCCGCCGTCGCCGCGGCCCCGGTCCTGCGGCTGGTCGTCGCCAGCACGCTACCGGCGAAGCCCGCCACCCGCGCGCCAAGCCGCGCCGCGACCTCCGGCGCCAGCCCCTCCCCCCGCACCGGCCCGCCCAGCAGCAGGCCGACGCGGGGCGAGGGCAACTCGGCAAGCCCGGTAAACACATCCCGCGCCGCCGCCAGCTTGGCGGGCGTCACCCGATGCGCGGCGCCCAGGATCGCCAGCACCTCCGGCACCCGGGCCGGCGCGTCATGCCGCCCGAGGACGGACAGGTCGAACCGCCCCGCCGCCCGCATGCACTGCACCGTCCGCACCCCGCGCGCGCCGAGCCACCGCACCACCGGCCCGGCCCGCCGCCCGGCGGAGATCACCAGGCGCGGCCATGGCGGCACGAACGCCCCGCGCGCCTGCGGCGTCAGCCCCGCCAGGGTCGGGAACGGCAACGGCAGCCGCGCCAGCGCGCCCCACTCCAGCGCGACGACGCGATGCGCCACCGGCAGGCGCTCCGCGATGCCGAGCGCCTGTGCCGCCGTCCCGGCGCGCGGGTCCACCAGTACCCAGACGGGCTCCGTCATGGACGAACCCGCGGGACATGGTTACGAACGGACGACACGCCGAGTTCAGGAATTCGCAAAGATGGCCATCCCGCACGCCTCCGACTGGGACCGCGACGCCGCGCTGACGACCGCGCGCATCCTGCTCGAGATCAAGGCGGTGAACTTCCGACCGGAGGAGCCCTACACCTTCACCAGCGGCTGGAAGAGCCCGGTCTACATCGATTGCCGCAAGATCATCTCCTTCCCCCGTGCCCGCAACCAGATCTGCGAGCTGGCGGTGCAGAAGATCGGCCGGCACATCGGCTACGAGTCGATCGACGTGGTGGTGGGCGGCGAGACCGCCGGCATTCCCTTTGGCGCCTGGATCGCCGACCGCATGATGGCGCCGATGGCCTATGTGCGGAAGAAGCCCAAGGGCTTCGGCCGCAACGCGCAGATCGAGGGCGAGGTGCCGGTCGGCCAGCGCACGCTGCTGGTGGAAGACCTGACCACCGACGGCGCCAGCAAGATCCGCTTCGCCAACGCGCTGCGGGAGGCCGGGACCATCTGCGACCACACCTTCGTGGTATTCTACTATGGCGTCTTCCCCGGCAGCTTCGAGCAGATGAAGGCCATGGGCCTCAACCTGCACCACCTGGCCACCTGGTGGGACGTGCTGGAAGTCTGCCGCGAGCGCCCATATTTCTCGGAGGCCGCGCTGAAGGAAGTGCGCAAGTTCCTGGAGGACCCGGTTGGCTGGTCCGGCGCGCATGGCGGCATCGGGTCGCTCGCGGAGGCGAAGCCGAAGGACGGCAGCGAGTGACGGGAGGATCGGATGGCGCATTCCAGCGTGGAACTGCCCGAGGACCAGGCCGCACGTCTCCAGCACCTCGCCACCTTCCGCGCCACCACGGCAGAGGCGCTGTTGGCCGAGGTGGCGCGCAGCCTGGTTGCCGATGCCGATGCGCTGGAGTCATGGCTCGGTGAAGGCGAGGCGCAGGCCGTTGCCGGGCGGACCGTACCCTTCGAGCAGGTGATGGCCGACCTGGACGACATCATCGCGCGCGCGCGGACCGCTTGAAGCGACTGCGCGTCACGCTGCTGGCGCGGCGCGACCTCGCGGAAGCCATCGAGGACATCGCCCGCGACAACCGGGAAAGCGCGATGAGGCTCCGCAACCGCCTGCCCGATGCCGGGCAGCGACTGGCCGCCTTCCCAGGCATGGGCCGTTCCAATGAGCGCGGCCGCCGGCTCTTCGCGGTGCCGGCACATCTTTCCTGTTGATTTACCCTGTGGAGGATGACGACCTCATCATCCTGCGCGTCTGGCATGGAGCCCGCCAATGGCCGCCCGCTGGCTGACCCTCGCTCTCCTCGCCCTCGCCGCCCCGGCGCAGGCCCAGCCGGCGCGCGACGTGCTGACCATCGGCATCACGCAGTACCCGGCGACCTTCCACCCAAACATCGAGAGCATGGCGGCCAAATCCTATGTCGGCGGCTTCACCCGGCGGCCGCTGACGGCGCGGGATGCCGACTGGAACCTGACCTGCCTTGGCTGCGTCACGGTGCCGAGCCTGGAGAACGGGCTCGCCACGCGGGAACAGACGCCGGACGGCAAGGCCGGCATCCGCGTCACCTGGGAGCTGCGGGAGGGCTGGGCCTGGGGGGATGGCACGCCGGTGACGGCGGAGGATCTGCTGTTCGCCTGGCAGGCCGGGCGCGACTTCTCCACCGGGTTCGGCGGCAGCGAATTCTATCGCCGCGCCTATGAGGCGATCGTGGAAGGCCCGCGCCGCATCACGCTGCGCTTCGACCAGGTGACCTTCGAATACGGCAGCAGCGGCGATTGGGTGCCGCTTCCCGCGCATATCGAGCGCGCGCGCTGGGAAGCCGAACCGCGTAGCTACCGCACCCGCAGCGCCTACGAGACCGAGACCACCAACCCCGGCCTGTGGAACGGCCCCTACCGGGTTTCCGCCACCACACCCGGCTCCGGCGTAACGCTGGAGCGCAACGCGCATTGGGGCGGCACCGCCCCCGCGTTCCGCCGGATCAATATCCGCACGGTGGAGAACACGGCGGCGCTGGAGGCACAGCTTCTGGCCGGGCAGATCGACATGGTGGCGGGGGAACTCGGCCTGCCGCTGGAACAGGTCACGGCGCTGGAACGCCGGGCGCGCAACCGCTTCCGCTTTGAATACAAGCCGGGCCTGATCTACGAGCATCTCGACCTGATGCTGGACAATCCGATCCTCGCCGATCGCCGCGTGCGCCAGGCGCTGGTGCTCGGCACCGACCGCGCACAGATCGTGGCGCGGCTGTTCGAGGGACGGCAGACCGTGGCGCACACCACGGTCAACCCGCTGGACGGGATGCATGACGATGCGGTGCGCCAGTGGCCGTTCGATGCAGCGCGGGCCGGCGCGCTGCTGGCCGAGGCCGGCTGGACGCCCGGCCCCGACGGCATCCGCCGCAATGCGGCCGGCGACCGCTTGGCCATCGAGTTGATGACCACCGCCGGCAACCGGTCCCGCGAGCAGGTGCAGCAGGTGTTGCAGGGCATGTGGCGGCCGCTGGGCATCGAGACGCGCATCCGCAACGAGCCACCGCGGGTGTTCTTCGGCGAAACCGTCTCCCGCCGCCGCTTCACCGGCGCCGCGCTGTTCGCCTGGATCAGCAGTCCGGAGAACGTGCCGCGCACGACGTTGCATTCGGACGAGATCCCGACCGCCGCGCGCAACTTCTCCGGCCAGAACTACACCGGCTTCCGCAACGCGGAAATGGATGCGCTGCTGGAAGCGTTGCCGATCGAGCTGGATGTAGAGCGCCGCCGCGTGCTGTGGCACCGCCTGCAGGCGATCTATGCGGAGGAGCTGCCGGCGATCCCGCTGTGGTTCCGATCCGACGCGCATGTCTGGCCGATCTGGCTGGAGGGGGTGCGGCCAACCGGGCACCTCAATGCGTCCTCCAACTGGGTCGAGCAGTGGCGGGTGGTGCGCTGATGCTCGATCATGTCTCCATCGCCGTGGTGGATTTGCCGCGCGCCGCGCGGTTCTACGATGCGGTGATGGCGGCGCTCGGCCAGCCCTGCGTGTGGCGGGAGGAGCGCGCCATCGGCTACGGGCTGCGCGACGCCGGCAGCTACCTGACCATCCGCGCCGGCGCCACGGCGGCGGATGCGGCCTGCCACTGGGCGTTCCGGGCGAAGGGGCGCGGGGCGGTGCGGGACTTCCATGCGGCGGGGCTGGCGTCGGGTGGCACGGATGACGGCGCGCCCGGGCTGCGGCCGATCTACCACCCGCACTACTACGCGGCCTTCCTGCGCGACCCGGACGGCAACCGCATCGAGGCGGTGTTCCACGGTCCGGAGGCGTGATCCGGCTGCTGGCCGGGCGGCTTGTGCAGATCGCGGTGACGCTGACGGTGCTGTCCTTTGCCATGTTCCTGTTGATCGGGCTGATGCCGGGCGACCCGATTGACCTCGCCATCGCCGGCGACCCGCGGCTGAATGCGGAGGATGCGGCGCGGCTGCGGGCTCTGCACGGGTTGGACCAGCCGTTGCTGACCCGGTACCTCGCCTGGGCCGGCGCCTTGATGCAGGGCGAGTTCGGCTATTCGCGGCTGTTCGCGCAGCCGGTGGCGCAGATCATCGGGCCGGCGCTGGGCTCCACGCTGGTGCTGCTGGGGGCGGCGGTGGTGGTCTCGGCGGTGGTCGGGCTCGGGCTCGGGGCGCTGGCGGCGATGAAGCCGCGATTTGCGCCGGTTGCCGATGCCATCGCCATCCTGGGGCAGTCGGCGCCGAGCTTCTGGTTGGGCATCCTGCTGATCATCGTCTTCGCCGTGATGCTGGGCTGGCTGCCGGCGGGCGGGACTCCGGAGCCTGGCGCGGTGGAGGCGCTGCGCTTCCTGGTCCTGCCGGTGGCAACGCTGGCGGTGGCGAACCTTGCGGCCTATGCGCGGCACAGCGCGGCGGAGCTTTCGGCGGTGCTGCAATCGCCCTGGATCACCGCGGCGCGGGCGCGCGGGGCGGGGGAGATGCGGCTGCTGCTGCGGCATGCGGCGCCAAATGCGGCGGTGCCGATCCTGCAGGTGGCGGCACTGGATGCCGGCAGCCTGGTCGGCGGGGCACTGATCACGGAGACGCTGTTCGCACGGCCGGGCATGGGCAAGCTGATCTATGACGCGGTGATGGGGAACGACACCAACCTGGCGCTGGTGGCGCTGCTGCTGGTGGCGCTGGTGACCATGCTGGCGACGCTGGCGGCGGATATCGGGCAGCGGGCGATCGACCCGAGGTTGGCGTGAGGCTGGCGATCGGGGCGCTGCTGTTGGGCACGCTGGCGCTGGCGGCGGCGGCGGCGCCGTGGGTTGCGGGGTGGCTCGGGCTGGATGGGGTGGCGCCGGATCTGTTCAACCGCTTCGCCCCGGCCTCGGCGGACCATCCGCTGGGGACGGATGACCTGGGGCGGGACGTGCTGGTGCGGCTGCTGGAGGGGGCGCGGGTGTCGCTGGCGGTGGGCGTCGCGACCGCGGTGGCTGCAACCGTGATCGGCACCGGCATCGGGCTGCTGGCGGCTTGGCGCGGTGGGTTGGTGGATGCGGTGCTGATGCGGCTGGCGGACGGCATGCTGGCGCTGCCGGCACTGCCGGTGCTGGTGGTGCTGGCCGCCGCCGACACGGGGCGGATCGGGCTGCCGCGCGGCGAGGCCGCCTCCGACATCGTGCGCATCGTCGCCATCCTGTCGGTGTTCGGCTGGGTCGGCGTGGCGCGGCTTTCGCGGGCGGCGGCGCTATCGGTGCTGGCGCGGGACTATGTGCGGGCGGCGCGGGCGCTCGGCGGCTCCGAGGCGCGTGTGCTGTGGCGGCATGTGGCGCCGAACATCGCGGGGCCGGTGTCGGTGGCGGCGGCGCTGACCGTGGCGGGGGCGATCCTGGCAGAGAGCACGCTGAGCTTCCTCGGGCTTGGCATCGCGCCGCCGGCGGCGAGCTGGGGGAACATGCTCGCCAATGCGCAGGATCTGGTCTTCAGCGCGCCCTGGGTCGCGGTGTGGCCGGGGCTCGCCATATTGGCGGCGGTCGCCGGCTGCACCTTGGTAGCCGATGGCCTAAGGCGATGACGCGCCGGCCGGCGGGGCGTGAACGGTGACGGGCGGCGCCTCGCCCTGCCAAGCCTCGATCTGCACCAGGCATGATTGCGCGGCGGAGCCCTGCCCGAGGCGGGAGGTGCCGACATCCGAGGTCAGCACGTTGGGGTTGCCGTGCAGGCAGGTGCTGTCGGTGGCGCCGGGCCGCGCCGGATTCCACCAGGCGCCGGTGGCCATGGCGACGACGCCGGGGCGGATGTCCTCGGTCACGCGCAGGCCAGCGGCGACGGCGCCGCGGTCGTTGAAGACGCGGATCACCTGGCCATCCACCAGGCCGCGGGCGGCGGCGTCGGCAGGGTTCATGCGCAGCTTCTCGCGGCCCTGGATCTTGTCGTCGGCGGCGACGCGGCCGGTGTCGAGCTGGCCGTGCAGGCGTGTCGCCGGCTGGAAGGACAGCATGTGCAGCGGATATTTCCGGGCGAGGGCACTGCCGAGGAACTCGGTCGGCTCGCGCCAGACGGCATGGCCGGGGGTCTCGGCGTAGCCGAAGCCGGCGATGGTTTCGGAGAAGATCTCGACCTTGCCGGAGGGCGTGTTCAGCGGGTTCGCGGCCGGGTCGGCGGCGAAGTCGGCGAACTGGACGTAGTCCGTGGCGGGCGGCGGGATCTCGACATGGCCAGCTTCCCAGAACGTCGCGAAATCCGGAACTTGGATGTCCTGCGCGGCGCAGGCCTGGCGCCAGCGGCCATACAGGTGCTGCAGCCAGGCGGATTCGTCGCGCTGTTCGGTGAAGGCTGCACGGAAGCCGGCGGCGTCGGCGAGGTCGGCCAGGATGTCGACGTCGTTGCGGGCCTGCCCAACCGGCGCGATAGCCTGATGCATGGCGCGGACGAAGCGGTCACGGGACGCGCTGCCGATGTCGTTGCGCTCGAGGCTCGTCGTCGCCGGCAGCACGATGTCGGCGTGGCGGGCGACCGCGGTCCACCACGGCTCCTGCACCACGACGGTGTCGGCGCGGCACCACGCCCGGAGCAGGCGGCCGAGGTCCTGGTGGTGGTGGAAGGGGTTGCCGCCGGCCCACCAGATCATGCGGATGTCGGGCAGCAGCAGGTCGCGGCCGTTGTATTGCAGGATCTCGCCAGGACGCTCCAGCAGCTCCGTCACCCGGGCGACCGGGATATAGGCGCCGCAGGGGTTACGGACGGAGGGGCCGGCGACGGAGGGCACCTCGTGCCGCGGCGTGCCCATGCCGTTCATGCTGCCATAGCCGAAGGCGATCCCCTGCCCCGGGCTGCCGATGCCCCCCAGCATGGCGGCGAAGGCGACCAGCGCCCACCAGGGCTGCTCGCCGTGTTCCGCGCGCTGGATGGACCAGGTGGCGGTGCACATGGTGGGGGCGGCCGCGGCCTCGAGCGCGAGGCGGCGGATCGTACCGGCCGGAACATCGGTCAGCGCGGCCGCCCAATCGGGGGTCTTGGCGACGCCATCGGCCTTCCCCAGGACGTAGTCGCGGAAGTGGTCGTAACCGACGGTGCAGCGGGACAGGAAGGCCGTATCCTCCTGCCCGGACTCGATCAGCACATGCGCCATGGCGAACATCATCGCCGCGTCGGTGTTCGGCCGGATCGGCACCCATTCGGCGCCGAGGAAGTCGCCGACGTCGCCCTTGAAGGGAGAGATGTTGACGAAGCGGACACCGGCGGCGGCGGCCTGCCGCATCAGCGGCACGTATTCATGCGCGCCGCCGCCGCCCGAGGTCACCAGCCCGTTCTTCAGCGGCAGGCCGCCGAAGCAGAGCATCAGCTTCGTGTGGCGCGCGATGCTAAGCCAGTCCGTCACCCGCCCCTGGATGACCTCGTTGGTGCCCAGGATGTGCGGCATCAGGGTCATGCCGGCGCCGTAGGAATAGTTCGTCACCTGGCTGGTGAAGCCACCGCCCAGGCCGAGGAAGCGATGGAGCTGCGTGCGGGCGTGGTGGTAGCGGCCCGCGGAGGACCAGCCATAGCTGCCGCCGAGGATGGCGGGCGCGCCATGTTCCGCGCGGATGCGGGCGGTTTCCTCGGCGACCAGGCGGATCGCCTCGTCCCACTTCAGCGGGATGAAGCTGTCGCCGCCGCGGGAAAAGCCGCGCCGTTCGCCACGCAGCCAGCCGGCGCGGGCATAGGGCCGGTCGATACGCGCGGCACTGTGAACAGCGTCCGGCATCGAGGCGAGCAGCGTCCCGGGAAAGGAATCGCGGGCGAAGGGGCGGGCCTCGGTAAGGCGGCCATTCTCGACCACCGCCTCGAAGGCGCCCCAGTGGGAGGAATGTGGCTTGATCTCGGTCATCGGACGAACCCCTTCGGGCGCAATCTGACGCCGCCGGTCGGGCGCGACAACCTCGATCGCGTGGCTTACAGGCGGCGCAAAAGGGGCTAGGCTTCGCCCACCCTGCATTCCGAAGGAAGCGCCATGACCCCGCCGCGCAATTCGAACGCCGCACGCGATATCGCGAATGTGCTGCACCCCTATACCGACCACCGCGCCCATGCCGTGAACGGCCCGCTGGTGATCGCGCGCGGCGAGGGCGTGCGGGTGTGGGACGACCAGGGCAAGGAATACATCGAGGCGGTGGCCGGGCTGTGGTGCGCCTCGCTCGGCTTCGACAACAAGCGGCTGGCGGAAGCTGCCTACACGCAGATGAAGAAGCTGCCCTTCTACCATTCCTTCACGGCGAAGTCGCACGAGCCGCTGATCGACCTGTCGGAGATGCTGATCGAGCGCGCGCCCTGCCCGATGAGCAAGGTGTTCTACGCGAACAGCGGGTCGGAGGCGAACGACACCGCGCTGAAGATGATCTGGTACTACAACAACGCGGTCGGGCGGCCGGAGAAGAAGAAGGTCATCTCCCGCCTCAAGGCCTATCACGGCATCACCATCGCGGCCGGGTCGCTGACCGGGCTGCCGGTGAACCACAAGATGTTCGACCTGCCGGTCTCCGATCGCTTCATCCATGTCTCGACGCCGCACCACTACCATGGCGCCAAGCCGGGCGAATCCGAGGAAGACTTCGCCACGCGGCTGGCGGCGGAGCTGGAGGAAACGATCGTGCGGGAGGGGCCTGAGACGGTGGCGGCCTTCTTTGCCGAGCCGGTGATGGGGGCGGGCGGCGTGATGGTGCCGCCGGCCACCTACTTCGACAAGATCCAGGCGGTGCTACGGCGCCACGACGTGCTGTTCGTCGCCGACGAGGTGATCTGCGGCTTCGGGCGCACCGGCAACTACTGGGGCTGCCAGACCTACGACATCACGCCGGACATCATCACCTGCGCCAAGGCGCTGAGCGCATCGTTCCTGCCGATCTCGGCCATCATCATCAACGACCGCATCTTCCAGGGCCTGGCGGACGGATCGCAGACCATCGGCACCTGGGGACACGGCTTCACCTATTCCGGCCATCCGGTCGCCGCCGCGGTCGCGCTGGAGACGCTGAAGATCTACGACGAGCTGGACATCGTGAGCCATGTCCGCACCGCCGGGGACCACATGCAGAAGGTGCTGCGCGAGCGCTTCGAGGGCCATCCGCTGGTGGGCGAAGTGCGCGGCATCGGCATGGTCGCGGCGATCGAGCTGGTCGCGGACAAGGCGAACCACAAGAACTTCGAGGCCTCCGCCAAGGTCGGACCGCGCCTGGCAAAGGCTGGCGAGCAGGAGGGCGTGATCCTGCGCGGGTTGGCGAACGACACCATCGCGTTCTCGCCGCCGCTGATCATGAACGTCGACGAGATTGACCAGATGGTGGAGCGCACGGCGAAGGCGCTGGACAATGTCGCGGTGCAGCTGCGGCGGGAGAGCCTGACAGTCGTCTGACCATGTCGCTGATGGTGCTGGTCGCCGGTCCCTACCGCTCGGGGACCGGGGATGACCCGGAGCTGATCGCAGCGAATGTGCATGCGATGGAACATGCCGCGCTGGCGCTCTGGCAGGCAGGGCACCTGCCGGTGCTGGGCGAGTGGTTCGCGCTGCCGCTGATCGCCAGCGCCGGGTCACGGGCGCGCGGCGATGCCGTGTGGGACGGTATCTTCCATCCGGTGGCGGAGAAGGTTGCGGCACGCTGCGACGGTTGCCTGCGGATCGGCGGCGCCTCCGCCGGCGCGGACCTGATGGTGTCGCTGTTTACCGCGAATGGGCGCCCGGTCTGGCACAGGCCGGAGGATTTGCCGCCGGCCGCACCCCTGATCCGGGCATGACCCGGCGGCTCAGCGCGCGCGGCTGATGCAGAACTCGACGATGCCGGCGAGCGCGCGGCGTTCGCGGCATTCGGGGAAGATGGACAGGGCTTCGAGCGACGCCTCGCCATAGTGGCGGGCGCGTTCGACCGTGTCGGCGAAGCCGCGGTGCTTCTGCATCAGGGCGATGGCCTGCGGCAGGTCGGCTTCGGTCTGGTCGCGGTCTTCCAGGGTGCGACGCCAGAAGGCGCGCTCGGACTCATCGCCGCGTTGGAAGGCGAGCAGGACGGGCAGCGTGATCTTGCCCTCGCGGAAGTCGTCGCCAACCGTCTTGCCGAGGGCTTCCTGTTCGGCGGAATAGTCGAGCGCATCGTCGATGAGCTGGAACGCGACACCGAGGTTATGACCATAGGCGCGCAGCGCCACCTGCTGCGCCACGCCGCAATCGGCGACGATGGCGCCGACCTCGGTCGCGGCGGCGAACAGGGCGGCGGTCTTGCCCTCGATGACGGCGAGGTACTGCGCTTCCGTCGTCGCGGTGTCGTTCTGCGTGATGAGCTGCAGGACCTCACCCTCCGCGATGGTGGCAGACGCGGTGGCGAGGATGCCGAGCACTTCGAGTGAGCCGTCCTCGACCATCAGCTGAAACGCGCGGGCGAACAGGAAATCGCCGACCAGCACGCTGGGCTTGTTGCCGAACAGCGCATTGGCGCTGGCCTGGCCGCGACGTAGGGCGCTTTCGTCAACGACATCGTCATGCAGCAGCGTCGCGGTATGGATGAACTCGACGCAGGCGGCCAACGCCACGTGGCGCTGGCCCTCGCGGTAGCCGGCGAGCTTCGCGGCGGCCAGCGTCAGCAGCGGGCGCAGGCGCTTGCCACCGGCGGCGACGATGTGGGCAGCGAGCTGCGGGATCAGCGCCACGGGGCTCTGCATGCGCTCGACGATCAGCCGGTTGCAGGATTCGAGGTCGCGCTGCACCAGGGCCATCAGGGTGGCGAGGGCGTCCTCGCCCCGGATCGCCTCCGGTGCATCATCGGTGCTGGGCGCGACAGGCAGATCCACGCGGTATTGACCTCGGTTCGTTGCCGGGCAACTTAGCTACGCCCCCCCCAAGGGGCAAGGCTGCCGCCCCTCCGGGGCGGGGACAAGCTAAGCGGACGGGAACGCCAGAATGCGGGTGCTGCTGGCGACGACGAACCCAATCCGCCTCTCCTTCCTCATGGCCCTGCTGCGCGACGCTGGCTACGCGCCGGTGGTGCTCGATGGGCATGTCAGCGCCATCGAGGGGGGCATCGGAATCTTCCCGCGACGGCTCGCGGTGCCCGAGGACCAGGCATCGGGGGCGAGGCGATTGCTGGCCGAGGCCGGGGAGTCGGATGGACTCGCCTGACCTGACCGAGGATCAGCTGCTGGGCGGCCGGGTGCGGCTGCTGCAGCGACGGGACGGGCTGCGCGCCGGCCATGACGCGGTGCTGCTGGCCGCCGCGGTGCCGGCGCGGCCGGGCGATGTGGTGCTGGAAGCCGGGTGCGGCAGCGGCGCGGTGTTCCTGTGCCTGCTGGCCAGGGTTCCCGGGATTATTGTGGTGGCGGTGGAGCGCGATGCCGCGCTGGCCGCGCTGGCGCGCGAGAATGCGGCCCGGAACGGACTCGCGGCGGTTGTGACGGTGCTGAAGGGCGATGTGGCTGATCCGGCGCTGCGGACGGCCCTGCCCCGTGTCACGCACGCCTTCGCCAACCCGCCCTACTGGCCGGCGGGAACGCCGCCGCCAGGGGCGTTGCGCGCCGGGGCGACGCATGCGGATGAGGTACCGCTGGCGGCATGGACAGGGTTCATGACGGCCGGGCTGGCGCATCGGGGCAGCGTGACGCTGGTGCTGCCGGCCGCCCGATTCGCGGATGGGGTGAGTGCCTTGGCAAGTGCCGGCTGCGGCAGCCTGGCATTGCTACCGCTATGGCCGCGCAGGGACGTTGCAGCCAAGCGGGTGCTGCTGGCGGGGCGTCGCGGCGGGCGCGGCCCGGCGCGGGTGCTGCCGGGGCTGGTGCTGCATGGGGAGGGCGCGGCCGCCGATCCGGTGCTGCGGGATGCGGCGGCGCTGCCGCTCTAGCTTTCGTTCGCCTCCGGGTGGCGCAGCAGCCACAGGCGTTCATGCGCCGCGACCAGGCTTTCCATGTTCTTGCGGCGGTTGACGTCGGGCGCCACCGGCCGGCGCGTCAGCATCATCTCCAGGATCCGCAGCAACTCCTCCGCCACCTCGAAGTCGCCCTGGTCGCAGGCGTGGTGGAAAGCGATCAGGATCTTGTCGGACAGCCGCCTGGTATGGCGGGGCGGGTTCGACGACGCGATTCGGGCATCGCGGCCGGACGGCTCCCGTTCCTCGTCGGACATGCGGAATGCGGCTCCATAGTTCGGCACCGGGTGCCGGTGCAGTGGGTGGACATTAGCCAGTGTTAGACCCGGCCGGAACCCTCCGCGACGCTGACGCCGGTCGCGGAGAGGTCAAAGTCGAGCAAGCCGGCTTGATCAGACCGGGCGAAGATGCGCGCGGACCGACTGGGCGATGGCCTCGGGCGTGGTTTCCGGCCGGAACAGGGTGCGGACGCGGCCATCCGGACCGACCAGGTAGATGAAGGAGGAGTGATCCATCAGGTAGGCCGACATTTCGGGCCGCTGGGCCTTGGCATAATAGACGCGATAGGCGCGGGCGGCGGCGGCGACCTGTTCCGGCGAACCGGTCAGGCCGACCATGCGGGGGTGAAAGCGGCTGACATAGTCGGCCAGTGCTTCCGGCGTGTCCCGCTCCGGGTCGATGGTGATGAGCATGGGCGTCACCTGGGCGCCCTGTTCCTCCAGCGCGTCGATGGCGGTGGCGATGGTGCCGAGTTCGGTCGGGCAGACATCGGGGCAATAGGTGAAGCCGAAATAGACCAGCAGGAAGCGGCCGGCGAAATCGGCCTCCGTCACCGGCTTGCCGGACTGGTCCACCAGGCTGAATGGGCCGCCGAGCGCGAGGCCCTGCGGCAGTTGCACGCCGCCGGCCGAAGGCGCGGGCATGTCGGCGCCGACAAAGCTGCCGATGCGGCGGAGGAAGGCATCCGCGATTCCCTCATCCGGGTCACGGCCGAGCCAGGCGGCGGTCCAGAGGCCGCCGAGGAACAGCAGGAGGATCAGGGCGAGGACACGAATCGCGACGAGCATGGCATGGGAGATAGGCGCGGCGGGCGGCGGCGTCCACGGGACAGGCGCTGCACAACTGCCGGGGCCGGTGCTTCGTTAGCAGCTTCAGGTCAGCCGCGGCGGCACGGAGGTCGGGATGGACAGGCAGCGTGATGAGGAACCCGCGGAAAGCGGCCTGCGGCTTCCGCCCAGCCCGGTGCTGCCGGTGACGCCGGGGGAGACGATCACCGTGCTGGTGCATTTCCACCGCGCGGAGATCGGGCGGATGACCGGATGGCGGGACCGGATCGACCTGACCTCCAACTGGGCGATCACGGTGGTGGCGGGCATGTTGTCCGTGTCCCTGTCCACGCCGGCGGCGCATCACGGCGTGCTGCTGTTCGCCATGGTGCTGGTCATGCTGCTGTTGTCGATCGAGGCGCGGCGCTACCGGTTCTTCGACGTCTACCGGACCCGGGTGCGGCGGCTGGAGCGGCACTACTACGCGCAGGTCTTCGCGCCGCGACCGGATGTCGACGCGGATTGGGCCGAACGCATGGCCGCCGACCTGCGCGAGCCGCGCTTCCTGATCTCAAGGCGCACCGCAATGTCGCGGCGGCTGCGGCGGAACTACTTCTGGATGTTCCTGGTGCTGCTGGCCGCGTGGGTGCTGAAGATTTCCTCCTCCTGGCTGTTGCAGGATTCGGTGCCGGTGGATCCGGCCCGGCCGGGGCCGGACCTGGTGCAGAACCTGGCGTTGGGGCCGGTGCCGGGGTGGCTGGTGCTGGCGGGGGTGGCCACGTTCTATGGCTGGGTGATCTACGCGACGTTCCGACCAAGGCCCAAGCTGGGGGAATTGGCGCATGGGGATGTGCATGTTTGAGGGCGGAGGGTTGCGCGGCCTCCCCCCTCACCCCGACGGGGCACTGCACCGGCGCTCTCCCCCCTGAAATGGGGGGAGAGGGCTTTGACTATCGGAGGGCGATTTCGCCTTCGGGCTGGGCGGTGGTGAAGGTGCTATCGCCGAAGGCTTCTTCCCAGGTGCCGGTGGTGCTGGCCTTGGAGTATTCGGTGGCGCGGTTCTCGAAGAAGTTGGTGTGCTCGATGGCGTTGAGCATCTCGTCGAGCCAGGGCAGCGGGTTGCGCTCAATGTTGTAGAGCGGCTCCAGGCCGAGCTGTTGCAGGCGGCGGTCGGCGATGTAGCGGATGTAGGTTTTCGTCTGCGCCGCATCGAGACCCTCGACGCCGCCCAATTCGAAGGCGAGGTCGATGAAGGCGTCCTCGTGCTCGACGATGGTCGAGCAGATCTGGGCGAGGTCGCGCTTCAGTTCCTCGGTCCAGATTTCCGGGTTCTCCTGCACGAAGGTGCGGAACAGGCGAATGACCGACAGGCAGTGCAGGGTTTCGTCGCGGACGGACCAGGAGACGATCTGGCCCATGCCCTTCATCTTGTTGAAGCGAGGGAAGTTCATGAGGATGGCGAAGGACGCAAAAAGCTGCAGGCCCTCGGTGAAGGCGCCGAAGGCGGCGAGCGTCTTGGCGATCTCGGTCTTGTTCTCGACCGAGAAGTTCTGCATGTAGTCGTACTTGTCCTTCATCTCCTTGTACTTGAGGAAGGCCGTGTACTCGATCTCGGGCATGCCGATGGTGTCAAGCAGGTGCGAATAGGCGGCGATGTGGATGGTCTCCGTGTTGGAGAACGCCGACATCATCATCAGCACTTCGGTCGGTTTGAAGACCTGGCTGTACTGCTTCATGTAGCAGTTGTTCACCTCGACATCCGCCTGGGTGAAGAAGCGGAAGATCTGCGTCAGGAGGTTCTTCTCGCCGGTGGAGAGGTTCTTCTGCCAGTCCTTCACGTCATCGGCCAGCGGCACTTCTTCCGGCAGCCAGTGGATGCGCTGCTGCTGCAACCAGGCCTCATAGGCCCAGGGGTAGCGGAAGGGCTTGTAGACCGGGTTCGCGGTCAGCAGGTCGAAACGCATCGGGAGCGCGTCGCGGGGAATGCTGTCATCGGGCATGGGCTAATCCTTCGAAACTGACTTGCGTCGCTTCCGCTGCCGAACATAATCAGCAATTTGGTCGCGGAAAACATAAACTAAGACGACAGCAGCAAACGGCCAGCCGACTTCATTGAGTGATAGATTTAGGGTCTGAATGTGCAGCACTAGGGCTTCCTTCCGCCGATTGTCTGACCGTCATTGCGTTCCCTTCTTCAGTTTCTTGGTCGGTTTGGAGCTACTCTAGATCAAGATCAAAGAATTATTTACCGGAACCACTAACTTTAGTTGCCGAGGATCGATGCCGTTCTGTTTGATCGATCTCCGTAACAAGGCGGCGGATTTCCTCCACCGGCCCGCGCAGTTCCAGCATCCGGTCCAGGTCACGCTCGAGGTCGCGCCGCCGGGCCAGCAACGCGCTGTCCGGCGCTATTGGCACGCGAGGCATTCCTCGTAGTCGTTGCCGTTCTCGGAGGGCGGTGCGGCGCGGACCAGAACCCGCGCCACCTCGTCCTTGTGCAGCGTCATCACGTCGGACTGGCCGACCACCTTCGCACTGATGGTGTCGGCGCGCTGGATGGAAAGGCTGCGGCAGTAATAAAGCGACTTCAGGCCCTTCTTCCAGGCGGTGAAGTGGATCTGGTGCAGGTCCTTCTTGCTGACATCGGCCGGCAGGAAGACGTTCACCGACTGCGACTGGCAGATGAACGGCGTGCGGTCCGCCGCATGCTCGATCACCCAGCGCTGGTCGAGTTCGAAGGCGGTCTTGAAGGTCAGGCGTTCCTGGTCGGTCAGGAAGTCCAGGTGCTGCACGCTGCCCTTGGTGACGGTGATGCTGGTCCAGGTGTCGTCGTCGTCCCGGCCGTGCTTCGCCAGCACCTTCTTCAGATGCGGGTTGCGGACGATGTAGCTGCCGGACAGCGTCTTGTGGTTGTAGACGTTGGCCGCGATCGGCTCGATGCCCGGCGAGGCGCCGCCGCAGATGATGGAGATGCTGGCGGTCGGCGCGATGGCGATCTTGTTCGAGAAGCGCTCCATGAAGCCGTATTCGGCGGCGTCCGGGCAGGCGCCGCGTTCCTCGGCCAGGATGCGGCTGGCGAGGTCGGCCTGTTCGCGGACATGCTTGAACATCCGCTTGTTCCAGACCTTCGCGATCGCGCTCTCGAACGGGACGTTCAGGGCCTGCAGGAACGAATGGAAGCCCATGACGCCGAGGCCGACGGAGCGTTCGCGCATCGCACTGTAGCGGGCGCGGGCCATGCTGTCGGGTGCCGAGTCGATGAAGGACTGCAGGACGTTGTCGAGGAAGCGCATCACGTCGGGGATGAACCGCGGGTGATCCTTCCACTCGAACCAAGTCTCGCAGTTCAGCGAGGACAGGCAGCAGACGGCGGTGCGCTCCATGCCGTGCTGGTCGGTGCCGGTCGGCAGCGTGATTTCGGAACACAGGTTGGAGGTCTTCACCTCCAGGCCGGATAGCTTGTGGTGTTCCGGACGGGCGCGGTTCACGTGGTCGGAATAGATGATGTAAGGCTCGCCGGTCTCGATGCGGGCCGTCAGGATGCGGATCCAGATGGCGCGGGCCGAGACCTTGCGCATCAGGGCGCCGTCCTTGGGCGAGACCAGCGCCCATTCCTCGTCGGCTTCGACCGCGCGCATGAAGGCGTCCGACAGCAGCACGCCGTGGTGCAGGTTCAGCGCCTTGCGGTTGGGGTCGCCGCCGGTCGGGCGACGCATTTCGAGGAATTCCTCGATCTCCGGATGGTTCACCGGCAGGTAGCAGGCGGCGGAACCGCGGCGCAGGGAGCCCTGGCTGATCGCGAGCGTCAGGCTGTCCATGACGCGGATGAAGGGGATGACGCCGGAGGTCTTGCCGTTGCGGCCGACCTTCTCGCCGATGCCGCGGAGGTTGCCCCAGTAGGAGCCAATGCCGCCGCCCTTGGCGGCGAGCCAGACATTCTCGTTCCAGAGGCCGACGATGCCGTCGAGGCTGTCCGAGGCCTCGTTCAGGAAGCACGAGATCGGCAGGCCGCGCGTGGTGCCGCCGTTGGACAGCACCGGGGTCGCCGGCATGAACCAGAGGCGGGAGATATAGTCGTAGATGCGCTGGGCGTGGGCGGCATCGTCGCCATAGGCGGAGGCGACGCGGGCGAACAGGTCCTGGTAGGACTCGCCGGGCAGCAGGTAGCGGTCGTCGAGGGTCGCCTTGCCGAAATCGGTCAGCAGCGCGTCCCGCGAACGATCGATGCGGACCTGGCCATGGCCTTCAAGCTGAACTGCATCAAACACGACCAACCCCCCGAAATGGCTGCGAAGCGGTGCAGCGACTCCCCTATGCCGCGGAGAATGCCCCGGCCGGGTCGCTGTAACAAGATGTAGTGTTGCCACACCCCTACCAACACCAAATGCGCGGCTAAGTTCGCTCTTGCATTTCGGCAGCCGGTTCGGGCAGCCCATCCATGTTCGTCTTTCGTTCATGTTTGTAGCGCAGGATCGAAGCGCCTGTCGCCTCTTCTTGAGGGGTGCAGCACGTTCATCCCCGACATCCCCGCAATCCACAGCTCGCCATCCTGCTGCGATCACGATCGGTCGAAACGGGCGAAACCAAAGGTGAAACCGACGTGAAACGGTCCGGTCTCAAACTGACACTTCAAACGGAGAGTCCTCCATGCCGACCCGCCGCAGCGACGCCTCGGTCTTCCTGCAGCGCATGGCGTTTGCCCTGCTGGCGACCATGCCCCTGATCATGGCGGCGCCGCTGCGCCCCGCTTTGGCACAGGCCGCGGTGGAGGTGCGCCTGTTCCGGATCATGACGATGCGGGAGGATCTGGTGCTGGGCCTGATGCCGGCCGAGCTCGCCGCGCTGGGCAGCGGGCCGGAGGTCGATGTGCTGGCGCGGCACATCGTGGCCGCCGGGCAGCTGACCGGTTGGCGCTATGTTGTGACGCGGGCATCGGATGGCGGCACCCAGCTCGCCGCGCGGGACCGGGTGGCGGTGCTGCGGCAGGATGCGCTGACGGTGGAGCCCTACCGTGCCGCGCTGCCGGTGCTGCCGCCGCCGCGCTGATTCTTTCGCGGATTGGGGCACGGTTTGGGGGATGCGCCGCGGCGCGTGCCGCGCTTTGATCGGGGCTGGCCGCAGGAGAACCCGCCATGACCTCGATCCGTCGCCGCACCGCCCTGGCGTTGCCGCTCGCCGCCCTCGCCGACCCGGCGCTGGCGCAAGGAAGTACGGCACCGGCCAACTGGCCGACGCGGCCGATCCGCATCGTCGTCCCCTTCGGCACCGGTGGCGGCACGGACATCACCACGCGGGTGCTGGCGCCGAAGCTGTCCGAGATCCTCGGCCAGACGGTGGTGATCGAGAATCGGCCGGGCGCGGGGGGCACGCTGGGTGCCGATGTGGTGGCGAAGGCGGCGCCGAACGGCGAGACCTTCCTGCTGGCGACGGTGTCCAACATGGCGCTGGCCATCGGGCTGTATGCGCGCCTGCCCTATGATCCACTGAAGGATTTCGTCTCCATAGCGCCGACGGTGTTCATCCCGATCGGCATGGCGATTTCCTCCAAGCTCGGCGTCCGCACGGCACAGGAGTTCATCGCGCTGCTGCGGGCCAACCCGGGCAAGTACTCGTATGGCAGCGCGGGGGCCGGAACCTCAGGCCATATCGCATCCTCCGCCTTCCTGTCGCGCATCGGGGCGACGGCGGAGCATATTCCCTATCGCAATCCGGGGCAGACCTACCTCGCGTTGCAGCAGGGCGAGATCGCCTTCACCAGCGACATTCCCTCGATCCTCGCGCCGTTCCACCAAGCCGATACGGCGCGGCTGATCTTCGTCGCGACCGATGAGCGCAGCCCGCAGGTGCCCGAGGTGCCGACGGCGCGGGAGGTGGGGCTCGGCGACTACAAGGCGTATTCCTGGTACGGGATCTATGCCCCGGCCGGTACGCCGCGGCCGATCGTGGAGCGCATGGCGCAGGCGATCGAGCAGGCGCTGTCCGACCCCACGATCGGGCAGCGCTTCGATGGGATGGGCACGCCGGCGATGCGGGGGTGGACGCCGCAGCGCTTCGAGGATTTCCTGAAGTCCGAGATCGACCTGTGGCTTCCGCTGGTGCGGGCTTCCGGCGCACGGGCTGACTGAGAAAGGATACTGAAGATGCCGCATGACGGGCACGACCACAGCCATGACACGCCGCCGGATGATGGGTGGAAGCATACCGGCGTCCGTGTGATCCCGGCCGACAGCCTGGATGTGAACACGGCGCAGACGCCGGGGATGAACCGCGCCGCGGCCATCAACTTCGCCCGCGTCGGCGCGCAGAAGATCTGGGCCGGCACCGTGCATATCCACGCCAATGCGAAGACCGGCGCGCATCACCACGGCGCGCTGGAGAGCGTGATCTACATCATCAAGGGCCGCGCCAGGATGCGCTGGGGCGAGAAGCTGGAATTCGTCGCCGAGGCCGGGCCGGGCGATTTCATCTTCGTACCGCCCTACGTGCCGCACCAGGAAATCAACGCCAGCACGGACGAGACGCTGGAATGCGTGCTGGTGCGCAGCGACAACGAGGCGGTGGTGGTGAACCTCGACATCGAGCCGGTGGAGAAGCCGGAATCGGTGGCCTGGGTGGACCCGATCCACAAGGCGCCCTGACGGCCGAGCCTGCCCCTGAACCGCGCCGTGGCGGGTTCAGGAACAGGACCGCGCGTCAGAAGATATTCGCGACCGGAAGCCCGAGCGCCATGGCACCGGCGTAGCGGGCCTGCGGGCCGGCCTGGAGCGGATGGAAGCGGGCGCCCTGGATGTCGCGGAACAGCCGCTCCAACCCGCTGCTGCGCTGGAAGCCGGCACCGCCGGCAAGCTCGAGCGCCAGTTCCACCGTGCGGATGGCATGCCGCGCCACCAGCGTGCGGCCGGTCATCACATCGTTGACCGCCTCCGCCGAGGGAACCGCTCCGGCCGTGGCCGACTTGCGCTCCACCGTCGCCAGCATCCAGCCATGCGCCAGCCGTGCCGCGCGCAATTCGGTGTCCATCCGCCCGGCCAGGCTCAGCATGTCCTCGGTCGCCGGCTTCCGCCGCGCGATGTCGAGCGCGACGTCGCGAGCATGCTCGGCGACGCCGAGATACACCGCGTAGACCAGGGTGAAGGCGATGGTGCTGATGATCTGGAACAGCGGGTGCCATTCCCCCGCCCGGCGCTTCAGGGCGACCGCGGCATCCGGGATGAACAGACCGTCCAGGATCACGTCGTGGCTGCCCGTGCCGCGCATGCCGAGCGCCCGCCAGTTCTCCAGCACGCGGATCCCGGGCGCCCGCATGGGGGCGGCGAAGTGCAGCACGAAGGCTTCGCCCGACTCCTCCAGCACCGCGCCGGTCATCAGCAGGTCGCCGGCCGGGGCACCGGAGGAGAACACCTTGCGCGCGTCGATGCGGTAGCCGCCCTCCACCCGCTCCGCACGGCCTGACCCGCCGATCCAGTCGGAGCCACCGCTCGACAGCAGGATGATGCGCTCGGCGGCAACGCGCTTGAGCAGTGGCTCCACGGCGGCGAGGTTCTGGTGCCGCCAGCGCCAGGCCGGGATCGCGACCTGATGGGTATGCATCGAGAAGGCGAGCGCGGTGGAACTGCAGCCATGCGCCAGCAGGCGCAGCATCTCCGACAATTCGCGCAGATCGGCGCCGCCGCCGCCGAGCTCGGCAGGAACGCCGGCCTCCACCAGCCCCGCCTGCTTCAGCAGGGTGTAGTTGTCGGCGACGAAGCGGTCGGATTCATCCGCCGCCGCCGCACCTTCGGCCAGCAATGGCACAAGGCGCCTGACCTGGTCGGGCAGGCTGGGTGCGGCGTCTGTCATGGGGGTCAATGTCGCGGTGCTCATGGTCGTGCTCCTCCTGGGACCGCATGGAGCACCGGCCTCTGGGCAGCCCGCCAGTTCAAGAACTGTACCGGTGTGGAGGGCAGAGCGGCTATGATGGTCGGGCTCGTGGAGGAGACGACCATGGTCGATCCGGGAAGCTACGGGCAGTTCTGCCCGGTTGCGATGGCCTCCGAAATCCTCTGTACCCGTTGGACAGTGCTGATTTTACGCGAATTCCTCTGCGGCACGACGCGCTTCAACGACCTGCGCCGTGGCGTGCCGCGCATGTCGCCGGCGCTGCTCTCCAAGCGGCTGAAGGAGCTGGAGCGCGCCGGGGTGCTGACGACGGAACGCAATCACAAGGGCGTGCTGGAGTATCGCCTGTCGGAGGCCGGGGAGGATCTGCGGCCAATCATCCTTGGAATGGGATCATGGGGCCAGCGCTGGGTGGAATCGCAGCTGTCGCTGCGGAATCTCGATCCCTCGCTGCTGATGTGGGACATGCGGCGGCACCTCGATCCGAAGCCGCTGCCGCCGCGACGCTGCACGATTCAGTTTCAGTACCCGGAATTGCCGGAGCCCCGTCGGAACTGGTGGCTGGTGATCGACGGCGGCGGGATCGACCTCTGCAATTTCGATCCGGGCTTCGAGGTTGATCTGCTGGTGACCGGATCGCTGCGCAGCCTCACCGCGGTCTGGATGGGGCTGGCCACGATCGGGCGCGAGGTGGAAGCCGGCCGGCTGGAATTGCTGGGCGACCTCGGGCTGGCGCGCAGCATGCAGCATTGGCTCGGCCTGAGCCCCTTTGCCGGCGAGCCGCGGCGCGTCGCCTGAGCCGCCGTCCTCGGCGCGAGCCTGGTCAGCCTCGGGCCCGCACGCCGCACCAGTCGGCGATGAACGCCGCGATGGTCAGGGTGCAGGTCCTGAGATCCTCCAGCGAGGTACGCTCGTCGAAGCCGTGCGCCATCTCTCCCTTCGGGCCGTAGCACAGGCCTGGGATGGCGAAGTACAGGCCGTAGTAGCGCGTGTCGTTGACTGCGGTGGACAGGCGGGCGGGCATCTCGCCGCCATGCACGGCGGCGTGGGCGGCGGCGAGCACGGCCTCAGCTTCGCTGCCCGGTTCCAGGACGTAGGGGTCGGTCTGGAAGCCGTGGAAGGTGATCTCGGGCGGGTTGTTGGCGAGGAAGGCATCGCCCTTCGCCGCCGCCTTCACAGCCGCCTCCACACCGGCCATCGCCTGTTCGGGGGTGGTGCCGGGCAGCAGGCCGATGCGGCAGTCGACCTCACACCAGGCGGGGGTGGAGGAGGCCCAGTCGCCGCCGCGGATGATGCCGGGGTTGAACTTGATGGGGTCCTGCACCTGCCCGCCGTACCAGGCATTGTCGCGCCCCGCGGCGTTCAGCGACTTGGTGTGGGCGTATAGCGCCTGGATCAGCGCATAGGCGGACATGATGGCGTTGCTGCCGTCCTGCGCGACCATCACGTGCACCGGCACGCCGCGCACCTTGAGGCGGAACCAGATGGTGCCGGTCTGGGCGCGGGTGATGGTATGGCCAGTGGGCTCCGGGATCAGCGCGGCATCGGCGCGGTAGCCGCGCGCGAGCGTGGCAAGGGCGCCGTTGCCGGTCGATTCCTCCTCCGTCACCGTCTGCAGGTAGACATCCGCTGCGGGTTCCAGCCCGGCGGCGCGGATCGCGTCCATGGCGAAAACCATGGCGGCGACGCCCGCCTTCATGTCATGCGCGCCGCGGCCGTACAGCCAGCCGTCGCGGATCGTGGCGGCATAGGGCGGGTGGGTCCACATCTCGTGCGGGCCTTCCGGCACCACGTCGATGTGGCCCTGCAGGATCAGGCTGCGGCCGGTGGGTTGCGCCGGACGATGCGCGGCGACGACCTGGATGCTGGCTGCGGGGTCGGCATCGACCATGGGCGCGGCCTTGGGGTGATCGGGCACCTCGGCCAGGCTGAAGCGGTCCACCGCATAGCCGCGCTGGGCGAGCTGGCGGGCCATCCAGTCCTGCAACGGCGCTTCCCGCCCGCGCAGCGACGGGAAGCGGACCAGGTCCTGCAGGAAGGTGGTCTGCTGGTCGAAGGCGGCATCGACGGTGGTGCGGAGACGGTCGAGCAGCGCGGGGTCGGGCATCGGGGGTCCACCAGGATGTGCGGCGCCAGGGTTCGCGGGGTGGCGTGTGGCGTCAAGCGTGGGGCGTCAGTCGGGCGGCGCGGCAGGCGCGAAGGCCTCGGCGTAGGTGGCGGGGACGAAGCCGACCAGGATCAGCGCGCCGCGGGTCAGCACGGGGCGGCGGATCATCGCCGGCTGCGCCCGCATCAGGGTGAGCGCGCGCGGGGCATCGAGGTCCTGGCGCGCGGAGTCGGGCAGCTTGCGGAAGGTGGTGCCGGCACGGTTCAACAGTGTGGTCCAGCCGAGGCGGTCGACCCAGGCCTCCAGGTCCGGCAGGCCGTGCAGGCGGTAGTCGTGGAACCGGTGCGCGATGCCGTGCGCGCCGAGCCAGGCGACCGCGCGCTTCATCGTGTCGCAGTTGCGGATGCCATGCAGGGTCACGGGCTCGACCATGGGCAATGCCTCCTTTTCATCCAGGTAGCGGTGGCGTTCCGGGTCATGTAACTTCGCCGTAAGATTGGCGTCCGGCACGGCGCTGCCCACGACTTCTGTAACCTTGATTGGCGCACTTGGCTTGGACCAGTTGTCTCGGGCGATGACCACGGCAAGACGAGATGGCGGGGCGGCCAGGTTGGCCTCGCCGGCGCGTTGGTGGCTGGTGGCGGCGGTGCTGGCGCCGCTGCTGGTGCTGGGCGTCTCCGCCTGGCGTGCCTGGGAGGGTGCCTGGAAGGGGGCCGAGGCCGAGGTGGCGCGAACGGCGGATGCGGCGGCGGAATATGCGCGCCGGCTGCTCGAGGCGCAGGTGCTGCGGCTGGAGCGCGCGAACGACCTGCTGGCCGGGCTGGACGACGCCACGATCCGAGCGCGCGAGGCGGAATTCAGCGCGGCGCTGAATGACCTGGCGGCGGAGCGTGGGCCGGCGAGCGAGGCCGGTTTCTACCTGTTCTTATTCGATCGCAACGCGGCCCCACTGGTGGCCGGCAACCTGCTGCCGGTGCCGGAGCCCAACCCGGTGCTCGCGCAACGCGACTTCAACCAGGCGCTGCGTGGGCCCGATGCACCCTGGGTGCATGTCAGCCAGATCTATACCGGGCAGGCGACGCGGCGGCCCTACTTCGCGGTGACGGCGCGGCGGGCGCGGACCGGCAACGGGCTGCCGCCCGAGGCCTATGACGGCATCGTCAATGCCTCGGTCTACCTGGAGCAGGTGAACCCTTCCCTCGCCGCGCTGGCGGCGCCGGGGGATGTGGTGACGCTGATGCGGACGGATGGAACGCTGCTGGCGCGATCGGAGGGCTTCCCCGTTGCCCCGGACGGCGCGCGGCTGAACCCCGGCAGCCCGCTGCGCGCCACGATGGCGGAGGGCACGGAGCGGGCGGTGCTGCGCGCGACCCCGCGCTTCGATGGCGCCGAGCGGCTGATGGCGCTCCGGCGGGTGGGCGGCGACTGGCCGGTCTATGCGGCATCGGGGCGGCAGCGTGCGACCATCGTCGCGGCCTGGCGCGCGGCCGTGCTGCCGCAGGCGATCCTGGCAGGTTCCTCCGCCCTGCTGCTGGCGCTGCTGGCACTGGCCGTACAGCGGCGGCAGCGGGCGCTGGTGGCGGCGAACGCGGCCCTGGAGCGACGGGTGGAGGAGCGGACCCAGGACCTGCGGGACCGCGAGCGGCTGCTGCGCATGGCGCAGCAGGCGGCCAGCGCCGCATCCTGGTCCTGGGAGCCGGCCAGCGGCCGGGTTCGGTGGTCCGAGGAGATGTACGGGCTGCTGGGGTGGAACCCGGCCTTGGACGGGGAGATCGGCGACCTTGAGAGCTTCCTGCCGCAGGTCCATCCGGAGGACCGGGAGAAGCTGCGGCTGGCGGCCGCGGCGGCGATCGGCGAGGGCAGCATGTCCCTCACCTTCCGGGTCTTCCGGCGGCTGCCCGCCGGGCAGCGGGAGGTGGTGTGGCTGCTGTGCCGAGCACGGCTGTATCCGGCGGAGGGGAACGAGCCGGCGATCCTCGTCGGCATCGACATCGACATCACCCAGCAGCGCCGCACCGAGGAACGCTTCGAGGTGGCCTCCGCCGCCATGTCGGGCTTCGTCTACGAGTGGGACTTCACGACCGGTCGGGTGGACCGAACCTCCGGCGTCGCGGCGCTGCTGGGCGTGGCGGTGCCGCCGGACATCGAGGCCTGGAATGCGCGCATCCACCCGGAGGATCTCGGGCGCATGCTGGCCACGATGCGGCAGCTGGAGCAGGACCGGGCGCAGGAGGATTACGCGCTGGAGTACCGGGTGCGCCGGGCGGATGGTGGCTGGGCCTGGCTGTGGGACCGGGGGCGGGTGACGCGCGACGATGCGGGCGGGCTGGTGCGCCTGATGGGCGGCGCGGTGGACGTGACGGCGCGACTGCTGGCGGAGGAACGCCAGGTGCTGCTGCTGCGGGAGGTGGACCATCGCGCGAAGAACGCGCTGGCGGTGGTGAAGGCGGCGCTGCGGCTGACGCCGCGGGACGAACCCGAGGCGTTCGCGACGGCCGTTGAAGGCCGCATCGATGCGCTCGCGCGGGCGCAGGACCTGCTTTCCGAAACCAGTTGGGCCGGGACGGAGCTATGCAAGGTGCTGGAGGGCGCACTGGCGCCCTTCAACGATGGCACCGGCGGTCCGCGGGTGGTGCTGGAAGGACCGGCGCTGGTGCTCGCGGCTTCCGCGATCCAGCCGCTGGCGATGGCGGTGCATGAGCTGGCGACGAATGCGACGAAGTACGGCGCGCTGTCGTGGGCGACCGGGGCGCTGCATGTGGCCTGGCAGGTGCGGGATGGGGCAATGCTGCTGGAATGGGTAGAGACCGGCGGGCCGCCGGCCGAGGCTCCGGCAAGGCACGGATTCGGGTCGCGCGTGGTAAATACCACGGTGCGGTCGCAGCTCGGCGGCGACACCGTCTGGCATTGGCCGGCGGAGGGGCTGCGGCTTGAGATCCTGCTGCCGGTGGCGCGCGTGCTGGCGGCGGATGCGGGTGCGGTCGCGGGCGCCTGATGTGCCTCAGCGCATGCGGGTGGAAGCGCCCTCGCGGCGGTTGATGGCGCCGCCGCCGGCGGAGTCCAGCACGGTGCCGGTGATGAAGCCGGCGGCGTCGGAGCACAGGAACAGCACCGCCTCTGCGAACTCTCCGGGGCGGATGGCGCGGCGCAGCAGACCGCGGGCGGTGATGGCCTCGGCATAGCCTGCCGGCATCGCAACCTCCGCACTGCCTTCGGCGAAGCCGGGGCGAGCGCAGTTCACGCGGACACCGGACGGGCCAAGTTCGAGGGCGAAGGCGCGCGAGAGGTATTCGAGGCTGCATTTGGACGCGCCGTAGGGCACGCCGTTGCCGCGGATTACTTCCGCGGCGGTCGAACTGACATTGACGATGGCGCCGCGGCCCGCCTGCGCCATCGCCGCGCCGATGACCTGCATCAGCCGGAAGGGCGCGCGGGCGTTGATCGACTGGATGCGGTCGTATTCGGCGGGCGTCACCTCCATCAGCGGGATGAAGGGGTAGATGCCGGCGTTGTTGATCAGGATGTCCGGCGCGCCGCCGGACAGGGCGGCGGCGACGAGCGCGTCGAGGGCGGCGTCCTCGGCCAGGTCGGCGGCGTGCAGGGTGAGGCGGTGTGGCGGCAGGCCGGCGGGAGCGCACAGCGCGGACGGATCCCGGTCGGTCAGGAACAGGGTTGCGCCCTCGGCGCCGAAGGCGGCGGCAAGTTCGCGGCCGTAGACGCCGGCGGCGCCGGTGATGACGACCTTGCGGTCCTGGAAACGCATGCGGGCTGGCTCCTGGCTGCGGCGCGATGCCGCAAGGCTCGCATGCGCGGCGCCGGGCGCCGAGGGGCGCGCCGAATTCGATGCGGGGTCGATGAACTTCCAGCGGTGCGGAACGTTGTTGAGGCAGGCGCATCATCCGGTGCGTGACCAGAATTTGCGCGACCGGACTGGGCGCGACAGGGAATTGGACTGCCATGGCGTTTCCGAAAGCCGCTTTCGTGCTGGCGGTGGTCGTTGCCGGTGGAGTCGGTGCGCTCGCATTCGGCGGGGGAGGCGTGGGTGCGCCGGGTGGGGAGGTGTCGTCCGCGCCGATGGCGATCGGGGCCAGCGGGCATCCGGTGGAGGAGGAAGCGCAAGCCGTCGCGGCGGTGCGCGCGCATGTGAGGGAGGCTCGGGCCTCTGCCGATCTGGCGGGTGTCGTGCTGCATGAGGGGCGACAGCCGGATGAGGTGGTGGTGTGCGGCACGCTGGAGGGGCAGCCGGTGGTTGCACGTGTGCTGCTGTACCGCGCCGATGCCGCCGCCGTCGCCATGGCGGTGCGGGAGGGCCGGGCGCCGCCGCAGGCTCGGGCGCCCATGGTGATCCTGGAGGCCGGGCCCGGCCTGCCGCGCTTCGCCACGCTGGGTGGGCCGTGGGAACGGTATTGCCGCGGGCCTCAGCCGGCACCGGCCCCTGCCCCAACTGCGGCCCCGGCGGAAGTGATGGCCGCGCTGCCGGTGGTGGAGCAGGTGCGGGGAGCCGGCACGCAGGGGCGCGTGGCGGTGATCTCTCCGGTCAGGGTGCGGGCCGGGCCGAGTGGCAGCGCCGAGATCCTGATGACGGCGCAGCGCGGCCAGGTGCTGACGGTGCATGCCGAGGCGGCGGGCGGCTGGCTGCAGGTGGGCGAGGATGGCGCGCCGCTGGGCTGGGCGCATTCCAGCCTGCTGGGCCCGGCCCCCTGAGGCAAAGGTCCTAAGGCAAAGGCCCCCTGAGGCAAAGGCCCGTTGAGGGCAACGGGCGCGCCTGGCGGACGTTCAGTCCCGACAGCCAGGAGGCGATGACGATGCCGAATGCGAAGATGGTCCCGGCCCTGCTGATGGCCTCGGCGCTGGCCGCCGGTCCGGTGCTGGCGCAGACCGCGGTACCGGCGGACCCGCGCGACCGGACAACGCCGCAGGCCGAGCGTCCAGGGCCTGAGCAGCGCAGACCCGACCGCTCCGGTGGCGGGCCGACCGGCAATGACATCGTGGGAGAACGCGAGGGCGGTGGCGTGCCGCGGGGCGTGGTTCGGCCGCCGATGGACATCGACCCGGGCATCCAAGGCAGCGTACCGGTTCCGGCGCCCAACACCACGCCAGTGATCCCCCCGCCCGGCACGCCGGGGGGCGAGCCGGGCGTGGTGCCGCGCTGACCCTTGCTGCGGGGTCAGCGGCCGCGGACGGCGCTGACCTCGATTTCGACCAGCCAGCCCGGGTTCACCAGGCCGGCCACCTGCATGACGGAGCGGACCGGCAGGTTGGGCTGGGCCTGCGTGCCGAAATGCTCGCGATAGGCTTCCATGAAGCCGTCGAAATCCATGCGGCCGCCGCGGGACGGGTCGCCGACCAGGAACACCTGCATCCTCACCACGTCGCCCATGGTGAGGTCGAGGCGGCGCAGCGAGGATTCGATGCTGCGCAGCACGCCTGCGGTCTGCGCCCGGGTGTCGCCACCCCAGGCGGCCTGACTGGTGGCGGGGGCGTCACGATCGGCGCGTGGCGGCACGGCGCCGGAGAGGTGGACCATGGTCGTCCCTGCCGGGATCTCGACCGCCGCCGCGATGGGGAAATCCGAGTTCGGGATGCGGTGACGCGTGACCTCCTGCGCCAGGGTGGGGGTCGCGAGGAGGGTGGCGAGCAGGATGTAGCGCTTCATCGTAGGGCCTTGGCCTCCTCGGCGGTTACGGGTTCGCGGTAGTCGTTGCCGAAATGCGTGCGGATGTAGGTGACGACGTTCGCCACCTGCTCATCCGTCAGCATGCGGCCGAAGCCGGGCATGGCGCGCTGGCCCTGCACCACGAGGGTCAGCGGGTAGCCGGCGGCTTCGAGGTTCGGGTTGTTCGCCAATGCCGGGTAGGCGGCGGCACCCTCCGCGCCCTGTCCCTGCGGCATGTGGCAGGACTGGCAGACCTCGCGGTACACCCCCTCCCCGTCCGTCGACTGCACGGTCGGGGTGGCGGCGAAGGGCGAGCCGCGGGATTGCGCGAGCGCGGCGGCGGGGACGGCGAGTGCGGCGAGCAGCAGGACAGCCTTGGTCGGGTTCATCGCATCAGCCTCCCACCACGCGCCGGTGCAGGCGCTGGATCGCGTCGTAGGCGGACAGCACCGCGCCTTCCTGCCAGGCCGGAAGGTAGGAGGCGTGTTCACCCGCCAGGACCAGGCGGTTGTCGATGGCGCAGAGGTTGTCGTAGTGCTGCGCGCGCTTTGCCTCGGTCCAGGTGCCGGCGCAGCCCAGCGTCCAGGGCACGCGGTGCCAGGCGACGGAGACACCGGTCTCGAATTCGTCGCGGTATTTCTGGCCGTGGATCTGGCTGCCCCAGTCCAGGCTGTGCCGGATGCGGTCCGAGGGCGACATGGCCGAAAGCTGGTAGGCGTAAACGCCGCCATAGGGATAGGCCGCGAGCAGCACGCCCTTGCCGGGGGACATGAAGCCGGTGGAGGGATAGGAGATCAGCGAATTCGGCAGGTCGGTATAGGAGATGCCGCCGAAGATCTGCTCATCCTGTTCCCAGAAGCGTCGCTTGAACTGCAAGCCGACCTTGGCGGAGGCGTCATAGGGAATGGCATCGATGGCGGCCTGCATGGGTCCGCCGACATCCATCTCGATCTGGCTGAGGATGGTCAGCGGCAGGGTGCAGACGCACCAGTCGGCGGTGGTCTCCACCGGGTTGCCGCCCTGCGCGGCATCGACGTGCAGCACGCGCACGCCGGCATCGGATTGCCGGATCTCGGTGACTTTGCGGCCGAAGCGGACGATTTCCGGCCCGAGTTCGCGGAACAGCGCCTGGGCGATGGCGTCCATGCCGCCGGCCGGCTGGAACATCGTGGTCTGGAATTCGTAGAGCATCCCGTTGGCCAGGTAGCGCCACATGCCGGACCGCATCAGCTCGCTCATCGGCAAGGGCTGGGAGGGCTCGGGGCGGGCGCTCAATCCGCCGCCCGGATCCTTGGCGAAGCCGCGGCGGTCGCTGGCCGCGAGGTTGGCGTTGTAGCGGTAGTCCGCATCCAATGCGCCCCAGCGGCGCAGCGCGGCAAGCAGCGCTTCCTTGTCCTCCCGCGTCACCTCGGCATCCAGCTTGTCCTGCTGCGTCGCCTTGGCAAGCAGTTCGCTGGTCTGGCCGATGAAGTCCGCCTGGATCTCGCGGTAGCGCTTCGGCTTGCCCCCGAAGCTGCGCGAGTTGTGGATCCAGGCGTTGTGGTTGACCTGGACGAAGGGCTCCAGCGCCACGTTGTGGCGGCGGCACAGCTCCAGCACAGCATGGTGGTTGTAGGGGATGCGCCAGGGGCCGGGGTTGAGGTACTGGCCGCGGTCGAACTCGCAACGCTGCGTCTCGCCGCCGAGCTCGGTGTAGGTGTCGCCGCCGCGCAGGGTCCAGCAACGGCCGCCGGCGCGGTTCTGGTATTCCAGGAGCTGCACCTGGTAGCCGGCCTTGCGGAGTTCGATGGCGGCGACCATGCCGGCCAGGCCAGCGCCGAGGACTAGAACCTTGGCGCCGCGCGCATCGCCATCCAGGCGCGGAGCGCCGCGATGGGGTGATTCCTGGGCGTGGCCCAGGTTGGTCATGGCCTCGTACATCACGGCGCTGCCGGCGACGGCGCCGATCATTGCCAGCAGCTCGCGCCGACTGCGCGGTCCCTGCTCGTCCGTGTCCTGGTCCGGCATCTTTGTGCCCCTTCCCCCAAAGTTACTGAGGGCGAGAACGCCGCCGAGGCCGGTCGGCGGCGTGCTCAAGGGCGTTTGATGTGGCGCCGCCTAGTGGCCGCCGTGCTCGACCGCCGGACCGGGCGGAGCCTTGCCGGGGTCCTTCGGCGTTTCGGCAGGCTGCTGGGGGGTGGGGTGCACGGCAGGGCCGACTGGGGCGGGGCCGGGGTCCGGCTTGCGATCCGGCTTGGCTGGGCCGGGTTCCTGGGTGGCGGGGGATGACATGGCGCTGTCCTTTCGATCGATCGAAACCGGAAGCATCACAACGCAAGGCAGCGCCGCGGGTTCGCGCGCGGACAGAGCGGGCGGCGCATGCCATAAGCCGGCCACACCGCATGCAGCCCTGGGTTCCTCATGATCAGACTCGACAACATCAGCAAGCAGAACGGCCAGCAGCTCGTCTTCGTGGAGGCCTCCGCGGCGCTCCAGCGCGGCGAGAAGATCGGGCTGGTGGGGCCGAACGGGGCGGGCAAGACCACGCTGTTCCGCATGATCACCGGGCAGGAGCCGCCGGATGAGGGGATCGTGCTGGTCGATCGCGGCGTCAGCATCGGCTTCTTCAGCCAGGATGTCGGAGAGATGTCGGGGCGCAGCGCGGTGGCAGAGGTGATGGATGGCGCCGGCGCCGTCAGCACCGTGGCGGCGGAGCTGTCCAAGCTGGAAGCGGCGATGGCGGACCCTGACCAGGCCGACGACCTCGACCGCATCATCGAGCGATTCGGCGAGGTGCAGGCGCGGTTCGAGGAGCTTGATGGCTACGCGCTGGATGGGCGGGCGCGGGAGGTGCTGGCCGGGCTCAGCTTCAGCCAGGAGATGATGGACGGCGATGTCGGCGCGCTGTCCGGCGGCTGGAAGATGCGCGTCGCGCTGGCACGCATCCTGCTGATGCGACCCGACGTGATGCTGCTGGACGAGCCGAGCAACCACCTGGACCTGGAGAGCCTGATCTGGCTGGAGAATTTCCTGACGGGCTATGACGGCGCGCTGTTGATGACCTCGCACGACCGCGAATTCATGAAGCGCATCGTCAACAAGATCATCGAGATCGATGGCGGCACGCTGACCGCCTATTCCGGCGGCTACGAATTCTACGAACAGCAGCGCGCGATGGCCGACAAGCAGCAGCAGGCGCAGTTCGAACGGCAGCAGGCGATGCTGGCGAAGGAGATCAACTTCATCGAGCGCTTCAAGGCGCGCGCCAGCCACGCGGCGCAGGTGCAGAGCCGTGTAAAGAAGCTGGAGAAGATCGACCGCGTGGAGCCGCCGAAGCGGCGGCAGACCGTGATGTTCGACCTGCCACCGGCGCCGCGGTCCGGCGACGACGTGGCAAAGCTGCAGGGTGTGCACAAGCGCTACGGGCAGCGCGTGATCTATGAGGGACTCGACCTGCTGGTGCGGCGGCGGGAGCGCTGCTGTGTCATGGGCATCAACGGCGCGGGCAAATCCACGCTGCTGAAGCTGGTAACCGGATCCACGGAGCCGGATGCGGGAACGGTAACCCTGGGGGGCAGCGTGAAACTCGGCTATTTCGCGCAGCACGCCATGGACCTGCTGGATGGCGAGCGGACCGTGTTCCAGTCGCTGGAGGATGCGTTCCCGCGCGCGGGTCAGGGCGCGCTGCGGTCGCTGGCCGGCTGCTTCGGCTTCTCGGGGGATGAAGTGGAGAAGCGCTGCCGCGTGCTGTCAGGCGGTGAGAAGGCACGGCTGGTGATGGCGACGATGCTGTTCGACCCGCCGAACTTCCTGGTGCTGGACGAACCGACCAATCACCTCGACATGGCGACGAAGGAGATGCTGATCGGAGCGCTCTCGCAGTTCGAGGGGACGATGCTGTTCGTCTCGCACGATCGGCATTTTCTGGCGGCACTGTCGAACCGGGTGCTGGAGCTGACGCCGGAGGGCCTGCACCAGTATGATGGCGGGTACACGGAGTATGTGGCGCGGACGGGGCAGGAGGCGCCCGGCTTGCACGCCTGACGCCCGAGAAGCCCTCTCCCCCGCTGGGGGGGGATTGCATGAGGGGGCCCGTGACACCCGCATACGCTCACCGAAAGACGTTCCAGGCAGTGCTGCCTGGCCGGCTGGGCTGCCGGCCTGGCAGGCCCCCCCTCACCCCGACCCTCTCCCCCCAGAGTGGGGGGAGAGGGAGAAGGCGTTACGCCAGGTCGAAGCGGTCGAGGTTCATGACCTTGGTCCAGGCGGCGACGAAGTCCTTCACGAACTTCGCCTCGGCGCCGTTGCTGGCATAGACCTCGGCCAGCGCGCGGAGCTGGGAGTTGGAGCCGAACACCAGGTCGACGCGGGTGCCGGTCCACTTCACCGCGCCGGTCTTGCGGTCACGGCCTTCGAAGACGTCCGCCGCGTCGCTGGCGGGGCTCCAGGCGGTGCCCATGTCCAGCAGGTTGACGAAGAAGTCGTTCGTCAGCGTGTCCATCCGCTGGGTGAAGACGCCGTGGCGCGACCCGGCGACGTTGGCGTTCAGCGAACGCATGCCGCCGATGAGGACCGTCATCTCCGGCGCCGTCAGCGTCAGGAGCTGGGCGCGATCGACCAGCAGTTCCTCCGCCGAGACGCTGTAGTTGGTCTTCAGGTAGTTGCGGAACCCATCCGCCGTCGGCTCCAGCACGCCGAAGCTGTCGACATCCGTCTGCTCCTGCGACGCGTCGGTGCGGCCCGGGGTGAAGGGCACCTGCACGTCCTGGCCGGCATTATGTGCCGCCTTCTCCACCGCGGCGCAGCCGGCGAGCACGATGAGGTCGGCGATCGAGACCTGCTTGCCGCCGGGCTGGGCAGCGTTGAAGGACTTCTGGATGTCCTCCAGCGTGGCGAGCACGGTGGCGAGCTGCGCGGGCTCGTTCACCTCCCAGTCTTTCTGCGGCGCCAGGCGGATGCGCGCGCCATTGGCGCCGCCGCGCTTGTCGGAGCCGCGATAGGTGGAGGCGGAGGCCCAGGCGGTGGCGACCAGCTGTGGGATCGACAGGCCGGAGGCGAGGATGCGCGACTTCAGCGCGGCAATGTCCTGCGCATCGACCAGCGGATGCGTCACCGGCGGGACCGGGTCCTGCCAGATCAGTTCCTCGGACGGGACGAGCGGGCCGAGGTAGCGGGCGGGCGGGCCCATGTCGCGATGCGTCAGCTTGTACCAGGCGCGCGCGAAGGCATCGGCGAACTGGTCGGGGTTCGCGTGGAAGCGCTTCGAAATCTCCAGGTAGGCCGGGTCCGTCTTCAGCGCCATGTCGGCCGTCGTCATCATCGGCGCGTGGCGCTTCGACGGGTCATGCGCGTCCGGCACGGTGCCGGCGGCTTCCGGGTTCACCGGGGTCCACTGCCATGCGCCGGCAGGGCTCTTGGTCAGCTCCCACTCGTAGTTCAGCAGGTTGTCGAAGTAGCCGTTGTCCCACTTGATCGGATTGTTGGTCCAGGCGCCCTCGATGCCGCTGGTGATGGTGTGGACGCCCTTGCCGGTGCCGAAGGCGTTCTTCCAGCCGAGGCCCTGTTCCTCGATGCTCGCACCCTCGGGTTCCCGGCCGACCAGCGCGGCGTCGCCAGCGCCGTGGCACTTGCCGAAGGTGTGGCCGCCGGCGGCGAGCGCCACCGTTTCCTCGTCGTTCATCGCCATGCGCGCGAAGGTCTCGCGGATGTCACGGGCGGAGGCCATGGGGTCTGGCTGGCCGTTCGGGCCTTCCGGGTTCACGTAGATCAGGCCCATCTGCACGGCGGCCAGCGGGCTCTCGAGCGAGCGGTCACCGGTGTAGCGCTTGTCGCCCAGCCAGGTGTCCTCGTTGCCCCAGTAGATGTCTTCTTCCGGCTCCCAGATGTCGGCGCGGCCGCCGCCGAAGCCGAAGGTCTTGAAGCCCATGGATTCGAGCGCGCAGTTGCCGGTGAGGACCATGAGGTCGGCCCAGGACAGCGCATCGCCGTATTTCTGCTTGATCGGCCACAGCAGGCGGCGCGCCTTGTCCAGGTTGCCGTTGTCCGGCCAGCTGTTCAGGGGGGCGAAGCGAAGCGTGCCGGAGGAAGCGCCGCCACGGCCATCGCCGGTGCGGTAGGTGCCGGCGCTATGCCAGGCCATGCGGATGAAGAAGGGGCCGTAATGGCCGTAGTCGGCCGGCCACCACTCCTGACTGTCCGTCATCAGCGCGTAGAGGTCCTGGCGCACCGCCTCCAGGTCCAGCGTCTTGAACTTCTCGGCGTAGTTGAAGGCCGGACCCATCGGGTCTGACAGGGCGGAGTTCTGATGCAGGATGCGGAGGTTGAGCTGGTTCGGCCACCAGTCGCGGTTGGACCGGCCGGCGAAGGTCGCATTCTTCGGGGCGCCATGCATCACCGGGCACTTGCCGGCAATCGGGCCGCTGTTTCCGTCCATTTTCTTGACCTTTCCTGGCGTCGTGGCGCTGGCCAATGATGCGGGCCGGCGCCTGGGAAGTGGCATGACCCCGCAATGAGGGGCGGCTGGGGCATGATCCCTCAGCCATCACGCCTTTGGTAGCCAATTTGACAGGAAAGGGAATGACCAAGAATCGAACGAGACGATTGATAACGTCTATCACAGCCCACGAGGCGCGCGTGGGCGCTACTTGAACCGACGGATGATCAGGCGTGGAGGAGGGGAAGGGATTCGAAGAACCGTTCATCGCCATCCCGGAACGTCCAAAAGATCCCGGGAATCCTAGCGCATTAGAGGGTCGGTCGTTCAGCGTCGTCCCTGGACGTTCAGGGCAAATCAGGTACGCTGCGGGGGTTGGCGCGGAGGTTGGCGCGCGATTCTTCTTTGTGGGTTGGGCGGACCGATGGCGCGACAAGCAGCAGGAAGATTGTCGGCACGTGGCGTCGAGGCGCTGAGCAAGCCGGGCCGGTATCCGGACGGCGACGGCCTGTACCTGCAGATCTCGCCCGCCGGCGGCAAGGCCTGGATCTTCCGCTACTCCATGGCCGGCCTGGTCACTGCCACAGGGAAGCGCGGCGAGCGCCAGATGGGTCTAGGCTCCTATGGCGACCGTCCGCCGAAGGTGACCCTCGCCGAGGCCCGACGGAAGACCGCTGCGGCCGCTACCCTGCTGCGGGATGGGCATGACCCCATGGAGGCGCGGGAGGCCAGCAGAGCCGCCACCTCCGCGGCCCGCGCCAGGGCCGCCGGTAGCACCTTTCAGGCTGTGGCAGAGCGGTACATGGACACGCACCTTCAGGGCCTGGCCAACCCGAAGCACCGGGCGCAGTGGCGCGCCACGCTTGCGACCTACGCATACCCGACCTTGGGCCCGCGGCCGATCGCCGCCGTCACCCGCATGGAGGTGGCCGACGCGGTGCGGCCGATTTGGAACACCAAGCGCGAGACGGCGCAGCGGGTGGTGCAGCGCATGGATCGCATCTTCCGCTACGCCAAAGCCGCAGGGCTGCGGGAGGGCGACAACCCCGCCTCCATGCGGGAGGGCCTGTCCGCGCTGCTGACGGCCGGCGCGCCTGGCGGCGTCCGAAGCAAGCGCCACCACCCTGCGCTGCCCTGGCAGCAGGTTCCCGCCTTCCTGGTGCATCTGCGGACGAAGCCCGGGCTGGCGGCGCGGGCACTGGAGCTTGCCATCCTCACCGCGGCCCGCACCGGCGAAGTCATCGGCGCGCGGTGGCGGGAGGTGGATCTGGAGGGCGCAACGTGGACCGTGCCCGGCGAGCGCATGAAGGCTCGTCGTCCACACCGCAAGCCGCTGCCTGCCACCGCCATGGTGCTGCTGGAGGCGCTCGCGGCCGCAGGCCGAGCCGGCGACGCGTTCCTGTTCCCCGGGCCGAAGCCCGGCTGCTCGCTATCCAACATGGCGATGGCGATGCTGCTGCGGGGCATGTGTGAGGCGCCGGAGGGGCAGCCGCCGCGGTGGCGTGATGCGGCCGGCCAGGCCATCACCCCGCATGGCTTCCGCAGCAGCTTCCGCGACTGGGCCGGCGAGACAGGCCAGCCGGTGGACCTGGCGGAGGCCGCGCTGGCGCATGTGGTCGGGAACAAGACCGAGGCCGCCTATGCGCGCAGCGACCTGTTCGAGCGGCGGCGCACGCTGATGGCGGCCTGGGAGGCTTGGTGCAACTCGCCCGGCAGAACCTAACTTTTTGTTTTCTTCTGGCGACCGGCTCGATCTGTGCCAGAGCGAGGCGCCGGAAGCTTCGGGGCTGGCAGTGGCAGCTTAGCTACTGGCGGTGGCGCTGCATCGGGCCTTGGATTGGGATCGAAAGCTGTAACCAGCAGCGCAGTCTGTATTTGCTTAGCTATCGCCGCTGGATCCGAATACCCGTTAATCTCGCCCGAAAAGGCGTTGTCCTTCATCGCAAACTTTACGCCTCGTCTCTCCTTGGCCTTTATCCACGCAATTAGAACCCCAGCAGCGGCGTTGATAAACGCGACGCCAATCAGGATCATCGTGCCTGACGCCTGGGGGAGCCCAGGCGACGGTTGCAAAACCGAATATGCAACGCCCGCTTCGTCAAGGCCTCTCATAAAATCGGCAGTGCCCGAACCGAGAAGCGCGAAGCGAACTGCTTCAGGCTGCGCCTCTTCCCCGGCTGTTTCGGATTGCACCTCTTCCTCCGCCATCTCCGCCACCCGAAGACCGACCTGGAGTAAGTGGCGGACAGCCTGCGCGCGAGTGGGGATCCGCCGAGAAAACCGGTACTCGTCGATCGCGGCCAGCTCGCCCTGCGAAATCATCAAGGGAAGCCGCAGGTTTTTCGGTTCGTCGTTCATCGCGAACAAATAGCACAATCGGCGTAGCTTGCACAACTGCTCTTGACGGGCAGCGAGGTATAACACAAGTTGTGCGACTTGCACAAGCAAGCGGCTGGACAAGGCGTTCGAAGCACCTTGCCCAGCCTGACCACAACCCGAGCCCAGCGGAGCGCGGACCATGGCTGTTCCTAAGCATACCACTCCCCTGCCTTCCAGAAGAAGACCGCCGACCACCGCGGACGCTGCCGTCACGGCGCAGGTGACCAGTGCACCGGCAGCACCGAACCTGCCACGGCACCTCCTGCTGGCCTTGAGCCGGATGAAGCACCCGACATCACCAGCGCCGGTCCTCTGCCCCCGTTACCGAGGGTCCAGCCATGATGAGTAAGGAAGACCACGCCGCCCGCGCGGCGCGACCCGCGCTTAACCTGGCCGACCTGGAACCGCTGCTGCTCGCCCTATGCGCCAGCGCCACCGTGCTAGGCATGACGGCAATGTCGGCGGCCGACGAAGAAGTCAGCGTTGGACAGCACAAGGGGATCGAGTGGCTTACCGGCCACGTCGACGCCCGGGCTGAAGACGTGCGGGCGTTCACTGCGAGTGCTCCGCCGCGCTGGTTGACGTGGAACGACGAAGTAGAGTGCATGGCGGTGCTGGAGCGCTTCGCGCCGGAGGCGCGGGAATGACCCGCATGTCCCGCCGCGGCGCCCTGGGCGGCCTCGGCGCGCGCTTCGGGACGCTTCCGCACCCGGACGCGGACCTGATCCACTGGTGCGACGCCTACCTCCTCGCGGCCGAAACCTACAACACGGCTCCGGGGGACGACGAAGACGATCGCCTTTGGAATGCCGTGATGCGGGCGGGGGCGGAGGTGGACGCCCGGCCTCCGCGCACGCTGGCGGGGCTGGTGGCCATGGCCGAGGTTGCGCTCGAATTGGCAGGCCAGGAGCCGGAGGAACGGACCGATTGGAGCAGCTCGCCTGCCGGCAGCTGGGCTCGGGACGTGACACTGCACCTGCTGCGCCTGTCGCGGGAGGGCGCAGTATGACCCCGGAGAAAAGGCTGCTGGCCATCTCCGACCTGGCGGTTCGAGACCGCGCCGGGATCGTGGTATGCTCCAGGACGACGGGGGCCGGGATGGCCATCCCGCGTGCGCGCGCCTCCGCAGCTCGCCGCCCCGGTCGCCTATCACGCGGACTGCCTGGCGGAGGCGCAGATGGACGACCCCGAGTTCGACCTGACGGGCTTGCGCGAGGTCCACAACGTCAAGCCGGGACCGCCGCCGTCTCCCACCGCACAGGCCGAACTGATCAAGGCACTGTTGCAAGCGCAGTCGATGAGCAAAACCGAGATGGCGATGTCCGAGGTCCAGCGCGAACAACACGTCGCAACGGCCGCGCTTGTCGCGGTGTGCGAGTTTCTCCACAGCATGCCGCAGGTCTCGAGCAGGGGCCTGCACTTGCCACTCTTTCGGCTGGCGCAGGCGCTGGGCGATCTGACGAATGGAAGACAGCCTCAACTGCTGACGGCCGTACCAATCGGAAAAGGCCGCCCCCGGCAAAGCATTGCGGAAGACTGGTTAGTGGCCGCCGCGGCGTTGGCAGTGGAGGAACTGCTCGCGACAAATATCAGCAGACCCCAGGCTGCGCAGAAGGTCGGGCAAGCGATCGCCGCCGCAGGCCTGCTGCCGAAAACACAGAAAGAACGCTCACCGGCGGTAGCTGCCCTCGGCTGGCGGGACAGACTAAGAGAAGGACCTGGGGGGTCTGCGCCAGCCGGCGCTCTCGCTATCTGGGAGTATCATCGGCAGGGCCTCGGGCAGGCAGAGCTTGGATCTACACCTGCCGACCGCGCCGCGCGCCTGATCAACATGATCCGCAAAGCCACGCCGCTGCGCTGGCGCTAATTCTGACTAACCCCCCCGCTTACTCCGAACGAGGGTACATTAGGTCCGTCCTGAACCTTGCAGGACGCATCAACATGCGCACTCACGCTGAAAAGCTCGCCTTCACCATCCAGGAGGCGTCGGACTCCACCGGCATCGGCCGCACGCGGATCTTCGCGCTGATCAAGGACGGGCGCCTCGACGCCCGCAAGTTCGGCCGCCGCACGCTGATCACGGCGACGTCGCTGCGCTCGCTGGTCGCGGCGCTGCCGCGCTCCTCGAAGAACGCCGCCTAGACAGAAGCAGCCGACCGCGGGAGACCCGGGCCGGCTGCGGAGACTGCGCTACTATACTGGCGACGACTGAACACCGCCAGTGTAGCGCATCACCCGCCGCTTTTCCAGTCCCTCGCGACCCTCAACGAGGAAATCGCGATGCACCACCGCACTCCACCGCCGCCGCTGCCGATCGGCCAGTGCGGCACTCTTCGCAACCTGCGCAGCTTGCTGGAACAGGCTGCCGACGCGCGCCGCGATGGTGACGCCGGCGCCGCTGACTTGCTCGAAGGATGCCTTGATCGCGCTGCGCCCCGGCCTGCAGGCGGCGCATCGCGGCTACACGCCCTCGCTCACCGGGAGGGCCTCGCATGAACGATGACGAGGACGACCGCAGGTTCAACACCCTTTTCGGCTGCAGGCTTTACACGATCAGGGCCAAGTCCGGCGCCATCACCTACGTGGGGCGCCTCGGGTTTCTGAGCGTGTGGGTTGTCCCTTGGGAAGATCCGGATGGCCCCGGGCAAGCACACGCACTCCCTGCGCGTTCGGCAGCACCGCCAGTTCTGGCAGGAGCCGGAAGGCATGGTCGACACCGACTTCCACGGCGCGAAGGCGCAACCCTTCGCCACGTTGAAGGAGGAATCAGAATGAACATCAACAGTTTCCCGTTCGAGGCTTGGCCGAACCCGAGCCTTCCGCCCGCGGATCTGATGGCCGAACAAGTTGTGCTCGGCGCGCTGCTGGCGTTCAGCATCCCGCGCAGCGCGACGGCAACGCTGCGCCCCAAGCACTTCGCAGATACCGTCCACGGCGCGATCTTCAAGGCCATCAGCGAGGCCCCCGAATGGACGCCCCACGGCAACCGGACCTGGTTGCAACGGCACTTGCAGAAGTCCGGCGCGCTCGAAGACGTCGGCGGCTCGACCTACCTCGACCAGCTCAGCGCCGCGGCCGGGTCCGACCTTCAGGTGCCGGCCGCCGTCGCATCAATCCTCCAGACCTACCGGCGCCGCGTGGTGCTCGAAATCGCCGAGCGGCTCACCGCCCTCGCGCGGGAATGAGCCATCATGGGCAGCGCCTGGAACATCGCTGAAATCAACCTCGCGCTCGCCGATCGCATGCGCGAGCTTGCCCGCGACCTCATCGGCACCGACGCCACCACTAAGGGCCGTGACGAATTGCGCTTCGGTAGGCGGGGGTCGCTGTCGATCGAGGTGGCCGGGCCGAAGCGCGGTTCTTGGTATGACCACGAAGCCGCGTTGGGTGGCGATCCCCTCGGCCTGGTGGCGCATCTGAACCGCACGTCGATGCGCGACGCCTACACCTGGGCGCAGGGCTGGTTGGGGCAGGACCACGGGGCTGCGTACCGCCAGGATGCGCGGCGGCCTGTAGAGGCTTCTGAGGCGCCACCAGACCCCGACGCACGGAAGCGGTGGAGCCTGAAGACCGCGCAGGCGCTATGGCACGAGGCGGGAGACGCGACGGACACTCCCATCGAGGCCTATCTGGGCACGCGCGGCCTGACGCTACCGCATGACGCGCCACTGCGCTTCCACCCCCGCGCTTGGCGCGCCAACAGGAACGGCCCGGCCGGTCCCGCCATGGTAGCGCAGATGACCGTGCCGGAAACCAGCGAGCCCTGCGGCGTCCATGTCACCTACCTGCGCCCCGATGGACTGGGAAAGGCTGACGGCGAAGACCAGAAGGTCATGCTCGGCCATGTCGGCGTCATCCGACTTGTGCCGGATGAGGACGTGACGCACGGCCTCGGCCTGGCGGAGGGCATCGAGACCGCGCTGGCCGTGATGCAGCAAGGCGGCTGGAGGCCGGTGTGGGCGGCGACGTCAGCCGGTGCTGTACGCCGCTTCCCTGTTCTGCTCGGCATCGAGACCTTGACCTTGTTCGCCGACACGGACGGGCCCGGCTTGGCAGCAGCGCGAGAGTGCGGCCAGCGCTGGGCTGCGGCTGGACGTGACGCGCGGTTGCTGGCCCCGCCCGCTGGGGATTGGCACGACGCGTTGAGCCTGGGCGGGGAGGCGGCGTGATGGACTACGGCGCCGACCCCGACACAGTCTTCAGGAACGCCGGCGCCCACGAGGAACACTTCGCGCCGCCACCGCCTCGGCGCGGCAAGCCATATGGGCGGCTGCGGCTCCTGACCATCGCGGACGCCGAGGCCGCGCCGCCGCGCCGCTACCTGCTGAAGGGCTTGATCGCACCCGGCGAGCTGTCCTTGTGGTGGGGTCCGCCGAAGTGCGGGAAGTCCTTCCTGAAACTCCGGCTGGCCTACGGCCTGGCGCTTGGCGTCGGTATGTGGGGGCGAAAGGCGAAGCCCTGTCGCGTGCTGTACGTCGCGGCCGAGGGCGAGGGCGGGTTCGCAGCCCGGCTACTGGCCCTGCGCGACGCGATGGGAAATGCCGGCGACGCCTTCCAATACGTCGCGCAGTCCACCGTCATCGGCCCGCCGGCAGGTGATCTGTCCGCCGTCATTGCCGCGGCTATCGACATGCGCGCCGACATCATTGTGTTCGATACCGTGGCCCGGACTTTCGGCGACGGCGACGAGAACACCGCTCAGGACATGGGCGGATACGTCGCCAGCGTCGACCGAGTCCGCGCAGAGACCGGAGCGCATGTGGCCGTGATCCACCACGGCACGAAGCAAGGCGACACGTCGCGCGGATCCGGCGCGATGGTCGGGGCCGCGGACCTCATCGTGAAGGTGAGCAAGGGCGTCGACGGCGAGCCAAGCGTCGCCAAGGTGGAGGCGGCCAAGGACGACACGGACGGCGCAGAACTGCCTTTCCGCCTTCGGGTGGTCGACCTCGGCCTGGACGATGATGACGACCCGCGGACCACCTGTGTCGCAGAGGAAGTGGATGGCAGGATCCAGCGCAGGAAGCCTCTGACCGAGAGCACAAAGCAGGCCCTCGCCGCTCTGGCGAACATTATCCTGACCGAAGGCAAGCCGCTGCCGGTTGGCCCGCTGATGCCGCTCAACGCGATGGGGGTCGAGGAAGGACAGTGGCGGGCCGAGTGCGAGGCCCGGCGACTGTCCCTCGCCGAGAAGGAGAAGGACCGGGACCGCGTGTTCCGCCGCGCGGCAAAGGATCTGCGCGACGCAGGCGAAGTGGCCATGCGCGAGGGGTGGGTTTGGCTGCTTCGGCCGGGACAGGCGCAAGTCAATGCGTAAGCGGCACGGACAAGGCGCGGACAGAGGTTTCTCTAGGGCGGACAGACGCGGACGGACTGCGGACATGTCCACCGCGAAGGGCGCGGACTGTGTATTTCCCCCTTGGGGGAAATACCTGTCCGCTGTCCGCCCGCCTCCTGAGCTGGAAGTGAGAGGGGTTGAGCCGAGCCCCGCCGCCGCCGCCTGCCAGCCAGGCGAGCAAGCCGAATCATTTCGGCGCGGGTCCTTGGAAACGGGGCACCCCTTCCACGGGTAGTTCGCGGCGCGACTGACTCCTAGCCACACGGAGTCATTTCTGGAGTTTCATACCAAAAGCTGGGTAATATATTGGTAGACCACTGCGTGCGGACGTTTATTTGCGGATCTGAGATAACTGGTTGCGAACGTGTGCCGCAGTGCTAGCTAATCGAACCTGGCACTCACGTCGATGATCGGCTCTCGGAACGTGTAAGCCGGGATCGCGTTCTAAAGACCCGCAATATTCATCTGGCTGTTTTAATGCGGATCTTAGAAAGCCAGCTGTTAGATTAGATTTCAGCGGAGGCTCCGTTTGAAAGCCACTCTGCCAGAACCTAGACCACGATCGGAAGCGGCTGGATGAGATCACCGATGTACGCCAGCCGCAACATTTTCGTGGGTCTCAGCCAAAGAAGGCGCTCCCACCCGTTCCCACGGTCTCCACCAGGAGTGCCCGGTCGAGAAAGAGGTTCCTGGCCTCGCAGCTGGTTTCTGCCACCAGCAAGCACCCGTGGCAGGCGGCGCCATGTAGAGCCCGGTCGTCCGTGGCTGCCGCCGGTTCGTGGTCGGCGCATACCGGGTCTCCAGAGCAAAGCCTCAAGCGATCGAGGGCTGAGGCAAGCACCTTTCCGAACCGGCGCGTCACCTCCACCAGGCCGCCCAGCGTACCCTGATTCCCAGCCGATGCCGTGTAGATGAGGATGCCGCACCGGACGGGTTCGTCGGGGGCGCGGGGCATCGAGAAGACGCGTTCCTTCAAGGCGCTGGCGGGATACCCGCAGTCGATGGCCACTTCGGTCATCAAGGCGTGGGCTAGGCCGTGGGCCATGACATAATCAGGCCGCTCTCGCTCCTTGATGGTATTGGAACTGACTTGCATGCCGCTGGCGCGCCGTGCTGCAGCCCAGGCGTCGACGCCGGCCTGGAGTTGCCCAATCCGCCGCTGCACGGCCTCCCTGGCCAGCCATTCCGCCAGCGCGTCAGGACACAACTGAACGAAGAAGCCCTCACCATACTGATCGACCGCGGGGAGCCAGTCCGGGTTCTTCGCCAACGGTGCCCCGCTCACGGCAAGTCCGACATCTTCCAGGTCATCGCTGGCGAGCGGCGCCGGCTCGAACCGCGTGAAGCCATAAATGCAGGAGATCTCCCGGAGGCGATGAACCGCCACTAGGGAGCCGACACCGGCCAGCGCCTCGTCGCGCTCCGGATCCCAAAGGCTGCGCGGCAGCGTTTCGGCGTGCAGGAGCGCATTCGGAGAACTGTCTCCGATCAGCGCCCGGCCACTGCTGAACAGCGTGAATTCGGCAAACCGGGGATCCTCAACGTCGTCCAGCCCAGTCGTGCTGGAGGCCATGCCGGTGATCCGGGCAAAGATCTCCTGGTCGGAGTACCCGTCCAGGTTGGCCTGGACCTGTGGGTTGAACATGCGAGCCATGCCCACTTGTTCCGGCGAGTTGCACTTGCTCAGCACGGACCACAGGCCGCCGATCCGCTTCGCAAGTTCGTCATCGGCTTGAGGCAGCGAGATCACCCTGGCGACCTGGGGGAAGTAGGTGTTGGTCGCGCTTCGGATGAGCAGGCGAAGGCCCTTCGTCACATCGCACCCATCCGGATCCCGGTCACCAATCCAAGGACGCTCACCAAAGCACGACCCCAGCCTGAAAGGCTGGAACAGCTCCTCCAGCGACAGTGCCGCGCCGCAGTCGCAGGCGACCCGCGTGTCCCTCGGGTCGGCGCTCGTGCTCGATTCCTCCAGCCACATCTGCTCGCGGCAGCCTTGCCCAACAGCGTGGAGAATGCGGCGCCACTCGATGTCCTGCAGGTGCCCCTTCTCGCAGCCGCAGACGAAGCGGATCGGCGACACCTTGCGGCGCTTTTTGTCCTCGCCTCGGTGCTCCTTGCGGTTAGGTGGGTTGAGGTCCTGGAAGCGCACGAGTCGACGGCGACTTGGCGGATCGCCGGGGATCGCCTCGCAGACAAACCACCTTGGGAACACCGTCGCCTTGATGCCGAGAGACCGCCTCTTCGGATCGCCCTGGTCGATCGGTGGCGTGCGCAGCTCCGGCGGACGATCGGCGGCGAGCCGGCCATCGCCATCGCTGGCCAGGCGCTTGTGCAGCAGGCGCGCCAGCCGCGGCTCCTCAATCACCTTGAAGGTGCCGGTCCCGAACATCTCCCAGTCGTCGAGGCCCTGCACCAGGACGGATCGCTCGGGCAAGTCGAGCATCGAGCCCGGCCCAAAGACGCCGACCACCTGGCTCAGCCTGATCTTGTCGTCAGCCATCGTGCCGCTGCCTATGAGGAGAGAGGTGATCCGTTCGGGTCGATAATCTTGAGCACGGAGGTGTGCTCGACGTCGCGCATCGATCGCCCAGCGGCGAAGCGTCGATGCTGCGGCTTGAAGCTTGGCAGCAGCGGGTCAAGCGGATCATGCAGCAGCGCCCGCTCTCGCGGGTAGGCGTAGGTAAGCCTGTCGCCGTTCGCCGTCAGGTCGTCGGCGACCGCCTCCCAATCGTCGAGCAGCCCCTCGACCGTCAAGCGCAGCGCCGCCTGCCCTCCGACAACGTCGGCCGCTTTGGCGCGGTCCAGGATCGCATCGATCACCGCGGTCCGCACATCCGGATTCTGCCTGAGCCGCGCGACGGCCCCATCCGGCGTGAGGTCCGGCGCAATGTGCCGTGCCATGGCGACGACTACCGCCGCCAGGGCGCGGTCCATCGCCCGCGCCGCCCAGGGCGTCACGCTGGTCGCTTCCACGGCTCGGTAGAAGCCGGCGTGGAAGTGGCGGAAGCCCTCGTGGTGCAGGCGGTCGCGCGGCTTATGAGCGTTCAGCAGCACCAGCACGAGGCCAGGCCGGTCTGACAACCGGCCGACGCGGCTGGTCGCCTGGATATACTCCGATGCGGTCTTCGGCTGGCCCTGCACCAGCATCAGCCCGAGGCGGCCGATGTCGAGGCCGACGGAGATCATATTGGTCGCCAGCGCCACGTCGACGCCATGCTTTTCGTCGGTGCAGGGCTTCGACAGCGCTTCCTTCGCCTGCGCGACTTGGTCCGTGCTGACGCGCGACGTCAGCTCCAGCACCTCGCGCAGCCGCCGGTCAGCAAAGGGATGATCAGGCGGGTCGAGCCGGCGCCGCTCCGTGCCGTAGCTGGCGAGACGGGCACGCACTTCGTCCTCGACAATCCGGCGCGCACCACCGAGCTCACGCAGCGCGTTGAAGTAGCACAGCGCGGTCATATAGGCGTCGGCCTGCCCGCCCTCCGCGGCCTCCTTGGCCGCCGCCGCCAGCAGCGTAGTGAGGGTGCGCAGGTAGACCAGCTTCGGCCCCTTCCCGGGCGCCGCCAGGCCCACGTAGAGCCGCGCTGGCCGCTGCGATGGGGGGACCGTCAACGCAAAGTACGAAGCCCTTCGGTCAGGGCCAGGAGGCGGGAAGATCTCGGTCCGCTCCCGGTCGAACAGGGCGCGGATCTGCGCGCCGGCGCGGCGCACCGTCGCCGTGCTCGCCACCACCTTCGGCCGGATGCGCTGGCCCGAGGAGCGGCGGCTTGCGAGCCGGTCGAGCGCGATTTCATACAGGCTGGCGACGGTCCCCAGCGGACCGCTGATGAGGTGGAGCTCGTCCTGCACGATCAGCGAAGGCGGCTCCAGGCTGGCCCCGTTCCATAGTGCCGTGCCTGCACCCGGCTCCGCCGCGCCGTAGAACCCCCACTGGTCGGCCCGGTTGACATGGCCGAAGAAGGCGCCGGCCTCGGCGATCCAGGGCAGGCCGGCGAACTTGTCGACGGTGGCAACAATGAAGGCAGGCAGTCGCCGGTAAACCGCCTCGTCCACCGTGAGCACGGGTAGTGCGCGGTCGCCCGTGAAGGCGCAGGTGGAGTTCGCGCAGCGGATCTCCATGTTCTTCGGTGCCAAGTTGTTCGGCACGCAGGCGAAGGAGGACCGCTCGAACGGCGCCCCGCACCATGGGCAGGCCTTGATCGGCGCCGGCGCCTCGCGGCCATCCTTCTGGTAGCGCCGCACCCGCGCAACCGCTGTATCCTGGCGCCCGTCGCCGGTCTTGCCGAGCCGGTTGGGCGAGGCCGCCGAGCCGACCCAGAGGCCGATCTCAATCGGCCAATCGCCTAGTAGCCGCTTCCCGTCCCTCTGCCAGGCGGCCTCACCGCGCATCAGCTCCAGCGCGCAGACCACGCCCGCGGCGCGCGACAGCTGGTCGAGCGTGAGCAGGCGGAGCGTGTAGCGCATCAACACCGCCACGCCGGCGCCCAGGAGGCCGTGGCTGGTGATGCGCCGATACCCGATGGTCCACGCCGCCAGGCCAAGATACGCCTCGGTCTTGCCGCCGCCGGTCGGGAAGAACAGGAGGTCCACCACTTCCCGGTCCGCGTGCATCGGGTCCTGCAGGCCGCGCAGGTTGAGCAGGATGAATGCGATCTGGAAGGGCCGCCACCGCGGCGCTGTTTGCGCCGCCGGGTCGTCCTCGGGGCCGGCGTTGCGCTGCCGCGCGGCGCGGGCCACCGCCTCGTTCATCGCGCGAAAGGCCAAGCGCGAATCCTCGTCGGCGCAGAGCAGGTCGAGGCCGTCGGCGATTCGGGCTTGGGCCCCGCGGGCGGCATCGAGAAGGCGCCCAGCGGTCTGCTGGCGCGACGTCCCGGTGATGCCGCCGACCGTCATCGCCTGCTGGGCGATCCACACCCCGTAGAGGCCTGGCAGGGCGTCAAGGGCCTGCCGCAGGGCTGCCGGGCCGGCCTCGGCGAGGGCGGCCAGCGCTTCCATCCCGAACTCGACGCCGTCGATCGCCTCATTCGGCTCGACGCGCTCCACCTCGGCCGTGGGCAGGAAGTCGGTGGCGGCGGCGCGGACGACGCCGTCCGCATCGGGCGCCCAACCGGCCGAGGTGTTGCGGCCGACGCCGTACTCGGCGACGTCGCGATAATGCAGGTCGGCGGTGGCCGCGTCCGGATCGGGGGAGCCGTGGCCGGAGAGGTCGCAGCGCGGGGTGAGGCCTGTCTCGCAGCGGACCTCGAGGCGGAGTTGGAAGGCGTAGGCGACGTCCGCGAAGCGGCGCCGGGCGTCCCGGCGGCGATTGACCACCATGACCGTCAGCACGCGGAGCGCCGTTCGCGCGCCACCGGGCTCGGTGACCGAGTAGGGGCGGGCATGCGCCTCAAGCAGCAGCGCGCCGGTCGGGTGCTGCGCGCCACCGGAGCCGGGGACCGGGATCGCGCTGCCGCGCCCGTTCTCCGGCACCGGCAGGCGGATCGTGGCTTCGCCCGGCACGCGCTGCCACTCGACAGAGCGGAGCGCCGGATCGAGCCGCGCGCTCTCGTCCATCAGTATCTCGCGCGGCAGCGGCGGGATGGTGGTGTAGTCGCCCCAGGTCAGCCTGACCTCAACCTCCCGCACTGAAGCATCCACCAGCACAGTGAGGCCGAGGGATGACGGTAGGCGACGTGGGCGGGAGGAAGGCTCGTCACTGAGCGTGTCGTCGGAGGCACGGGCGCGCCCGGTCTCGGGGTCGGAGCCCTCGTCCTCGCCGACGAGGGGATCGCCTTCATCTTCCAGGGGCTCAGCGGCGGCCGCTGTGGCCGCGCCAGCTGTGTCGGGCGCCGGCGCGAGGTAGCCCGTGAGGTACCAGCGCGACGGGTTCTCCTTCAGCCGCTCGCGGGTGAGGTCGGTGTCCTGCGGGCCAGGGCCGATGAGGTCGCGGCGCAGGACGTTGACTAGGCGAGTGCGGACGTCTTCCGCGGACGTGAGCGCTGCAGCGGCCGAACCTCCCGAAGCCAGTGCGGCTAGATCAGGAAACGCCAAGCGAGACCTCCCGTGTGGACCAGCCGGGCCTCATACCGCGACGATTTGCATAGCTCCGGCTTTAGGCCATTCTTGATGCTGCGACAGCGCGCCCTCATTGCCTGCTCAACTCGGCGCCGAATTCCTCCGCCGAGATGTCGAGAGACTTGCCACGAAGTTTGCGGCGCTTCTGCAGCGAAGCGATCACCTCCGCCGCAGCCTTTTTCCACGCACGCGCCGTCCCAACACGAAATCCTTCAAAGTCGCGCATCGGATGAACAAGGGTAATCGAGGTGCCCTGCAGGCGCACCACGGTCCGGACCTCTGCCGCCTTCCAAAGCCCCTCGAGAAGGAGCGACCCGCTTTGCGCGTCCCAATCTAGGTCGAGGACGTACTCACCTGGCGCAAGGCGCCACCTCTCGTAGCAGTCGATGTCATCCAGGGCGCGCGCCTTCTGCTCGGCCTTCAGCCCCCGCCTGGCCGGAGGAGTTAATTTTGTGTGACGGTACGCAACGATTCGTAGCTGCTTGTCTCGGAAGAAGCCCGGATCCTCCCTGAGCCGGTCGAGCAGCATGCCGACCCCTTTTCCGGCGCTGGTCGCCGGCTTAGTGGCCCCTCGACGGGCGCGGCGAGCCTTCCAGCGTCGCTCCGCCTCCGCCAGGATCGGATCTGTGATCTCATAGGCATGAGCCCAAACTTGATCTTCAAACCAATCGGTCCAGGCTTGCCGCTCCGCATCAAGCAAAGGGGGTAGGACAAGGTTAGCTTCGATGAGGCCGGTCACCTCGTCTTCCTGGCCCTCGTGCCCGAAGCCGTTCGCCGAGGCGTTCGATGAGCCGATCAATGCTCCCGCTTTGGTCAGCCAAAGCTTGGCGTGAAGCTCATCCACCGCCATTACTCGCGATCGGCCGAGGTGCTTGATCAGGCTGCGCACTTCACCCGGGTTACAAGCGCCGCTCATTAGGTCCAGCGCGATGCAGAGATCGCTCGTGCGTGGCAACTTATCGAGGCCAAGCCGCCGCACAGCGCCCTCGCCCCAGTAAGCGACGGCGATGCGCGCCCAGTTGCTGAACGCAAGCATGCTCGCTACTTCGTTCAGTGCATCGGCGCCCCCTACCAGTCGCATCGTCTAACCCCTTCTCTCTGTGTCCGGCGTCGCCGGCTGCGCCACTGGCCCGTGCGTGAAAGCTTCGCTAGCGGAGTTGCCGTTGTGTTGTCGCCGCGCAGCTGCGCTAGTGACGCAGTGATGCTCACGCAATCTCGTATTCTTCATCTTGCGTGCGACGAGGAGTAAGCCCCTTGCGGCGTTCGGCTTCAGCTTGGATTCGGTTGAGGTCGAGCAGACGGGCGAGGACCTCTTCGCGGAATGCGGCGGGCCAGAACAGGCGATTCTGATAGCGGTAATCAGTTTCGGTAGGCTCGGCAAGGAATTCAGGTGCGGCGATGGCAGCGAGGTCGTGCCAGCCATAGGCGCGCAGCACCGCGCAATCGACGGCGTGGTGCAAGTCGCGCAGTCGGACAATGTCGGCGCTGCGCTCTGTGAAATCGTGGAAGCGGTTGTAGGTCCTGGTCAGGCCCTCATCCCTGACAATCATGATGGTAGCGCGATATTCGCAATAGGTGCGCCCCACGTCCTCCAACGCCAAACTACCCTCGCCATCAGAGCAGAATGGAAATGTAGCAAAACAATCCGTCGGAGTGTAACGAAGCCTATCCTCTAAGGTCGAAGCAAAAAAACGAGTCCAGGACTCATGCACGCGTGATTGCAGAAGTGCAAACTGCGTATATTTATCGAACATGAATACTGCGAGCGTGTTAGCGTAAGCCATTCCCGTTGTGAGAAAAGTGAAACTTGCGTGCGGGGTCGCCCCACAATTTATCACTAGTATTCTCTTTAGGTTTGCCGACTTTGCCTTAATTTCGTTGCCCTCATATTCCCATCTCCACCAGTTTTGTTTCACCTTTTCGTTCTTAATGATGTTCCGTTCTGGTTTTACTTTTGAATTAATAATAGACATTAGGTCAGGCCATCCCGCCCATGCTTCGGTTTCTTCAAGACCTGAGAAATCGATCACATAGCGCCGATGAGCGTGACGCGGGTCGTTGTTGACCTCCTCACCGCCAATGTAAGGGCGGATGCGTTCTGCATTTCGCGGGTTGAGAGCGATTAGCCGTTCCATCTCGGCTAGTGGGGTAACCACGCTAGCTCGACCTGCATCATCGAACGTGAAGCCCATTCCTCGCAGAATGCAACCTTGAAACGCCTTACCAGAATTCTGGACTAGAACAGAAGGCGACGCGTCCAGTTCACCCTCTACTAAATAGGCGGAAATGCGCCTTACTTGCCGCCCATTAAGTATCGCAGTATTTGAAATGCCTTTGATGACATGGACGACTGAAACGACTACGGCCGCCTCTCCTGGCCAAGGAAGCCTGGAGATAGCTCTTCGGACGACTCCGTCCGCACGGAGGATGCAGGCGAGGCCGCTCTCCCGACTGGACCCCTGGCCGACAGTATTGGTGCCAATGAGCCCGAACGACCCCTCTGAACGAATTAGAGCGAACGCGCGGCGGAAGAAATGCGCGACAATGTCGGCATTCTTGCTTGTCCCGCCATGCAAGCTCGAAACCCACTCATTGTAGGTCTCACTATACACTGCGGAAATACGCTTCCCACCTAGGAAAGGCGGATTGCCGACGATGGCATCGAATCCTGGTGTGGCGCTGGCAAACACCTCAGGGAACTCCACTTCCCAGTGGAACGGCCGCAGCGGGTGCGGCCCCTGTCCGAGCGTCGCCGCTTGCCGCCGCACCTGTGCCCAGAACGTAGCCATGTCCTGCCCTCCAAGATCCTCCAGCGCCTGCCGCTCCGCCTCGCGCGCTCTCGGCTTGTCATGCGCGAAGAAGGCCGCAAGCACCGCGTCGCCTAGCGCCCTCACATCGGCCAAGCGCGCTTCCAACGTGGCGTGCTTTGCCTCCTGGATGCCGCGCGCTACGTCGTCGGCGGCCTCGCGGATGTCGGTGCGCGCCTGCACAGCCTCCGCTACCCGTCCGGCAACGAAGCGGGTGAACAGGCTGCCCTGCCGGTCGTCACCCCAGGTCAGCGCGCCGATCTGCGCCCGCGTCAGCCCGACGAGGCTGTCGCCGGTCTTCAGCGCGTGGTCGAGAAAGGTGAACTCATGGTCCCGCGCGAGCGTGGCGAGCCACAGCGACAGCCGCGCCAGGTCGGTCGCAAGGTGGTTACGGTCCACTCCGTAGAGGCAGCGCTGCGCCACCAGCCGGCGCGCCAGTAGATCCTCGTCCTCGTCGGGCGCGATCTCCGGCCGCGTGCCGGGGTGCCGCACCCAGGCCATCACTAGCCGCGTTGCTAATTGTCGGCAGGCCTCCACCAGGAAGGCGCCCGAGCCCATCGCTGGGTCCCAGACCTTAAGTGTCAGCACCTCTGCTGGCGTCGCGGCGTCTCCGATGCGTTCGAAAGCTGGCTCCAGCGCATGGCGTACAATCGGCTCGGTCAGGCTGCGTGGTGTGTAGTGGCTGCCGGTCCGCCGACGCTCGTCGGTCGGCTGCAGCAGCGGCGTGCCGGCGTCGGCGAGGCGCCCACCGGGCGAGCCGCGCTCGTCCACGATCGGACGCAGCGCCTCGGCGATCGCCGGCGCATCGCGCGCGGCCGACAGCGCCTGCGCGACCTTCGCCGGCAGTTGCCCTCGATCGGCCTCCTCCCTAAGGAATTTTTGCCGGTCCACTCCGTTCTTCACTGCCAGCGCCGCGAGGTCGAGGAAGACCGGCGTGCGGTTGTTCTTGCCCGCCTTGATGGCTAGCGCCGGCCCCGGCAGCGTCAGCGCCGTGAAGCCCATCACTGTCTCGTAGACGCTGCCGATCTGCTCGACATCGAGGGTCCGGTAGGACAGCCGCTCGCCGTCGAGGTTCAGCAGCCCGTCCAACACGCGCAGGACGCAGCCATCCGAGACCGGCGCCGGTGCCGCCCTGTCGGTCGCCGCATCCTGGCCCTGCAGGAAGGGGAACACCGCCGGATCGAATAGCTTGCCACCACGGCCGCGTATCCACCCCGAGGGGTGGCCGGCATAGATGAGGCGGAACAGCGCCAGCAGCCGCGACCAAGCGCCGCGTCGTTCCTCCATCGTGTCGGGCTGGCGTGCCTCGTCTTCGAGCAGCCGGGCGTACAGGGCCCGCACACCGTAGCCGTTCTCATACAGCGCCCGCGCCTCGGCGCCGGCCGCCGAGGGCACGAGGTTGCGGTCCTCGGCGTACAGCAGGAATACTAGGCGCAGCAGAACCGTCAGCAACCCCTCATACAGGTGGGCCGACTGCTGCGCAGCCAGCGGCTCGATGCGGGCACGGTCGGCGTCGTGCAGGCCACGCAATAACTCATGCAGTGCGCCCAGCACCTGCGAAGCGAGCTTGGTCGAGACCTCAGCCTGGGCATCCCGGCTGGCTTTGAGCAGGGCGGGAAGCCGTCGCTCGGCGGCGTCGTTGTGCAGCCTGAAGGCGGAGAGCAGCAGCCTGAGGCCACCGAGCATCGGGCGCCCAGACACGCTGCCCAGCGCGCGCAGCGGGAAGGCCAGCCAGCCGCTCGTCTCGCCACGCGGCGCGTGGACTAGGCGAAGTTCGTGGTCGCTGATTAGCAGGCCGGTCGGCACGCCGGTCTCGCGCAGCAGCCGCTCCAGCCGCTGGTGGGGCGTGGCCTCCCAGCCCGCCAGCGCGCCGCGGGCGTCAGGATTAATGCCATGGGCGGCAAATTGAACGAGCAGTTGCCAGCCGCCGCTAGGCGCGGTGACGGCCAAGTCCGGGGCGAGGCGCGTCTCGCTTTCCGGCAGCCAAACGGATAGGTCCTCCGGCAGGGCCGGGCCACCCTGCGCCCCGGCGACCTGTGGCGCACGCCAGCTCAAGACACGCACCAGGAAGCCCCAGGGGTCGGCCACCGCAGGACCTTCCTCCTCCTGCGACAGGAAGGGCGCGACCTCTTCGCTGTCCAGCCGGGTCTGCTGTTCTGGCACGAGCCCGTGGCGCGCGAGGACCGATGGGGCGACGACAAGGCCGACCGGCTGAACGTGGCCCAGCCATTCGAGGTTCGGATCAGGAGGAAACATCGCTCAACCAGTTCCTGGCCAGAGGTAGAGGAGTCCGACCGTCTCGATGCGGTCGGCGCGGACGGCGTAGCCTTCACGCACGCGCGCCGGCTCGTGCTCGATCTCGCGGGAGAGGCGGTCGAGCTTGTCGCGCCAGTGGCGCCGGTCGCGCCGGCGCTGATCGGCCTCGGCGTCCGGAAAGAGGCGAAGCTGCTGGTCGTCCGGCTCGGCCTCGACCTTGGCGATCCGGGACCGCTGATCCTCCAGGAGGCGCAATAGGGAGGAGGCTTCGGCATCGCCTCGGGCGGCGAGATCCCTGGCGACCTCGACCTTTCGCGCAGCGGCGCGCCGGTGCAATTCAGGCTCCAGGTCGGAGGCGTCCTTGGCGGCCCAAGTGCGGATGCGGTTGGCGACCTGGTCGGCGGGCCGGCGTGGGTCGCGGAGGGCCTCCTCAAGCTGGTCGAGCGTCGCCTCCTCACGAATGGTGCCGAAGGCGCGCAAGGGCTTGGTGCCGCGGGCGGCTTCGGTCCAGGCGGCGGTGACCGGGATGATCTCCTCGTGCAGCCGTGCCGCAGAGGGACCGTAGAGGGCGAGGCGCCCGAGCAGGACCACCCGGGGCTGCGCGCCCGGCCCGACCACCACGCTGGCCCGCGAGAGCCCCGCCTGAAAACCCTGGCTTAGGAAGCGCGAGAGCAGGCGACGGACCAAGCGGTGTTCGAGGTGCAATTGGACGACGCCCTCGGCGTCGGCGCCCTCCTCCGTCACGGCCGGGCGGAAGGCGACGGCACGCAGCGGGGCTGTCGCTCGCCAATCCTTCAGCTTCTCGTTCCGCCCCCGGCGGCGGATGCGCAGGTCGTCCAGCGCTTCCGGCCAGCCGGCGGCCTGGAAGGCAGGGTGACCAGCATCAAGGCGGAACAGCGCGGTGCCGCCGACTTCGCCCGCCCGGGTGGCGTCGAGCGGCAGGCCAACTCGTGTCAAAGCGGTGCCGACCACGTCGCGCATTTCGTCTGGATCGACGCCCACCCGCTCGCGCGATCGCTCCAACGCCTTCCGAAGCTCATCAAGCTCCTTCGCCTGGCGTGCGCGGCGGGCGACGGTTTCGTCGTCCATTTCGGCAACTGCGATGCGGACCCGTTCGTCATCGCCGGCGTCAGCCACTTCGCGGGCCAGAGCCGCTGGGCGGACGATGCCTTCCCGCTCCAGTCGATCCGTTAGTTTGTGGGCAATGATCTGGCCGGCCGAGCCAAGCTGCTCGCGGATCAACTCGGTTTTCCGGACGAGGGCTTCGAGGACGATGTCCTCTTCACGTTGCTCGAAAAGGAAGTAGCGGCACCAAACCGTCGGTGAGGGTTGCAGCTTACGGTCGATACGGCCGTTGCGCTGCTCCAGCCGCGCTGGGTTCCAGGGCAGGTCGATATGGATGAGGTCGTGGCAGCGGGACTGGAGGTTTATGCCCTCGCGCGCTGCATCGGTGCAGATGAGGATGCGTAACGGATCAGTCGCAGGGTCAGCGTTGAAGCGGCGCTTCAGCTCCTCACGGCGATCAATCGGCGTAGCCCCGGTAAAGGCGGCAATGCGGTCATCTGGCGCGAGGTCATCAAGCGCTTCGGCAAGGCGCTTCTGGAGCCAGCGGCGCGTGTCCTCGTATTCTGTGAAAAGGACGAGCCGCCGATTGTTCCAGCGTCCGCCAGGTGCGAGGTTGGCTTTAACCCATTCGGTCAGCCAGTGGGCCCGCGCGTCGGGCCGATGAGCGTTCGCCTTGGCCAGTGCGAGCATCGCTTCGACCCTGGCGATGTCCGAGATGGGTGCAGCGAGCATTGCCGCCGCCTCTGCGGCTTGGCGTTCTTCAGCGTCAATAACTGCTTCACCAGCTGCTTCGTCCCTGGGTTCGTCCTCGGCTTCGGCCGCGCCTCCGACGAATGCCCTCGCCGCCGCCACCGAGGCTCCTTCGGCAGCACGATGGAGACCACGATGATGTACTTCCAGGGTGTGGGCAAAAGCAGCGATGGAAGAGAGCAGCCGCTGCTGTAGGCCGACGATAGCGAGACGCGCGTTCCCTGCCTCGCGGGGAGGAAGGCCTGCAGCACGGGCGCGAATCGTCTCGCCGTAGGCCGCGAGCATCCTGGGCAGGACGAGCTCCGGCGCGTCTTGCGGCAGGCCTGCAAGCCTGATTGGCTCGATCACACGAGCCGGGAAGCGCTCGCCAAAGTGTCGAAGGTCAGCCTTCAGGCGGCGGACCATCACCGGATCGAGATCTCGCGGGCGAACCGGCACGCCGCGCGTGAAGCGCTGAGGGTCGAGGATCTCGAGAAGGCTGGAGAAGGAATTGGAGTGCCCATTGTGTGGCGTGGCGGAGAGAAGAAGGCGGTGTTCGAAGCGGCTCGCGAGTTCGCGCACTGCCTTAGTGAACTGGCTGTCGATCGCATACCGCGAACCATTGGCCGGTGCCGCGTGGTGGGCCTCGTCTAAAATCAGCATGGCTCGCGGGCGGAAGGAGCCAAGCAGGTCTCGCAGACCCGACATATAGGTTTCGTCCGCGAGCAAGGAGTGCGAGATGACGAAGCGCGACCGGGACGCCCAGGGGTTTGCTCCGAAGCCAAGGTCGCGCCTTAGAAGCGCAAGCTGCTCGCGATCGATAGCCTGGAAAGTGAGGCCAAACTTGGCCTCGAGCTCGTCCTGCCACTGCCGGACCATGCCGGCCGGCGCAGCGACAACGACGAAGTCCACCCGACGGCGCAGCAGCATCTCGCGCAGCACAAGGCCGGCCTCGACCGTCTTGCCGGCGCCTACGTCGTCGGCAATTAGCAGGTTGACCCGTGGCAGGCGCAGGGCCTTGCGCAGTGGCAACAGCTGGTAGGCGTCGAGGCGGATACCGGCACGAAAAGGGGCCTGGAAGAGGTCCCGGTCGGCAGCGGTCACGCTGTTCCAACGAAGGGTTTGAATATAAGCAGCAAACACGGACGGGTCGTCGGTGCCGCTCCGTGAGAGGGCGTCCCATCCCTCGTCGCCGAGGACCTCGGCATCGAGCTCGGCGTCCCAGATGATTTCAGCAGCCTCACCCTGGGCATCGTCTTCCACACAGGCGAGGTTGAGCGACGCGGGATTTTGTCCTCCTGATCGTTCACCTTCAACCAGCCAGCGGCGAGTGCGGACGCGGACGAAGTCACCGACCTGCGGAACATTGTGCATACTCGTACCAAAATCACCTGGAAGATTATGGTCCCATCAACTCATAGTCGCCTGCAATGGCGTTCCGGTCTACACGCTCCCACATAGAGGCCGTCCCTAAATTAGTTCGGAACGTTGTCGGCGCCCACTCTCGCTGAACAGCCGGGCATCTTCGCCTCGCCGGGGCTGCAATCGCCGCGATGGTAGCATCTGCTACAGGTTGTGAATGCGCCCAGTCTCACTCCACCAACCGGATCCCTCTAATGGGAGGCCGTGGATGCGATGCGCGGCTACTTTCACCAGATGCTGAGGAGCATCGAGACCTAGCTCGACCTACGCGAGGGTTAGATGCTCGCCCTGGGCCAGCGCAGGCATGTCCATTTGGACTAGCGGCCACGTGCAGGTAGAGTCTGCCGCTGCTTGGATCTTCCGTACAGTGGAACCTGCGGCGCGACTGCACCGAGCGTGCCATGCCGAGCAGGCACGGCACGCGCGGGAGAGACTGTCCATGCTCCCGCGATGTACTGCGCATCTGGAGGGCGCCACGGCAGCCCGCAGGCCCTGGTCGCAGACCCCGCACCGAACCGCCAGCTGCAGGCGTACCGTGCGGCGGCGGCTGCGGCGGTCGAGGAGGCACGGGCGCGTCTCGAGGTGCTGACCGCCGCCAACGACCCCAGTGCGCCTGCGATCGCCACGGTCAGCGCCATCAATGGCTACCTCGCTGGCCTGCCGGCCGACGCCCTGTTGCGGGATGCGCCCGTCACGGTGGCGAAGGCACGCGGGGACCTGCGGGACCAGCTCTCCGGGGCGCGTCATGCGGTTGAGCAGCTGGTGGCGGAGCGGGACCCTGTGCTGGGTGCGCCGCCGGCAGAAGCGGACGTGGTGGCGATGATCAGGGCGCGCGTCGCGCTTCTGGCGGAGCGCGGCCGGCCGATGATCGCGACCGACGCAGTCCATTGCCCGACGGCGCAGGCTGAGGTCTACGCCGAGAGGCCGCCGGGCGTGATCATGCCCGATGCGCTGGCGGCGATGTCCTGGGCTCAGCCCGAGCTCCTGGTGACGCGGCTGCACGATGAAGCCCGCCGCGTCACGAAGGACAGCGGCCGGCAACCGGTCGTGCCCGCCGCGCAGCGCGCCTCCGCAGTCGCCGCGCTGGATGAGCAGATCCTGGCCGCGGAACGCCACGAGGAGGCCGTGCTGGTCGCGCTCGAGGCCGCTGCAGTCACCGTCGCGCACCGCCCCGATGCCGACCCACGCGCCGTTCCCGCCATCACCGGCCCGGCGCCGGGCAGCAAGTAGGAGATTCGAACATTAGCACTCAGATCATCGCCCGACACGGAGAAGCCTTCCGCATCGGCGCGGAGGGGAAACCGCAGTGGATCGATTCGGACGACGTACCGGCGGGCGCCGCCATGGGTTTCTACACCTTCACCAGCGGGCCCTGGGCCGGGCCGCCGCTGCCCACCGGTGTCTCGCATCCGGCGTATCCGTGGACGGCAGGCGCGCTGCCGCAGCAGAGCACGGGATCGCCGGCGCCCGTGGCTGATCCATGGGAAGCCAGCCTCCTGCGATGCTTCAGCGATGCGCGTGGCCCGCAGCCGCCACCACCGACGTGAAGCCTGCTGACACCTCGGCCGAAGCGGTGGGCTGGACCAAGGTGGCGGCAGACTCGAACTCGGGATCGTCCGCCGATGCAGAGGGGGAGGTTTCCAGGATCCAGGAATCGGTTGATAAGCGCGCCGCGAGCCTTGATGATCGGGCGGTGTGAGGGAGCGCTTGAGGGCATGCAGCGCCGGCCGGAATTGGTGTTCGCCCTCGTTGGCGCTGTCGGCACTGATTTGAAGCGTGTCGGCGAGTTGCTCACGCATGAACTCTCGAAGGTCAGCTACAGCTGCGAGAAAATTCGTCTGAGCGACTTACTCCTGGAGTGCTGGCGCTTCGGTGCGCTGCGTGACCGTAAGTCGAGTCTTGCTGACGATGATCGTATAAACAGACTGATGGACGCGGGCGATGAGTTCCGGTCCGTATCACAGCGGGGCGATGCTGTAGCCCTTTTGGCAATGACAAAGATGATGAACTCGCGGCCTGACAGGGATAGCCCGCGGCATAATCACGCGTTTCTGTTGCATTCGCTCAAGCATCCTCAAGAACTGGAAACCCTTCGTGCCGCCTACGGAGATGCCCTTGTGGTGGTATCCGTCTATATGCCCAGGGCAGAGCGCAGGCTAGTTCTCGCAAAGCGCATCGCTCAGACGCGAAAGGCCTATGGCCACGAAGCCTACATGAACGTTGCTTCTGACCTAATCGACAGAGACGAAAAGGAAAGCGGCGAAAAGTTTGGGCAAAATGTTCGCGACACCTTTCCAGAGGCCGATTTTTTCCTGGATGCATCAGACACAAAAACTCTGACACTTCAGGTCGAGCGTCTGATCCAAATCCTATTCCACCACCCGCATCGCACTCCGACGCCCGACGAATATTTCCTCTTTCACGCAAAGGCGACGGCCCTGCGTAGCGCCGACCTCGCACGACAGGTCGGCGCCGTTATCGCTACCGCGGATGGAGAGATAATTTCAGCGGGATGCAATGAAGTGCCGAAGGCTGGTGGCGGCGCGGTGTGGGAGGATCTCGGCGGGAATACCAATGATCGTAGAGATTTTCACATTGGTCACGATCCGACAGCACGAATGAAGCATGTGATCCTGACTGAGGTCTTCGACCGCCTCAAGACGGGCGGCTGGCTGAGTGAAAGCTTCACGTGTCAGGCGCCAGAGGACCTCGCGACTGAGGCGCTCGTTGGACGAAAGACGCTTGCAGGGACGCGCGTGGCAAGCATCATCGAGTTCGGTCGGATTGTGCATGCGGAGATGTCTGCCATTACAGACGCAGCGCGGCGCGGTCTCGCGGTGAAGAACGCAAAGCTCTATTGCACGACTTTTCCATGCCACATGTGCGCTCGGCACATTATCGCGTCGGGCATTAGTGAAGTCATCTACATTGAGCCCTACCCGAAGAGCATGGCGCGCGATCTATACGAGGGTATGCTTCGTGTAGATCATGACGAAGAGGAAGACGAAGGAGCGGTACACTTTCGCCCTTTTGTCGGCACCGCGCCGCGTCGTTACCTGGCATTCTTTGAGATGCCAGAACGAAAGGATGCGCAGGGTCACGTGATAGAGTGGGCGTCAACTGTGGCCTCACCTCGCGTTAAGCAGTTTTCGGCATTCCTTCAGATTGAGAAGGGTCACGTCCTGGAGCTCGCGCGGAACAGTCGAGAGTGGGGCGTGGAAGAAGGGGGAGAGTCAAATGAGTGAAACGACTTGGCTTCAGGAGCAGCTAGCTCAGATTCGTCGCGAGGCGGAGGGATGGAGCCAAACGAAGCGTGATGAAGTGCAGAGAGAGGTGGCCGCGCCGCCCTCTCAAGGCACAGATCAACATGGACAACATGACGCACGATCGTCGAAACAGGTGGGGACGGAGGACGATTGGCGCGAAACCATGATGCGGGGGCAGTCGTAATCCTCGGCGACGTTGAGGCGTAGATGACCTCCCGCACGCTGGTCATCAGGTCCGAACATGCGATGCTGGCCGGCTCGTCCAGACGCTAAGGCCGGGCGGCAGCGGACGCGGCGGGGGTGGGGTGTAGGATCGTTGAGGTGTGGGCTGTTCAGAAACGGCAGACTGGCGTTGTTGAACACCGAACACGGTACCAACCGATACCCCTTCCCGCTGTGCCACTTGGCGGACAGTATCTCCCGCTTGTCGGGCGTTGACGATGCGTGCGTTGCGCTCGCGTTCGATCTGGTCGCGTGCCGGACCAGTCAAATCCCGCGCCCATCGCTCCGAGCACGCCAGCAGGGCGCGCACTGCGGCAGTGTCCTGCGCCTAAAGCGCAAGCGTTAAGCTTCAGAACCCGATGACGACGACCGCCGGGCCGGCATGCTGTCGAGCAGCCTTCCGGGCCCACTCCAGACTGCTCCAGGCCAAGTCTTGAGTACCCCGTAGTGCTCCGGTTCCGACATTGCTACTACCAGGACGTGCAGGTTTGAGTGAAATCCGACGAGCGCGGCAAGTATGCTCTTGTCGTCGGTATTGTACCGGTACGTAAACTGCTCTCCGTGTTCCTTGCGGCCCTGACGCAGCGTCCCAGAAGCCGGCAGGATGCGCAGCATTGTGTCGGCCGTTGTTTGCGCCAAACCACCGTTCAAAAACCATCGGTGCATCACGCGGCCGGCCAGTGGCAGTGCTTCTCCGATGTGTTCCCGGAACAGAGCCATGGCGAGTTTTGCTGAGAATGTATTTAGGTAGCCCTGAAGCACTGGTCCGTCGGCTTGAATTCGGACAAGCGGTCGGATGAGACCGTTACTTCCTCTTACCCAAATCTCCTCAGCCTTTTCATCTCTCCAAAATATCTCCCGCCACAACTCTGGAACCTGCTGCTTGATTGCGGCAAGAAGTTTTTTCGCTTCGTCATTCTGCCAGTGTGGTCCGTCTTCCATTCGAAGTCGGGCCATGAAGCCGGCCACCAAATCGGCGGTGCTAGTCGCCTGATTGCAGCTTTGGCATGCTACGAATTCCATCCCTTGAAGCCTTAGTCGGCTGCGGAACATGGAAATTGGCGGCATGTGCTCCAGAGTAATAGGCGGGTTTTTGCAGTAGATGCAGCGCGGCTCGTTTTGGAGAATCGCGTTCCGCGACCGGCTCTTCTGGTGCGCTTCACGTCCCATGGTGGGTAGAGGTCACTGCGCTTCCCCCTGCTCAAATGCCCAGTGGCCTTGCCCAGCTGCCGGGCACGTTCGGCAGCGCGTCGCCTGACGATGTCTACAGTCTTCTCGGCCTGCAGCACCGCGGGGGTTCGCGCGGAGGCTAACCGACGCCTCGGCAGAATTTTGTAAGCGAAAACAAGCATTTATGCCGCAAAAATGGAGGAGGGGAAGGGATTCGAACCCTCGATAGGGTTTTACCCCTATAACGGTTTAGCAAACCGTCGCCTTCAGCCACTCGGCCACCCCTCCTCAGGGTGTGAAGTTGCACGACGTATGCCAGGGGGTTCTAGCGGGCCGGGGGCGGCGGAGCAAGCGGCTGCGCGGCGTGATGCTTGCGTGGGGCTGGCGGCGGGAACAAGCTTCACGGCAGGACAATGATCGGCCCGGCACGGGCCGCGGGGGGAACGACAGATGCGGATCGGCGCCTTGGCCCTGGCGGGCGTTTTCGGCTGGGTGGTCCCTTCTGCCGCCGAGGTCTCGCGCTTCGAGATTACTGGCGCGGCGGAGCCGGCCTTCAACGGGCAGTCCTTCGGCGAGGCCGGGCGGTATGAGCGGATCGCGGCGCGGGCGACGCTTTCGCTGGACCCGGCGGACCCGCGCAACGCGGTGATCGTCGACCTCGACCGTGCGCCGCGCAATGCCCAGGGGCGCGTCGAGGCGGTGACGGAGGTGGTGATCCTGCGGCCGGCGGAGCCGATGCGTGGCAACGGTACGATGATCGTCGAGGTGCCGAACCGCGGGCGGGAGCTGATGGGCCAGCTCTACAACGATGGCACCGCCAACGCGCTGATGCTGAACCGCGACCCCGGCAACGGCTTCCTGATGCGCCAGGGCTACACGATGGTCTGGGTCGGCTGGCAGGCGGACATTCCGCCGGGAGAGGGCCGCGGCGCCGGTCTGCGGCTGGAGGCGCCGGTGCTGGCGGGTGTCACCGGACGGTCGCGGGAAGAATTCCTGTTCGACAACACCACGAACCCCGTGGTCGTCCCGCTGACCTATCCGGCCGCCAGCGAGGAGGGCGCGACGATCACTGCGCGGGTCCAGGCCGGGGATGCGCGGGCCACCCCGGCAGGGTTGTCCTTCCGGTTCCTGGACCCGCAGCGCATCGAGATCACGCGGCCGCCGGGTTTCGATGCCGGAGCGCTTTACGAATTCATCTACACGGCCAAGGACCCCGCCGTGCAGGGGATCGCCTTCGCGGCGGTGCGGGATGTGGCGACCTTCCTGCGGCGGGAGCGGGGAGCGGCGAACCCGCTGGCGGTGGCGGGGCGGGTTGCGGTCGACCGGGCGGTGCTGCACGGCATCTCGCAATCCGGGCGGATGGTGCGTGACTACTTGTATCTCGGCTTCAACGAGGATGAGCGTGGCCGCCAGGTGTATGAGGCGATGCTGCCGCATATCCCTGGCACCCGGCGCAGCTACACCAATGCGCGCTTCGCCCAGCCCGGCCGCAACCCGACGCCGCATGCGGACCGGCACTACCCGGCCGACCAGTTCCCCTTCACCTATGCGGTGACGGAGGACCATCTGACCGGCCGGCGCGACGGGCTGCTGCTGCGCTGCCGGGTCAGCGCCACCTGCCCGCGCATCATGCAGACCGACAGCGAGTATGAGTTCTGGGGTGCCCGCGCCTCCCTGCTGGTGACGGACACCCGTGGCAACCATATCGACCTGCCGCCGGAGGTTCGCGCCTACGCTCTGACCGGGCATCCGCATTTCGCGGTGGCGACGGCGGTAGCGAATCGGATCGACCGTTGCGCCCTGCCGGTGAATCCCTTGCAGGCCGGCGCGCCGATGCGGGCGCTGCTGGTGGCGATGGAGCAGTGGCTGCGGGAGGGTGTGGAGCCGCCGGCGAGCCGCTTCCCGATGCGGGCGCATGGCACGCTGGTGCCGGTGGAGGGTGCCTATCCGGCGATCCCGTCGCTCGGCTACCGCGGCACGGTGGGGCCGGCGCAACTGGTTGACAATGACGTGATTCCGCCGGTGGTGCGCGGCGAATACGCGGTGCTGGTGCCGCGGGTGGATGCGGATGGCAATGCGGTGGGCGGGCTGCGGGCCCCGGTGATCAATGTGCCGAAGGCCACCTACACCGGGTGGAACCCGCGCTCGGCCGGATTTGCCGAAGGTGCGCTGTGTTACAACACGGGCGCGGTGGTGCCGTTCGCGGCGACGCGGGCGGAGCGGGAGGCGGCGGGAGACCCGCGGCCTTCGCTCGCCGAGCGGTATGCGACGCCGGAGACCTATGTGGCGGCGGTGAAGGCGGCGGCGGAGCGGTTGGCGGCGGAGAGGCTGTTGCTGCCGGCGGATGTGGAAGGGATCGGGGCGGCGGCGGCGGGCGATACGCTGGCGCGGTTGCGGCGGTAGGAAGACCCTCCCCATCCCGACGGCGCACTGCGCCGGCCCTCTCCCCGAAGCAGGGGGAGAGGGCATTGAAGTTACGACAGGGGAATTTCGAAGCCGCGCTGGACGGCGGGGCGGGCCATTAGGCGGTCGTACCAGGCGGCGACGTTGGGCAGGTCGTCAAACGGGACCATGTGGCGCTCATGCCGCCAAGCCCAGCCGAGGATGGCGAAGTCGGCAATGCTGAGTTCGCCCGCCACGAAGTCTCGGCCGGCGAGGCGGCGGTCCAGCACGCCGTACAGACGCTTGGTTTCGGTGTGGTAGCGGTTGAAGCCGTACTCGCGGGCGGGGCCCTCGGGCTGCATCAGGAAGTGGTGGACCTGGCCGGGCATCGGGCCGAAGCCGCCCATCTGCCACATCAGCCATTCCGTGACCTCGACCTTGCCGCGCGGGTCCTTCGGCATGAATGTCCCGGTTTTCTCGGCCAGGTACAGCAGGATCGCGCCGGATTCGAAGACGCTGATCGGGGCGCCGTCCGGGCCATCGGGGTCGATGATCGCAGGGATGCGGTTGTTGGGGGAGATTTTCAGGAAGGCGGGCTCGAACTGCTCGTTCTTGGAGATGTTCACCGTGTGGACGGCGTAGGGCAGGCCCATCTCCTCCAGCGCGACCGAGATCTTGCGGCCGTTCGGGGTGTTCCAGGTGTAGAGGTCGATCATGCGCGGGCGTCTCCTTGCTGGAAGGTTTGATCCCATGACGAGACGGGGTGGGAAAGAGGCAAGCGCGGTGCTTGACCGCAGGGCAGCGGGTTTGCGAGCCTGAGGCGGTGAACCCAGCCGCCATGATCGGCGCCGTGAGCACCGGCGCCCGAGAGGAGGACACGCTCTGGGCGGTGATCGCCACCGCCGGGCGGAAGTCGCGCGTCGCCAATGTCTACCGCAGCCGGATGGCGGCGCTGGAGGACCGGGCGTGGCGGGCGCAGCAGGTCTCGGCCTATGAGGATTTCCTGCGGCGATCGAAGCAGCCAGTGCCGCATTACAGCGTGGCGCCGGTCCGCCGCGCCGATCTGCCGAAGGGCTGGAGCCCCCTGCCCGCGCTGGGCTTCCTGCGCGGGCAGTTCATCTGAGGGCGGCGCGGGCCTCCGCCGCCAGTTGTCCTGCCGTCGCGAGGTGCAGGTCCGTCCGGCGCGCCAGGTCCGAAAGCGACTCGGCGAGGTAGCGGATGCGGTGTGGGGCGCCGAACAGCCAGGGGTGGATGCCTAGCCCAAGAACCCGGCCGCCGCGAGGTTCGGCCAGCAGGCGATCCAAGGCTTCGGCGACCAGGGCTGGCCAGCGCGTCACCGGGACGCGGCGCAGGTGCAGGGTCTGGACATCGTCCCATTCCGCGGGCGGCGGCAGGGCGAGCAGGCCGGAGGCGTGCCGGTAGGGCTCGTCGTCATTCGCCCAGTCCAGGCCGTAGGTGAAGCCGGCCTCCGCCAGCAGGCGCGTGGTGGCGGCGGTGGCGCCGTGGTCCTGGCCGAGCCAGCCGGTGGCGCCAGGCCAGATTTTCGCGAGTTCATCCCGCACCGAGCCGATGCCGGCGGCTTCCTCGGCTTCGGACAGGCGGGCGGTGGTCATGCGGCTGGCGGAGATGCCGTGGGCCACGGGCTCGTAGCCACGGTCGCGGCAGGCGGCGACGAGTTCCGGGTGGCGCTCCGCGGCCATGAGGTTGACGGCGACGGAGGCCGGCAGGTGCAGGGCATCGAGCAGGTCCAGGATGCGCCAGGCGCCGATGCGGTTGCCGTAGTCGCGCTGGGTATAGCCGGTCCAGTCGGGCGAGCCACTGAAGAAGGCGCCGCGGAAGCGGGGGTCGCGGTGGCTGTCCTCGGGCGGCGCGATCTCCGTGTGCTCGAGATGCAGCAGCAGGTAGACGGCCAGTTTCTGACCGCCCGGCCAGCGGAACTCCGGGCGCGCGGGCTGCGGGCTGAAGGCGTGCAGCGCGTGGTCCGGGCCGGGGCCGGGGCGAATCACTTCGCCGCCTGCGCGTAATGGTGGTCGAGGTACCAGTCGGCCATTTCGGCGCCCGTGGTGAACCAGATACCGTCGTGGCGGCGGATGTGGGCCAGAAGCTGGTCGAGGAAGCGGATGCGGTGCGGGCGGCCCATGATGTAGGGGTGCAGCGCGATGCACATCACGCGCGGCTGGGTTATGCCCTCGGCATAGAGCGTCTCGAACATGTCGAGTCCGGTGCGTAGGAAGTCCTCGCCCTCCCCGGCCCCGGCGCCGATCATCACCGCGTCGTTGAGGTCCATGGTGTAGGGCAGCGAGACCAGGCGGCCCGTGCGGGTCCGGATCGGGGTGGGCTGGTCGTCGTGGTAGAAGTCGCAGAGGTAGGAGATGCCGGCTTCGGCGACGAGGTCCGGCGTCAGCAGGGTGTTGGAGGCGGCGGGGGAGAACCAGCCGCGCAACTGCTTCCCCGTCATGCGACGCCAGGCTTCCACGCTGGCCATGATTTCGGCGCGCTCGGCGTCTTCCGGCAGGTTCCAGTGGTAGCGGGTATTGAACAACCCGTGGCTGAAGACGTCCCAGTCGCGCGCCAGCATGGCGTCGAGGATCTCGGGGAACATCTCCCCGACCGCCATGCTGAAGGACACGCTGCCGCGGATGCCGTGCAGGTCCAGCACCTCCATCATCCGCCACACGCCGGCGCGGTTGCCGTAGTCCTTCAGGGAGTAGGACAGCACGTCCGGATGCGGCGTGCGGGGCCAGGGGTCGCGCGGACTGCCCTGCTGGGCGGGCAGGAATTCGTAATGCTCGATGTTCGGACAGACCCAGACCGCCAGCCGCGCCTCGTTCGGCCAGGTGAGCCTGGGCCGGAACGGCAGCGGGGCGTGCGGGATGCGGTCCTCCGGCGCGATCATGCGGCAAGCTGGTCCTTCACGAAGCGGCCGTCGAGCATGATCGCGGGCAGATGCCGGCCCTGGTTCGTCAGCAGCGACAGGTCCTTCAGCGGGTCGCCGTCCACCACGATCAGGTCGGCGAAGGCGCCGGCGGCCAGGGTGCCGACCTGGCCCTCCATCCGCAGCAGCTTCGCGGCGTGGATGGTGGTGCTGCGGATCACCTCGATGGCGGGCAGGACGCGGCCGCGAATGGTGAACTCGTCGGACTGGTGGCGGTGCATCTCGCCCAGCAGGTCGGTGCCGAAGGCCATGGTCAGGCCGGCGCGGTGCATCTTCTCCAGGCTCTCGAGCCCGGCCAGCCGCACCGTGTCGATCTTGCCGACGCTGACTGCGTCGAGGCCGAGCGAGGCGCCCTCCGACTTCAGCGCTTCGTAGGTGACAAGGGTCGGGCAGGCGATGGCGCCGGCCTTGGCGGCGGTGCGGGCGGTGGCCTCGGTGATCAGGTTGCAGTGTTCCAGGCTGTGCACGCCGCATTCCACGGCGCGGGCGATGGCCTCATCCGTGTAGAGGTGGGCGGCGACATAGGTCTGCGCCATGGCGGCTTCCTCGACCGCGGCGCGCATCTCGTCCTTGGAATAGCCGAGGAAGGCGATCGGGTCGGTTGGGGAGGCGACGCCGCCATTGGCCATGATCTTGATGTAGTCGGCGCCGGCCTTGATCTCCTCCCGGCAAGCGCGGCGCACGGCATCGACGCCATCTGCCAGGCGGCCGAGGCAGCCGAGGCGGGCCTCCAGATAAGCCATGTCCCGTGAATCGTGGCGGCCGCGGCCGTCGCTGTGGCCGCCGGTGGCGGAGATGGCCTTGCCGCAGATGATCATGCGCGGTGCGTCGAAGTGGCCCTCGTCGCGGGCCAGGCGCAGGCCGTTCGTGGCGCCGCCGAGGTCGCGCAGCGTGGTGAAGCCGCGCATCAGCATGCCGTGCATGATCTTCGCCGCGCGGAAGGCGACCAGGGCATCGGGCAGCAGGGCGTGGCGGGCGAGGTTCACCTCGGAGGCGATGACGTGGACATGCGCGTCGATCAGGCCGGGCATCAGCGTCCGGCCACGAAGGTCGACGGTGCGGGCGGCGGCGGAGTTCAGCGGCTTGTCGGAGATCTCGCGGATCCGGCCGTCCTCGACCAGCACATGGCCCTCGCGGTCCGTGGTGCCGTCGAGCAGGCGGGCATTGGCGAAGAGGGTGGCGGTCATCGGGAGCTCCGGGCGATAGTTGAGCCCAGGCTAGACCGGTTTGGCAGCAGGGCAAGGGAGGCGGCGATGGAGCGGACGGCGTTTGAGGCTGAGCTGGCACGGGACGGCTTCGGAGAAACGGTGGAGCGCAGCCTGTCACCAGGCGAGGCGACGCCGGAACACGCGCATCCCTTCGATGCGCGACTGCTGATCCTGTCGGGCGAGTTGGTGCTGGAGCAGGATGGGGCGCGGCGGGCCTATCCGGCGGGGGCGGTGTTCGAGGTGGCCCGGGATGCGCGGCATGCGGAGATCGCAGGGAGCCAGGGGACGACCTATGTCGCGGGGCGGCGGCGCTAGAAGGCGACGCCCTCCTCGGCCAGCCGGGCGCGGATGAGGGCCTTCGGAACCTTGCCGTAGCCGGATTTCGGTAGCGCGTCCCAGACCACGACGCGCAGCGGCTGCTTGTAGCGGGCGAGACGGGGGGCGAGGTGGGCGAGGATTTCGGCCTCAGTTACCGATAGGCCGTCGCGGCAGACGATGCAGGCCACGCCGGCCTCGCCCCATTTCGGGTGCGGCAGTCCAACCACGGCGACCTCGGCTACGGCGGGATGGGTCAGGATCGCTTCCTCGGCCTCGCGCGGATACACGTTGGAGCCGCCCGAGATGTACATGTCCGAGCCACGGCCGGTGATGAACAGGAAGCCGCGGGCATCGAGCCGGCCGAGGTCGCCGGTGTGGAACCAGCCACCGGCGAAGGCCTTCGCATTCGCCGCGTCGTTCTCGAAATAGCCGGCGAAGACGGCGGGGCCGCGGACGCAGATCTCGCCGATCTCGCCGGGTGGCAGCCGCGTGCCGTCCTCGGACTGGATGGAGATGTCCATGCCGGTGCGGGCGGTGCCGCAGCTTCCGGCGTTCTCCGGCCTGTGCTGGTCGGGGCGCAGGACGGTGATGTTGCCGGTGACCTCGCCGAGGCCGAAATATTGCACCAGGCAAGGGCCGAGCTTCGCCAGGGCTTCCTGCTGGTCTGCCGCGTACATGGGCGCGCCGGCGTAGATGACGTGGCGCAGGCTGGAATGGTCGTAGCGATCCGCGGCCGCATGGCGCACCAGCGCTGTCAGGATGGTCGGCACGGTGAACATGTTGGAGACGCGATGGCGGGCGATGAGGGCGTAGGCTTGCTCGGGGTCCAGCTTCTCGCCGGGCAGCAGGATGGTGGCGGCGCCGCGCGCGACCTGGGCCAGCTGATGGATGCCGGCGCCGTGCGAGAGCGGCGCGACGGCGAGGGAGGCGTCGCGTTCGGTTGTGCCGGGCATCAGGTCGGCCAGGTGGTTCGTGACCACGAAGGCCATCTGGCCATGCGTCAGCACTGCGGCCTTGGGACGGCCGGTGGTGCCGGAGGTGTAGAAGAACCAGCAGGGATCGGCGTGTTCGACATCCGCCTCATGGTCGGGCGGCGGCGGCGTGGCGGCGGCGAGCAGGGTTTCGTAGTCGTGCTCCCCTGCCCCGGCATCGCCCACGGCGATGACGTGGCGCAGATGCGGGTTGGCCTCGCGGACTGCCTCGGCATGGGCCGAAAAGCCGGCATCGCGCAGCATGGCCACGGCGCGGGAGGAGCCGCCGAGATACGAGACCTCGGCCGGGGTCAGGCGGTAGTTGGTGGGCACCCAGACGGCGCCGATCTTGAAGCAGGCGAAGGTCGATTCGAACATCGCGTTGGTGTTGCGGGAATGCACCAGCACGCGGTCGCCCTTGGCGACGCCGAGGTTGCGCAGCGCCTGGGCCAGGCGGTCCACGCGGGCGTCGAGTTCCGCGAAGGTCCACGTATGGTCGCGCCAGACCAGGGCGGGGTGGTCCGGGATGCGGCGGGCGGTCTGGGTCAGCAGACGCCCGAGGTTCATCGCAGTCGCGCGGGACATCAGACGGGCCTGTCGCCCTTCTCCACCTTCAGTGTGCGGTTGTCGGCCGCGGGCAGCATCTTGGCGGGGTCGCGGGTGACGACGATGTCGAGGATGGTCGGCGTGTCCGTGTTCTCGAGGCCGGTGCGCAGCGCGCCGGCCAGCTTCTCCGGGTCCTCGACGCGGATGCCCTTGCAGCCCATGGCGTTGGCGATGTTGGCATAGTTCATCTCGACCAGGTCGCTGGACTGGTAACTGCCGGGGCCGAACACCGCGTGCTGCAGGGCCTTCACGTAGCCGGAGGCGGCGTTGTTGAAGATGCAGGCGACGATGGGGGCGCCGACGCGGCGCGCGGTCTCGAGGTCGCCCATCGACATGTTGAAGCCGCCATCGCCGGTCAGCGCCACAACGCGGCGCTTCGGGCCGACGCCGATCTGCGCGCCGATGCCGCCGGGTACGCCGTAGCCGATGGAGGCGAAGCCGCGATCGGCGACGAAGCCGCGGCCGGCACGCTTGGTGTCGAACAGCAGGCCGCCCCAATGGCCGGCGAAGCCGCCATCGGCGACCAGCACGGCGTCTTCCGGCAGGATGCGGTTCAACTCGCCCATCAGGCGGCCGACATTGATCGGCGTCTCGACGGATTCCAGGCGATCCTTGGCGGATTCAAGCCAGGCCGCCATGCGCCGCGGCACCTCCGCGCACCATTCGGCGCGCCGGTCGGTGTGGCGGCCGAGGGCGGCGTGCAGATCCTCCAGTGTGCAGCGGGCGTCGCCGACCAGCGCCACGTCCTGGCGGGTGGTGCGGCCGATTTCCTCGGCGACGATGTCGGCGTGGATCAGCGGGACGCCGGGCGGGATGAGGGTGAAGCGCTGGGTGGCGATCTCACCGAGCTTGCAGCCGACGACCAGCAGGCAGTCGCTCATCCCGATCAGGTCGTTGGCGATGCGGGAATAGCGGCCGAAGACGCCGGCGGACAGGGCGTGGTTGCAGCCGATGGCGCCCTTGCCGGACATGGTGTGCGCGACGGGGATGCCCTGGGATTCGGCCAGGGCCAGCAGGGCTTCATGCGCCTCGCTGATGTGGATGCCGCCGCCGGCCAGGATCAGTGGGCGCCTGGCCTTGGCCAGCAGCGCGGCGGCGCGCGAAAGATCATCCTGCGCGGGGCGGGACCGGCGGGACTGGGCGCGCAGCGTGCCGGGGTCGAACCAGAAGTCGCCGGCGTCGAAATCATGCTCGCCATGCGCCACATCCTCCGGCACCGCGAGCAGGACGGGGCCGGGGCGGCCGGAGGTGGCGACGGCGAAGGCGCGGCGGATGTGTTCCGGGATGCGGGAGATGACCTCGACGCGGATCGCTTCCTTGACCAGCGGGCGCAGCACGTCGAACTGGCGTGCCTCCTGCGTCATGTTCTTCCAGGCGTGCTGACGGTTGGCATCGCCGATGATGGCGACCATCGGCATGCCGGCGTTGAACGCCTCGGCCAGGCCGGTCGCCAGGTTCGTCGCACCCGGGCCGAGCGTGCCGTCCACCAGGCCAGGACGGTTGGTGACGCGGGCATAGGCATCCGCCGCGAAGGCGCCGCAGCGTTCGTCGTTGATGAGATAATGCTGCACACCCAGCACGCGGCAGGCCTCGTAGAAGGGCAATAGCTGGAAGCCGCCCATGCCAAACATCGGGCCAGATTCGTGCAGCTTCAGCATTTCGGCCAGGGCGGCGCCGCCGGTCATGCGGCGGGTGGCGTTCGCGGACATGGTCACAGGCTCTCCAGCAGGCAGGCGACGAGGTCGCGGGTGGAATGGCCGATGCGGCCGCCACGACGAATGGCGACCTCGTTCAGGGCGGAGACGTAGCCATCCTCCCAGGTGCTCATGCCGTCGCCGATGCGGGCCGAGAAGCAGGAGACGGTGGCAGCGGCGATGCCGCGGGCCGCGAGGGCCGGGAGGCGGGAGGTGCCGGCGCCATCGATGCCTATGCCGGCGTCGTTGTAGATGGCAGCGAAGACATCGGCCTTCACCGCGCTGGCCGGCTTGCCGCCGAGCAGCCCGCCATGCGAGCCGGTGACGACGATGTGGCCGGCATCCTCATGCGTGACCAGGCCGTTCGAATCGAGCGCGATGATGCGAAGGGGGCCGTCCGTGGCGATGTCCTGCCGCGCCTCGTCCTTGGCACCGGGCGCCTCGGCGGCCGGCAGGCGGGCGGCGATGAGGCGGGCCATGGCGGCGCGCACCGGCATGCCGGGCACCAGGCCAAGCGCGGTGGCCGGGCCATTGACGATGGACAGGACGCCGCGGGCCTGCATGTCCGCGCCATCGCCGATACGGGCGGAGTGATGCGATACGGCGGCGGCGGGCACGAAGCGGCCCTCCAGCCAGTCCAGCCCGCCAACCCCTGCCCTTTCGCGGCCGATTCCGGCATCGTGCAGGATCAGGCCGGCGACTCCGAGGCGGGCGGCGTACCAGGCGGCATAGACGCCGCCATGGCTGGCGCAGCAGGCGACCAGGCCGCGCGAGCTGGCGTCCAGTTGGGTCACGCTGTCCAGCACCAGCGGCGCGGCGTCCGACATGCTTCGTACCTCCCCCGGCTTGATTCCTTCGCGCGCTGACGCATGCTCCGCAAGCCCCCCTTGGCGCGGGGGCGGGGGAAACGGGGTGGGCGAATGACCGGGACGGGCGACAACCGCGCGCGATTGCTGGCGCTCTACACGATGATGTGCCGCATCCGCGCCTTCGAGGAAACGGCGCTGGCGGCGCACAAGGCGGGAGAGATTCCCGGTCCGCTGCATGTCTCGGTCGGGCAGGAAGCCGTAGCGGCGGGGGTGTGCCTGAACCTGCGGCGGGACGACCGCATCACCTCCAACCATCGCGGCCATGGGCATGCGCTGGCCAAGGGCGCCGGCGTTTCCGGCATGATGGAGGAGCTGTTCGGCCGCGCCGGCGGACATTGCCGCGGCAAGGGCGGGTCCATGCATATCGCGGATTTCAGCGTCGGCATGCTGGGTGCGAATGGCGTGGTGGCGGGGGGCATCCCGATCGCGGTGGGAGCGGCGCAGGGGCTGAAGCTGCTCGGGCGGGATTCGATCGTCGCCTGCTTCTTCGGCGACGGCGCGATCAACCGGGGGCCGTTCCTGGAGGGGCTGAACTGGGCGGCGCTGTACCGGCTGCCGGTGCTTTTTGTGTGCGAGGACAACGGCGTGGCTGCCTTCACGGCGACCGCGAGCGTGACGGCGGGGCCCGGCGTGGCGGCACGTTCCGAGGCGCTTGGCGTGCCGGCGCTGAGCGTGGATGGCAACGACGCGGCGGCGGTGGACGCGGCGGCGTCGCGCCTGGTTGCGGAGATCCGCGGCGGGTCCGGGCCGCAATTGCTGCACGCGACGACCTACCGCATCACCGGGCATACCAGCAGCGATCCAGCCGCCTGGCGGCGCGCGGAGGATGTGGCGGCGGCGCGGGCGGCGGAGCCGATCGGGCGGCTGGCTGCACGGCTTGCGGCGGAGGGCATGGCGGAGGCGACGCTGGAGGCCGTGCGCGGCGAGGCCTTCGGAGAGATGTCCGCTGCGCGGGCGGCTGCGCTGACGGCGCCCTGGCCGGACCCGGCGGTGGCCTGGGAAGACGTGCAGGATGCGGGTAGCCAGCGGGGAGCCGCCTGAAATGGCCATGATCACCTTGGTGGAAGCCGCCCGGCTCGCCGCGCAGCAGGAGATGCGGCGCGATCCCGGCATCTGGGTGCTGGGCGAGGATGTCGCGCGCGGCGGGCTGTTCGGACAGTATCGCGGCTTCCTGGAGGAGTTCGGCGAGGCCCGCATCGTCTCCACGCCGATCAGCGAAAGCGTCATCATGGGCGCGGGGCTCGGTGCCGCGCTGGTCGGCACGCGGCCGATCATCGAGATGCGGATCTTCGACTTCGTCATGTGCGCGATGGACGAACTGGTGAACCAGGTTGCCAAGGTGCGCTACATGTTCGGCGGGCAGGCGCGGCCAGCGGTGGTGATCCGCATGCCGCACGGCATCTGGCGCAATTCCGCGGCGCAGCATTCGCAGACGCTGGAATCCTGGTTCACGCATATTCCGGGATTGGTGGTGGCGGTGCCCTCGACGCCGGCGGATGTGGCGGGGCTGCTGGTTTCGGCCATCCGGAGCGACGACCCGGTGCTGTTCTTCGATCCGAAGAACCTGTTCCCGCTGACCGGCGAGGTGGCGGAGGTGATCGAGCCGATTCCGTTCGGCGAGGCGCGGCGGGCGCGGGCCGGCGGCGACCTGACGCTGGTGACGTGGTCCGCCATCGTGCCGCAGGTGGAGGAGGCGGCGGGGATGCTGGCGGCGCGGGGGATTGCGGCGGATGTGCTGGATTTGCGGACGTTGTGGCCATGGGACGAAGACGCCGTGGTCGAGTCCGTACGGCGCACCGGGCGGCTGCTGGTGGTGCATGAGGCGGTGACGACGGGCGGCTTCGGCGGGGAGGTGGTGGCCCGCGTCGTGGAGCGGCTCGGCACGCAGGGCGTGAAGGCGGTCGCGCGGCTCGGGCAGGCGCGGGTGCCGGTGCCCTTCTCACCGCCGCTGGAGGATGCGCTGAAGGTGGATACGGCGAAGATCGTGGCGGCGGCGGAGGCGTTGATCCGCGGTTGATGCCGGCATTTGCTGCTGTGCAGCATCGGTGCGGCACATGACGCTTGCGCTGCCTTAGCCCGGCGAAGCCAACCTCGACCGGGCCCAGGCGAGGTTGCGCGCTTCGCAGAGGCGTGTGTAGCTTTCGAGTGCGCAGCCCCGGCAAGGTGGCGCGCCAGGGGGAGCCAAGGACGGTATGGCAACGGTTTCGGTGCGTCAGGCGCTCAAGTCCTTCGGCACCACGCGCATCCTGCACGGCGTCGACGTGGAGATTGCGGATGGCGAGTTCGTCGTCCTGGTCGGCCCCTCGGGCTGCGGCAAATCCACGCTGCTGCGGATGATCGCGGGGCTGGAGAACATCACCGGCGGTGAGATCGCCATCGGCGGGCGTGTCGTGAACAACGTGCCGCCGAAGGACCGGGACATCGCGATGGTGTTCCAGAACTACGCGCTGTACCCGCACATGACGGTGCGGCAGAACATGGCGTTCTCCATGAAGCTGGCCAAGGCGCCGCCCGAGATCATGGAGGAGGAGGTGCAGCGCGCCGCCAAGATCCTCGGGCTGGATGTGCTGCTGGACCGCTACCCGCGGCAGCTTTCGGGCGGCCAGCGCCAGCGCGTTGCCATGGGCCGCGCCATCGTGCGGCATCCGCAGGTCTTCCTGTTCGACGAGCCGCTGTCCAACCTCGACGCCAAGCTGCGCGTGCAGATGCGCTCCGAGATCCGCGAGTTGCAGCAGCGGCTGGCGACGACGACCATCTACGTGACGCATGACCAGATCGAGGCCATGACCATGGCCGACCAGATCGTGGTGATGAACGCCGGGCGGATCGAACAGGCGGGTGCGCCGCTGGCACTGTATGACAAACCGGCGAACCTGTTCGTGGCGGGCTTCATCGGCAGCCCGGCGATGAACCTGCTGCCCGGTACAGTGGCGGATGGCGGCTTCCGGACCGCCGGCGGCGCGCTGCTGCCGCTGCCGCCGCACGCGCATACCAACGTGGCCACCTACGGCATCCGTCCGGAGCACATGAGCCTGGCCGATGACGGGGTGGAGGGCACCATCGTGCTGGTGGAGCCGACCGGCTCCGAGACCCAGGTGACGCTGCGGGTGGGCGAGACGGTGCTGACCGGGGCCTTCCGCGAACGTGTGCAGGGACGGCCCGGCGACAAGCTGCGGGTCCTGCCCGACCTTGGCATGGTGCATCTGTTCGGTCCCGACGGAGCGCGCCTGCCGAGCTGACAACCAAGAAACGCGAACAGGAGGAAACCAGAAGAAATGGCACATCTCATCACCCGTCGTGCGGCGCTTGCGCTCAGCGGTGCCGCGATCGTCGCGGGCCAGGCCGCGGCTCAGGGCAGCGCTCCGCGCGTCAGTTCCATTCCGACCCAGCAGGCAAACCCGCCGAACCTGCCGATCGAGCAGGGCGCGACGCTGCGCATGCTGCGGCCGGTGCGCTTCGTACAGCCGGATGAGGAGGTGTTCCGCGCCAACTGCGCGCGCTTCACGCAGCAGACCGGCGTCGAAGTCCGCGTCGACTTCGTGGGCTGGGAGGACATCACCCAGCAGACCGCCGTCACCGCCAATACCGGCGCCGGGCCGGACCTGATCATCGGATTCAACGAGGCGCCGCACATCTACGCCGACAAGCTGGTCGAGCTGACGGATGTGGCGGGCTACATCGGCCAGAAGTACGGCGGCTGGAAGGCGATGGCGCAGCGCTACGGCAAGCGTGCCGGCAGCGAGGCCTGGCTTGGCCTGCCCTTCGGTGCTTCCGGCGGGCCGCTGGTGTGGCGGAAATCTTCGGTGAACGCGGCGGGGTTCGAACGGCCGCCCGAGGACCATGCCGGCTTCCTGCGGCTGTGCCAGGCACTGAAGGCGGCCGGCAAGCCGGCGGGCTTCGCGCTGGGCAACGCGGTGGGCGACGGCAACGGCTTCGCGCAGTGGCTGGTCTGGTCCTTCGGCGGCTACCTGGTCAACGAGGACAACGAGGTCGCGATCAACAGCCGCGAGACCATCGCATCCCTGGAATACCTGAAGGAACTGTACCCGACCTTCATCCCGGGCACGGTCGCCTGGGGCGACATCAGCAACAACCGTGCCTATTCGGCAGGTGAGTGCCATCTGACGGCGAATGGCGTCTCGTTGTACTTCTCCCTGAAGAACGACCCGGCGATGCAGGCGATCGCGACGGATACCGAGCATTCGCTGCTGCCGAAGGGCCTGCAGCAGACCTCGCCGATGGCGGGGCTGACGCTGAATGCAATGGTGTTCAAGCACAGCCGCTTCCCGAATGCGGCGAAGGCGCTGCTGGCTTTCCTGCTGGAGACGGACCAGTACGACCCGTGGTTGCAGGCGAACCTCGGCTACTGGTCGCAGCCGCTGAACGCCTATTCCAACAGCGCGGTCTGGGAATCGGACCCGAAGGTCTCGGTGTTCAAGGGCGTGATGGATACGACCTTCTACGCCGGCTACAAGGGGCCGATCAGCCAGGCCTCTGCGGCGGCGAATGCGGACTACGTCATGGTGCAGATGTGCGCCTCCGTCGCCTCCGGCCAGTCGACGCCGCAGCAGGCGGCGGCGGAAGCCGAACGCCGCGCCCGCCGGTTCTTCCGCTCGCGCCGCTAGCCACCTGCCACGGCGCCCGCCTCACGCGGGCGCCGTGTGCCTTTCCGGGGATTGACCATGTCCGCGACAACAGCCGCGCCGGTCTGGACCAAGATGCGCCCGAAGCAGGGCGCGCTTTCGCGGTTGTTCGACTGGAAGCCGTTCCTGGCCTTCATCTGCCTGCTGCCCGCCGTCGGGCTGCTGATGACCTTCCTGACCTACCCGCTCGGTCTCGGCATCTGGCTGGCGTTCACTGACACGACGATCGGCCGGGAGGGTATCTGGGTCGGGATCGAGAACTTCGTCTGGTTGATGGACGACCCGATCTTCTGGAATGCCGTGTTCTACAGCGTGTTCTACACCGGCGTCGCGACGATCGGGAAATTCGCGCTCGGGCTTTGGCTGGCGCTGCTTCTGAACCAGCACGTGCCGTTCAAGTCCATGCTGCGCGCCATCATCCTGCTGCCGTGGATCGTGCCGACCGTGCTGTCCGCCATCGCCTTCTGGTGGATCTACGACCCGCAATTTTCCATCATCTCCTACGTCTTCGTGGAGGTGCTGGGCTGGCGCGACACGAATATCGACTTCATCAACACCGCCTGGCCGGCGCGCTGGTCGCTGATCGCGGCGAATATCTGGCGCGGCATTCCCTTCGTTGCGATCTCCCTGCTCGCCGGCTTGCAGACCATTTCGCCGTCGCTGTACGAAGCGGCGCTGCTGGATGGCGCCAGCGGGTGGCAGCGGTTCCGCTACATCACCTTCCCGATGCTGCTGCCGATCCTGGCCATCGTGATGACGTTCTCCATCATCTTCACCTTCACCGACTTCCAGCTTGTCTACGCCATCACGCGGGGCGGGCCGGTGAATTCGACGCATCTGTTGGCGACGCTGGCCTTCCAGCGCGGCATCCAGGGCGGGCAGCTTGGCGAGGGTGCGGCGATTGCGGTTTCGATGATCCCGTTCCTCGTCTTCGCCACGCTGTTCAGCTATTTCGGCCTGGCCCGGCGCAAGTGGCAGCAGGGAGAGGGCAATGACTGACGCCACCGTGGTCGACGAACCGAAGGCGACCAATGCCTCCTCCGCCCAGCCGGAGACGATGTCGTGGGACAGCAAGTCGCGGCGGTTCGTGCTGCTTTACCTGCCGCTGGGCTGCTTCCTGATCATCCTGCTGTTCCCGTTCTATTGGATGACGGTGACGGCATTCAAACCGAATGCGGAGCTCTACAACTTCGCCGCGCACAATCCGTTCTGGATCAGCTCCCCCACGCTGGACCACATCCGGCTGCTGCTGTTCAACACGGCCTATCCGAAGTGGCTGATGACTACGATGCTGGTCTCGGTCTGCGCCACCATCCTTTCGCTGTTCGCCAGCACGCTGGCGGCCTACGCGATCCAGCGGCTGCGTTTCCAAGGCAGCCAGTATGTCGGGCTGGCGATCTACCTGGCGTACCTGGTGCCGCCCTCGATCCTGTTCATCCCGCTGGCGACGATGGTGTTCCAGCTCGGTCTGTTCGACACGCCGTTCGCGCTGATCCTGACCTACCCGACCTTCCTGATCCCGTTCTGCACCTGGTTGCTGATCGGCTACTTCAAGTCGATTCCGTTCGAGCTGGAGGAGTGTGCGCTGATCGACGGCGCGACGCGGCTGCAGATCCTGTGGCAGATCACGCTGCCGTTGGCCGTCCCCGGGCTGATCTCGGCGGGCATCTTCAGCTTCACCCTGTCCTGGAACGAGTTCATCTACGCGCTGGCGTTCATCCAGAGCAGCGAGAACAAGACCGTGCCGGTGGCGATCCTGACGGAGCTGGTGACGGGCGACGTGTACCAGTGGGGCGCGCTGATGGCGGGGTCGCTGCTGGGGTCGCTGCCGGTGGCAATCTTCTATTCCTTCTTCGTCGACTACTACGTGTCCTCCCTGACTGGGGCTGTGAAGGAGTAGCAGCGGGAACCGGCTGACCGTTCCGGCGCTTAGCCCGCCGGAACGGGAGACCGAGGATGCCGCTCAAGGCCATCGCGCTGAACTGCACGCTGAAGCCCGATACCGGCACGGCGTCTTCCACCGATGCGATGTTGGCGGTGGTGAACGATGCCTTTGCCCGGCAGGGTGTGCAGGTGACGGAAACGGTGCGGGTGGCGGCGCTGGACATCAAGCCGGGCGTCACCTCCGACGAAGGGCTCGGTGATGCCTGGCCGGCGCTGCGGGCGAAGATCCTGGCCTGCGACATCCTGATCTTCGGTGGGCCGATCTGGCTCGGCCAGCCCAGCAGCGTCGCCAAGCGGGTGTTGGAACGGATGGATGCCTTCATCTCGGAGACCGACGACAAGGGCCGCATGCCGAGCTATGGCAAGGTCGCAGTCACCGCCATCGTCGGCAACGAGGATGGCGCGCATGCCTGCGCGGCTCAGATCTACCAGGCGCTGAATGACGTGGGCTGGACGATCCCGCCCTCGGCCAGTTGCTACTGGGTCGGGGAGGCGATGGGGTCCGTGGATTTCAAGGATTTGGACCCGGTGCCGGACAAGACGAAACAGACGGCGGCGATGATGGCCGCCAGCGCGGCGCATCTGGCGCGGCTTCTGCAAGCCGCGCCCTATCCCGGCCAGCCGGAAGACTGATCGGCTACAGCTTCTGATTCAGCGCCGCGACGTAGCTGCGGTTGTGCGTCGGCGTGATCCAAACCTCGTTGATCGTGACGTGCTTCGGCAGCATGGCGACGTAGCGGATCAGATCGCCGACATCCTCGGACTGCACCATGCGCGCGCGTTCCTCGGCACTCACCGGGTTCGGGCGCTTGTCGAGGATCGGTGTCGCCACTTCGCCGGGCAGGACGGCGCAACTGCGGATGCCGTTGATGCCTTCCTCCATGTTGATGGTGTGGCTCATCGCCACGACGCCGTGCTTGGCCGCGGTGTACCCGGCGCCCGACAGCATGGAGATGTTGCGGCCGGCCATGGAGGCGGTGTGGATCAGCACGCCGTCCTTCTGCGGCCGCATCAGCGGCAGCGCCACCGTCACGGCATAGAAGGCGGAGTTCAGGTTGCCGCGCACCAGCTCATCCACCCCCTCCGGCGTCAGCACGGCCCAGCGACGCGGCTGGATGTTCAGGCCGGCGTTGTTCACCAGGATGTCGAGCCTGCCGAATTTTTCGGCGATGAAGCTGCCGATGGCCTGTACCGCGCTCGCCACCATCATGTCGGCGGGCTGCACATGGGCTGTGCCGCCCTTCGCCTTGATGCGCGCGGCCACGTCTTCCAGCGGTGCGGCGCGGCGGCCGGTGAGGATCACCTCCGCGCCGTGCTCGGCGAGCGACAGTGCCGCGGCCTCGCCGATGCCGCTGCCGGCGCCGGTGATCCAGGCGATCTTGCCGGACAGTGCTGCCATGGTCGTTCCTCCGCTTTTCGTAACCCTGTCATGCAGCCTAGCAGCGGCCCGCGCGCTTGTCGGCCCCCCTGCCCCGTGCGAGTTTTCCGCAACGCAAGAGGAACGCAGCAAGATGACAAAGCCGAAGATCCTGACGCCCGCGGGGGCTTCCTTCACCGTCGCCGGCGGTGGCTACGGGCTGGAGATGGAGGCGCTGGAGAAACTTGGCGCCGAGATCGTGGAGTGCCCGGCGACGGAGGACGACTTCATCAAGGCCGTCGACGGCGCCGATGCGGTCTATGCCAAGGGCATGCGGATTTCCGGCCGGATGATCGAGGCGATGAAGACCGTGAAGGTCATCACCTGCGCGACGGTCGGCGTGGACTATGTGGACGTCGTGGCCGCGACGAAGCAGGGCATTCCGGTGACGAATTGCCCTGACACCTTCATCGAGGAGGTGGCGGATCACGCCATGATGCTGCTGCTGGCGACGCATCGCCGCGCCATCGAGCAGGACCGCATGGTTCGCGAGGGCCGCTGGGCGGAGGGCCGGCCGCAGTTGCTGAACGTGCCGCGGCTGATGGGCCAGACGCTGGGCTTCGTCGCCTTCGGCCGGGTCGCACGCCTCGTGGCGCTGCGCGCGCGCGCATTCGGGCTGCGGATGGTGGCGTACGACCCCTTCGTGGATGAGCTGACCATGTCCATGCTCGGCGTGGTGCCGGCGAGCCTGGACGAGGTGCTGACGCAATCCGACTTCGTGTCCATGCATGCGCCGGCGACGCCGGATACGATGAAGATGCTGACGACGAAGCACTTCGCGAAGATGAAGAAGACGGCGATCTTCATCAACACCGGTCGCGGCCCGACGGTGGATGAGGCGGCGCTGATCCAGGCGCTGTCGAGCAAGCAGATTGCCGGTGCCGGGCTGGATGTGTTCGAGGTCGAGCCGGCGAAGACAGACAACCCGCTGCTGGCGATGCCGCATGTGATCCTGTCGCCGCACAATGCCTCGGCCTCGGCGCGGTTCGACGAGGCGCGGAAGCGGCGGGCGGGGCAGGAATTGGCGCTGGTGTTGTCCGGGCGCTGGCCGATGTCCTGCGTCAACCCGACGGTGCTTCCGGATTCGGGCCTCCGCCGCTGGCAGCCCTACGCGATGGAGCGTGGCCCAAACAGCTGAGGCTCCGCCTCGCGGGGGGGACGGTTCCCCCCTGCCCCGGCCCCTGGCAATCTCACCCCAAGCGCCCCTTATGGGGCTTTGCTGATTCAGGAGACGCGCATGTACCCCAATACGCAGCTTTTCATCGCCGGAACCTGGCGCGACGCGCGCGGCGGCCGCAGCCTGCCTGTGCTGAACCCGGCCACCGAGGAAGTGATCGGGCAGGTCGCACATGCTTCGAAGGACGACCTTGACGAGGCGCTGGAGGCGGCGGCGAAGGGTTTCGCCGTGTGGAAGAAGGTCTCGGCCTACGACCGCTCCAAGCTGATGCGGAAGGCCGCCGATATCTTCCGTTCGCGGGCCGATGACACCGCGCGGCTGATGACGCTGGAGCAGGGCAAGCCGCTGGCGGAAGCGAAGATGGAGGTGATGGCAGCCGCCGACATCATCGACTGGTTCGCCGAAGAATCGCGCCGCGCCTATGGCCGCGTGATCCCGGCGCGGGCGGAAGGTGTGTACCAGCTTGTGGTGAAGGAGCCGGTCGGGCCGGTCGCGGCCTTCACGCCGTGGAACTTCCCGATCAACCAGGTGGTCCGCAAGCTGTCCGCGGCGCTGGCGACCGGCTGTTCCATCATCGTCAAGGCGCCGGAGGAGACTCCGGCCTCCCCTGCCGCGTTGATCCGCGCCTTTGCCGATGCCGGCCTGCCCCCTGGCGTGGCAAACTTGGTGTACGGCGTGCCGGCCGAGATCAGCGAGTACCTGATCCCGCATCCGGTGATCCGGAAGGTGACCTTCACCGGCTCCACGCCGATCGGCAAGCAGTTGTCGGCGCTGGCCGGGCTGCACATGAAGCGGGTGACCATGGAGCTCGGCGGCCATGCACCGGCCATCGTGTTCGACGATGCGGATCTGGAGCACGCGGCGAAGACGCTGGCGGGGGCAAAGTTCCGCAATGCCGGGCAGGTCTGCGTCTCCCCCACGCGGTTCCTGGTGCAGGAGAAGTCGTATCCGGAGTTCGTCGAGCGCTTCACCGCCATCGCCAAGGGCATGAAGGTTGGCGCCGGGTTGGATGCGGATACGCAGATGGGCCCACTGGCGCATGAGCGGCGCGTGCCCTGGATCGAGGGCCTCGTGGCCGACGCCCGGCAGCGTGGGGCGGAGGTACATACCGGTGGCGAACGCATCGGCAACAAGGGCTATTTCTACCAGCCCACGGTCATCACCGGCGTCGGTAAGGATGCGCGGATGATGAACGAGGAGCCGTTCGGGCCGCTGGCCATGATCGCACCCTTCGGCGACCTGGACGAGGTGATCGAAGAGGCGAATCGGCTGCCCTTCGGCCTGGCCTCCTACGCCTTCACGCGCAGCGCCAAGACGGCGAATGCGGTGGCGGCGCGGGTCGAGTCGGGGATGATGACCATCAACCACCTCGGCCTGGCGCTGCCGGAGGTGCCGTTCGGCGGGATGAAGGATTCCGGCTACGGCTCCGAGGGTGGGTCGGAGGCGATCGAGGCGTATCTGAACACGAAGTTTGTGAGCCAGGCGGGGCTGTAACCGCGAGTCCCCCTCACCTAACCCTCTCCCCCCGCGGGGGGAGAGGGCTTTTGGTCAGGCCTTGGCGGCCTTGCGCTTGGCCTTCTTGACACCGGCGAGCGCCGATTCCTTCAACGCCTTGCTGGCCTTGAAGCGGACGGTGGCGCCCGCCTTCACGGCCACCTTCTCGCCGGTGCGCGGGTTCAGGGCGGTGCGCTTGGCGGTCTCCCGCACGCTGAAGGCGCCGAAATCGGGGATGGTGAAGCGGCCGGACTGGACGATTTCCGTCTTGATCGCGGCGATGATGTCGGCGGCCAGCTTGCCGGCGGCGTTCGCCGGCATTTCGGTGGACTGCACGATGACGTCCGTCAGAAACTTCTTCGACATGCCAAGGCTCCTTGCGATAGCGGTCGCATAGCCGAACCTCGTCCCGCTGTCAGCGGGGGAATGCAAATTGCTGAAAGTTCATTGGGCGAGCACAGGTTCGGCCGCGGCGCGCTGGATCATCTCAGCCAGCATACGGCGCATCAGCACGCCGGGGCGGTCGGATGGCATGTTCATCTCGATGCCTGTCTGATCGAGCGGCACGTCGGGGTCCGTCGATTCGAGGATGTCGCGGTCCTCGTCGGTGACGAGTCGGTCAAAGGCGATGACGTCGGCGGCCTTGGCATCGGTCTCCGAGTCGTTGCGGAAGACGAACTGCACGACCATGGAGGAGGCGTCGTCGATCGGCGTGGCGCAGGTGACGATCGAGTGGCTGAGGCCGTTGGGATAGACGATGCGCAGCTTGCGCAGGAAGGGGGCGTACCAGCGGCCGCGCATGTGGCGGACCGTGGTGTCGCTGTCCATATTCAGGACCTTCTTCTGGATCTCGGGGTTCCGCACCGGAACCTCCGTGATCATCATGAAGCCGTCGGGGTGTTCCTCGATTTCAAGCTTCGCGGGTTCGGGGTGGCCCTGGTCGCCGAAGCTGGCACGGTGGACGAAGGCGAAGTGGGCATTGTCGAAGCTGTTCTCCATCAGGCGCAGCCCGGCGGTGGTCCAGACCTCGTAGAATTCGTCGATGCGTCGGAAGCCGAGCGCTTCCTCCTCGAAGTCGGGCAGGTCGTAGAGGGGGTCCTCCAGCGCCACCCAGACGTGGCCATAGCGCAGCGCGGCGCGGTAGGCGGGGACGCGCATGTTGGTGGCGCCCTGGCGGTCCACCGGGCGCTGCGGCACCCGCATGACGCGGCCATCGGCCGCAAATTCCCAGCCGTGGTAGCCGCAGGCGAGGCGGCCGGAGGTGTAGAATCCCTTGGAGAGCTTGGCCGTGCGGTGGCAGCAGCGGTCGTCCATGGCAGCCGGAATGCCCTCACCATCGAGCCACAGCACCAGGTCCTGGCCGAGCAGGCGGAAGGGCTTCGGGCCATCAGCCAGCAGGCCGACGGGCATGACGGGGTACCAGAAGCGGCGCAGCAGCGGGGTTTCGGTAGGGCGCATCCAACTCTCCTTGGCTGGACGCCAGGGTGCGAAAGCCGGCGGGGCCGCGGCAAGGGCGGAGATGGCGCGCGGCGCGGCGGCGGGTCATGGCGTGACGCCTGGGCGCCGAATCGGTGGGCAGGCTGCGCGCGGCTTGGGCAGGGATCAGGCTGTGGACGCCGCGTCGCGGGCCGACGGCCCCCTCGCCCCCCTCGCGCCGGCGGGATATCACCCCATCTCCGCCCTGCCCCGAGAGGTTCCGCCATGGCCGCGCTACCCACCCGTTTCTGGCAGGACCTGCCCTGGCCGGCCTTCCGCGACCTGCCGCCGAACACCGTCGCGGTGCTGCCGGTGGCCTCGATCGAGCAGCATGGGCCGCATCTGCCAGTCTCGGTGGACACCACCATCAACCAGGGCGTCGTGGCGCGGACGCTGAAGGTTATTCCGGCGGACCTGCCGGTGCTGGTGCTGCCGACACAATGCGTGGGCAATTCGGTGGAGCATCTGCGCTTCCCCGGCACCATCACCACCAGCCCGGAGACGCTGCTGGCGCTGGTGACGGATATGGGCGCCAGCGTGGCGCGGGCCGGGGTGAAGCGGCTGGTGGTGGTGAACAGCCATGGCGGCAATGTCTCGGTGCTGGACATCGCCTGCCGGCGCATCCGCATCCAGCATGGCATCCTGGCGATCAACGCCATGTGGGCGCGGATGGGGAAGCCGGAGGCGCTGAAGGATGCCGTGGAAGGCAAGTACGGCATCCATGCCGGGCGGGACGAGACTTCGGTCATGCTCGCCCTGACACCGGACCTGGTGCAGATGGAAAATGCCCGGAACTTCGTCAGCCGGTGGCAGGGCGTGGCGAATGCGGCGCCGGGGATGGCGCCGGATGCGGGGGCGCCGCTGGCCTGGCAGGCGCAGGATCTGAACCCGGCCGGCGCGGTCGGCGATGCGTCGTTGGCCACCGCCGAGATCGGCGAGCAGTTGCTGGACTTCGCGGCGGAGCGCATGGCGGCGCTGTGGGCGCAGGTTTCAGCGTTCGACGCCGAGGCGTTCCTGGCCAGCGAGCCAAACCCCCATGGCTGACATCGGCGCCCTGGCCGCCGCGCTGGACGGCATTGAGCTTTCGACGGACCGCGCGCTGCTGCGGCAGAAAAGCCGCGACTTCTACTGGTACAGCCCGATCCTGAAGGCGCAGCTGGACGGCAAATCCGCCGAGATCTTCGCGCGGCCGCGGGACGAGGCGGAGGTGCTGCGGGTGCTGGCGGCGGCGCGCGCGGCGCGCGTGCCGGTGACGGTGCGCGGCGGCGGAACCGGCAACTACGGGCAATGCGTGCCGATGCAGGGCGGCGTGGTGCTCGACATGACGGCGATGGACCGGCCGCTGGCGCTGCGCGACGGCGTGGTGGAGGTGGAGGCCGGGGCGAAGATGATCGACCTCGACCTGTGGGCGCGGGAACGGGGGTGGGAGTTGCGGCTTTGGCCCTCCACCAAGCGCACGGCGACGATTGGTGGGTTCGTCGCCGGGGGCGGCGCGGGGGTCGGCGGGATCAGCCATGGGACGCTGCGGGAACGCGGCAATCTGCTCGGTGCGCGCGTGGCCACCATGCAGGACCCGCCGGTGGTGCTGGAGTTGGAGGGCGACGAGGCCGCGCCGGTGAACCGCACCTATGGCACGACCGGCGTGCTGACGCGGCTGTTCCTGCCGCTGACGCCGGCGCAGGACTGGCGCGACGTGGCGGTGGCGTTCCCGGCGTTTCCCGCAGCCGCGCGATTCGCGCTGGCGCTGGCCTTCGCGGACGGCATCCCGAAGAAGATGTGCGGCGTCTTCGACAGCCAGTTCCCGCCGTTCTTCCGGGCCATCGCGGATGCGGTGCCAGCGGGCCATGCGCTGGCCTTGGTGATGGTGGCGCCATCGGGGATGCGGGCGCTGCGCGACCTGGCAGCCGAGCATGGGGGGACCATCGTCGCGGAGCAGTCGACGGTGGAGGCGGAGCGCGACGCGGAGAAGACGCCGTTCTACGAATACTGCTGGAACCACACGACCCTGCAGGTGCTGAAGCGCGATCGCGGCGTCACCTACCTGCAATGCCGCTTCCCCTTCGAGGGCACGCTGGAGGCGGTGGAGGCGGTGCGGGAGCCGTTCCGGGACGAGGTGTGGATGCATACCAAATGCGTCCGCTTCGGCGGCCGCATCACCATGTCCGCCCTGCCCGTCATCCGCTGGACCACCGCGGAGCGGCTGGCGGAGATCATGGCGGCCTTCGAGGCGCAGGGGATCGGCATCGCCAACCCGCATGTCCTGACCATCGAGGAAGGCAGCAACTACCGCCGCGTGCCGGGCGACCAACTCGGCTTCAAGCAGCGCACCGATCCGCTGGGGCTGTTGAACCCCGGCAAGATGCGAGATTTCGTTCCGCTGGAGACACCCGCATGAGCGTCGCCGCCGTGATGGCCGAGCTGCCATCTGTCGAATGGATCACCGATCCCGCTTTGGTGCGGCAAAGGTCACGGGATTTCTTCTGGTACTCGCCGGTGCTGAAGCGGCAGTTGAACGGTGTGACGGCCGAAGCCGTGGCCTGCCCGAAGAACGAGGCGGAGGTGATGGCGGTGATGGCCGCCTGCGTGCGCCACCAGGTGCCGCTGACGCCGCGCGGCGCGGGCACCGGGAATTACGGGCAGGCGATGCCGTTGAAGGGCGGCATCGTGCTGGACCTGATGGGGCTGAACCAGATGGTCTGGGTGAAGCCGGGCGTGGTGCGGGCGCAGGCCGGGTGCAAGCTGATCGACCTGGATGCGGTGACCCGGCGGGAGGTGCGCGGCGAGTTGCGGTTCCACCCCTCCACCAAGCGCACGGCCAGCATCGGCGGGTTCATCGCCGGCGGATCCTCCGGCATCGGGTCGTGCACCTATGGCAAACTGCGGGAGTTCGGCAACATCCTCGGCCTGCGCGTGGTGACGATGGAGGCGGAGCCGCGCGTGCTGGAGTTGCGCGGCACCGACATCGACAAGGCGAACCACGCCTATGGCACGAACGGCGTGATCACCGAGGTGGAGATGCCGCTGGCGCCGGCCTGGGACTGGGTGGACGTGCTGGCGGGGTTTCCCGACACGCTGTCCGCTGCGCGGTTCTGCGAGGCGCTGGTGGCGAGCGACGGGATCGCCAAGAAGATGGCGGGCGTCGTCGCGCCGGGGGTGGCGCAGACCTACTTCAAGCTGTTCCAGCCGATCGTGCCCCCGGGAATGGCCTGCGCGATGGTGATGGTGGCGGAGCCGTTCCTCGACCTGCTGGCGCCGCTGCTGGCGCGCTTCGGCGGCACGCAGCTTTATGCCGTGCCGACCGAACAGGCGGAGACGCCGCTGTACGAGTTCACCTGGAATCACACGACCCTGCAGGCGCTGAAGGTGGATCGCAGCCTGACCTATCTGCAGACGCTGTTCCCGACGCCGCACCATTTCGAGCTGATTGCCAAGATGGAGCGGGAGTTCGGCGACGAGGTGCCGATGCATCTGGAATTCGTGCGGCTTGGTGGCGTTGTGACCTGCTTTGGATTGCAGCTTGTGCGCTTCACCACGGAGGAACGGCTGCAGGAGATCATCCGCATTCATGAGGATGCGGGCGCGCCGATCTTCAATCCGCATACCTTCACGCTGGAGGAAGGTGGGATGAAGCGGATCGATGGGGAGCAGCTTGAGTTCAAGCGCGAAGCCGATCCCCACGGCCTGCTGAACCCGGGGAAGATGATCGCCTGGGACGATCCGGATTGGACGCCGGACCGGCCGCAGGGGTTCTATCTGTATGGGCGCGCGGATGCGCCGGAAGTCGAGGAAGTGCTGGAGTAGAGGGGGGCGGCGGCTCGGCGTTCATAGCCCCCCGGGGTCGCAGGCCCCCTCACCCAACCCTTTCCCCTGAACCAGGGGGAGAGGGCTTCGTCAGCGGTCGAGCAGGACTTCGACGCGGCGGTTGCGCTGGCGGCCCTCGGGGTTGTCGCGGCCGTCCTGGGTGTTGGGGGCGACCGGCTCGGCCTCGCCACGACCCTCTGTCTGCATGGGCGGCAGGCCGCCGCCATTCGCCGCGAGCCATTGCTGGACGCTGCGCGCGCGGCGTTGGGACAGGGACAGATTGTACTCATCGCTGCCCAGCGCATCCGTGTGGCCGAGGATGCGGACCTGGCGGGGGCGGCGCTGGCGGATGATCTCGGCGACGCGTTGCAGGGATTCGGTCGCTTCCGGGCGAAGATCCGCCTTGTCGAAGTCGAACAGCACGTCGTTCTGCACCGTCAGCTTGGTGGTCTGCGGGCCTTCCTCGATGACGACGTTGGCGCCGCGAATATCCACGGCACCGCCGGGCGGCACCGGAGTGACGATGGTCTGGCCGTCACGTTCGACGGTGAAGCCGCGCGGTTGAGGCGCAGGCTGTTCGACGGTGACGCTGCCGGTGGCACGTTCCTGCGCCAGCGCGGGGGCCAAGGGAAGCAGCAGCGACAGGGCAAGCAGGGTGCGGCGCATGAGGAGCCTCCTGGGGCGGTGGAGGCTGGAACGCATTGCCGGGTCTCGGGTGTTGCGGATCGCGATGCTTTGAGATTTTGCAACGATGCGGCGAATCCTTGACGTAACCGACATGGTCGTTGCATCGCGAAAACGTCAAAGCCGATGCGGAAACCACATGGTCGGCTTGGCGGTTGATGGCGGGCTTCCAGAATGGAGAAAGCCCATGCGTAACGCCCTTCCGACCCGCCTCACCGGCCTGGCGCTGACTGCCGGCGCAGCGCTGCTGGTCAGCGCCTGCACCTATGTCGAGCGCACGCCGGCCGCGCCGCAGCAGCCCGCGACGCTGGTGGTGCCGCAGGCCTCGCCGACCGTCGTGGCGCCGGCCGCGCCGCCGCCGACGGTGACGGTGCGCCCGAGCTACTGAGGCGGGCGCCAGCCCCCTCGCCCAGCCCTCTCCCCCGCCCGGGGAGAGGGTTTTCTATTGATTCAGCCAGTCCGGGCGGGGCAGGGCGCGGTAGGCTTCGCGCAGGCTTTCGGACCAGCGCTGACGCAGGAAGGCGAAGTACGGGTCCTCCTCGGTCAGGCGGCGGCGCAGGGCGATGGCCAGCGCGTCGCGGCGGATCACCGTCAGGTCGATCGGCAGGCCGACGGTCAGGTTGGAGCGCAGCGTGCTGTCCATGCTGATCAGCGCCAGGGTCACGCCATCGGCCAGCGGCGTCGCCGGGACCAGCACGCGGTCCAGGATCGGCTTGCCATATTTGTGCTCGCCGATCTGGAGGAAGGGCGTGTCGCGCGTCGCCTCGATGAAGTTGCCGGCGGCGTAGACCAGGAACAGGCGTGGCGGCTGCGTGCCGATCTGGCCGCCGAGCAGGATCGAGACATCGAAGTTCAGGCCCTGGCTGCGCAGGCCGGGACCATCGGCCTCGAACACCTCCCGCACCGCGGCGCCGATGAGTTGCGCGGCACGGAACATGGAGGGCACACGGGCGAGCGTGGTGATCTCGCCATCGAGGCGCACGCCTTCCTGCAACCGGTTCCACACGGCCTGGGTGACGGCAAGGTTGCCGGCAGTCAGCAGGACCAGCACACGCTCGCCGGGCTGTTCCTCGACGAAGGTCTTGCCGAAGACGGAGATGTTGTCGACGCCGGCGTTGGTGCGGGTATCCGATAGCATGACCAGGCCGGCATCGAGGAGGAGGCCGACACAGTAGGTCATGCGTTCAGGTAGAAATCCGCGATCTCCCGCCCGAGGTCGAGGTTGCGGTCGATCATCGTGGTCAGGAACGGGTGCAGCCCACCTTGCAGGATGCGGTCGATGTTGGTGTCGCGCAGCCGCGCATGGGCCTCCGCCGCAAGGCGGTGGCATTCGCCGCGGCGGCCGCCATTGGAGTCCGCGATGCGGTCCAGCACCTGGGCGACGCGGGCGTGGCAGGCCAGCAGGGAACGTGGCAGCTCGGGCCTCAGGATCAGCAGGTCTGCCACCAGCTTGGATTGCAGGCGGGTGTGGTAGACCCATTGGTAGGATCGCAGCGCGGAGACGCTGCGCAGCAGCGCCTGCCATTGCGCATAGGCGACGGCGCCATCGGCGCCCACGCCATCCAGTGCCAGGTGCTTGGCGTCCAGCAGCCGCGCGGTGTTGTCGGCTCGTTCCAGCATCACGCCGAGATGCACGAAGCGCCAACTGTCGTCGCGCAGCATGGTGTCCGCCGCGGCGCCATTGAACAGCAGCGTGCGGGCTCGGACCCAGTCGAGGAAGGCGGGCAGGCGATCCGCATCGGTGGCGGTGGGCGCCTGGTTGCGCATCTCGCGCCAGGTGTCGTTCAGCGCCTCCCACATGTCGACCGTCAGCGCGGTGCGCACGGCGCGACCGTTGCCGCGGGCGGACTCGATGCAGTTGGCAATGGAGGACGGGTTCTTCGGGTCCAGCGCCAGCCAGCGGATCACCGCCTCCGCGGTGACTTCTGGATGGTTTTCCAGGAAGCCGGGTTCGGCGCCGGCGGCGACGAGAAGGCTGTGCCATTCATCGACCAGCCCATCCTCCGCGCCGAGGCTGGAGCCCAGGCCGGCCATGCGGAGGGCCACCTGCATGCCGCGGGCGAGGTTGCCGGCGCGTTCGGTGTAGCGCCCGACCCAGAACAGGCTGTCGGCGGTGCGGGAGAGCATTACGGTCAACCCCCCTGCGACTGGGATTGCGACTGGGACTGGAAACCACCGCCGGATTGTGACTGGCTTTGGGACTGCGATTGCCGGGGCGCGTCGTCGACCACCCAGGTATCCTTGGTGCCGCCACCCTGCGACGAGTTCACCACCAGCGAACCCTCCCGCAGCGCCACGCGGGTCAGCCCGCCGGGGACGATGCGGACTTCCTTGCCGGTCAGCACATAGGGGCGCAGGTCCACATGGCGGGGGGCGATGGTATCGCCCGACAGCGTGGGCACGGTGGACAGCGCCAGGGTGGGCTGGGCGATGTAGTCGGCCGGGCGGGCCAGGATGCGGCGCGCGAATTCCTCCCGCTGTTCCGGCGTGCTGTGCGGGCCGATCAGCATGCCGTAGCCGCCGGAGCCGCGCGCCAGCTTCACGACGAGGTCCGCTATGTTCGCGAGGACATGGGCGCGGTCTTCCTCCCGCTCGCAGAGGAAGGTCGGCACGTTCTGCAAAAGCGCCGTCTCGCCGAGATAGAAGCGGATCATCTCCGGCACGTAGGGGTAGATCGCCTTGTCGTCGGCGATGCCGGCGCCGGGCGCGTTGGCGAGGGTCACGTTGCCGGCGCGGTAGGCGGCGAAGATGCCGGGCACGCCGAGCATGCTGTCCGGCCGGAATACCTTCGGGTCGAGGTATTCATCGTCGAGGCGCCGGTACAGTACGTCGACGCGCCTGGGGCCGGCGGTGGTGCGCATGAAGACCACGTCGTCCTGCACGAACAAATCGGCGCCTTCCACGACCTCCACGCCCATCTCGTCGGCCAGGAAGCAGTGTTCGTAATAGGCGCTGTTGAAGTGGCCGGGGGTGAGGATGGCGACGCAGGGCTCGCCGCGGCAGTTCGGCGGCGCGGCTTCCTTCAGCGTCTCCAGCAGGTCTTCCGGGTAGTGGTTCACTGGGGCGAGGCGATGGCTGGAACAAAGGCCGGGGAACAGGCGCAGCATCGCCTCACGGTTTTCCAGCATGTACGAGACGCCGGAGGGCGTGCGGCAATTATCTTCGAGCACGTAGAAATCATCCGTGCCGGTGCGCACCAGGTCGATGCCGGAGATATGGCTGTAGATGCCGCCAGGCGGGCGAAAGCCCTGCATCTCCGGCCGGTAGGCCTCGTTGCCCAGGACCAGGGCGGAGGGGACGATACCGGCTCGCAAAATCTCCTGCGCACCGTAGACATCGGCCATGAACATGTTCAGCGCGCGCACGCGCTGGGTCAGGCCGCGTGCGAGGCGGTCCCATTCGGCGCGGGCGAGGATGCGGGGGATGATGTCGAAGGGGATCAGGCGCTCGGGGTCACCGCCCTCGCCATACACGGCGAAGGTGATGCCGACGCGGCGGAACAGCGCTTCCGCCTCCGCCCGCTTGGCGGCCAGCGCTTCCAGCCCCTGGGCCTTCAGCCAGGCCTCGATGCCGGCATAGGCGGGGCGGACGGACTGGTCCTTGTCGTGCATCTCGTCAAAAGCGCGGGCCTGTTCGGTCACGTCCAGCCTTGTCCCCCGTGTTGGAATGACCTTGGGCGAATTGATCGGCAGTGGGAAGGGGCGAAGGGCGTCCGCCAGGCGGGCCGCGTGGCGCGGGTGCCTGCGGGCTAGGCGGGGGCTGCCCCGGCCTGGTGCAGCGCAACTTCCCGGATCAGCTTGGCGCGCATGGCGCGGGCGAAGTCCCGGCGGTCCTCCGCCTGCATGACGAAGGCGCCGGGGCCGCCCATGACGTCCTGCTCATAGGCGGCCTTGAGGCGGCCGCCGCGCCAGGAGGAATTGGCCTCGATCGCCAGGCCGTTGACGATGATGCCCTGCGCCACGGCGAGGTCCCGCGCGACGGGAGCTGGTGTGAGGCTGCGGATGTCCGGGCCGTCGCCGGACAGGTCGATGGTGCGTTCCTCGGCGGCCCAGGGGGCCCGGGCGATGAGGGCGGTGGCGTGGATCAGCGCGTCGCCGATCGCGTTGTAGGATTGCCGGGAGCGAGGCGCGTCACGCATGGCGTCGCCCGCGGCCTGCGCGCTGCCAGGGTCGGTCACGCGCATCCAGTCGACAACCGTGGCGGCGCCGCCGGGCGAGCCCCATTCGACCAGGGCGACGCCGATCGCGCCGCGCGGGCGGGACCGGATGGCGGCGAGGACGGTGGGGTGGGCGATGGCCTCCGCGATACCGTCGCGTTGCAGGGCGAATTCGCCGGCATCGATGGAGCCGGAGGCGTCGATGGCGAGGACGAGGAGGAGGTCGACGGGGGTGGCTTGGGCGTGGGCCGGCAGCGCCGCGAGGGCCGGCGTCGCCAGCACCGCGCGGCGCGGGTACCTCATATGGCGATGGCGTAGGCAGGCCGGCGCGGGTCGGCGCCGGCGCGTTTCAGGCCGGAGACCGGGTCGTCCAGCACCACCTCCACGCTGCCGGCAAGCCAGGTCATGTCGGGCCAGGGCTTCACCTCGTGGCCGAGCGCGGTGAGCGCCGCGCGGGTCGATTCCGGGATGCGGGATTCGACGGCGAGGCGACCCGGAAAGTACTCGTAGGGGGCGAAGGAGGAGGGAAAGGAATAGCTGGCGACGCGGGGCGCCTCGATGGCGTCCTGCACCTCCATGTCGAAATGCAGGATGTTGAGCATGACCTGGAGCATGGCCTGGATCTGCACGTCGCCGCCCGGCGTGCCGAAGGGCATCACCCCGCCATCCTTCGTCACCACCATGGCCGGATTCGGCGTCAGGCGCGGGCGCTTGCCGGGGGCGACGCCGGCGGGGTGCGACGGGTCCGGGCGGTTCTGCGTGCCGCGGCCGGAGACGACGAGACCGGTGCCGGGGATGACCGGCACGTTCCAGGAGCCATCGGAGGGTGTCGCGCTGAAGGCGTTGCCCCAGCGGTCCACGACCGCGACGTAGGAGGTGTCGGCCTCGACCTTCGGCAGGGCAGCGCGCGACGCCTCGGGCAACGCGTTGCCGCGGCCGAGGATTGGTTCGGGCAAGCCGGGGTGCGCGCGCCTCAGGTCGATGGCGGCAGCGCGGGCGGCGATGTGGCCGGGCGAGAGAAGCTGCTCCAGCGGCACGTCCACCATGGCGGGATCCCCGAAATGGTATTCGCGGTCCGCCAACGCGCCCTTCAGCGCCTCCACGATGATGTGGATGTATTCGGGCGAGTTGTGCGCCAGGCCGTCGAGGCCGAGGCGTTCGGCGATCAGCAGCGCCTCGGTCAGCGCGGGGCCCTGGCACCAGGGGCCGCAGGTGAGGATCTCGTGGCCGCGCCACTGGCGGGAGACGACGGGTTCGATGCGGGAGCGGAAATCGGCCATGTCCGTGGCGGACAGGAAGCCGCCCTCGGCCTGGACGTAGCGGACGATCTGGCGGGCGAGGTCGCCCTTGTAGAAGGCGTCATGCGCGGCGTGGAGCCCGGCCTCCCTTCCCTGCCCGGCCGCCGCCTTCTCCTGGTCCACCATGTAGGACAGGCTGCGGGCGAGGTCGGCCTGGACGAATTTCTGGCCGAGCACCGGGACCTTGCCGCCGGGCAGGAAGATCTCGGCGTTCTGCGGCCAGGTGCGGTACTCCGCCTCATGCGCCGCGATGCTTTCGCGTAGCAGCGGATAACACGCAAAGCCTTCGGCGGCGAAGCGGATGGCGGCGGCGGCGATGTCGCCGAAGGTCATCGTGCCGTGGCGGGCCAGGGCCTGGATCCAGGCATCGGGGGCGGCGGGCACCACCATGCGGCGGACGCCGGGCGGCATCTTTCCGCCGTGCTCGCGCATGAAGACGTCGGGCGGCGTGGCGGCGGGCCAGTGGCCGAGGCCGGCGATGGATTCCACCGTGCCGTCGGCCTTGCGGATCAGGATCGGCGCGACGCCTGCAACGCTGACGAGATCCGGTTGCAGCACGCCGAGCGCGAGGCCGGCGGCGCAGCCGGCATCCACCGCATTGCCGCCCGCTTCCAGGATGGCGAAACCCGCGGCGGCGGCGAGGTAGTGGCCGGCGCTGATGGCGTGGCGAGTGCCGGCGATGGTGGGGCGGCCGGTGGCGGACTGTGCGCTCATCGCGCCGGCACCGCGTGGATCGCGACCATCTGTTCGTCGAGCCTCGGCGTGTAGGCGATGCCGCGGCGGGCGGCGGCGATGGTCATCTGGGTGTAGATCGGGATGCCGGCATGCAGGCGCATCGCCTCCCGCATCGCCATGCGCAGCGCCCCCTCGCGGTCGCCTTCCATGCGGAAGGCGGCGTCCTCGATCAGGCGGTCGAGGTCGGGGTCACTGAAGGCACCGCGGTTGGATTGGCCGAAGCCGCGCGACACCTGCTGGCTGTGCATGGCGAGGCTCAGCACATGCGTCGCGTCGCGGGTGGAGGAGGAGGATTGGCCGAACAGCACCAGCGGCACGTCGTTGCGGCCGACCTGGGTGCGGGTGAAGAACACCGAGCCGGGTTGCGTCTCCACCTTCGCCTGGAAGCCGGCGCGGGTGAACATCTGGCCGAGCGCCTGGCAGACGCGGTTGTCGTTGACGTAGCGGTTGTTGGAACAGCCGACGGTGAAGCCGAAACCCTCCGGATAGCCGGCCTGCTCCAACAGGGCGCGGGCGCGGTCGGGGTCGTAGGCGGGGGTCGGGATGGCCGGGTCGTAGCCGCCGAAACCCTCCGGCACCAATTGCCCCGTGGCGACCGCCTGGCCGTCCATGGCGCGGGAGACCAGGGCCTCCCGGTTGATGGCGAGGCTGAGGGCCTGGCGCACACGGACATCGCGGAAGGGGTTGCGGTCGAGCGGCTGGCCGGTGCTGTCCGTGATCAGCGGCAGCGTCTCCGCGCCGACATGCGGCAGCAGGAACATGGTGCGGTCGGAGGGGCGCTTGAAGACGGAGACGCGGTCGGAGCGTTCCAGCCGCACCGCATCGGTGGTCGGCACGTTCTCGATCAGGTCCAGGTCGCCGGCGAGCAGCGCCGCGGTGCGGGATGCGTCGTTGCCGGCGACGCGGATCTGAACCCGCGCCCAATGCGGCTTCTCGCCCCAGTAGGTGTCGTTGCGGACCACATCCATGCCTTCCGGCCCGCGAAACTGCTCCAGCCGGAACGGGCCGGTGCCGATGGCGGCGCGGCCGGAGGCGAAGTCCGTGGGGCCGGCGCCTTCCGCGGCGCGACGGCTGACGATGAAGACGTTGGTGAGCTGGCCCGGCAGCACCGGGTTGGGCTGGCTGGTGTGGATGCGGATGGTCAGCGGGTCCACAACCTCCGTCCGCGTGATGCCGCGCAGGTTGGGGGTGTAGGGGCCGGGGTTGCCCGGGATGTTGGGGATGCGCTGGAAGGAGAAGGTGACGTCTTCCGCGGTGAAGGGCGTGCCGTCCTGGAAGGTGACGCCCGGGCGCAGTTTCAGCTCCCAGGTCGTCGGCGCGATGGCGGTCCAGGACAGCGTCAGGCCGGGCACCCAGCGGCTGTCGGCGTCGCGGTTCACCAGCGTGTCGTAGATGTGGCGGGAGGCCGCCATGTTGGGGCCGAGGAAGATGAAGTGCGGGTCGATGTTGAACGGGGCCCGCACGCCCATGGTGAGGGTCTGCGCCTGCGCGCCGCCCACCATCGCAAGGGCCATCGCCGCGCCAGCCATCCAACGTCGCATCATCATCCGTCGTCTCCGTCCGCCAGGCCGGAAGGCTCGGCGCGACGGGGGGCGGGTGTCAACGGGCAATGGCCTTGAGGCAGGCCTCGAAGCCCGCGAGATCCGTCCAGCGATCGGCTTCCGGAACCTGGCGGCGGATGAGGAGGCCGCCGGCGGCGCGGATGCCGCCATCGATCATCAAATTGTCGGTGAGGCCGAATTCCTCCAGCCCGAGTCCCTCGCCATCGACCCAGCGGCCGGCGGCGTTGCGGCTGGCGTGGTGGCCGAGGCTGCGCAACGTGCGGGCGGCGAAATCCGCCGTGTCGTTGGTATAGCCGAACACGGGGCGGCCGAGGGCACGCATGAAGCCCAGTTCGTACACCGTGCCGGCATCGGCGGAGGGGCCGCGGAAGGGGGTGAGGTTGGCGATCAGGGCGTCGCAGGCACGGATGTGCGCCTCGTTGCGCAGGTAGATGGCATACCAGGCATCCTGCGCGGCATCGGCGGCAGGGTCGGGGCGTGGGTCGGTGGGGAAGACGCCCTCGAGGCCGTGGCGCGCGCAGAGGCGCTTCTTCTCGGCGGCCATGGCGGCGGCCTCGGGCAGGAAGACGTCAGGGCCGGCGAGATAGACTTTCATCCGCGCACCATGCCGGATTTCAGGCGCTTTGCGGAGCGGGGCCGGTGCGTTTCGGCGATTCCGGGGTTGCCGGGATGATGGCGGGCGCGTGCAATACGGCGTGATGAATCTGGAAGCCGAATACAACAACCGGGCTCGGGTGCCGGAACACCCGGCGCACCTGGCGGCCTGGCAGCGGGATGCCGCGGCGTGGCGGGTGGCCTGTGCGCGGGCGGAGCTGGACCTGCCCTATGGCACCGCGGCCCGGGAGAGGCTGGACCTGTTCTGGCCAGAGGGCGCCGACGCGGCGACGCCGATCGCAATGTTCATTCATGGCGGCTACTGGCAGGGGCTGGGACGCGAATGGGTGTCACACTGCGCGCGCGGGCTGAACGGCCAGGGCGTGGCGGTGGCGGTGCCGTCCTACGATCTGTGCCCGGCGGTCACCATCGCCGACATCGTGGCGCAGATGCGGGCGGCTGCGCGGATGCTGCGGGCGCGGGTTGGCCGACCACTGCTGGCGGCAGGGCATTCGGCAGGTGGGCACCTGGCGGCGATGCTGCTGGCGCTGGAGCCGGGGACGGTGCGCGCGGGGCTGGCGATTTCCGGCGTGTTCGAGCTTGAGCCGCTGCGGCACACCAGCATCGGCACGGCCCTGCGGCTGGATGCGGCGATGGCCCGCGCCCTGTCGCCGCGCTTCCTGCCGCGGCCGGCGGGCGCCCTGCACTGCATCGTCGGCGGCGCGGAGAGCGACGAATACCTGCGGCAGTCGCGCGACATGGCGGCAGCTTGGGCTGGCGGGTTCGAGGTGCTGCCGGGTGCGGACCACTTCACGGTGCTGGCGCCGCTGGCCGATCCGGACAGCGGGATGGTGGCGCGTGCGAAATCGCTTGCATCGACGTGATGCTTGAAGCTTAAAATATTGGGAAGAACAGGGAGACCGACATGAGCATCCAGATTGGCCGGCGGCATGTGATGGGGCTGGCGGCGGCGGGTCTTGCCATGCCCGCGGTGGGGCGCGCGCAGGCGGCGCCGGTGAAGATCGGGCTGGTGGCGGTGCAGACCGGACCGGCGGCGTCGCTGGGCACGCATCTGCGGGACGGCTTCCTGCTCGGCATGCGGCATCTGGAGAACAGGCTCGGCGGCCGCATGGCGGAGGTCATCCAGATCGATGACGAGCTGAAGCCCGATGTCGCCGTCACCAAGGTCCGCGCCGCGCTGGAGCGCGACAAGGTGGATTTCGTGGTGGGCGTGGTGTTCTCCAACATCCTGGCGGCGGTGATGCGGCCGGTGACGGAGCAGCAGACCTTCCTGATCTCGACCAATGCCGGTCCGTCCCCCTTCGCCGGGCGCGGCTGCAATCCGTTCTTCTTCGCGACCTCCTACGTCAACGACCAGAACCATGCGGTGATGGGGCGGGCGGCGCAGGATGCCGGCTACAAGCGGATGATGCTGCTGACGCCGAACTACCAGGCAGGCCGCGACGCGATGGCCGGCTTCAAGTCGGAATACAAGGGCGAGGTGGTGGACGAGATCTTCACCCCGCTGACGCAGATGGACTTCTCCTCCGAACTCGCGCGCATCGCCTCGGCACGACCGGATGCGATCTTCACCTTCATGCCGGGCGGGCTCGGCGTGAACCTGGTGCGGCAGTACCGTCAGGCGGGGCTCGCCAACATTCCCTTCCTGTCCGCCTTCACGGTCGATGAGAGCGTGTTGCCGGCGCAGGGCGCCGCGGCGGTCGGCTTCCAGACCGGCACCAGCTGGACACCGACGCTGCCGGGCGAGGCGAACGCCCGCTTCGTCCGCGACTTCGAGGCGCAGTTCAACTACGTGCCGGCCAGCTACGCGGCGCATGCCTATGACGCCGCGATGCTGCTGGACAGCGCCATCCGCAAGACGGGCGGCAACCTGGCCGACAAGGGGGCGCTGCGCGCCGCGATCAAGGCGGCGGATTTCCGCAGCGTGCGCGGCAACTTCGCCTTCGGCGAGAACCACTTCCCGGTGCAGGATTTCTGGCTGGCGAAGGTGGCGGCGCGGCCGGACGGGAAGTTCCAGACCGAGCATGTGCGGAAGGTGTTCGACAACGTGACGGATCCGTTCGCGGCGCAGTGCCGGATGCCGGCGGCCTGAGCAACCAAGCTTAACCCCCTCACCCACTGTTCGACGCATGAGTCGATCCCCCCAAGGGGGAGAGGGCTTTCTGGAGTGCGTGGATGTCGTTGACGCTGCTGCTCGTGCAGGGGTTGAACGGGCTGCAGCTCGGCATCCTGCTGTTCCTGATCGCGGCGGGGCTGACCCTGGTGTTCGGGGTGATGGATTTCATCAACCTGGCGCATGGCGTGCAGTACATGGTGGGCGCCTATCTTGCGGCGTATTTCGCCGCGATGTCGGGCAGCTTCTGGGTGGCGCTGCTGCTGGCGCTGCCGGCGGCGCTGGCGGTGGGGCTGCTGCTGGAAATCCTGGTCTTCCGGCATCTGTATGACCGCGACCATTTGGCGCAGGTGCTGGCGACCTTCGGCGTCATCCTGATCCTGAATGATGGCGTGAAGGCGCTGTTCGGCTCCGCGCCGTTGCAGGTGCCGATGCCGGATGGGCTGACCGGCGGCATCGAGGTGATGCAGGGGCTGCTGTATCCGCATTATCGGCTGGCGATCATCGCCGGCGGGCTCGCCACGGCAGGGCTGCTGTGGTGGCTGGTGGAGCGGACGAAGGTGGGCATGCTGATCCGCGCGGGGGCGACGAATGCGCCGATGGTGGCGGCACTCGGCGTCGATATCAGGCGGCTGTTCATGGTGGTGTTCGGCTTCGGCGCCATGCTGGCGGGATTTGCCGGGGTGATGGCGGCGCCGATCCTGTCGGTGGAGCCGGGGATGGGCGACAATCTGCTGATCCTCGCCTTCGTCGTCATCGTCATCGGCGGCATCGGATCCGTGCGCGGTGCGTTCCTGGCGGCGCTGCTGGTTGGCCTCGTGGAAACACTTGGACGGTCCATGATGCCGGATCTGATGCGCTGGTTCATGGAGCCTTCGGCGGCGCGGCAGGTGGGGGCGGCGCTGGCCTCGATGCTGATCTACATCGCAATGGCCGCGATCCTGGCCTTCCGGCCGGCAGGGCTGTTCCCGGTGCGCGCATCCTGATGGGCGCGCTGCGCCGGGAGGCTCCTGCCCTGCTGCTGCTGGGCGCACTCGGCATCGCCCCCTTCATCGGTTTTGGCGAAGGCTATGTGCTGACGCTGCTGGCGCGCGCGATGATCCTGGCGATGGCGGCGGTGTCGCTTTCGTTCCTTGTCGGCGGCGCGGGGCTGGTCTCGCTGGGTCATGCGGCGATGCTCGGCTTCGGGGCCTATGCGGTGGTGATCCTGGACGACATGCAGGTGGTGGATGCGGTGGTCGTGCTGCCTGTGGCGATGCTGGCGGCGGCGGCGTTCGCGCTGGCGACGGGGGCGGTCGCCATCCGCACCAGCGGCGTGCACTTCATCATGATCACGCTGGCCTTCGGGCAGATGGCGTTCTTCACGGCCTCGTCGCTCTCCGGCTATGGCGGCGACGATGGCTACACGCTGTATGCGCGCAGCGAGGTGGTCGGCACGCGCATCCTGTCGGACCGGCTCGGCTTCCACTACGTCTGCCTCGGCGCGCTGACCCTGGCGTGGCTGGTCTGCCGGATGCTGCTGGCATCGCGCTTCGGGCGCGTGCTGCGGGCGGTGCGAGGCAATCCGCTGCGGGCGCAGGCGCTGGGGTTCTCGCCCTATCCCTACCGGCTGGTCGCCTATGTCATCGCAGGGGCGATCGCGGGTGCTGCGGGGTTCCTGTTCGCCAATGCGACGGAGTTCGTGGCGCCGGCCTACATCTCCTGGCAGCGCAGCGGCGAACTGCTGTTCATGGTGATCCTCGGAGGGATCTCCGGGCTGCATGGCGCGCTGCTCGGCGCGCTCGGCTTCGTGCTGCTGGAGGAATGGCTGAGCCACCAGTGGGAGCATTGGCGCATCGCCTTCGGGGTGCTGCTGATCCTGGCGGTGGTGTTCATGCCCGGCGGGCTGTCCGGACTTCTGGCGCGGGGGGTGCGGCGTGGCTGAGGCGCTGCTCTCGCTGCAAGGCCTGCGCAAGCGCTTCGGCGGGCTGGCGGTGACGGATGACGTCTCGCTGGAGGTCGCGGCGGGAGAAATCCATGCGGTGATCGGACCGAACGGCGCCGGCAAGACCACGCTGATCAACGAGATCAGCGGCGTGCTGCCGGTGGATGCCGGGCAGATCCGGTTCGAGGGGCGCGACATCACGCGGCTGAAGCTGCACCGGCGGGCCCGGCTAGGGCTGGCGCGGTCCTTCCAGATCACCTCGATCATCCCGGACTTCACGGCGCTGGAGAATGCTGCGCTGGCGGTGCAGGCAGGGGATGGCACCTCCTTCCGCTTCTTTCGCCCGGCGGCCGGCGAAGTGCGGCTGAACGCGGCGGCGATGCAGGCGCTGGACCAGGTGGGGCTGGCTGCGCGCGCCGCAGTCCCGGCGGGCGAGATGAGCCATGGCGAGAAGCGGCAGTTGGAACTGGCGATTGCCTTGGCGACGCAGCCGCGCCTGCTGCTGCTGGACGAACCGCTGGCCGGCGCGGGGCCGGAGGAGACGGAGCGGCTGATCGGCATCCTGCGCGGGCTGCGCGGCCGCTACGCCATCCTGCTCGTGGAACACGACATGCAGGCGGTGTTCGCGATGGCGGACCGCATTTCCGTGCTGGTCTATGGCCGCGTCATCGCGACCGGCACGCCCGATGCGATCCGCGCCAATGCGGAGGTCAAGGCGGCCTATCTCGGGGAGGATGAGGCGACGTGCTGAGCCTCCAAGGCCTCACCGCCGGCTATGGCGGCAGCCAGGTGCTGTTCGGGGTGGAGCTGGCGATCGGTGCCGGGGAGGTCGTGACGCTGCTCGGCCGCAACGGGATGGGCAAGACGACGACGATCCGCGCCATCATGGGGCTGCTGCCCTCCGTCGGCGGGCGGGTCTGGGGCGGCGGCATCGCGGTGGATGGCGCGCCGGTGGCCGGGCTGCCGGCGCATCGGGTGGCGCAACTCGGGCTCGGGCTGGTGCCGGAGGGGCGTCAGGTGTTCGCCACCCTGACGGTGGAGGAGAACCTGCTGGCGACGGCGGCCAACCGCAGCGGCCGCGCCGCACCGCGTTGGACGCTGGATGAGGTTTATGGGTTCTTTCCCCGGTTGCAGGAACGCCGCCGCAACCCGGGTGCGAAGCTCTCGGGTGGGGAACAGCAGATGGTGGCGATCGGCCGCGCGCTGATGACCAACCCGCGGCTGCTCATTCTCGATGAGGCGACGGAGGGGCTGGCGCCACTGATCCGGGCGGAGATCTGGTCCGTGCTGGCGAAGCTGAAGGCGGAGGGCCAGGCGATCCTGCTGATCGACAAGAACCTGGCCGCGGTGTCCCGCCTGGCGGATCGGCATGTGGTGATCGAGAAGGGCCGCACGGTCTGGACCGGGACGAGCGCCGATCTCGCGGCCTCGCCGCAGGTGCGGGACAGCTACCTGCACGTGTAAAGCCTTTACTGCTTCACAGCATCCGCCGAAGCGGGCTTTACCGGTTTCGCCGCCGGCCGCGCTGCGCACCATTCCCCCGGACGCCACGCATCCTTCATACGATCCACCTGCACAGGAGGATCGCATGTCGCTGCTGACCCGCCGTTCCGCGCTTGGCGCGCTGCTCGCCGCCCCCCTCGCCGCGCCTGCCCTTGCCAATGCCTGGCGGCCGGACCGCCCGGTGGAACTCGTCGTCGGCTTCGCGCCCGGCGGCGGCACGGACATCGTCGCGCGGCTGTTCGCGAAGCACCTGGAGACGCGGCTCGGCCAGCCGATCACGGTGGTGAACCGGCCGGGCGCGTCGAGCGAGGTGGCGCTGACATACGTTTCCCGCGCGCGGCCGGACGGGCTGGTGATGGGGCTGACCAACATGCCGTCCTTCGTTACCGTGCCGGTGGAACGGCGGGCGCAGTATTCGCTGGATAGCTTCGGCTTCATCGGCAACATCATGACGGACCCGACCGGCCTCATCATCCGCGCCGACAGCCCGATCAAGGACGTGCCGGACCTGGTGCGCCGCGCGCTGGCGGAGCCGGAGGGGATCACCATCTCGACCTCCGGCATCGGCACGGATGACCACCTGATGCTGGCGATGATCTCGCGGCTGAGCGGCGCAAGATTCACTATCGTCCACTACACCGGCGCGCCGATCCAGCGGAACGCGCTGATGGCGGGGCATGTGCAGGCGAACTGCGTCTCGGTGGGGGAGGTGATGCCAAACCCGGACGGCGTGCGCTTCATCGGCCATGGCGGCGCGGCGGAAACCCGCTTCGCGCCGGGCGTGCCGACCTTCAAGAGCATGGGCCTGGACTTCGAGATGTATTCGGAGCGCGGCCTGGTGGTGCCCTCCGCGACGCCGGCGCGCATCGTGGAACGGCTGCGCGACGCGGTGCAGGAGGCGGCCTCCGACCCCGCGACGCGGCAGACCTTCGCGGCGCAATTCATCGAGCCGACGCTGGAGCCGGGAGCGGCGTGGGAGGCGCGGATGCGGGCGGCGCAGACGCAGTATGCGGAATTGTGGCGCCGGGCGCCGTGGATCAACAGCTGAGGTTGGGGCGAAAGCCCTCTCCTCCGGAGCAGGCGAGGGTTCAAGCGGCGAGCAGGCGTTCGAGGGTGTGCCTGTCGAACAGGTAGAAGCTCATCCAACGCCGGTGAACAGCGCCACGATCTCCGCCGCGACCGTGCGGTCGGCATCCTCGGGCAGCGGGATCCGACCGGCGGGAAAACCCATGGTGCCACCGCGATCGGCATCGTCCAACGGCACGACCTTGACCATGGGCCTGCCGGCCTTGGCGGTGAAGGCCTAGGCCCGCGCCGCCTGCTCGATGAGCTCGGAAACCTGGGCTCCGGCCTCATGGATGTTGATGCACCGCATTCCCGGCTGACCTGGTCTGGTCCGTTCGACTTACTCCGCCGCGCGCGGCAGCGCATGCGGCACCGGTGCATGGGTCTTGGGGCGGGCCTTCAGCTTCAGCTCGCGCAGCTCCGCCTGTTCCTTCGCCGCATTGCGCAGCGCCGCATCCTGGCCCCACCGGTATTGCGGCGGGCAGGCCTGGTCGCGGACGCCGTATTGCGCGGCGGCGTGCAGCGTGAAGGACGGGTCGGTCAGGTGCGGGCGGCCAAGCGCCACCAGATCCGCGCGGCCGGCGGCGATGATGGTGTTGACCTGGTCGGCGCTGGTGATGTTGCCGACGCACATCACGGCGATATCCGCTTCATTACGGATCATGTCGGCCCAGGGCAGCTGGAACATGCGGCCATAGGTCGGGCTGGCATCGGCGACGGTCTGGCCGGTGGAGACATCGATGAGGTCCGCGCCGGCTTGCCCGAAGGCGCGGGCGATGGCGAGGCAGTCCTCATCCGTCAGCCCGCCGTCCGCCCAGTCGGTGGCGGAGATGCGGACCGACATTGGCTTCAAAGCGGGCCAAGCCTCGCGCAGCGCGCCGAAGACCTCCAGCGGGAAGCGCAGGCGGTTGGCGATGGGGCCGCCGTATTCGTCGGTGCGCTGGTTGGTCAGGGGTGAGAGGAAGGACGCCAGCAGGTAGCCGTGGGCGCAGTGCAGTTCCAGCATGTCGAAGCCGCAGGCGATGCCGCGGCGGGCGGCGGCGACGAAATCCGCCTTCACCGCATCCATGTCGGTACGCGTCATCTCCCGCGGCACTTGGCTGTGCGGGTGGTAGGGTGTCGGGCTTGCGGAGAGGAGGGGCCAGGCGCCTTCGGCTAGCGGCTGGTCCATGCCCTCCCACATCAGCTTCGTTGCACCCTTGCGGCCGGCATGGCCAAGCTGGAGCGCGAACCTTGCCGCGGAACTGCCATGCACCAGCTTCACGATGCGGGTCCAGGCGGCCTGCTGCGCGTCGTTCCACAACCCGGTGCAGCCGGGGGTGATGCGGGCGTCACGGCTGACGCAGGTCATCTCAGTGAAGACCAGCCCGGCACCGCCCACGGCGCGGGCGCCGTAATGGGCGAGGTGAAAGTCGTTCGGCAGGCCGTCGGTGGCGGAGTACATGCACATGGGCGAGACGACGACGCGGTTGGCGACCCGCATGTCGCGCAGCGCGAAGGGCTGGAACATCGGCGGTTTCCGCGGATCGCCGCCCACTTCCTCCGCCACCGCGCGCTGCGTCTCCGCCACGAAGTCCGGCGCGCGGAGGGCGAGGTTGTCCCAGGTGATGGCCTTGCTGCGCGTCATCACGCCGAAGGCGAAGCGGGTGGGGGAGAAGTCCCAGAAGCGCCTCACATGCTCGAACCAGACGAGGGAGACGTTGGCGGCGTGCTGCGTCTTCTCGACATCCTCGCGCCGCCCGGTCTCGAAGGCGTGCAGCGCCTCCGGCACCGTTGCATGGCGCAGGAAGGACTGGTGCAGCGCGATGGAATCCTCCATCGCCAGCTTGGTGCCGGAGCCGATGGAGAAATGCGCGCTGGCCTTGGCATCGCCGAGCAGCACGACGTTGCCGCGCACCCAGCGGGCGCATTTCACGGTGGGGAAGCGGCGCCAGGTGCTGCGGTTGGTGATCAGGCGATGGCCCTGTAATTCCTCGGAGAACACGCCTTCCAGAAAGGCAGCGCTGGCCGCTTCGTCCATGCGGTCCAGGCCGGCGCTCGCAAAAGTCTCGGGGTCGGTTTCCAGGACCCAGGTGCTGGCGCCGGGCTCGTACTGGTAGCAATGGGCGATGAAGATGCCGTGCGGCGTTTCCTTGAAGAAGAAGGTGAAGGCGTCGAAGGGCCGCGTGCTGCCCATCCAGGCAAAGCGGTTGGGGCGCAGGTCGATCTCGGGCTGGAAATGCTCGGCGAACCGCTCGCGGATCGGGGAGTTGATGCCGTCGGCGGCGACGATGAGGTCGGCGTCCGGGAAATCCTCCGGCGTGGCTTCGCGGCGGAATTCGAGTTCGACGCCGAGGGCGCGGGCCCGGTCGGCCAGCAGCATCAGCAGCGTGCGGCGGGAACAGCCGCAGAAGCCGTTGCCGCCGACGCGGTGTTCCTGGCCCTTCGCGTGAATCGAGATGTCGTCCCAGTACGCGAAGCTGGCCGTGATGGCGCGGTAGCTCGGCTCGTCAGCCTGCTGGAACGCGTCGAGGGTCGCGTCGCTGAACACCACGCCGAAGCCGAAGGTGTCCTCCGCCCGGTTGCGCTCGACCACCGTGATGCGCGAGCCCGGGAAATCCCGCTTCATCAGGATGGCGAAGTACAGGCCTGCCGGGCCGCCGCCGATCACCGCGATGCGCATCCGCGCTTCTCCCGATCCTGGATGGAGATAGTTTAGGCTTCAAAGATTGGCGGTTCAACGGAAATGCAAGGTTGCCCCGGGGGGCGGCGATGTTTTAGGCTTGAAGCATTGCGGAGGGATCATGGTCTCGGCAGCGCTTCACGGCAGGACGGCCCTGGTCACCGGCGGCGGCAGCGGCATCGGCGCTGCCTGCGCCGCGGCGCTGACAGCGGTGGGCGTGCGGGTGACGGTGCTGGGCCGGCGCGAGGACCGGCTGCGGGCGGTGGTCGAGGCGGGCGAGGCGCAGGCCTTCATCGTCGGGGACGTGAACGCGCTGCCAAAGCTGCCGGATTTCGAGATGCTGGTGCAGGCGGCGGGCGTGGCGGAAAGCGCGGCTTTCCTGAAGACGGATGCGGCGCTGTTCGAGCGGATGTGGCGCGTCAACCTGATCGGTGCCGTTGCGGTAACGCAGGCGGTGCTGCCAGGGATGCTGGCCGCAGGGTTCGGGCGGGTGGTGATGGTGGCCTCCACCGCATCCCTGAAGGGCTACCCCTACGTCACGGCCTATGCGGCTGCGAAGCACGGGTTGCTCGGGCTGGTGCGGTCCCTGGCGCAGGAGGTGGCGGCGAAGGGCGTGACGGTGAACGCCGTGTGCCCCGGCTTCACCGAGACCGATATCGTTGCCGACAGCGTCGCCCGCATCATGGACAGGACCGGCCGCAGCGAGGCCGAAGCGCGGGCGGAGCTTGCGAAGCACAACCCACAGCGGCGCCTGGTGCAGCCGGCGGAGGTGGCCGCGGCGGTGCTGGCGCTGTGCGGCGCCTCGGCGATCAACGGCCAGGCGATTGCGGTGGATGGGGGCGAGACATGACGCCCGTGGATGCGGAAACCGCGCTGGCGCACGCGCCGCCCGGCCACAAGGACGAGTTGCGGCTGTGGCTGCGGATGCTGACCTGCACCACGCTGATCGAGGGCGAGATCCGCCGCCGGCTGCGGCGGGACTTCGACACCACCCTGCCCCGCTTCGACCTTCTGGCGGCGCTGGACCGCGTGCCGGCTGGGCTGAGCCTGGGCGAGGTCTCGCAGCGGATGATGGTGAGCAACGGCAACGTCACCGGCCTCGCCGCGCGGCTGGAGGCGGAGGGGCTGGTCGAGCGGCGCGTGCGGCCCGGCGACAAGCGGGCGCAGATGCTGCGGCTGACGGCGAAGGGGCGGCGCGACTTCGCGCGGCAATCGGCGGCGCATGAGGCCTGGGTGGCGGAGTTGCTGGAAGGCATGGCGGAGGGCGAGCGCGGTGCGCTGTTCCTGCTGCTGGGCAAGGCCAAGCTTTCGGTGCGTGGCGCACTGACATCGGAGGAGGCGGCATGATCCCGCTGGCGGATTATCGGGCACAGCATGTGAGGCTGGAGGTGGCGGGGGGCGTCGCGACCATCACACTGGATCGGCCGGAACGGAAGAACCCGCTGACCTTCGAGAGCTATGCGGAGCTGACCGCGATGTTCCGCGCGGCGGCGCAGGATGACGCGGTGCGGGCCTTCGTGGTGGCGGGCTCGGGCGGGAATTTCTGTTCGGGCGGCGACGTGCACGAGATCATCGGGCCGCTGCTGGACCGCGACACCAAGGGGCTGATGCAGTTCACCGCGATGACCGGCGACCTGGTGAAGGCGATGCGCGGCTGTCCGCAGCCGATCGTCGCGGCGGTGGATGGCATCGCGGCCGGCGCGGGAGCGATCATCGCCATGGCGTCGGATATGCGGCTGGGCACGGCGCGGGCGAAGGTCGCGTTCCTGTTCAACCGGGTCGGGCTGGCCGGATGCGACATGGGCGCCTGCGCCATCCTCCCGCGCCTCATCGGTCAGGGGCGCGCGAGCGAGCTGTTGTTCACCGGCCGGTCGCTGGGCGGAGAGGAAGGCTTGGCCTGGGGCTTCTTCAACACGCTGCACGCGCCGGAGGGGCTGGCCGGCGCTGCAACATCGCTTGCGCGGCAGATCGCGGAGGGGCCGGGCTTCGCGCATGCCATGACCAAGCGGATGCTGGCGATGGAATGGGCCATGTCCGTCGAACAGGCGATCGAGGCGGAGGCGGTGGCGCAGGCGCTGTGCATGACGACGCAGGATTTCCGGCGCGCCTACGACGCCTTCGTGGCGAAGCAGCGGCCGGTGTTCCGGGGCGATTGATGGTAGACCCATCTTTCCTCGACTGGCCGTTCCTGGAGCCGCGCCACAAGGATTGGGCGGCGGAAGTGGAGGCCTGGGCGGCGCGGCACGCCGAGGTGCTGTCGGACGAGCATGACGCGGATGCCAGCGTGGTGCGGCTGGCGCGCGCGATGGGGGATGCCGGGCTGCTGCGTGTGCCCTGCCCGTCCGATGGCGTGCTGGATGTGCGGGCGCTGTGCCTGGCGCGGGACATCCTGGCGCGTCACAGCGGCCTCGCAGATTTCGCCTTCGCCATGCAGGGGCTCGGCACGGGGCCGGTGACGCTGTTCGGCAGCGCGGCGCAGCGGGACCGCTGGCTGCCGGGCGCGCGTGCCGGCACAGGGCTTGCCGCGTTCGCGCTGAGCGAGCCGGAGGCGGGCAGCGATGTCTCGGCCCTGGCGTTGACGGCGACGCCGGACGGCAACGGGCATTACCGGCTGAGCGGGCAGAAGACCTGGATCAGCAATGGCGGCATCGCGGCGAGCTACGTGGTGTTCGCGCGCACCGGGGAGGCGCCGGGGGCGAAGGGGCTTTCGGCCTTCCTCGTGCCCGCCGATGCGCCGGGGCTGACGGTCGCGGAGCGGATCGAGGTGACGGCGCCGCATCCCCTGGCGCGACTGGATTTCGCGGACGTTCGCGTGGCGGCCGAGGACATGCTGGGCAAGCCGGGCGAAGGCTTCCGGGTGGCGATGGCCACGCTCGACGTGTTCCGCGCCACCGTCGGCGCGGCCGCGCTGGGCTTCGCGCGGCGGGCGCTGGACATGACGGTGGCGCATGCCACGTCGCGCCGTATTTTCGGCGGGACGTTGTTCGACCAGCAGATGTCGCAGGTGGCCATCGCCGACAGCGCGACGGAGGTGGAGGCCGCGGCGCTGCTGGTCTACCGCGCCGCCTGGCTGAAGGATTCGGGTACGGCGCGGGTGACGCGCGAAGCCTCCATGGCCAAGCTGCATGCGACGGAGGTGGCGCAGCGCGCAGCCGACCGGAACGTGCAGATCCATGGCGGGCTCGGCGTGACGCGGGGCCACAAGGCGGAGGAGCTCTATCGGGAGGTCCGGGCGCTGCGCGTCTATGAAGGCGCCTCCGAGATCCAGCGCATCGTGATCGCGAAGGCGGAACGCGACCGCCACGGCGCCCGATGAGCGCGCATCAGGACAGCTTCGCCCGCGACCACCTGCCGCCGCGGGAGCAGTGGCCGGAGTTCCTGCTCGACCGGCCGGAGTACCGCTACCCGCCGCGGCTGAACTGCGCGGTGGAACTGCTGGACCGCAACCTGGAGCGCGGGCGCGGCGACCATCCGGCGCTGGTGACGCCACGGGAAACGCTGAGCTATGCGCAGCTTGCGGACCGCGTGGACCGGATTGCGCGGGTGCTGGTGGAACGGCTGGGGCTGGTGCCGGGCAACCGGGTGCTGCTGCGCTCGGCCAACAATGCCTGGATGGTCGCGGCTTACTTCGCGGTGCTGAAGGCCGGAGGGATCGTCGTCGCCACCATGCCGCTGCTGCGCGCCAGGGAATTGTCCCAGGTGCTGTGCAAGGCCCGCATCAGCCACGCGCTGTGCGATGCGAGGCTGGTGGAGGAACTCCGCAAGGCCGATGCGCCAGATTTGCGCCACCTGGTGTGCTGGGGCGATGGCGAGCTGGAGGGGATGGTGGCACAGACCGCCCCGGGATTTCCGGCCTGCGACACGGCGGCGGATGACATCTGCCTGATCGGCTTCACCAGCGGTTCGACCGGAGAGCCGAAGGGCACGCTGCATTTCCATCGCGATATGATGGCGATCTGCGACGGCTATGCGATGCAGGTGCTGCGGCCGGAACCCGCAGATGTGTTCATCGGCTCACCGCCACTCGCCTTCACCTTCGGGCTCGGCGGGCTGGTGCTGTTCCCGTTCCGCGTCGGCGCCACGGCGGTGTTGCTGGAACGTGCGCCGCCGGAAGAACTGCCGGCGGCGATCGAGCGCTACCACGGCACGGTGTGCTTCACCGCGCCGACGGCATACCGGGTCATGGCCGGGCTGGCCGGCCAACATGATATGTCGAGCCTGCGCAAATGCGTCTCGGCCGGGGAGGCGCTGCCGAAGCCGATCTTCGATTCGTGGCAGGCGGCGACAGGCCTCAAGCTGATGGACGGCATCGGCGCGACCGAGATGCTGCACATTTTTATCGGTGCGCCGGAGGAAGCGATTCGCCCGGGCGCCACCGGATTGCCGGTGCCGGGCTACGTCGCCCGGGTAGTGGATGAGGCCGGCGCCGACGTGCCGCGCGGCACCATCGGGCGGCTGGCTGTGAAAGGGCCGACCGGGTGCCGCTACCTGGATGACCCGCGCCAGGCGCAGTACGTGCAGCACGGCTGGAACATCACCGGCGACACCTACATCCAGGACCAGGACGGCTACTTCTGGTACCAGGCGCGCAACGACGACATGATCATCTCAGCGGGCTACAACATCGCGGGGCCGGAGGTGGAGGCGGCGTTGCTGGCGCACCCGGCGGTCGCCGAATGCGGTGTGGTCGGCGCGCCGGATGCGGAGCGGGGGATGGTGGTGCGGGCCTATGTCGTGCCGAAGCCGGGTATCGTGGCGGATGCGATGCTGGCGAAGGCGTTGCAGGATTTCGTCAAGGCGGAGATCGCGCCGTACAAATATCCGCGCAGCGTGGTGTTCTGCGACGCGCTGCCGCGGACCGAGACAGGCAAGCTGCAGCGCTTTGCGCTTCGGCAAAAGGCAAGGGCATGACGCGGCCGGTGCCCCTGCCCGCCTCGGCGCTTCCCATGCAGGCCTTCCGCAGCGAACAGCGCGTGCGCTTCGGCGATTGCGACCCGGCGGGAATCGTGTTCTTCGCGACCTGGTTCGCCAAGGCGAATGCGGCGGTGGAGGATTGGTTCGAGGCGGCACTCGGCATCGACTTCCACGCGCTGCACGCCGAACGCCGCGTCGGCACCGGCTTCGCCCATGCCGAGGCGGATTTCTTCGCGCCTGGGCTGATGGGGGACCGGGTGGCGCTGACGCCGCTGGTGACGCGGATCGGCGGGGCTTCCTACGGGCTGACTCTACATGTGCATCGGGGGGAAGCGGAGTTGCTGCGGATGCATCTGGTGACGGCGACCACCAACCTCGATGCGCGGCGCGCGGTGCCGGTGCCGGCCGATCTGCGCGCGGCGCTGGCGGCGTATCAGGAGCGTTGCGCATGAACCCCCTCACCGCCCTGCAACCGCCCGGCTGGCCGGCGCCGCGCGGCTATTCGAACGGGATGATGGGGCGTGGGCGCCTCGTGCTTGTGGGCGGGCAGATTGGCTGGGATGCGGAGGGGCGCTTCGCCCCGGGCTTCGTCGCGCAGGTGCGGCAGGCGCTGGGAAACATCCTGGCGGTGCTGCGGGAGGCCGGCGGCGGCCCGGAACATGTCGGGCGGCTGACCTGGTATGTGGTGGATATCGCAGAATACCGCGCCAGCCTGGCCGAGCTCGGCCCGGCCTACCGTGCCGTGATGGGGCGCAACTTTCCGGCCATGGCCTTGGTGCAAGTGGTGGCGCTGGTGGAGCCGGAGGCGCGGGTGGAGATCGAGGCGACCGCGATTCTGCCGGATTGAGCGCTTCTCACGCAATCTCCTGATCCTGTAGGGTCGGTATGTTGCCGGGTGCAGACCTGGAGGATCGCCGCTTTTCTATTTTTTGCCCGGCGCGAGTGAGAACCAGCCCTGCCAGATCTGGATTGGAACGCCGAGACCTGGGATGGCGCCTACGACTGGGAAAATGGTGGCGAGGAATGGAGCGACGCCTGGGGTGGCAGCGAAGCACAGTGGTTTGGCTCGCTCTACCCCCGCCTGCATCGCTTCTTGCCGACGGGACGTGTGCTGGAAATAGCGCCCGGCTACGGACGTTGGACGAAGTTTCTGATCGGCTTGAGTGAGTCGTTCGTCGGCGTCGATCTTTCAGATCGATGCGTCAAGGCCTGCAAGACCCGCTTCGCCGCGAGCCACCATGCCAGCTTCTTGAAAACCGATGGAACTTCCTTGGCGATGACCGATGGAAAATTCGACTTCGTCTTTTCATTCCATTCTCTGGTTCATGCCGAAGTCTCGATTGCCGGGGCATAAATACGCATCGCCAGGGGCTACGTCAGCGCCGGGATTGTCGCGGACTTTATAAGGGAAAATGGCGGCTCCGTCCTCCTTCAGGAGAAGGTCAACTGGGGCTCTGCGGAGCTGACCGACAGCCTGACGCTTTTTGGCCAAGCCGCGTGCTTCGCGGGGGAAACGAAACAACTGGAAAATACGAGCTTCATGGACGAGGCGCACATCATCAAGGCCTTCCAGAGCTTCTACGGGCGCCTCTCAAGATGCAGGAACTGGCCCGCCGCAGCAGCGGTGGGAACGCGTTTGCCGTGGCCGCCGAATCTGCGGCGCTCCGCCGCAGCGAGGCGCGTGCCGCGAAGGCCGAGGCCTTGCTGCACGACTGCCAGGGTCGTCTCGCCTCCATGGAGACCAGCACCATCTGGCGCGCCAGCGGCCCGGTCCGCAGCTACCTGGCCGCCAATCCCCGCATGGGGGCAGCGCTGAAGCAGGTCCTGCAGCCGATCTGGCGAGGGATACGCCGCCTGAGGTGACAGCGGGGCTCGCCGTGCTCAGCGCTGGTCCCGCCCGGGTCGTTAGGGCCCTCCGGATAGGCTCCAACAGCAACGGGAGCCCGCACGTTCAGGTGGCGTCGGCAAGCCCGGTGTCCATGTCCGGCATCGCGTCCGGCAGGGGATCGGGCTCGATGGCGGCGTCCCGGCGCCAGCCGCGGCGTTCCTCGCAGATCCGGCGGGCGAGCAGGACGGTGCCCACCGCGCCGGCCCCGATGGCGAGCGTGGTCACGGCGCCGGCCAGCAGCATGCCGCCCATCATCGTTCCTGCGGCCATTCGCAGCATCATCGCTCAGACTCCATTTGCTGTCCGACTATCTGGGCGGGGTGCGGCGGGAGTCCAGCGTCGGCGGCGGCGGTGGGAGGGATCGTTCCGCAGCGCAGGAGCACACGATGCTGCCATCGGCCAGACGGTTCGGCATGGTGGGCTCCGCGCAATGCGGGCACTCCACGGGTTCAGGGCGGGTCAATTCGATCGCGATCGCTCCTTGCAAGGTCAGGCATGCGGCCCGCGGGGTTGCCCCCGCAGGGTCAGGTTGGCATGTTCCCGCCGCATACATCCCCCAGGACACGGCGGCGGCCGCGAAGGATATCAGGCATGGCGAAGATCAAGGTGAAGACCCCCGTCGTGGAGATGGACGGGGACGAGATGACGCGGATCATCTGGGGGTTCATCAAGGACCGCCTGATCCTGCCCTACCTCGACATCGACCTGAAGTACTACGACCTCGGCGTCGAATACCGCGACCAGACCGATGACCAGGTGACGGTGGATGCCGCCAACGCCACCAAGCAGTACGGCGTCGGCGTGAAGTGCGCGACCATCACCCCGGATGAGGCCCGGGTGAAGGAATTCGGCCTGAAGAAGATGTGGCGCAGCCCGAACGGCACCATCCGCAACATCCTGGACGGCACCATCTTCCGCGAGCCGATCATCTGCCAGAACGTGCCGCGCCTGGTGCCGCACTGGTCGAAGCCGATCGTCGTCGGCCGCCACGCCTATGGCGACATCTACCGCGCGGTCGAGATGAAGATCCCGGGCGCCGGCAAGGTGACCATGACCTACACGCCGGAAGGCGGCGGCGCGCCGGTCGAGATCGGCGACTTCCCGTTCAAGGCGCCGGGCGTGTTCATGGGCCAGCACAACCTGAACGCCTCGATCGAGGGCTTCGCCCGCGCATCCTTCAACTATGGGCTGGCGCGGAAGTATTCCGTGTATTTCAGCCACAAGAACACGATCCTGAAGGCCTATGACGGCAACTTCAAGGACATCTTCAAGTCGATCTTCGACGCGGAATTCGCCGACAAGTTCAAGGCGGCCGGCATCGTCTACGAGGACCGGCTGATCGATGACATGGTGGCCTCCGCGCTGAAGTGGGAAGGCGGCTACATCTGGGCCTGCAAGAACTACGATGGCGACGTGCAGTCCGACATCGTGGCGCAGGGTTTTGGGTCGCTCGGCCTGATGACATCCGTGCTGCTGTCCCCGGATGGCAACACCGTCGAGTCCGAGGCGGCGCACGGCACCGTCACGCGCCATTACCGTGAGCACCAGAAGGGTCGCGAGACCAGCACGAACCCGATCGCCTCGATCTTCGCCTGGACCCGCGGCCTGGCCTATCGCGGCAAGTTCGACGGGACGCCGGATGTGGTGGACTTCGCCGATGCGCTGGAGAAGGTCTGCATCGAGACGGTGGAGTCCGGCGACATGACGAAGGACCTCGCCATCCTGATCTCCAAGGACCAGCCCTGGCTGAACACCCAGGCCTTCCTGGCGAAGCTGGACGAGAACCTGAAGAAGAAGATGGGGTGAGACGGGACGGCATCAGGTCACTTAGGCTGACCTGATGCCGATCTTCTCAACCCTCGACTGGCTGGCGCTGACAGTCTTCGCGTCCTGCTGGCTGGGCTATTCCAACCTGGTCGACCGGGTGCCACGCATCCACCGGTCCAGCGTCATCGCGGCGATGGACGAACACCGGCGCCGCTGGATGCGCGCCATGCTGGACCGGGACAACCGCATCGCCGACATGGCGGCGATCGGCAACCTGATGAACAGCACCAGCTTTCTCGCCACCACCAGCATCTTCATCCTGGGCGGCCTGGTGGCGCTGCTCGGCGCGCCGGATCTGGGGCAGCGGGTGGTGCAGGCACTGCCCTATGCGGCGGTGCCGAACGAGGTGCTGTGGGAGCTGAAGATCGGCCTGCTGCTGCTGATCTTCGTCAACGCCTTCTTCGAGCTGACCTGGGCGCTGCGGCAGTTCAACTACACCTCGATCCTGGTCGGCGGCATCGCCTCCGGCGCACCCTCCCCGGCCAGCATCGGGCAGGCGGAGGCGGCGGCGCGGGTGCTGAACCGCGGCGCGCGGCACTTCAACACGGGGCTGCGCAGCTACTATTTCGGCCTGGCCGCGCTGGCCTGGATCGTCCACCCGGTGGCGCTCATCGCCACCAGCCTGTTCGTGCTGCGCGAACTGCACCGGCGGGAGTTCAAATCCGCAGTGCGGGAGGCTTTGACACCTTCCCCCTGATCAGGCTTGCCGGAGATCGGCCAGGCGAAGGTCGGTCAGGAACATGTGGCCGACGCTGTGCGTGATCATTTCCGGGATGCCGGCGGCCATGGCCACGGCCTGCGGAGTGACGCCGCAGCCCCAGAACATCGGCACCTCGTCCGGCGCCAGGTCGCAGGCGGTGGTCCAGTCGGCGCGACTGGGATCGACGCCGATGGCGGCGGGATTGCCGACATGGACGGGGCCGCCATGCGTGGCGGGATAGCGCGCCGTCACCGCCCGCACCTGGTCCGCCCAGCGCGGCGGGATCGGCTTCAGGCTGACCACCATCGGGCCACGGAACGGGCCGGCCGGGATGCAGTCGAGGCTGGAGGTGAAGGTCGGGATCCGGCTGCCCCGGCGGAAGCTGCGGGCCGGGATGCCCTCGGCCTCCAGCGCCGCGTCGAAGGACAGGCTGCACCCCATGACGAAGCCGACATGGTCGGGGCGCCAGATGGCGCGCAGGTCGGACACTTCCTCGACGAACTGGCCGTGCCGGTAGATCCGGTAGCGCGAAAGATCGGTGCGCAGATCGCTGCCAGGGGCGACCTGGCGGGCCTCCGGGCTGCCGGTATCCGTCACGTCCAGCAGCGGGCAGGGCTTCGGGTTGCGCAGGCAGAAGCGCAGGAAATCCAGCGCCTGGGCCTCGGGCAGGATGGCAAGATTCGCCTGGATGTAGCCGCCGGCAAGGTCATGCGTGGTGCCGCGCCACTGTCCGGCGCGGATCGCGGCGCGGGTCTCGGCGGCGGTGCGGCCGGCGAGGTCCTCGCGCCGGAGGTCGTCGAGCGGCATGGCTGGTGCCCTTTCCAATCCTGGAAGCCTGCGTGCAATCAGGGCAGGCGGCAAGCCGCGCGGCGCAGGGCGACCACCTGGTCCAGCGGCAGGGCCTGGCCGGTGACGCGGCGGCCATCGAGGTGGGACACGATGGTGGTGGCGCAGCACAGCGCATTCAGCACCGCCTCCTCCGTCGCCTCCGCCACGGCGACGAACAGCGGCGACATGCGGTCGTTCGGCCAATCCGCGACGGCACCGTGCTCCGGCGTGCGGCGGACATCGGCGTGGGTGGCGAAGGCGAGGGCGTAGTCGCCGGAGCCATCCGAGAAGGCGGCGCCGGTGCGGGCGATGCCGGCCATGGCGCGGCGGGCCAGGCGTTGCAGGTTGCGGTCGGACAGCGGCGCATCGGTGGCCAGGACCACCATGACCGAGCCATCCGCATCCGCCTGTTCCGCCGCATGTTCTGCCAGGTAGAACTTCCGCAGCAGCCGCCCCACGGGCAACCCATCCATCAGCAGCGCGCCGCCGTAATTCGCCTGCACCAGCGCCCCCACCGTCCAGCCGCCGAGTGCTGCCGGCAGGATGCGGGAGGAGGTGCCGATGCCGCCCTTCCAGCCGAAGGCCATGGTCCCGGTGCCGGCGCCGACGCTGCCCTCCGCCACCGGTCCATCGCTTGCCTGGTCCAGGGCCTGGCGCATGTGGTCGGTGGTGACGCCGCGGGCGCGGATGTCATTCAGGCGACCGTCATTGGTCTCGCCGACGACGGCGTTGACGGAGCGGACCGTCGCATTGCCTGGCTGTGCCAGAGTCCAGTCCACGAGCGCCTCCACCGCCCGCCCCACCGCCAGGGTGTTGGTGAGGAGGATAGGGGTTTCGAGTTCTCCGAGTTCCTGCACCTGCGTCACGCCCGCCATCTTCCCAAAGCCGTTCATGGCGAAGACGCCGGCGGGAACGCGGCTGGCGTAGGGATTGCCGGAATGCGGCAGGATGGCAGTGACGCCGGTGCGGATGGTCTCGCCCTGGATCAGCGTGACCTGGCCGACACGAACGCCGGCGACGTCCGTGATGGCGTTGTGCAGGCCGGGGGCGAAGAGGCCGGGGGCAAAGCCGAGGGTACGGGCGCGATGCCGCGCGGCATCTTGGATTGGCATGGCCATGGGGCACTTCCTATACTCTGGTCATGTCGGGACACGAGAGCGAAGCCACCAGCCCAGCCCGAGCAGGCCTCAAATCCCGCGCCTGGGTCGTCCGTGCCGCCGGGTGGCAATCCCTTCCTCCCGACTGCGAAACCGGTGCAGCTGGACTATCTCATCAAGTCCTTCGGCCCCTTGAAGTACAGCAAACCAGCCGCGGTCGGTTCCAGATAGGCGGATCAGCAGCCTCAGCAGGGCAACGGCCGCGAGCCTACTGAAAGCCATCACGACCGGCTGGCGCCAGGTCGGCGCCGCGAGGCCTGCCGCGACGAGGCTGCCGGAAAAAGGCGCGAGGATCGCGACGTAGAGGTCGGCGCCGAATCGACGAGAGGCGGAGCGCGCCGCCAGGTTGTTGCGCTCGATTGCGCGATCCAGCTCATTGGCCAGGAAAAGGAAAAAGCTGCGCCGGCACAAGCTTCTCGACCGCACGGTCCAGCAGGGTCGAGGGCCGAAGCGCGGGCGCCGCGCTCTCGCTGCCGCGGAGCGACCAGCCAGCCACGAGGGCGGCGAGGGCGGCCATTCCGCCAGTCGTCAGCAGGCCGGCCACTGCCATGGCCTGCGACGCCTGAAGTACCGCCACCGCCTTGGTGTCCAGGGTCCTGCTGGCGTCGATCTGGCCCAGGATGAGGCCCTGCGCCTGGCGCAGGACTCCTGGGCCGAGGCTGGGTCGACCTTGCCACTCACCCGGCCAGCGCCGCCCTCACCGCCGCCAGGGCCTCGGCTGCCTTCGCCGCATCGGGGCCGCCGGCCTGGGCCATGTCGGGCTTGCCCCCGCCGCCCTTGCCGCCGACGGCGAGTGCCGCGGCGCGGACCAGGGTGGGCGCATCCGCCTTGTCCTTCGCGGCCGGGCCGACGCCGACGAAGATGCTGGCCTTGCCTTCCGCGGTGGAGACCAACGCCACGATGTCGGCGGTGTCCGCCTTCAGTATTGCCTCGGCGACACCCTTGAGGTCGCGCGGCGGCATCTCGCCGAGTTCGCGGAGCGCGAGGCGCAGGCCGTTGACGGTCTCGACCTCTGCCGCCGCGCCGCCCGTCGCCAGCTTCCTGCGGAGGTCGGTCACCTCGCGCTCCAGCCGCTTGCGGTCCTCCAGCAGGCCGGTGATGCGGTCGGCCAACTCGGCGGGGCGCGCCTTGAGGACGGCGGCGGCCTCGTTCAACTGCCGGTCGCGCTCCTCAAGCAGCTTGAGCGCCGCTTCGCCGGTCACCGCCTCGACGCGTCGGATGCCGGCCGCGACGGCGCCTTCGGAGACGATGCGGAACAGGCCGATGTCGCCGGTGCGGCGGACATGGGTACCGCCGCACAACTCCAGCGAATAGACGCCGTGGCGTTCAGTGGCGGCGGGGTCGTGGCCCATGCTGACAACGCGGACCTCGTCGCCGTATTTCTCGCCGAACAGCGCCATGGCGCCGACGGCCACGGCCTGGTCCGGCGTCATCAGGCGGGTGACGACCTCGGCGTTCTCGCGGATGCGGGCATTTACCTCGGCCTCGACCCAGGCAAGGTCGTCGTCCTTCATCGGCGTGGGCTGGGAGACGTCGAAGCGCAGGCGGTCCGGCGCGTTCAGCGAGCCCTTCTGCGCGACATGCGTGCCGAGGCGGCGGCGCAGCGCCTCATGCAGCAGGTGCGTCGCGGAATGGTGGGCGCGGATGGTGGACCGGCGCGCGTGGTCGACCTCGGCCACCACGGGCAGGCCCAGCTTCGCCTCGCCGTGAGCCACGATGCCGTAGTGGACGAAGACGTCCGAGAGCTTCTTCTGCGTATCGCGCACGACGATGCGGCAGGCCTCGCCGGCCGAGATCAGCCCGGCATCGCCGACCTGGCCACCGGATTCGGCGTAGAAGGGCGTCTGGTTCAGCACCACCGCAACCTCGGTGCCGGCAGGCGCGGAGTCGACCGGCTTGCCGTCCACCAGGATCGCCAGGATGGAACCCTCGGCACTCTCGGTCGAGTAGCCGAGGAACTCGGTGGCGCCGAGCTTCTCGCGGATGTCGAACCACTGGGTTTCCGTCGCGGCCTCGCCGGAGCCGGCCCAGGCGGCGCGGGCGCGCTGCTTCTGCTCGGCCATCGCAGCTTCGAAACCGGCGGTGTCCACGGACTTGCCCTCGCCGCGCAGCGCGTCCTGCGTCAGGTCGAGCGGGAAGCCGTAGGTGTCGTAGAGCTTGAAGGCGACCTCGCCAGGCAGCGTGCCGCCCTCGCCCAGCTTTCCCGATTCATCCGACAGCAGGCCGAGGCCGCGTTCCAGCAGCAAGCGGAAGCGGGTTTCCTCCAGGCGCAGGGTCTCGATCACCAGCGCCTCGGCGCGGAAGATCTCGGGGTAGGCGGCACCCATCTGGCGGGTCAGGGCCGGGACCAGGCGGTGCAGCAGCGGCTCCCGCGCGCCCATCATGTGGGCGTGGCGCATGGCGCGGCGCAGGATGCGGCGGAGGACGTAGCCGCGGCCCTCGTTGGAGGGCAGCACGCCATCGGCGATCAGGAAGGTGCCGGCGCGCAGGTGGTCGGCCACCACGCGGTGGCTGGTCTTCCACTGGCCATCGGGGTCCTGCCCGGTGGCCTCGGCGCTCGCCAGGATCAGGGCGCGCAGCGTGTCCGTGTCATAGTTGTCGTGCTTGCCCTGCAGGATGGCGGCGAAGCGTTCCAGCCCCATGCCGGTGTCGATCGAGGGGCGCGGCAGCGGCACGCGGGTGCCGGGCGGGCCTTCCTCGTACTGCATGAAGACCAGGTTCCAGATCTCGATGAACCGGTCGCCATTCTCGTCCGGGCTGCCGGGCGGGCCGCCGGGGATCTTGTCGCCGTGGTCGAAGAAGATCTCGGAGCACGGGCCGCAGGGGCCGGTGTCGCCCATGCGCCAAAAATTGTCGGCGGTCGGGATGCGGATGATGCGGCTGTCCGGCAGGCCGGCGATCTTCTTCCAGAAGACCGGCGCCTCCTCGTCCTCCGAGTACACCGTGACCAGCAGGCGGTCCTTGGGCAGCGAGAAATCGCGGGTCAGCAGGGTCCAGGCATGCTCGATCGCCTGGTCCTTGAAGTAGTCGCCGAAGCTGAAATTGCCCAGCATCTCGAAGAAGGTGTGGTGCCGGGCGGTGTAGCCGACATTGTCCAGGTCGTTGTGCTTGCCGCCGGCGCGGACGCATTTCTGGGCGGTCGTGGCGCGCTGGTAGCTGCGCTTCTCCTGGCCCGTGAAGACATTCTTGAACTGCACCATGCCGCTGTTGGCGAACATCAGCGTCGGGTCGTTGCGCGGCACGAGGGGGGAGCTTTCCACCACCTCGTGCCCGTTACGCGCGAAATAGTCCAGGAAGGTGGCGCGGATGTCGTTGCTGCTGCTCATGGTCTCGGCATGTCTCTCAACGGGCCGGGATCGTTAGAGCAGAATGAGCAAAACCGGAAGCTTCAGTCCCGATCCGTCTTCAGGACGCGCCCGTCGCGCGGGTCGATATCAACCTCGATCTCCCGGCCCTGGGCATCGCGGCCTTCGACCTCCCACTTGCCGTCGTCGCATTCAACCTTGCGAACCTGAGTGACACCTGCCTCCCGGCCAATCTCGGCCGCGCGGGCCAGGTCGATGCCGCCCTGGCAGTCGCGCGACGCCGCGGCGGGCGGCGTTTGCGCCATCACTGGCACCCCAGCGAGGAACAGGGTGGCGAAAGCTGCGGCGAAGGGCTTGGACAAGGGACTGCTCCGTTCAGGGTCAGCACCAACCAACGCCGCAGCGGATTAAGGTTCCGTCACTCCGCCGCGGCGGCATCCTCCCCTTCGCCTGCCAGCATGGTGCTGGCGAGGCCGTTGGCCTGGTCGCGGATGCGCTTTTCCACGCTTTCGGCCATGGCCGGGTTGTCGCGCAGGAACTGCTTGGCGTTCTCACGTCCCTGCCCGATACGCTGGCTGTCGCAGCTGAACCAGGCGCCCGACTTCTCGATGATCCCGGCCTTCACGCCGAGATCGATCAGCTCGCCGACCTTGGAGATGCCCTCCCCGTACATGATGTCGAACTCGATCTGCCGGAATGGCGGCGCCATCTTGTTCTTCACCACCTTCACGCGGGTCTGGTTGCCGGTGGTGGTCTCCCGGTCCTTGATCGCGCCGATGCGGCGGATTTCCATGCGGATGGAGGCGTAGAACTTCAGCGCGTTGCCGCCCGTCGTGGTCTCCGGGTTGCCGAACATCACGCCGATCTTCAGGCGGATCTGGTTCAGGAAGACCAGCAGGGTGTTGGAGCGGGAGACGCTGCCGGTCAGCTTGCGCAGCGCCTGCGACATCAGGCGCGCATGCAGGCCGACATGGGTGTCGCCCATCTCGCCTTCGAGTTCCGCCCGCGGCACCAGCGCGGCCACGCTGTCCACCACCAGCACGTCGATGGCGCCCGACCGCACCAGCGTGTCGCAGATCTCGAGCGCCTGTTCGCCCGCATCCGGCTGGCTGATCAGCAGGTTCTCGATATCGACGCCGAGCTTCTTGGCGTAGCCGGGGTCGAGCGCATGTTCCGCGTCGATGAAGGCGCAGGTGCCGCCGCGCTTCTGCGCCTCGGCGATGATGTGCAGCGCCAGCGTGGTCTTGCCCGAGCTTTCCGGGCCGTAGACCTCGATGATCCGCCCCTTCGGCACGCCGCCGATGCCGAGCGCGAGGTCCAGCCCGAGCGAACCGGTGGAGATCACCTCCACTTCGTCGGTCGCGGCCTTGTTGCCCATGCGCATGATCGAGCCCTTGCCGAAGGCGCGTTCGATCTGGCTCAGCGCGGCGTCCAGAGCCTTGGTCTTGTCCATGCGGCTCGCTCTCCCGAAATCCGATCTCAACCTATGGGTGAAATTGAGGCAGGTCTACCACCTGCCGGTCAATCCCTCTGACCGGGGGCGCCCTGAAAAAGGGGCTTCATCGCCGGTCGGCTGAGTGGAATATCGCGCGGAACAGCGATTTCGACAAGAACATTTAGGAAACTTTCAACGTCTCCACCGGCAAAATCGACTTCAGCTCGGCGACCAGCGCGCCTAGGCTGTAGGGCTTGGCCAGCAGGCGGATCCCCTCCGCGTTCAGGTCGCGGCCGAGCGCCGCCTCGGCATAGCCGGACATCAGCAGCACCGGCAGGTCGGGCCATTTCCGCCGCAACTTCGCCGCCAGTTCCAGCCCGTCCAGCCCCGGCATCACCACGTCGGACACCATGGCGAGCGGCCTGGTGGCGCTGCGGTCCAATGCCTCCAGTGCTTCTTCCGCGCAGCCGGCGGTCAGCACGTCGAAGCCGGCGCGGCGCAGCGCCCGCTCCGCCAGGCGCAGCAGCGGCACCTCGTCCTCCACCAGCAGGATCGGGCCGCCTTCATGGGTCACCAGGGGCACCACGGCCGGCGGCTGCGGCAGCGGCGGCGCGGCGACCATGGTGGTGGGCAAGGGGACATCGGCGGGGCCTTCATGCCGCGGCAGCCAGATGCGGAAGCGGGTGCCCTGCCCCGGCTTGCTATCTACCGCGATGAAGCCGCCAGATTGCCGGACGATGCCATGCACCGTGGACAGCCCGAGCCCGGTGCCGCCGCGATCCCGGCGCGTGGTGAAGAAGGGGTCGAAGATGCGCGGCAGCACCTCCTCCGGGATGCCGGCGCCGCTGTCGGCGACTTCCAGCATTGCGTAGCGGCCGGGTGGCAGGACCTCGGCGCCCAGCGGTTCCGGGCGCAGCACGACGGCGTGCCCGGTGCCGATCCGCATGGCGCCGCCATCCGGCATCGCATCGCGGGCGTTCAGCGCTAGGTTCATGATGACCTGGTCGAGCTGCGTCGGGTCGATCCGTACGCGACGGGAAGGCTCGTCCAGCGTCAGGGCCAGCCGCACGCGGCTGCCGAGCAGGCGATGCAGCAACTCGCCCATCGCCGCCACCGCCTCGTTCAGGTCGACCACGCGGGGGCGCAGCGCCTGCTGGCGGGCGAAGGCGAGGAGCTGGCGCACCAGGGCGGCGCCGCGACCGGCGCTTTCCATCACCTGGCGCAGCTCCGGCCCGGCATCCCCGGCCGGCGCCCGGGCCAGGGCGGATTCGGCGCTGCCGGCGATGGCGGTCAGCAGGTTGTTGAAATCATGCGCGATGCCGCCGGCCAGGGCGCCCACCGCCTGCAGCCGCGCCGCCGCCGCCTGTTCCTCCGGCGGCCGCGCCAGGATGCGGGTCAGGCGCAGCACGGAGTTCCCTTCCTGCATCGGCAGCCGGCGGCGCTCGGCCTCGAATCGCGGCGAGCCTTCGACGGCCAGGGTGACGACCCAGCGCTGGCCGGAGGCGAGCGCCGCCATCGCCTCGCTGCTGCGGTCATCCGCCAGCAGGCGCTTCAGCTTCAGGCCAGGGCGCAGCGGCAGCATCGGGCCGCAGAGTGCGGCGAAATCGCTGTTCCAGGCCAGCAGGCAGTCTTCCTGGTCGACCAGGGCGAGGCCGGTGCCGGCCGCCTCCAGCACCGCCATCACCGTGGCGTCCGGGCCGGGCCGTAGGGTACGGCTGAGCAGGGCTTGCAGCTTGCGTCGAGTTTCAGTCACGGCACTCTCCTCCTCCGGCGCCAGGCGGCGCCGGATGGTTGCTTGCTGCGGTCATTTCGCATCCGTCCTGGCCGCGGCGCCACGCTGGCGCCAGACAAAGGCGATGATTTCCGCGACGGCCTGATAATGTTCCGCCGGGATTTCGGTATCCACCTCCAGCCGCCAAAGCGCACGGGCCAAGGGTGGATTGGCGACGAGGGGCACGCCGGCGGCCTCCGCGGCCGTGCGGATGCGGGCGGCCATGGCATCGACGCCCTTGGCCACCAACGTCGGTGCCGCGCTGTCGCCGCCATAGGCCAGCGCCACGGCGTAGTGGGTTGGGTTGGTGATGACGACGGCCGCCTTCGGCACCGCCGCCATCATGCGCTGGCGGCCGCGGGCCAGGCGGAGCTGCCGGCGGCGCGCCTTGAGCATCGGGTCGCCTTCCGCATCCTTCGCCTCCTCCCGCAGTTCCTTGATGCTCATGCGCAGGCGGCTGAGGTGGCGGAAGCGGACCCACAGCATGTCGAGCGCGGCGATGCCGGCGAAGGCGACCAGGGCGGCCAGCATCAGGCGCAGCGCCGCAGCCCCGGCCGAGGCTGGCAGCGCGCCCGGCGCCTGGTGCAACGAGGCCTGGAGTTCCGCGAGGTCGCCCAGCGCGTACCACAGCGCAGCGCCGACGAGCCCCAGCTTCAGCAGCGTGCGCAGGAACTCCGCCGCGGCTTCGGGCGCGACCAGGCGCTTGGCGCCGGCCAGCGGGCTGATCTTGTCGAGCCGCGGCACCATGGCCTTGGCCGAGACCAGCCCGCGGGTCTGCAGCAGCGTGGCGGCGACGGCGCCGAGCGCCGCGGCGGCCGCCACCGGCAGCACCGCCATCAGGCCATGCCCGGCCAGGATCTGCACCGCCTCCGCCATGACCAGTTCGTGGCTGCGTTCCATGATGGCGCGGAGTGCGCGCAGGATGTCGGCGCCCATCGGCGGCAGCGCCAGCATGGCGGCGAGCGTGCCGGCGGCCAGCGCGGCCCAGCCCACCACCTCCCGCGACAGGGCGACCTGGCCATCCTCGCGCGCTCGCTCGATCCGCCGAGGCGTGGCGGCTTCCGACCGGTCGGTGGCATCGGCATCGTCGCCATCCCCGGCCATGGCTCAACGCGCCCCGGGCAGGGCGAGGAAGCTGGCGCGCAGCGCCTCGGCGAAGGTTGCGATCATCGGCGGCGCCAGCAGGCCGAGCAGCGCAAGCCCGGCCAGGATCTGGCCCGGCACGGCGACGAAGAAGGTCTGCACCTGCGGCGCCAGCCTGGCCAACAGCCCGAGAGCGACGTTCAGGACGATGGCGCCGATGACGAAGGGCGCCGCCAGACGCAGCGCCAGCGCCAGCGCATCCGCGCCGGCCTGCGCCAGGGTGGCGGCGGCGGCACCGGCGGGGAACGGGTTGCCGGCGGGCAGCACGGCGTAGCTTTCGGCCAGCGCCCGCAGCGCCACGCCGTGCAGCCCCGTCGCCATCACCAGCACGACCGCGAGCAGCCCAAGCGCACGGCCGAGCGCGGTGGCCTGCAAACCGAGGCCCGGGTCCACCACCAGCAGCCCGCCCAGCCCGATCAGCGCCGAGATCGCCTGCCCGGCCATGGCGAAGGCCAGCAACGCCAGCCGCGCCAGCCCGCCGATCCAGAGGCCGATGAGGATTTCCGTGGCCAGCAGCCGCAGCGCATCGGCGGCCTCCTGCGGCACCGGCGGCAGGCCCGGCGCGACCACGGGAAACAGCAGCGCCACCAGGGCCAGCCCGAGCCCGAGCCGCAACGGCGCCGGCACCTCCTCCTCCCCCAGCCCGGGCAGCAGCATCACGGCGGCGCCGAGCCGCGCGAAGACCACCACGACCTGAAAGGCGATGGCCGGCAGGGTTTGCAAAAGGGCGAGATCGGCCTCGTTCACGCGGCGCAATTCAGCGCCCGGCTCATGGCGCGCCTCCCAGCGCGACCATCCGGTCGAATAGCGTGTGGGTCCAGCCGGTCATGGCGGCCAGGGTGAAGGGGCCGAGCAGCAGCATCAGCGCACCGCCGACGACGAGCTTGGGCAGGAAGGCGAGCGTCGCCTCCTGGATCTGGGTCAGCGCCTGCACCAGCGAGACGACGAGGCCGATCACCAGGATGGCGACCAATGGCGGACCCATCACCTGGGTGGAGACCCACAGCGCTTCCCGCAGCGCCTGCCCCATGGCCTGTTCCGACATCGGCCCTCCTGGCCCTCCACGTGCGCGCCGCTTCCGGCAGGCATCAGATCGGCATCCGCATCACGTCCTGGTACGCCGCGACCACGCGGTCGCGCAGCGAGACGGCGGTCTGCAAGGCAAGCTCGGCGCGGGAGATGGCGAGCACCGCCTCCGTCACGCTGCCCTGGCCCATCAGCGCCTGGGTCGAGGTGGCCTCGGCACTTCGCCCGACCTCGATGCCGGATTCCAGCGCGCGGCTCATCGCCGCGCCAAAGCCGCTGCCGGCGGGTTCGGCGCCGGCGGGCCGGGCGGCGGAGGCATAGGCGGCGGCGGCCTGGACGGCACCGACCGTCATCAGCGGAATGACCTGGCAGCGCTCATCGCAGCGCCTCGATGGCGCGGGTCAGCATGCCGCGGGTGGTCTCCAGCACGGACAGGTTGGCGCTGTAGCCGCGCTGCGCCTCCCGCATGTCCATCACCTCGACCACGCTGTCGACGTTCGGCGTCTTCACGTAGCCCCGCGCATCGGCGGCGGGATGAGCGGGGTCGAAGCGCGTCGGAAAATCGCCGGGCGCGGTGCCGATGCGGGACACGGCGACGGTTTCCGTGCCTGGGCCGGACCCGCTGCCCAGGGCATGGTCCAGCCGGTTGGCGAAGCTGACGGTGCGCCGGCGATAGGGGTCAGCTCCGGCGGATTCCCCCGTGCTGTCCCGGTTGGCGAGGTTCTCCGCCACCACCCGCAGCCGGGTGGACTGCGCCGCCATGCCGGCGGCGGAAATGCGCAATGCGCGGTCGAGATCCATGCCTGCCCTCCTCCTGACGCCCCGTTCAGCCCTGGCGGCCGAGCGCGAGGCGGTACATGCCCGTGAAGCTGCGGTGCACCTGCATGGCGAGCGCATGCGCGGTGTCGGTTTCCGCGATGCGCACCGCCTCCCGGTCCAGGGACACGGCGTTGCCGTCCGGCGCGGCCTCGGCCACCGAACGATCCTCCCTTCCGCCATCGCGGGCGCGGCCGCCGGCGTGCAGGTGGTTGGGGGTCGTGCGCGCCAGGGCGGGCTGCATCGTGCCGGCCAGCGTGCGGGCGAAGGGCGTCAGGTCCCGCGGGCGGAACAGCGGCGTGTCCGCATTGGCGATGTTCTGCGCCAGCACGGCCTGGCGCCGGTCCAGCCAGCCCAGGCGTCGCGCGGCGAGGTCCAGCGGTTCGGCACGCGGGCCGGGGCGGGTCGACGCCGCGCCCAGGCCGGGCGGGGTCAGGTTCAAGGACTGCATGCGGCGCATCCTGCCGCGCGGACATGAATCAATGGTTGCCACCTCGGGTTGTACTGCGCGGTGCGGGTCGAGAGGGATCGTCGCGGCGCGCATCAAGGATTTGTTCATGCGGGCCTGCGCAAATTGGGGCATGTCGGATGATCTCAGCCCGGGCCACGCGACCGCCGCCTTCCACGACACAGGCCTGCACGCTCGCGCCGTGCAGGCGGCGATCGAGGCGATGGGGGGCACCGTGCTGATGGCCCGCGCCCTGGTGGAATCGGGGCGGCGGGTGGATCTGGAGGGGCTGGACCGCGACGCGACGGCGCTGTGCGCCGCGGTGCTCGGGCTGGCCGGAGACCAGGGAAGGCGGCTGCGCCCGGCGCTGGAGGGCCTGCTGCGACAGGTCGATGGCCTGCTGGCCGAGGTGGCGCGCAACTGAAGCGGCACGGCGCCCAGGACGGGGCGCCGGATGCAGGGGTGTCAGGATGACCGAATCGAGCCTGCCGACCGCGGCGCTGACCGCCATCGCCGCGCTGCTGGCCGTGCTCGCGGCGTTGCTGCTGGCCGGGCGCGCCGCGCGGGCGGCCGGCATGGGCGCACGGCCGGGCAAGCGCCTGGCGGTGGAGGAGACGCTGGCGCTGGACGGGCGGCGGCGCCTGACCCTGCTACGCTGCGAGGGCCGCCACCTGCTGCTGCTGACCGGCGGGGCGCAGGAGGTGGTGGTAGGCTGGCTGCCGCCGGACCCGGCCGCGCCTGCGCCCGGGGCGCCGCCGCGATGAGGTGGCTGGTCCTGGCGCTGCTGCTGCTGCCCGGCTCCGCGATCGGGCAGAGCCTGAACCTCGATCTCGGCGCGGGCCAGGCCGGCACCACGGCGCGGCTGCTGCAATTCACCGCGCTGATCGGGCTGCTGTCGCTGGCGCCGTCCCTGCTTGTGATGATGACCGCCTTCGCGCGCATCGCCATCGTGCTGGCCTTGCTGCGCAGCGCCATCGGCGCGCCCTCCATCCCGCCCAACCCGGTGCTGATCGGTCTCGCGCTGTTCCTGACGCTGTTCGTGATGGAGCCGGTGCTGCTGAAATCCTGGCAGGAGGGAATTCTGCCGATGGCGGAAGGGCGCATCGGCGAACTCGCCGGGATGCAGGCGGCGGCCGAGCCGTTCCGCGTCTTCATGGCCGCCCAGGTGCGCGACGACGACCTGGCGCTGTTCCTCGACCTGGCGAACCTGCCCATGGTGGGCGCGACAGAAGCACCGTGGCGGGCGCTGACGCCGGCCTTCATGGTCAGCGAGCTACGCCGCGCCTTCGAGATCGGGTTCCTGGTCTTCCTGCCCTTCCTGGTGATCGACCTGGTGGCGGCCAGCCTGCTGATGTCGCTCGGCATGATGATGCTGCCGCCGACCGTGGTGGCGCTGCCCTTCAAGCTGGCCTTCTTCGTGCTGGTCGACGGCTGGCGGCTGATCGCGGGCAGTCTGGTGCAGGGATTCGCCGCGGGCTGAGCGCCACACGCCGCCGGTGAAATGCGCGAAACCAAATAGTCGTTGCACCGCCCGCGCCGCGCGCCGCACCGTCAGCTTCCGTTTTTCGGGGTGCGTCATGCCGCGCTGGATCATGGCCCTGTCGCTGGTCTGCGCGTTGTCGGCGGCGCTGCTGCCGGCCCGGGCCGCCCTGGCGCAGGCGCCGGCGCGGGAATCGCGCATCGTCCAGTGCAGTGTGCCGGCGTCCCGCGACGGTCCGTGGCAGACAGGATCCGGCTTCATGGTGCTGGGCGATGTCGCGCAGCATCTGACAACCAGTGCGCCGGCGCTGCCGTTGCAGGCGGTGCGGCAGACCTCAAAAGCCGTGCCGACGCTGGAGCTGACGCTGTCCCGGCCGAGCTGGCTGACACCGCTGGAATGGCGCAACGCGTGGTTCGAGGCGGTGGTCTATCCCGCCGACCGGTCGCCGGTTGCGCTGCGTGAAGCTGATCTGACGCGCGGCACCGTGCTGCCGCCAACGCCGAATGACGACGCGACGACCGTTTCCGCGGTCTTTCCGGCGCTGGAGGCGGGATGGCGGCCCTCCTACTGGGAGGTAGTGCTGCTGCTTTGCGTCGATCCGGCGGAGTCACTGAACCCGCTGCGGGCAAATGGGCGGGAATTGCGGGCTTATGCGCGGCAGCCGATGTTCGTCTCCAAGCTGCGCACCTCGGCCTCCGCCGGGCTGGCGACGAGCCTGCTGGCCTATCTGCTGCTGGCTTTCGCAGCAATGCAGATCCACCAGCGGCAATATGCACACAGCCGCAAGCTGCTGGGCAGCGGCGCGCCGAGTGCCTATGGCTACGCGCTGCGGCCGACCGTGATCGCGCAGGACAGCTTCGGCTACTGCAGCCTGTCGCGCTTCCAGGTGCTGCTGTTCACGCTCGTGCTGGCCGGGGTCTATGCCTACGTCATGGCACGGACCGGGGAATTGCCGAACCTCAGCAACAGCGTGCTGACGCTGCTCGGCGTGACGCTGACGGGTTCCACCCTGGCTCGGCTGACCGAGGGGTCGGTGATGCAGACGCAGAACCGGATGTGGCTGTTCGGCACCGGCGTGCTGGACCCGGCCCCCCGGCTGCCGCGCTGGACCGACCTGGTGGAATCCGATGGCGAGATCGACGTGACGCGGGTGCAGGCGCTGCTGTTCAGCCTGTTCGCCGCGGTCGCGCTGGTGGTGACGGGCACCGGCGACCTGGCCAATTTCGAGATCCCGGACCAGTTGGTGACGCTGATCGGCATCAGCCAGGCGGTCTATGTCGCCGGCCGCGCCCTGCCGCGGGATTCGGCCAAGCGGCTGAACGAGGAAGTGGCGGCGATCCGCGATGCGGAGGCGCGCGTGCTGGCCAACCCGGCCGACGCCACCGCGCTGAAGGATTTCGAGACGGCACGCAACGCGGTGGCGGCTTCGCTACGCGACGTGTTCAGCGAGCGGTTCCAGGATGTGCGGCTGCGGACGCTGCGGCCCGGGGACCGGGTGCCGCCCGCGGTGGAGCCGACCTGAGCCTCAGCGGTTGCGGGCCGTCAGCCTCGCGGCAGGTGCATGCCGATGTAGGGCGGCAGGTTGAAGGCGCCGACATGGATTTCCGGCGTCCAGTAGCGCGTGGTGTCCAGCACGCCGGCGACGTCGGCGCGGCGGCGGATCTCGGCGACCTCCACCTGCCGGCAGCCGGCATCCTTGGCGGCCCAGCCCAGCGTCATGAAGCCGCCGACATAGGTTGGCACGGCAGCGACATAGGCGAAGACGTCGGGGAAGGACTTGGCGCGGCGGAGCGAGGTCTGGCGCAACTCCTCGGCCTGCATGAAGGGCACGCCGCACTGGTTCACCACCAGGCCGCGGTCGGACAGCAGGCGGGCGCAGTTCGCGTAGAACTCGTCGGTGAACAGCACCTCCCCCACCCCGATCGGGTCGGTACTGTCGACGATCACCACGTCGTAGCTGCCGGCTTCCGCCTGGCGGACGTGGTCGATGCCGTCGCCGACGATGACGGTGGCGCGCGGGTCCGTCCAGGCGTCGCCGCCGATGCCGGGCAGGTGTTCCTTTGCGAGGCGGATCACCTCCCCGTCGATTTCCACCATGACCGCCTTCTCGACGGTGCGGTGCTGCAGCACGCGGCGCAGCACGCCGCCGTCGCCGGCGCCGATGATCAGCACGCGCTTCGCATCGCCATGCGCCAGCAGCGGCACATGGGCGAGCATTTCCTGGTAGACGAACTCATCCGCCTCGGTGATCTGCACCACGCCGTCCAGCAGCATGACGCGGCCATGCAGGTGGCTTTCGAAGATGCGGATGTCCTGGAACTCCGACTTCACATGCGCCAGGTCACGCTTCACCAGGAAGCGCTGGCCCCATTCGGCGTAGAGCGTCTCGTTGATCCAGGCTTCATCCGTCATCGTCGCTCTCCGCACGCGCGAAAAAGGGCGGGCCCTGCGGCCCGCCCCGAACCAACCCGGCCCTGAGGGCCGGACTTACCCGATCAGGCCGCGCTTGTGCTCGGCAAGCTGCACGCGCTCCGCCAGGAAACCCTTCTTCAGCGCCGGCAGCGCCTTGTAGGGGTCGCAGTCGCCGCAGACGAAGATGTCGAGCGCGGCGTAGTCACGCTCCGGCCAGGTGTGGATCGACACATGGCTCTCGGCCAGAACCAGCACGCCGCTGACGCCACCATTCGGGGAGAAGTGGTGGAAGTGCCCGTGCAGGATGGTCGCGCCGGTGGCCAGCGCACCCTCGCGCAGCACCGCGTCGATATGGTCGGGGTCGTCGAGATTCGTCGCCCCCCACAGGTCGATGATCAGATGCGTTCCCGCATACCGCACGCCGTTGCGATGGACGAAATAGTCCTTCGTTTCCGCCGAGCGGTTCTCATCAATCTGGGCGTCGCTCGGGAGATCCGAGACCATCCCCAGTTGGACGAGAGCTTCCATGTTCAGGGCTCCTTCCAGCCAGCAGATGACCGGGATGATCGCTCGCCGCGGGAGTGCGGCTGTTCAAAGCAGATCGGGTCAAGGCCGCGGCATATGGGGCAAAGCCAGGGGGGGTGCAAGCGAAATCGGGACCTAACGCCGCAAAAAAACATGGTCCCCCCCCGGGGGGGACCGGTAAAGCCTCCGGTCCCCCCCGGGGGGTAGCCGGAAGATCATCTTGTCACAGGGGTTTCGCTCCGAAACCCGTCCAGTCGGGAGGGCAGGCCGCGCGCGACATCAAGCTCCCGGCCCAGGCGGGGCAGGTCTGACAGGGCGGCGACGCGGTCGGCGGTGAACAGGGTGAAGGCGTCCGACAGCGTGCCGCCCATGCGGCCCTGTTCTTCCACCCGCAGCGCCGCCAGCGCCGAATCGTCCCCGGCAAGCGTCAGCAGCGCCGCCAGGCGGGCGACCAGAGGCTGGTGTTCGGCGGCGAGCGGCGCGGGCGGCGGTGGGGCCGCCGCATCCAGGTGCTGGCGCAGTGCGGCGGCGGCGCCCGGCCAATCCTGCTTCTCCTCCAGCAGCGTGGCGAGTTCGTTCGCCGCCGCGAGGCCGGCCGACCTGTAGCGCGCAACCGCCTCGGCCACCCGCCCGGCACGCGCCAGGGCACGGGCCTCCAGCAGGTGACGCTGCCGGGTGAGCTCGGGCGACAACCCCTCCCCCGCCGTATCCGCCAGCGCGGCGAGGGCAGCACCCTGGTCGCCGGCCGCCAGGCCAAGGCCGGCAAGGCGGGCGCCGATGCGGCCGCGCGCCTCGGCATCCGGGGCGCGGGCGATCGCGCCGCGCAGCACATGGCTCGCGCGGTCCAGCAGGTCCAGCGCCGCCAGCCGGTCCGCAAGCGAACCAAGGGCCTGTTCGGACGCCTCGCCCGGCGGCAGCATCTCGGCATGGGCGTCGTAGAGCACCACGGCTTCCAGCGGCGGCGCCTTGTCCAGCGCGCCGAGCAGGGCGGCGACCTGCCGCTCCCGCAGGCCGGGTGCCAGGTCGGGGAAGATCGCCGCCGTCTCCCGCAGCAGGTCGAAGGCGCCGCGCCAGTCGCCGGCCTGCTGGCGCAGTTCCGCGAGACGCGAGCGGCCCTCGGTTTCGAGCGCATCGCCACGCCAGGCGGCGAGGGTGGACTCGAGCGCGGCGGCGGCGCCGGCGGCGTCGATCAGGCTGGTCGCAAGCCGCAGTTCGGCGGCGCGGCGCATGGCGATGGCTCTCGCCCGGCGGTCGCGACCGGCGGCGAGCGCGTCGTAGGCGGCCAGCGCCGGGGCCGTGGCGCCCTCGGCTTCCAGGATGCGGGCGCGGGCGAGTGCCAGGGCCGGATCCTCCTGGTCCCGCGCCGCGAGCAGGCGGCGGCCGGCGGCGGGCTCGCCTCCGGCGGCCAGCGCCTCCGCCGCCAGGGGCGCGAGGCGGGACTGCAACGGCTCGGGGTAGGCCAGCAGCAGCGGCAGGCCGGCGGCGACGGCCGCGGCGCCGTTCTGGCCACGCGCGGCGGCGAGCAGGCCACGCCACAGCGCCACCTCGTCGTTCTCGGGCAGGCGCGGGTGGTCCAGGCCGCCGGCTTCCGCCAAGCGCCCGGACAGCAGGGCTGTGGCACCGGCCAGGGCGCGGGCGCGTGGCGTTTCGGCCAGGGCCGGATCCTCCCGCGTCGCCAGGCCGACCATGGCCTGCGCTTCCTGCGGCAGGCCCAGGGCGAGCAGCGCCTCCGCCGTCTGCAGCCTCGGCGGGCCGCGGCCGAGCGGTGGGCTGGCGGCTACGGCGGCGGTGGCGCCGCGGACACGTTCCTGCAACGCGGTCAGTGGTTCGGCCGGCAGGTCGAAGAGGCGGGTCATGGACGCCGCGGCCGCGGCGGCACCCGGCGTCTCGGGGCCGAGTGCCATTTCCGCACCGGGTGCGGCGCCGGTCACGAACCGGCCTTCCAGCACCCGCAGCGTGACGGTATCGGCGCGCGGCAGCAGGGCGGCGCCAAGCCGGGTCGGCAGGAGTTCGAAGATCGCGGCGCGGCGGCCGGCCGGCACGGCTTCCGCGCCGTCGCGAACGGTGCCGACCAGCAGGGAGGTGCCGGTCTCGGGGTCGAGCACGGAGACGCTGCCGATCCCGCGCGTGGCGCGCAGGACCAGGCGGATGGGCGGGCCGGGCTCAACCTCCGGCAGGATGGCCCGCAGCGCGACCTCGCCGGCGGGCTGGTCGAGCAGCCAGGCGTTGCCCTCCCGCCGCAGGCGTGGATTGGACAGGGCGGCGGCCGGCAGGCGCAGCGTCGTCGCCTGCGGGCCGCTGCTGGTCTCGGCATCGACGAAGGCTGGATCGGCGCGGAGCGCGGTGAGGTCGAGCGGCTGCGGCTGGTCCAGCACCAGCATCCAGAGGCCGCCGCGGCGGAACAGCGCGGCACCGGTTTCCGCGCCCGCCGTAATGGACAGCACGGGTCCGGGCAGCAGGCGGACGGCAAGGCCGGGCATGGCGGAGGGCGGCCGGGCGACTGGCGCCGGCGGAGGTGCGGGAGGCGCTAATGCCTGGGCGGCCACCGGTTCCCGCGGCGCGGCCTGGACGATGACGGGTGCCTCGGCGGGCGGCGCGACGGCGCGCTGGAAGGGTGAGGCTTCGGTCGGCGCCGGACGCGCGACCGGTGCGGCCGGACGAGGCGTGGCAGCACGTATCGGCTGCGCGACCGGGCCTGGCGTCACCGGGCCTGGCGTCACCGGGCCGGGCGCCACCGGGCCGGGCGCCACTGGGCCGGGCGCCGGCGCGGCAGGCGTCTCGCGGCGGGCATCCAGCAGGTCCAGCACCACGCGGTTGCCGAGCCGGAAATGCCGCAGGCGCGTCCCAGGCGCGGTCGCGATCTCGGCGCGCGCACCTTCCGAGGTCAGGCCGCGCAGGTTGCGGACCGGGCGCCGGGCCGCGGCCAGGTCGAAGGCGGCGGGGCTGGCGAAGTGCAGCACGATGCGGCCCTCGCTTTCCTCGACGCGGTATTCCACCGTTGCGGGCCAATCGAACACCACCCGGCCGAAGCCGGGATGATCGCCGACGCGCACGCCGACACGGTCCTGCGCCAAGACCCGGTCCTGCGCCAGGACAGGGGCCGCGATCAGCAGGGCCAGGGCGAAGCCGGCCGCGCTGGAAAGGCCACGCAACATCCGCCTGCCCTTCCCGTGCCGAGCCATGTTCAGTCGAAATCCGCCAGCAGCTTGTCGATATCGGCCTGGCTGACGCCGGCGCCGGGAAGCTGCGGGCCATGCGCCAGGCGGCGGCCCTCGGTTTCGGCCTCCGCCGACGGGGCCGGCAAAGGGTCGGGTGGTGGCCCATGCGTGGCGGCGGCGCCGAAACGGGAGGTGACCTGCGCCACCCGCGCCTCGATCGCCTTCAGCGCCGAGACCACCTTGCCGATGCGCTGGCCGGTAATGTCCTGGAAGCTGCAGGCTTCGTAGATGCGGGTGACGGCGGTGCCGAGCGCCTCCGCCTCCGCACCGCCGACGCGCGTGGCGACGCCTTCCAGCGTCTCGCACACATCGAGGATCTCGTTGGTCGCGGCGGCGGTGTGGCCGACGATCGCGTCCAGCTCATCCGTCGCCGTCGGGATGTGGCTGATCGTGATGTCCTCGACCTGCAGCGAGGCGATTTCCTGCTTGGCGCGCGCCACGGTGCGGCCGAGCCCTTCGAGCTCCGCCAGCAGCGACGCCTCGACCAGAGTGAGATCGCCGGACATGCTGCCGAGCACGGCGCGGACGGCCGCGTCGATCCGCGCGGCCTCCGGTTCCGCGGGGGGGATGATACCGTCAGGCATTCGCCATCACCTTCTCGATCTTGCCGCGCAGCGTCTCGGCGTTGAACGGCTTGACGATGTAGTTGGAGACACCGGCCTGTTTGGCGGCGACTACATTCTCCGTCTTGCTCTCGGCGGTGATCATGATGAAGGGGGTCGATTTCAGCCGCGCGTCGGCGCGCACCTCCTTCAGCAGGTCGAGGCCGGTCATCGGCGCCATGTTCCAGTCGCTGATGACCAGGCCGAAATTGCCGGCGCGCATCTTGGCCAGCGCCTCCGTCCCGTCCATCGCTTCCTCGACATTCTCGAAATCGAGCTGCTTCAGCAGGTTGCGGATGATCCGCAGCATCGTCTTGTAGTCGTCCACGATGAGGACCGACGTGTTCTTGTCCATCTGGCCATGCGCCCTTTCAACCGATTCATCCGCCATCCTGGCGCCACTTACTGTGCCGCGCCGCGCCCGGCGCGCAGGCGCGCCAGCTCCGCCGTCAGCAGCCGCGCCCGGTCGGGGCGCATGGCGCCCATCACCGGTGCGGCCTTCGCTTCCCGCATCTGGTCCATCAGGCGGACCAGCACGGGCATTTCCAGCTCGTCGAAGATCACCGCCGCATCGCGCGGCCGCATGCCTTCGTAGAGCTTCACCAGGCCGCGCATGCCCGCTTCCTCGCGGGTCGCGCGGTCCTGTTCCATCGCCTCCAGCCGGCGTTGCAGCGCGACCAGTTCCTCGACGCGCTGCGCCAGGCGGCGCTCGGCGGCGGCGACCAGCGTTTCGCGGGCGACCGCCTGCGCCTCCCGCTGCTCGATCGCGGCGCGACGGGCGCGCAGTTGTTCCAGCAGGGCGCGTTCCGCGGCCTGTTCGGCGGTGGGTGCGGGCGGCGTGGTGCTAGGCGTCGCGGCCGGTGTGGCGGCGGCCGGCACCTGGGGCGCCTGGGCCTGGGCCTGGGCCTGGGCCTGGGCCTGGGCCTGGGCGATCCCCGGCCACGCCACCTCCCCCGCGCGCCACAGGCGTTCCGCCTTGACCACGGCGAGCAGCGCCATCAGGCCGAAGCACACCGGCAGCAGGCGGAGGCGCGGCAGTCTCATCGGCCGCCCCGCAGCGCCCGCAGCAATTCGCGCTCGGCCTCGCTGCGCGGCGCGGGGCCGGTGGCGGGCGGCGGTTCGGCGGCGGTCGGGCGGGCCTGGCGCACCAGGCCATCCAGCCGGTCGGCCAGCATCTCCGCACGTTCCGTCAGGAAGCGCAGGTCCTCGCGCAGCGGCGTCGCTTCCGCGACACGCTCGGCGACGCTGCGGCCGGCCTGTTCGGCGGTGGCGCGCAGCCGCGCCAGCGTGGCCTCCGCGGCCTCGCCGGCGGCGGAGATGCCGGCGGCGCCGGCCTCCATCGCGGCGCCCTCGCGGCGCAGTGCGGCGATCTGGCGTTCCAGCCGCCAGCCGAAGGGCACGGCGATGGCCAGCAGCAGCAGCAGCGCGCCCTGCGCGGTCCATTCGATCAGGCTCATGCTCCGCGTCCCTCCAGCCGGGCCTGGATCGCCGCCGGCGATACCTCCCGCCCATTGTCGATGCGCACGGCGAGGCGGTTCTCCCGCCGGCCGAGCTGGCCTTCGAACAGCGGTACGTCGCCGCAGCGCAGCCGCACCGGCGCGCCGGAGGGCGAGGCCAGCATCAGGCGGTCGCCGACATTCAGCCGCAGCACCTGCGACAGCAGCATGGTCTGCTCATCGAGCACCACGTCCAGCGCGACCTCGGTCTGGCGCAGTTCCTCCGCCAGGTGGGTTTCCCAGATGCTGTCGCGGCCGAAGCGTTCGCCCATGAATTGCTGCAGCAGCAATTCGCGCACCGGCTCCAGCGTCGCATAGGGCAGCAGGATGTCGATGCGGCCACCGCGATCCTCCATGTCCACCCGCAGGCGGGCCAGCACGGCGGCGTTCGAAAGCCGGGAGACGGCGGCGAAACGCGGGTTCACCTCCAGCCGGTCGAAGCGGAAATCGATCGGGCACAGCGGCTCGAACGCCGCGCGCAGGTCGCCCAGCACCACGGTGATCAGGCGCTCGACCAGCGTGCGCTCGATGGTCGTGTAGGGCCTTCCCTCGATGCGCATGGCGGCGGTGCCGCGGCGGCCGCCGAGCAGCACGTCCACCACCGAATAGATCAGGCTGCTGTCGACCACGACCAGCCCGTAATTGTCCCACTGCTCCGCCTTGTAGACCGCCAGCATGGCCGGCAGCGGGATGGAGTTCAGGTAGTCGCCGAAGCGCAGCGAGGTCATCGCGTCGATGCTGATCTCGACGTTGTCGGAGGTGAAGTTGCGCAGGGTGGTGGACATCAGCCGGACCAGGCGATCGAACACGATCTCCAGCATCGGCAGGCGTTCATAGGCGATGAGGCCGGCCGAGATGATGCGCTCGATGCCGCTTTCGCCATTGTCGCCGGCCGGGCCGTTCTCGAAGCCGAGCAGGCTGTCGATCTCGGCCTGGTTGAGCACGCGTGCGGCATCGGCGGGTGGCGGGCCGGCAGCGGGCGCGTCGTCGAAAGGGTCCGGCGCGCCGGCGGTATCGACCGAGGCACCCCAGGCGGCGGCGAGTTCGTCCTCCTCCGGCGTACCGCTCATTGAACCAGCATTTCCATGAACAGCACGTCGGTGATGCGGGCCGGGTGGGCGGCGAGCGTGGCGCGGGCGATCAACTCCTCCCGCAGCCGGTGCGTGCCGGCGCTGCCGCGCAGTTCGTCCGGGCGCACCTCCCGCAGGTAGGTCTGGAACAGGTCGAGCAGGCGCGGCATCGCCTCCGTCACCGCCGCCGTGTCCGCCGCCTTGCTGATCTCGAGCTTGGCGCGCAGGCGGACGAAGACCGGGCGGCGGCCAGGCGCGTTCAGGTTGGTGATGATCTCCGGCAGTTCGACGAAGGCGGGCGGACTGCGCGGTGGTGGCGCGGGCTCGCCGGGTGTCTCCACCGCCGGAGGTTCCGCATTCATGCCGAGCAGGCCGGGCAGGATGCCGCTGAACCACAGCCCCGCCGCGGCGCCGAGCAGCAGGACGGGCAGCAGGATCAGCAGCAGCTTCTTCTTGCCGCCGCCCTTCTTCGCCCCGTGGGCGGCGGGGTCCTCCCCCGCCGCCGCATCCATCTTGGCTGCCGCCGCCATGCGCCTGTCCGAGCCTTCCTGCCGTGTCCGTGTCGCGTCGTGCTTCGGGCACCATGGGGCAGCGGGCTTGCGGGAGAGTTAAAGCGCCGGCGTTTGCCGGGTGGCGGCGAAATATGCCGGGCGGGCGGCAGAAGCTGCGCGGCCCAGGCGCGCACCGGCTGGCACACGGCTTGCCCAGTGCCTGACGGAACGCGGAGCCTGATCGACCCATGGACAGCCCCGGCTACATCGTCCTGTCGCGCCTGGTGGCGCAGAGCCGCGCCTCGGCGGTGACGGCGAACAACATCGCCAACGCGGATACGCCCGGCTTCCGCGCCGCGAGGCCCGTGTTCGGCACGGTGCTGGAACGGCAGATGGATGCGGCAGTGCCGGAGGGCGGTCGCGACCTGGCGTTCGCGCAGGACCGCGCCACCTGGCGCGATACGGCGCCGGGACCGTTGGCCGCAACCGGCAACCCGCTGGATCTGGCGCTGGCGGCGCCGGAGGGGTTCTTCGCCGTGGAGACGCCGCGCGGCGAACGCTTCACCCGCGCCGGCCGCTTCACGCTGGACAACGAGCGGCGCGTGGCGGACGCCGAAGGAAATCCGGTGCTCAGCACCAACGGCCAGCCGATCCGCGTCGCCGAGGGCGACAGCCGGATCGAGGTGCTGGGCGACGGCACGCTGCGCACGGAGACCGGCCCGGTGGCGCGGCTGCGCGTGGTGCGATTCGACGATCGCCAGAAGCTGAACGCCGAGGGCGACCGGCTGTTCGCGGCGCCGGAGGACATGCCGGGCGTGGCCGTGGAACGCCCCGGCGTGGTGCAGGGCGCGATGGAGGGCAGCAACGTGCGGCCGGTGATCGAACTGACCCGGATGACGGAGGACCTGCGGGAATTCCAGTTCGTGGCCCAGATGGCGGAACGCGAGGGCGAGCGGCTGGGCAGCGCGGTGGAGCGGATTCTGCGGCGGAAGTAGCGCGGCGGCACGTGGACCTGATCACAAGGAACAAGAAGAATGCGCAGCCTGCACATCGCCGGAACCGGCATGATGGCCCAGCAGACGAATGTGGAAGTCATTTCCAACAACATCGCGAACATGAGCACCACCGGCTACAAGCGGCGGCGCGCGGAATTCCAGGACCTGATCTACCAGAACATGCGCCGCGTGGGCTCACAGTCCGCCGATACCGGCAGCGTGCTGCCATCCGGCGCGCAGGTCGGGCTCGGCGTGAAGACCGGGGCGGTGTACCGGATCTCGGAACAGGGCAGCTTGTCACAGACCGAGAACCGGTTCGACATGGCGATCCGCGGCAACGGCTATTTCCAGATCACACTGCCCTCCGGCGAGACCGCCTATACCCGCGACGGCACCTTTGCGCTGTCGCCGGAAGGCATCATCGTCACGGCCGATGGCTATGTGGTGCAGCCCGGCATCGCGGTGCCGGCGGCGGCCCGCGACGTGACGATCAACGCGACGGGCGAGGTGCTGGCGAAGCTTGATGGCCAGGTCGACCCGCAGAATGTCGGGCAGATCCAGCTCGCCATCTTCGCCAACGAGACCGGGCTGGAGGCGGTGGGCGACAACCTGCTGCTGGCAACGCCAGGGTCCGGCGCGGCGCAGCAGGGGGCGGCGGGCACGCCGGGCTTCGGCCAGGTGCTGCAGGGCTTCGTCGAGACCAGCAACGTGAACGTGGTGCAGGAGATCACCAACCTGATCACCGCGCAGCGCGCCTACGAGATGAACAGCAAGGTGATCTCGGCCAGCGACGAGATGCTCTCCACACTCTCGCGGCTGCGGTGAGCGCCATGCGCCACATCCTGCTGGCCCTGTGCTGCATCCTGCCGGCGGCGGCGCAGGACCTGCCCACGCTGCGGCCCTTCGCGACGGTGGAGGATGCCACCGTGCGGCTGGAAGACCTGTTCGACGGGCTGGGCGCCCGCGGTGCCACGGTGCTCGGCCCGGCACCGCCGCCGGGGCAGCGCCTGGTGGTGGAGGCAGCGCAGTTGTTCGCCATCGCCCGGCGGCACGACATCGCCTGGCAGCCCAGTGGCGGCGCCGACCGCGTGGTGCTGGACCGCCCGGGCCGCGCCCTGACGCAGGAGGAGGTGCTGGACGCGCTGCGCCAGGTTCTGGGGCCCCAGGGGGTGGAGGAGAAGGCGGACCTCGTCCTGAGCGGGTTCAGCGCGCCGCTGCTGCCGCCGGCCGCGCTGCCGCAGATCCTGGTGGAACAGGCGAGCTACGATGCCGGCAGCGGCCGCTTCGGCGCCAGCCTGGCCGTGGCCGCGGACGGCATGCCGACGCAGCGCATCCGGCTCGCGGGCCGCGTGGTGGCGACGCATCCGGTGCTGGTCGCGGTGCGGCGGATGGCGGTGGGCGAGGTGCTGCGACCGGAGGATGTGCGGCTGGTGCGGCTGCCGTCCAGCCAGGGTCGCCCTGGAGCTGCGGAGCGTGCGGACCAGGCAGTGGGCCAGGCGCTGCGGCGGCCGGCGGCGGCGGGGCAGCCGCTGCTGCTGGCAAGCCTGGCACCGCCGCTGGTGATCGAACGTGGTGCCACGGTGACGCTGCACTACGAGACGCGCGGGCTCGCCATGACGGCGCAGGGGCGCGCCATGGAAGGCGCGTCGCGCGGCGCGGTGGTGCCGGTGATGAACCTCGGCAGCCGGATCATCGTGGAGGGTCGCGCGATCGGGCCGGGCCAGGTGCGGGTGGAGGCGGCGCGGTGAGGCGCCTCGCGCTGGTGCTGCTGCTGGCCCTGCCGGCCTGTGAACGCCTCACGGAGGTCGGGCGGGCCCCCATGATGGCGGCGATGGACAACCCGACCGCCGCACCGGGCTACCAGCCGGTGTCCATGCCGATGCCGGCGGCGCAGACGCCGAACCATGGCGGCAACAGCCTGTGGCGCCCCGGCAGCCGCACCTTCCTGCGCGACCAGCGGGCCGCGGCGGTGGGCGACCTGATCACCGTGCTGGTCAGCATCCAGGACACCGCGCAGTTGCAGAACACCACGGCGCGGGAGCGGGAGGGCACGGATACCATCGGCCTGCCGCGGCTGTTCGGCCTGGAATCCTCGCTGACGCGCATCCTGCCGAACACCATCGATCCCTCCGCCCTGGTGCAGACCAACGGGGCGCAGACCACCAACGGCACCGGTTCCGTCCGGCGGACGGAGACGGTAACGCTGCGGCTGGCGGCAACCGTCACGCAGGCGCTGCCGAACGGCAATTTGGTGGTCGCAGGCCGGCAGCAGGTGCGGGTGAATCATGAGCTGCGCGACCTGCAGGTGACGGGCGTGATCCGCCCGCAGGACATCGCCAGCGACAACACGGTGCGGCACGACCGGCTGGCGGAGGCGCGGATCGCCTATGGTGGGCGGGGCACCATCTCCGATGTCCAGTCGCCGCGCATCGGGCAACAGATACTGGACATCGTTTCGCCGTTCTGACGCGTCGTCGGGCTCAGCCGCGCAGGAAGGCGAGCAGGTCCTGCGTCAGGCGATCCTTGTGCGTCGCCGCCAGTCCGTGCGGCGCGCCATCATATTCCAGCAGGCGCGATTGCCGGATGGCCGCGGCGGCGGGACGGGCAGAGGCATCGATCGGCACGGTGGCGTCGGCGGTGCCGTGGATGATCAGCGTCGGCACCGTGAAGGCCGGCAGGTCGGGCCGGAAATCCGTGGTGGCGAAGGCCTGGGCGCAGGCGAGCGTTGGCTTCAGCCCGGCCATCATCGCGGTATTGACCGTCCACTGCACCAGATCACTGCTGACCGGGCTGCTGAGCATGCCGACGCCGTAGAACTGCTTGAAGAAGGTGGCGAAGAAGCCGGGACGGTCCTCCTTCATCTGCGCCGTCATCTGGTCGAAGGTGGCCTGCGGCACGCCTTCCGGGTTGTCCCGGGTCTGCAACATGTAGGGCACGACGGAAGCGATGAGCCCGGCCTGGCGCACGCCGCGGCCGGCATGGCGCGACATGTAGCGCGCAATCTCCCCGCCCCCCATCGAGAAGCCGATGATGGCGGCATCGGCGGCGCCGGTCTCGGACAGTACATCGGCCAGGTCGTCCGCGAGCGTGTCGTAGTCGTAGCCCGACCAGGGCTGTTCGGACCGGCCGAAACCGCGGCGGTCATAGGCGATGACCTTGAAGCCGGCTTCCGCCAGCGGCATCGCCTGGTCGTCCCAGCTATCGGCGGAAAGGGGCCAGCCATGCGTCAGGACGACGGGCCGGCCGCTGCCCCAGACCTTGGTGTAGAGCGAGGTTCCGTCGCGGGTCTTCAAATACGGCATCGGGTGTTGGATCCTTGTGGTGGTCCAGCCCCCAACGCCGGAGGCGGCGCAGCGTTTCGAAGGCTAAACCACCGCCGGCCGCCGCCGCTGCACCAGTTGCAGCAGCAGCACGCCGCCGCCGAGGATGATGCCCACAGCATCCGTCACCAGGCCCGGCTTGATCAGCGCCAGCGCGGCGATGAAAAGCGCGACCCGTTCCCACATCGGCATCGGCCGCAGCAGATAGGCATGCAGGGACGCCGCCAGCAGCAGGCAGCCGGCGGTGGCACTGGCCACTGCGAAGATCACCTCGCTCCAGGTGCCGATCAGCAGCAGCGCGGGCTGGAAGACAAAGATGAAGGGCACGATGAAGCCGGCCGCGCCGATCTTCATCGCGGCCCAGCCGCTGCTCCACATGTCCGTCTTGGCGAGCCCGGCGGCGGCGAACACGGCCAGCGCCACCGGCGGCGTGATGGCGGACAGGATGGCGAAGTAGAAGGCGAACATGTGCGCCGCCGGCACCACCACGCCCATGGCGATCAGCGCCGGGACCAGCAGGGACACCATCACGATGTAGGCCGGCGTGGTCGGCATCCCCATGCCGAGGATGATGCCGGCCATCATGGTCAGGATCAGCGCGAAAATCAGGTTGTTGTTGGCGACGTTCACGACGAGCTGCGTGAAGGTGATGCCGAGTCCGGTGAGTGCGATCAGCCCGATGACGATGCCGGCGCAGGCGCAGGCCATGGCGATGCCCAGCGAGTTCCGCGCGCCGTCCAGCATCGCGTCCCACACCCCGCCGAGGGTCACATGGTGGCGGCTGTTGGCACGCAGCGCCGCGGCCGGGAAGCAGGACAGTGTCGCGACCAGCGCCACCAGCGGCGCGGAATAGCCGCCGAACAGGCCGATGATGATGACCAGGATCGGCAGGAACAGGTGCCAGCTTTCGCGCATCACGTCACCGAGCCGTGGCACCTCGTGGTCCGGCAGGCCGGCGAGCCCGGCGCGCTTCGCCTCGAAATGCACCGCGGCGAAGGTGGCGACATAATAAAGGAGTGCCGGGATCAGCGCCCAGGTGACGACCTGGAGGTAGGAGACTCCGAGGAACTCCGCCATGACGAAGGCGGCAGCCCCCATGATCGGCGGCATGATCTGCCCGCCAGTGCTGGCCACGGCTTCGACGCCGGCGGCGAACTGCGGCCGGAAGCCGCTGCGCTTCATCAGGGGGATCGTCACCTGTCCCGTCACCATCACGTTGGCGACGGCGGAGCCGGAGACCGAGCCGAACAGGGAGGAGGACACCACGGCGACCTTGCCCGGCCCGCCGCTGCTGCGCCCGGTCAGGGCGAGCGCGAAATCCATGAACAGCTTGCCGACGCCCGATCGCTCCATGAACGAGCCGAACAGCACGAAGATCACGACGAAGCCGGCGGAGACGCCGAGCGTGGAGCCGAAGATACCGTCCGTGGTCAGGTACAACTGGTCCAGGATGGCCAGTGCGCCGACATCGGTGAAGAAGTAGGACCAGATCAGGAAGACGCTCGCGGTGATCGGCAGGGCGAGGCCGATGACGCGGCGCGTCGCCTCCAGGATCAGGACGGTCAGCAGCCAGCCGCCGATGATGTCGGAGGGGCGCGGGTCGTCGATGTAGGGGATGCGGTTGACCAGCCAGTCATAGTCCACGAACAGCCGGCCGACCGCCCAGATGGACAGGGCGCAGAGCAGCCAGTCCTCCGGCCCCGGCACGCGGCGTTCGCCATCCTGGCCCTTGCGCAGCGGGAACATGATGAAGACCAGCGACATGGCGAACAGAAGGTGGGTGCCGCGGAAGATCACCGCCTCGGGCGGCGACAGGGCGATGGCCCACATGTGGTAGATCGCCATCGCCGCGGCGATGGTGCCGGCCAGGCCGTGCATGGCGCGCGCGTAGGTCATCCGCTGGTCCTAATCGAATGGGCGGTCGGAGCCTGCCGCTGCGGCAGGCCCCTATCGGTCGGTCAGCGAGCGGCGGCTTCGCGGTAGAAGCGCGCGGCTCCGGGATGCATCGGCACGCCGATATCGGCGGCGGCGGTCGCCGGGGTGCTGTTGCGCATGGCGCTGACGATGTTGCGCAGCGTGTCCGCGTTGTCCCACAGCAGCTTCACCATCTGGTAGACCTGCTCCTCGTTGCGGTCGCAGTTGGTGATCAGGTGCGCGGTGTAGGTGATCTGCATCGGCGTGCCCTGCTGCTGCGGATAGGTGTTCGCCGGCAGCGCTTCCCCCTGGTAGCCCGGGTTGATGGCGCGCATGCGGTCCACATACGGCGCCAGGTCGATGATCCGCATCTGCCGCGCGCTCGCCAGATCCATCACCGAACTCGCCGGGATGGTGGTGCCGAGGGTGAAGACCTGCGCGTGGCCGTCCCGCAGCAGGCCCACCGCATCGGTGTAGCTGGACTGGAAGCTGGCGCGCACGTCGCTGTAGGACATGCCCGCGGCCTGCAGGATGTGTTGCGTGACCACTTCCGCCGTGTTGCCGCGCGGCTGCAGCGCGATCGGGCGGCCGCGCATGTCCTCGATCCGGTTGATGCCGGAATCGGCCAGCGCGATCACCTGGAACCACTGCGGGTACAGCGAGCCGATGTTGCAGACATTGCTCACCTTCTCCGGGAAGGGTGCGTTGCCGGCGATGCCGTCGACCGTGCTGATGGAGTTGCCGAAGGCAACGCTGGCGCGGCCGCCGCCGATGCCACGGACATTGGCGACGCCGGCGCCCGGCAGGGTCTGCACGCTGATGCCGGGGATGGCGCGTTCCCAGATGTTCTTCAGCGCGCCCGCGATCGGCACCCAGGCACCGCCCTGCGGGCCAGTCATGAAGCGCAGCGTTTCCTGCGCCGAGGCGGGGGCGGCGAGAGACAGACTACCGGCGAGGCCGAGCGCCATCACCGCGGTGAGGTTCTTCATTTTGTCATCTCCCAGCAAGTTCTTGGACGGCCCTGTTTAACGCCTGTGCCGCGTGCGGCAACCCCGCAACCTGTCCGCGCACCCATCAAGGCGTTATCCTGGCGGCTCGTGAAGGACGATCGGACCCATGTGCGGACGCTACCTGTTGCAGCGCAGCCCGGCGGAGCTGGCGCAGTATTTCGGCACGGTGAACCCGACGCCGAACCACGCCGCCTCCTGGAACATCGCGGTGACGCAGGACAGCCTGGTGGTGCGCCGGCATCCCGAAAGCGGCGAGCGGCACCTGGACCGGCTGCGCTGGGGCCTGGTGCCGCGCTGGGCCACGGACACCAAGGATGCGGCGAAGCTGATGAATGCGCGGGCGGATGGAATTGCCGAAAAGCCATCCTTCCGGGACGCCTTCCGCAAGCGCCGATGCCTGGTGCCGATGGATGCCTTCTACGAATGGCGCAAGGCGGAGGACGGCACCAAGCAGGCCTATGCGGTGGCCCAGGCGGATGGCATGCCGATGGCCGTTGCCGGCCTGTGGGAGGGCTGGAAGCAGCCGGATGGCGCCTGGCTGCGCAGCTTCACCGTGATCACCACGGACGCCAACGAGAAGCAGGCGCTGGTGCATCACCGCATGCCGGTGGTGCTGCCGCCGGAGGTCTGGGACGCCTGGCTGGGCGAGGAACCGGCGGAGCCGGAGGATCTGCTGGAACTGCTGGTGCCCTGCCCGGCGGAGGAACTGCTGGCCTGGCCGGTGGACAACCGCGTCGGCAAGGTGTCGGAGAACGACGCCCGCCTGGCGCGGCGCGACCCCGGCGCCCGGCCGCCGCCGGGGCTGGATGACGCGCCGCCGGAGTGGGTGGGCTAGAACCCCCTCACCCAACCCTCTCCCCCTGAAGCAACCCTCTCCCCCTGAAGGAGGGGGAGAGGGCTTAGGGTCAGTCGTCGCGGTGGACCCGCTCCATCCGCTCATGGCGCTCCTGCGCCTCGATCGACAGGGTGGCGATGGGGCGGGCTTCCAGGCGGCGCAGGCCGATCGGCTCCCCGGTCTCCTCGCAATAGCCGTAGGTGCCGTTCTCCACCCGCTCCAGCGCCTGGTCGATCTTGGAGATCAGCTTGCGGGCCCGATCCCGGGTGCGGAGTTCCAGGGCCCGGTCGGTCTCGACGCTGGCGCGGTCCGTCAGGTCGGCCTCAATGATGCCTCCCTGGCCCATCGAGGTCAGGGTCTCGCCGGCCTCGCGCAGCAGGTCATTGCGCCACTTCAGAAGCTTCTGCCGAAAATACTCCAGCTGCAGGGGGTTCATGAACTCTTCGTCGCTCATCGGACGGTAGTCCGGCGGCAAGGTCACCAGCATGGCAGGACGTCCCCAAGCTTCTGCCACCCCAGGCCCGGCGCCCGGCTGGCGAAAGCGGCCGGACCATAGTGGCGGGGATGGGGCGGAAGCAAGGCCTCGTTTCGGCGCAAGCTTCTGATCTTCGCCCGCTTTTCAGTTGCGTTAAAGCTGCGCGACGGTTCTGCGCGCGATCTCCAGCCGCGCCCGCAGCCGCACCTGCTGGACCAGGGCGGCCAGCTCGGGCTCAAGCCCGACCGGGCTTTCGGCGGCGAGGCGTTCCAGCCGGTCCAGCCGGCCGGGGTCCGTGGCGCCGCGCAGCAGGTCCAGTTGCAGGCCGCGCAACTCCTCCAGCGCCTGGCCGGCGCGGCGGCGGGCACGGCTGGCGGGGGCCTCGGGTGGCGGCGCGGCGCCGGCATCCTGCAACGCCAGCAACGCGCCGGTGGCAGCGGCGGCGGCAAGTTCCGGGGGCGCGCCGGCCTCCGCGGCCTGCCCGGGCAGGGCGAAGGCCCCGCCGCGGCGTGGGCGGCCGGAGGCCACGCCGCTGAACCCGGTTGGCCTGACTGGACCCATGGCCATCGTCTGCCTCCTTTCCTGCCGGGTGGCACGGCAGCCCCTGCCCCATCCCGGCACATCCTGCCGCCCGATCCCGTGCAGACCCTGGCACATGCCTTGCGAAGGTCGCCGCGCCCCCTGGCTCCGGGGCGCGGAGGTCAGCTTGTCCGGAAAACCTTGCCCGAGAATGACGATCCTGGGTCGCCTCGCGCTGGCCCTGTCGCTCGCCCTGGCGCTGGCGCCGGACGACGGGCTCGCCCAGCAGGTGCGGATCAAGGACATCGCGGATGTCGAAGGGATGCGGGAGAACCAGCTGGTCGGCTACGGGCTGGTGGTCGGGCTGAACGGCACCGGCGACAAGCTGCGCAGCGCGGTGTTCACCCGGCAATCGCTGATCGGCGTGCTGGAACGCCTCGGCGTGAACACGCGCGACCAGGAACGCCAGCTGGATACGCGGAATGTCGCGGCGGTGATGGTCACCGCCAACCTGCCGGCCTTCGCGCGCACCGGGGGGCGCATCGATATCGCCGTCTCGGCGCTCGGCGATGCCACCAACCTGACCGGCGGGATGCTGCTGGTGACGCCGCTGCTGGCCGCGGATGGGGAGGTGTATGCGGTGGCCCAGGGGCCAGTCGTGACAGGCGCCATTTCGGCCCGTGGCGCGGCCGGGTCCGTCACCCGCGGCGTGCCGACCGCAGGGCGCATCGCGAATGGCGCGACGGTGGAACGCGAGGTGCCGTTCCGCTTCGCCGCCACCAGCCAGCTGCGGCTTTCCCTGCGCAACCCGGACCTGACGACGGCGCGGCGCATCGCCGCCGCCATCAACGCCAGCGCCGGCGGCACCGTCGCCACGGCCACGGACCCGCGCACCGTCAGCCTGGCGCTGGCCGGCCGTGATTCCATCGGCTTCCTGGCGCAGATCGAGCAGTTGCGGGTGGTGCCGGACCAGGTGGCGCGGGTGGTGATCGAAGAAGCCTCCGGCACCATCGTCATGGGTGCCAATGTGCGGCTTTCGACCGTCGCCATTGCCCAGGGCAACCTGACCATCCGCATCACGGAGACGCCGCAGGTGGTGCAGCCGAATGCGCTGGCCGGCGGGCAGACCGCGGTGGTGCCGCGCACCGACGTGCAGGTGGACGACCAGTCCGACCGGCGCCTCGGCATCCTGCGCGGCGGCGTGACGCTGGAGGAGCTGGTGCGGGGGCTGAACGGATTGGGCGTCGGGCCGCGCGACATGATCACCATCCTGCAGACCATCAAGTCGGCGGGCGCCTTGCAGGCCGAACTCGAGGTGCGCTGATGGACATCGCACCCGCCCGCCTGCCTGCCGCGTCCCAGAATCCCGCGGCGCTGCGGCGCGTGGCGCAGCAATTCGAGGCTCAGGCGCTCGGCGCGCTGTTGCAGCCGATGTTCCAGGGCCTCCAGACCAGCGGCACCTTCGGTGGCGGCGCGGCGGAGGCGCAGTGGCGCCCGATGCTGGTGGACGCCATCGCCAAAGATCTTTCGCGCATCGGCGGCCTCGGCATCGGCGAGGCGGTGCTGCGCGAGCTGACGCGGATTGCCGGCGCGCAACCTGGCACGACCCAGAACACGGAGACACCATCCCCATGATGCAGCCCCTGATCGTGGCCGCCCAGCGCCTGGCGGAGGCCCTGCGCGCGGAGAACGAGGCGCTGGCGCGGCTCGACCTGGATCGCGCCGGGGCGCTTTCCCTGCCGAAGCAGCAGGCCTCCGACGCCTTCGCCGCCGCCTATGACGCGGCGAGCCGGACCAACACGCGCGCCGAGGGCGCCGAGCGGGCGCAGGCGGAAGCCCTGGCCGGCGGCCTGCGCGACCTGGGCGCGGAGAACCGCCGGCTGCTGGAACGCGCGATCGACCTGCAGTCGCGCGTCATCGAGACCATCGCCGGGGCCAGCCGGCCGAAGGGGCCGGGCACCTATGGCGACCAGGGGCGGAACCGGGAGGGCCGGGGCGGGCCGCTGTCCCTTTCCTCCCGCGCCTAGGGCGCGCGGCTTGCGGCGGGCGGCCGGGGGGCGCAGCTTGGCGGTCCCGCATGTTCCGCCGCAATGCAACATTCCTGGTCATCTCCGCGCTCACGCTGGCCTCCGGCACCGCGGTCCTGCTGCTGCGCGGGCGGGATGCCGCCTGGCAAGCGCTCGGCGCGACCTGGGACCTGATGCTGACGGTGCTGCCCTCCATTCTCGGCGGGCTGCTGCTGTCTGCGGCGCTGCGGCAGTTGGTGCCGCCGGGTGCGCTGGCGCGCTGGATGGGGGCGGAAAGCGGGCTTCGCGGGCTGCTGGTGGCGACGGCCGCGGGCATGGCGATGCCGGGCGGGCCGGTGGCGGCCTTTCCCGTCGTGCTGGTGCTGGCGCAGGCGGGGGCGGATCGCGGCGCCCTGATCGCCTTCGTGCTGGCCTGGTCGCTGAACGGCTTCCAGCGGATCGTGGTGTGGGAACTGCCGATCCTCGGCGCCGATTTCTCGCTGCTGCGTTTCCTGTGCGGCCTGCCGCTGCCGGTGCTGGCCGGGCTGTTCGCGCGCTGGCTGCCGATTCGATGGACGCCGGCGGATGCGCCGGGCATGGCGGCCGCGCCGGGCAGAGACCGCGACGCATGACCTTCGGCGTGATCGCGATCTGGGTGGTGGCGCTGGGCGCGCTGGCGATGTGCCTGCGGCGCAGCCCGGCGGTCGCACGCCGCGCGGTGCAGGATGCCACCAGCGGGCTCGGGCGCGTGTTGCCGGTGATGCTGATGGCGCTGCCCATGGCGGCTTTCGTTGCGGAGTTGATTCCGGCGGGCTGGGCGGAAACCTGGCTCGGGCCGGATAGCGGCGTCGGCGGGATCGTGCTGGCATCCCTGGCGGGCGGGCTGATGCCGGGCGGGCCGTTCGTGGCGTTTCCGCTGGTGCTGGGGTTCCTCAAGGCCGGCGCCGGTCCGTCGCAGATGGTGGCGCTGATTTCCGGCTGGGCGATCCTCGGGCTGCACCGGACCCTGGCGTGGGAACTGCCGATCCTGGGCGGGCGGTTCATCCTGCTGCGGCTGGTGGCGAGCTTCAGCCTGCCGCTGCTGGCAGGGCTGGCGGCCGAGGCGATGCTGCCGCTGTTTCCCGGCGTCGCCGCGCGGTAGATTGCCGTAATCCTGCCGTTGCGGCATGGGATGCCCCGCGCATGCCTGATGATTCCGCCATTGCCGACGCCGAGTGGACCGCGCTGCTGGATGCGCGGCGCCGTGGCGCGCCCGGAGTTGGCCCGCTGGCGGCGCTGTTCGCGCCGTTGCTGGTGCCGCCCGTGACCCCGGATGGCTGCGTCGTGTTCGGCCGGCTGGCGCAGACGCTGGATGGGCGCATCGCCTGCGCCAACGGCGCCTCGCAATGGATCGGCGGGCGTGGCGATATCCTGCACACGCACCGGCTGCGGGCGCTGTGCGATGTGGTGCTGGTGGGCGCCGGCACCGTCCACCACGACGACCCGCGCCTGACGACGCGGGAGGTGGCGGGGCCGAACCCGGTGCGCGTGGTGCTGGACCCGCAACGCCGTTTGCCCGTGACGCACAAGGTATTTTCGGACGGTGCGGCGCCGACGCTGCTGGTCACGTCACTGCCCGGCGAAGCGCGCCACGGCGCGGCAGAGGTGCTGGTGCAGCCGGATTTACCGGGGCTGCTGCGCGACCTTGCCGCGCGCGGACTCGGGAGGATCTTCGTGGAGGGCGGCGGACGCACCGTCTCCGCCTTCCTCGCCGCCGGCTGCCTGGACCGGCTGCACCTGACGGTGGCGCCGGTGATCCTGGGGTCCGGCATTCCCGCCTTCACCCTGCCGGAGGCCGCCTGCATCGGCGACGGGTTGCGCTTCCGCTGGACGCCGCATGTGATCGGGGACGACATGCTGTTCGACATCGCGCTGGATCGCGTCAAGCCGGGGAACCAGGTGGCATGAAGGCGAACGCGCTGTGGATCACTGGCCCGTTCCAGGCCGAGCTGCGCGAGCACGAGCTGGAAATCCCCGGCCCCGACCAGGCGCTGGTGGTCACTGCGGCCAGCGGCATCTCGCGCGGGACCGAACGGCTGGTGTTTGCCGGGCGGGTGCCGGAAAGCCTGTGGCCGGCGATGCGGGCGCCACTGCAATACGGGGATTTCCCGGCGCCGGTGTCCTATGGCTATGCCGCGGTCGGCACGGTGAAGGCGGGGCCGGCGCATCTGCATGGCCGGCGCGTGTTCTGCCTGCACCCGCACCACGATGCCTTCGTGGCACCCGTTGCCATGTGCATCCCCGTGCCGGATGCGGTGCCGGACCGGCGCGCGGTGCTGGCGGCCAACATGGAGACCGCGGTGAACATCCTGTGGGATGCGCGGCCGCTGGTGGGCGAACGGGTGCTGGTGATCGGTGCCGGCGTGGTCGGGCTGCTGGTGACGTACCTGCTCGGCCGGATGCCCGGTTTGGACCTGCATGTCTGCGACCTCGACGCCTCGCGTCGCACCATCGCCGAAAGCTTCGGTGCGGCGTTCTGCGCGCCGGAAGACGTACCGGGGGATCGCGACCTGGTCATCCATGCGTCCGCCAGCACGGAGGGGCTGCGCCTGGCACTGTCGCGCTGCGGCTTCGAGGGTCGCGTGATCGAAGCCTCCTGGTTCGGCGATCGCGGCGTGGAATTGCCACTGGGCGAGGCGTTCCATTCGAAGCGGCTGGCGCTGATCTCGACGCAGGTCGGCCAGGTGGCGCCGGCGATGCGCGGGCGGCGCACGCATGGCGATCGCCTGGCGCTGGCGCTGGACCTGCTTGCGGATGCACGGCTCGATGCGCTGCTTGGGCCGGAGACCGCCTTCGCCGATCTGCCGAATGCACTGGGTGCCTTGCTGTCGCCACCATCGGGGGCACATCAGCCGCTCTGCCCCGTCGTCATCTATCCATAGAGTGAGTCACCGCATGTCCAGCCTGCCGATGTTCAGCCTTACGGTCGTCGATCACATCATGATCGCGCATTCCTTCCGCGGCGAAGCCTTCGGCCCGGCGCAGCGCCTGCACGGCGCGACCTTCGTGGTGGAAGCCGAGTTTCGCGCGCCGAAGCTGGATGACCTGCATCTGCTGGTCGATATCGGCCTGGCGAAGGATCATCTGCGCGCCATCCTGGCGCCGATGGACTACCGCAACCTGGATTCCGAGCCGGTCTTCGCCGGCAAGAACACCACCACCGAATACCTTTGCCTGCACATCCACGGCCTGCTGGCGGAGGCCTGCCGTACCGGCGTGCTGGGCGATGGCGGCAAGGCGGTGACCGGGTTGAAGATCCTGCTGCGCGAGAGCCACATCGCCTGGGCGGCGTTCGAAGGGCCGGTTTGACCTTGCTGATTCACTTTCTCGTCCCGGCGCCGTTCGAGGCGATCTCGGGCGGCTATGGCTATGACCGGCGCCTTGTCGCCGGGTGGCGCGGACTGGGGCACGAGGTGCGCGTGGTCGAGTTGGCCGGCGCGCATCCGCTGCCGGATGAGGCGGCGTTCGCCAGCGCGCGGGATGCGCTGGATGCGGTGCCGGAGGATGCGCGCATCGTCATCGATGGCCTCGGCCTGCCTGCCTTCGCGCCGCTGATCGAGACGCTGGAGCGGCGCCGTGCCGTCGGGCTGATCCATCACCCGACGGCGCTGGAGCATGGCAACCCGGGGCCGGTACGGGATGCGTTGCGCGAGGCCGAGCAGGCGTTGTTTCCGCGCCTCGCCCGGCTGGTCGCGACCAGCAACCTGACGGCGCGGCGGCTGGAGCCGGAATTCGGCGCGAACCCCGCGCGCGTCGGCGTGGTGGAGCCCGGCACCGATCCGGCGCCGCGCAGCGCCGGGTCTGGCGGGCCGGGCTGCGCCATCCTGGCCATCGGCACGCTGGTGCCGCGCAAGGGTCATGACGTGCTGCTGCGGGCGCTGGGGATGCTGGCGGATTTGGACTGGTCGCTGACCATCGTCGGCCCGCCGCGCGACCCTGTGCATGCGGAGGGGCTGCTGGCGCTGGTCGAGGAACTGAAGCTCACAGCACGCGTGACCTTCGCGGGCGAGGTGACCGGGGAGGCGCTGGACGCGCTGTGGGCCGGCGCCGACCTGTTCGCGCTGGCGACCCACTGGGAAGGCTACGGCATGGCGGCGGCGGAAGCGCTGGCGCGCGGCGTGCCCGTCGCCATCACCGCCGGCGGCGCGATCGCGGAGGTGGTGCCGATGGAGGCCGGGGTGGTCTCGCCGCCGGGGGACCACGTGTCCCTGTCCCGCGCCATGCGCCGCGCCATCTTCGACACCGACCTGCGTGCGGAGATGGCAGAAGCCGCGTGGACGGCCGGCCAGAAGCTGCCGCGCTGGGATGATCGCGCGGCGGCGTTCCTGGCTGAACTCGAAAAGGCCGCGGGTTGAGCATGGCCGAGAGCTTCGACGGCGATTGGCTGGAACTACGCGAGCCGCACGACGCGGCCGCGCGCAACCTGGGGCTGGCGCAGGCGCTGGCGGCGGTACTGCCGGCACGGCCGCGCATCATGGACCTCGGCGCCGGCACCGGGGCCCTGCTGCGCTGGCTGGCGCCGGTGATCGGGCGGGCGCAGGCCTGGACGCTGGTGGATGCCGATGGCGGGCTGCTCAGCCGCGCCTTTGCTACCACGGCGGACCATGCCGAAGACCGGGGCTGGCCCGCCACCTTCGCCTCCCGCAAGACGCTGCTGGTGCATGCGCCGGGCGGCGCCTGGCGGGTGGAGGGACTGATCGCGGATCTGCGGGACGCACCGTCCGGCCTGCCGCTGCACCAGGTGGATGCGGTCGTGAACACCGCGCTGTGCGACCTGGTGTCGGAGGACTGGATTGCCCGGATCGCCGCAGGCTGCGCGAGGCACCGCCTGCCCTTCTACGCCGCGCTGAACGTGACCGGGCGCGAACGCTTCGATCCGCCGCATCCCGCCGATGCGCTGGTCAATCGCGGCTTCGCCCGCGACCAGCAGCGTGACAAGGGGTTCGGCGGCATCGCGCTGGGCGCACGGGCGCCCGCTGTCCTCGCCGCCGCCTTCGCGGCGCATGGCTACAGTGTGCAGCGCGCGCCGAGCGACTGGCGCATCCCGAGGCGCGCGCCGGAGATGGCGGCGGCGGTCGCCAGCGGCCACGCGCAGGCGGCAATGAGCCGGGAGCGGCGGGAACGCCTGAAGCTGCTGGACTGGGCGATGGACCGCCGGGCGCAGGCGGGGCTACAGCGGCTGGCGGTGCGGATCGGCCACGCCGATGTGCTGTGCCTGCCACCGCCGCCATGACTGCCTGGGGAGTGAAACAATGAGCCTTCTGCTCGGCTGCATCGCTGATGATTTCACCGGAGCGACCGACCTCGCCTCCATGCTGGTGAAGCACGGCATGACCACGGTGCAGGTCATCGGCGTCCCGAATGGCGCCCTGCCGGAGGCCGATGCGGTGGTGATCGCGCTGAAGTCGCGCACCATCCCGGCGGGAGATGCCGTGGCGCAGAGCCTGGCGGCGGCGGAAGCGCTGCTGGCGGCCGGTGCCAGGCAGTTGCTGTTTAAATACTGCTCCACCTTCGACAGCACGGATGAGGGCAATATCGGCCCGGTCGCCGATGCGCTGCTGAAGCGGCTGGGCGCCGGCTTCGCGCTGGCCTGCCCCGCCTTCCCGGCGAATGGCCGCAGCATCTACCAGGGCCACCTGTTCGCAGGCAGCCATCTGCTGAGCGAGAGCGGGATGGAGAACCATCCGCTGACGCCGATGCGCGACCCGAACCTGGTGCGCGTGCTCGGGCGGCAGACGGAAGGCTCGGTCGGGCTGGTGCCCTTCGCGGTGGTGGAGCGTGGCGCGGGTGCGATCCGCGATGCGATGACGCGGCTGGCAGAGGGTGGCCGGCGCTACGGCATCATCGATGCGGTGACCGACGCGCATCTGCTGGCGATCGGCGAGGCGGCGGCGAAGCATCCGCTGATCACCGGCGGGTCAGGCATCGCGATGGGCCTGCCGGCGAATTTCCGCGCCGCCGGGCTGCTGCCGGAGCGGCCGGATGCGGCGGTACTGCCGGCGCCGCAGGGGATGTGCGCGGTGGTGGCGGGCAGTTGCTCGCGCGCGACTCTCGGGCAGATCGGCTTCGCGCGGGACCATGTGCCGGTGCTGGAGCTGGATGCGCTGGCGCTGCCGGATGCCGCGGCGCTGGCCGCGCAGGCGCTGGAATGGGTGCAGGGCAAGCTCTCGGCCGACCGGCCGGTGGTGATCGCGGCGAGCGCGCCGCCGGACAAGGTCGCGGCCTTGCAGGCGAGGCTCGGGCGCGATGCGGCGGGCGTGCTGGTGGAGGATGCGATGGCGGCCGTCGCGGCGGGTCTGGTGGCGCGTGGCGTCGGGCGGCTGGTGGTGGCGGGCGGAGAGACCTCCGGCGCCGTGGTGTCGCGGCTCGGCGTGCAGCAGCTGCGCATCGGCGCGGAGATCGACCCGGGCGTACCGTGGACCTTCGCCGCGCCCACCGGCATCCACCTGGCGCTGAAGTCCGGCAATTTCGGCGGCCGCGACTTCTTCCTGAAGGCCTTCGAGCATGGCTGAGGCAGCGCTGCGGACGCAGCTTTGCGAACTGGCGAAAAGCCTGTTCGACCGCGGCTACAGCGTCGGCACCGCCGGCAACGTCAGCGTTCGGCTGCCCGATGGCTACCTGATGACGCCGACCAATTCCTGCCTTGGCCGGCTGGACCCGGAGCGGATCAGCAAGCTCGGCCCGGACTGGGCGCATCTGTCCGGCGATAAGCCTTCGAAGGAGGTGTTCCTGCATCGCGCGGTGCTGGACGCGCGGCCGGAGGCGGGCGCCGTGGTACACCTGCATTCGACGCACGCCACCGCGATCTCCTGCCTGGCACCCGAGGGCGGCGATGCGGAGATCCCGCCGCTGACGCCCTATTTCGTCATGCGCATCGGCCGCCGCCTGCCCTGCGTGGCCTATTACCGCCCCGGCGATGCGGCGATGGAGCCGGCGGTGCATGCGGCGGCGCGCGCTGCGAAGGCGCTGCTGCTGGCCAATCACGGGCCGGTGGTAAGTGGGGCCAGCCTCACCGAGGCGGTGCATGCGGCGGAGGAGTTGGAGGAGGCGGCGCGGCTGGCGCTGGTGCTGCGCGGCGTGCCGGGCGTCCGGGCGCTGAATGCGGCGCAGGTGGATGACCTGCTGGAGACGTTCGGCTGATCAGAGCGAGGCGGCAGCATCCAGGCGGATGACGTAGCTGCGCCAGTCCGCGCGTGTGGCGATGCGCTGGTATAGCGCGATGGCACCGGCATCATCCTCCGGCACGATCCAGCGCAGGTGGCTCCAGCCGCGCAGGCGGCCTTCCGCAACGGCGGCCTCGATCAAAGCGCGGGCGAGGCCCTGGCCGCGCGAGGCGGGGCGCACGAACAGGTCGTCCAGCATCCCGCAGCGCCGTGCGAAGACCACCTCCGGCAGGTCGAACAGGATGGCGAAGCCGAGCGGCATGGCGGCTTCATCCTCGGCCAGCAGCACCTCGGCCGCGGGATGCGAGGCCAGCAACGCCGCCTGCGCCTCCGGCGTCGCGATGGCGGCGCCCGCCAGCACGCCGCGCATCTCGGCAGCGTAGAGCGCCAGCAGCGGCGCCAGCCGGTGCCTGTCCTGCGGCGGCAGGAAGTGGATGCGGGGGATCATGCGGTCCGGTCCTGGACATGAAAAAGGCGCCGCCCGCGGATGCGGACGGCGCCTTTCGACGTGAGCCGAAGCCTCAGGTGCTGGCTTCGGTCGCGGGCGCGGCCGGCGCTTCCGAGGCGGCAGAGGCGGCAGCGGCCTTGCGGGCGGCGCGGGTTGCCGCACCCTTGCGGGCGGCTTCCGAGCGTGCGGAGGACGCGGCCTTGGCCGCAGCGGTCGGCCGCGGTGCGGCGGCCTTGCGCGGCGCGGCCTTCTTCGCGGCGGTCGCCTTCTTCGGCGCGGCGGCCTTGCGGGCTGCCGGCTTCTTGGCGGCTGCGGCCTTGCGCGGCGCGGCCTTCTTCGCGGCGGCGGCCTTCTTCGGCGCGGCGGCCTTGCGGGCGGCCGGCTTCTTGGCGGCTGCGGCGTTGCGCGGCGCGGCCTTCTTCGGCGCGGCAGCCTTGCGAGCAGCGGGCTTCTTTGCGGCCGCGGCCTTCTTCGGCGCCGCCTTCCTCGCGGTTGCGGCCTTCTTCGGCGCAGCCTTCTTCGGCGCCGCCTTCTTCGTGGTCGCAGCCTTCTTCGGCGCGGCCTTCTTCGCGGCGGGCTTGCGCGTCGTCGCGGCCTTGGCGGCGGGCTTGCGTGCGGCCGGCTTCTTGGCGGCGGGCTTCTTCGCCGTCTTGCGCGCGGCGGCCATCGCCATCGGCTGGGCGCGCGGCGCGGCCTCGTCCGTCGCGATCGTGTCGTTGATGTCGGTCATGGTGGTCAGGGTCTCCGCTCGGTTCCGGTGATGGTGCCGTGTTGGTGCAGACGGGCTGCCCGGCTTGCGCCGCGCCGCACTTTAGAAGCCAGGTCGGAACGTCCGGTTTCCACGGAGGGCGCGATTCCCGTCTCGCGCCGTGCCGTCGCAGCCGCTGTCCGTCTCGCGCCGGCGCCGGTGGGACGCTGCTGCGACGTGATGTCGCGCGGCGTCCTCTCGGCCTCTCTCCCGCCGTGCCCGAATGCCACGATGGCATCTGGCGGCGGTGCGGAGAGGTTCGTGCGCTGCACGAAGCCCTGCTCCACGAGCCTGCGGTCCATGGACCGATCCTTCCTGTGCGTGCCTCGCCTGCGTGCGGCGCAGCGCCCGTCGCCATCTACAGGATGGCTGCGAGGCGCTGCGCGAATCGCGTCAAGCGATGCGTGCAACGTCACGCTATCCGTGTGCGCATGCTGCGTGTCAAACGGAATCGCACGAAAGCCGTGCACGCTTGTGCAAGGCCTGTGCAGCGACGGTGGTTCGAAGGATGCGCGGCGTGGCGCGCGGCCGTGCGGAAGCGTCACGCGGCGGCACCGCCGCGTGACGCGAAGTGGTTAACCGCGTGCGGAGATTGGCGGCACCGGGCGCTGGTCCGGGCCGACATAATGCGACAGCGGGCGGATCAGGCGGTTGTCGGCGGCCTGCTCGAAGACATGCGCGGCCCATCCGGTGATGCGGGAGCAAACGAAGATCGGCGTGAACATCGGGATGTCGAAACCCATCAGGTAGTAGGCAGGGCCTGCCGGGAAATCGAGGTTGGGGTGGATGTTCTTGCGCTCCAGCATCTGGCGCGCCAGCACGCGGCTGGTCTCCATCCAGCGGCGGTCGCCGACGACCTCCGCCATCTTCTCGGCGTATTTGGTCATCGTCGGCACGCGCGAGTCACCCGACTTGTAGACCCGGTGGCCGAAGCCCATCACCAGGGCGCGGTGGTCGAACTTGCCCTCCAGCCAGTCCACCGCCGCCTCAGGCGAGCCGACTTCCTTCAACATGTGCATCACGGCTTCGTTGGCACCGCCATGCAACGGCCCCTTCAGCGCGGCGATGCCGGCCGTGATGGCGCCGTGGATGTCGGCACCGGTCGAGGTGACGGTACGCGCGGTGAAGGTGGAGGCGTTGAAGGTGTGCTCGGCGTAGAGGATCATCGAGACGTCGAAGGACTTGATGACCTCGGGCTGCGGCACCTTGCCGAAGACCAGGTGGAAGAAGTTCTCGCAGAAGGGCAGGTTCGGGTCGGGCGCGATCGGCTCGCGGCCCTTCGACAGGCGGTTGGTCGCGGCGACGGCGGTGGGCAGCTTCGCCAACATGCGCATCGCCTTGCGGCGCTGTGCGGCATCGGACACGTCGGCCGCCTCCGGGTCCTCCATGCCCATGAAGGACACGGCGGTACGGATGGCGTCCATCGGGTGTGCCTCGGCCGGGAATTCCCGCAGCACGCGCAGCAGGGCCGGCGACAGGGCGCGGTTGGCACGTTCCTCCGCCTGGAACTCCCTAAGCTGCGTCGCGGTCGGGAGTTCCCCGTGCCAGAGCAGGTAGGCCACCTGCTCGAAGTCGGTCTCCTCGCACAGGTCCTGCACGGCATAGCCGCGATAGGTCAGGCTGTTGGTCTCCGGCATCACCTTGGAGACGGCGGAGACGTCGGCGTAGACCCCGACGAGGCCCTTGTAGAGGGTGGGTTCGGTCATCTCTCGTGTCCTCCGCTCAGAAGATGCCCGGCTTGGCGTCCGCCAGCGTGCCCGCCGGCAGCACCACGTTCAGCCCGGCCAGTTCCTCCGCCGTCAGCTTCGGCAGGTCCTGCACCAGTTCGAGGAAGCGGTTCTGTTCCCGCGTGGTGATGATGCCCTCGGTCAGGATTCGGAACTTGTTGATGTACTCCTCCCGCCCGAAGGGACGCGCGCCGTTCGGGTGGGCGTTGGCGACGCCCAACTCATCGACCAGCTTCGAGCCGTCCTTCATCAGGATCTCGACGCGGCCGCCGAAGGCCAGCACCTCCGGGTCGCGGGAGTGGTACTTCGCCGTCCACTCCGGATCCTCGGTGGTCTCGATCTTGTGCCAGAGGCGGACGGTGTCGGCGCGGCCGGCGCGCTTCGGGGCGTAGCTGTCGACGTGGTGCCAGCGCCCGTCCTGCAAGGCCACGGCGAAGATGTACATGATGGAATGGTCCAGCGTCTCGCGGCTCGCCTTCGGGTCCATCTTCTGCGGGTCGTTGGCGCCGGTGCCGATCACGTAGTGCGTGTGGTGCGACGTGTGGATGACGATCTTCTCGATCGCCTCCATGTCCTGGATCTGCTCCCGCATCCGGAAGGCGAGGTCGATCAGCGCCTGGGACTGATACTCCGCGCTGTGTTCCTTGGTGTAGCTGTCCAGGATGGCGCGCTTGGGCTCGCCGGCCTCGGGCAGTGGCACCTCGTAGTACACTGGGTCGAAGACGGTCTTGCGGCCCTGGCTATCGGCCTGCGTGCGGCCGGACAGGACCCAGGCGATGACGCTGTCCTCGCCTTCGTAGATCGGGCTCGGCGCACCCTCGCCGCGCATGCAGCGATCCACCGCTTCCACCGCCAGCTTGCCGGCATGGGCGGGGGCATAGGCCTTCCAGGAGCTGATCTCACCCTTGCGGGACTGGCGGAAGGACACGCTGGTGTGCAGCGCCTGCTGGATCGACTGGAACACCACCTCCTGCTTCAGGCCGAGCAGCGTGCCGATGCCGGCGGCGGCGGCGGGGCAGAGATGGGCGATGTGGTCCACCCGGTGCTCATGCAGGCAGATCGACTTCACCAGGTCGATGTGCAGTTCGTAGGCCGTCGCCAGGCCGCGCACCAGGTCGCGGCCGCTGCGGCCCATCGCCTGCGCTACCGCCAGAACCGGTGGGATGTTGTCGCCGGGGTGGGAGTAGTCCGCGGCCAGGAAGGTGTCGTGCATGTCGAGTTCGCGCACCGCGGTGCCGTTCGCCCAGGCGGCCCATTCGGGGGAGACGGTCTGGCCGGACTTCACGCCGAAGACGGTGGCGCCACCGGCCTTCTTCATGTGGCCGAGCGCCATGCCGCGGGCGGAGACCACCGGGCGGCGGTTGATGGCGGCGATGGCGACGCTGGCATTGTCGATGATGCGGTTGATGATCATGCCGGCGGTGTCTTTCGGCACCGCCACCTTGTCGGTCGCGACGCCTGCCATCTTCCAGGCCAGCTGGTCCTCGCGCGCGAGCAGCGCCTTGGAAGGATGGACCTTCACGGGATGCATCTTCATTCGTGTTTTCCTCGAACTGCCGTGGTGAACAGGCTGGGTCTTGTGAACCCCGGTTGCGTCATCGTCCATTCCGATTGGCGTGGCAACGCGATAGGGTTTCGGTATCGCGTCACAGGCTCAACGCCATGGATTTCCGTCTGGTGCGCCGGCTCGGCCACTTTCTCGCCGTGGCGGAGGAAGGGCATTTCGGTCGTGCCGCCGCGCGGCTCGGCATTTCCCAGCCCCCGCTGACGGCGCAGATCCAGGCGCTGGAGCGGGAGCTGGGCGTGAAGCTGCTGGACCGCACCGGCAAGGGCGCGCGCCCGACGCGGGAAGGTGAGGCGCTGCTGCCGCTGGCGCGGCGGCTGGCGGAGGAAGCGGCGCAGCTGGAAGCGCTGGCGCGCGAATTGCGGGCCGGTCGTCACGCGCCGGTCGCGCTGGCCTGCGTCACCTCCGCGCTGTTCGACTACCTGCCGCCACTGGTGCGCGGCCTTCAGGCGGCGCGACCTTCTTCCGCGATCGTGGTGCGGGAGATGGACACGGCGGATGCGGTGGAGGCTCTGCGCCGTGGCGAGGTGGACCTCGCCTTGCTGCGGCTGGACCGGGACCGGCATCCGGTGCGCCTGCGCAGCCTGGGGCGGGACGTGCTGGCGGCCGCCCTGCCCGCCGCGCATCCGTTGGCGGCGGACTCCGCGCCGCTGGACCTGGCGGCGCTGGCGGACGAGCCGATGCTGGTGCTGCCGCGCGCGATCAGCCCGGCCTATTCGGATGCGATGGTCGCCGCCTGCCGCGATGCCGGCTTCGCGCCGCGGGCGGAACGCGAAGTGGGCTCGGCCATGGCGCAGCTCGGCTTCGTCGCGGCGGGGCTGGGGGTGGCGCTGGTCTCGGCCGGCATGGCGCGGCTGCGGCCGCCGGGGGTCGCGTTCCGCCCGCTGGCGGGCCCCATCCATGCGGTCGGCGTGGCGCTGGCCTGGCATGCGGAGCGGGAGAGCGAGGCGACGCGGCTGGCGTTGGAACTGGCGGAGGCGCTGTTTCCGGCCTGCCCGGAAGACAAGGCCGCCGCGATGCGCTAAGCCGCGCGCATGGATCTCTCCCCCGACCAGGTCAGGGCAGCCCGCGCGGCGGGTTGCGCCTTCCTCCCCGCCACCGACGACCAGGTGGCCCGCCTCACCATGCAGCGCCGGATCTTCCGCATCGACGGGGTTCCGCATTTGGCGCAGCGCGCCGACAGCGGCTTCTACGAGACGCATGGCACGCTGACGCCGCTGCTCGGCGCCGCGGCCGGCGAACCGGCCGCGCCGCCGCCAGAGACCCTGCAGGAGGCGGAGGCCGCGGATGCCTCCGCAACTCTGGCGCTGGCGGCGGAAAGCCGCGGCGGGCGCGGCGCGCAGGTGATCCGTCGTGGACGGCCGCGGGGCCCGCGCGGCGGCTGAAGCCGGCTTTTCGGCGGCCTGGCCTCCCCAGGAGGTCAGTCCGTTTCGTTTTCGCGTATTGCGAATGACTCTCAGTTGCGATAGAGGTTCGGCAGGAGCATTTGCCCGATGAGCCAGCACCTGACCAACCGATCCGCCGAGCCGCCCAACCCGTCACCTCTCTGCGTCCCGAGTGCCGACTTGCTGCGTGGGGCGCGCGAATTGCTGATCCTGCACCAGGGCGAGACCTATCGCCTGCGGCTGACCAGCAACGACAAGTTGATTCTGACCAAGTAGCCCGACCGCCTTCTTTCCCTGTCCCCGCCAAGCCAGCCGCAGCGCCAGCCAGGCCGTTCTCCACCCGGAGCACCCGCATGGCTTTCGCACGACTGGCATCCTCCACCCTCAGCGCAGCGATCTTCGCGTTGGCGGCCTCACCGGCGGGGGCGCAGACGAACCCTCCCGGCGCCGTCACGGCGCTGGATGCCATCACCACCACCGCCACCCGCACCCGCGCCGTTTCCGGCGATGTCGCGGCGCCGGTCACCGTGATCGGGCGGGAGGAGATCGAGCGGCGCGACGCCCGCAGCGTGGTGGATTTGATCCGCGACATCCCCGGCGTCGAATCCTCCGGCGTGCCGCGGACCACCGCGCTGCAACCCGTGATCCGCGGGCTGGGCGACGAACGGATCGTGCTGCGCACCGATGGCGCGCGGAACAACTTCAATGCCGGCCACCGCGGCCGCACCTTCGTCGACCCGGACCTGCTGCGCCAGGTGGAGGTGCTGCGCGGGCCGGCCAGCACGTTGTATGGCTCGGGCGCGCTGGGCGGCGCGATCTCGCTGCGGACGATCGAGGTGGAGGACATCCTGCTGCCCGGCGCTTCCTTCGGCGGCACGCTCGGCGCCGGCTGGCAGAGCCAGGGCAGCGGGCCGCGCGGCAGCCTGGCGCTCGGCGCGCGGGCCGGTGATTTTTCGCTGCTGGGCGCGGTGGCGGGCTTCACCAACAACAACTTCACCGACGGGCGCGACACCACCATTCCCTATACCGGGGACAATGCCGTGTCGCTGCTCGGCAAGCTCGGCTGGAACCCAGGCAACCATCGCTTCCAGCTCTCGGCGCTGCGCTTCCGCGACGACCACCAAATCCCGATCTCGGCCAACACCGCGACCACCACCGGCATCACGGATCGTGACACGGTCTCGGAAAACCTGTCCTTTCGCTGGTCCTACGAGGACCCGGCGCTGCCCTTGTTCGCACCGCAACTGGTGCTCTACCGCACCCATGTGGACCTGACGGAGCAGCGGCTGACGGGGGCGCGGGTGCGCGACCGGACGGAACTGACGACGATCGGCCTCGATGCGCAGAACACCTCCCGCTTCGGGCTCGGGCCGACGCGGCATGCGCTGACCTTCGGCACGGAGGTCTATCGGGACGAGCAGGAGGGCCGCGCCAACGGCCTGGCGCGGGCACAGTTCCCCTCCGCCGAGCAATCCGTCACCGCCTTCTTCGTGCAGGACGAGATCAGCCTCGGCGCCTTCACCCTGACGCCGGGCGTGCGCCTGGACCGCTTCGAGCAGGAGAGCCCGGACGGCCGCAACGACCGCAGCTCCGAACGTGCCTCGCCGCGCGTTTCGCTGGCCTGGCAGGTGACGCCCTGGCTGCAGCCCTATGTCAGCTACGCCGAGGGGTTCCGGGCGCCGTCGCTAACGGAACTCTACGTCGCCGGCCAGCACTTCCCGGGCAACACCTTCGTGCCGAACCCCAACCTGCGGCCGGAGGTGTCCCGCAACAAGGAAGCCGGCGTGAACCTGCGCTTCTCCGACGTGATGCGGGACGGCGACCGGCTGCGGGTGCGGGTCGCGGCCTTCCGCAACGACGTGGACGACTTCATCGAGCAGACCGTGCTGCGCAGCACCACCGTCTCCGCCAACGTCGCGGAGGCGCGGATCGAGGGTGTGGAGGCGGAGGCGCAGTACGATGCGGGCCTCTGGTATGTCGGCCTCGGCGCGGCGGCACTGAAGGGCGACAATCTGGTGACGGATGAGCCGCTGGCCTCCATCCCGGCGCATCGGGTGACGCTGTCCGCCGGCTACCGCTTCCTCGACCAGGGCGTGACCGTGGGCGGGCGGATCACGGCGGCGGCGGAACAGGACCGGGCGCCAAACCGGCCGGGCGTGGCGCAGCAGACTTCCGGCTATGGGCTGGTGGACCTGCATGCGGCCTGGACGCCGAACTTCGCGCCGAATGTCCGTCTCTCCGTCGCCGTCGACAACCTGTTCGACCATGCCTACCGGCGGTCCAACTGGAACAGCGACCCGGCGCCGCCCTTCTACGATGTCGGCCGCAACATCCGCGGCGCGCTGCGCGTCAGTTTCTGAACCGGGGGAATCTTCCATCATGCCGAGCTTGAACGAACGCCATGCGGAGCTGCTGCGGAACGGGCCGCTGCGGGCGCGCGATGCGGCGCAGCGCCTGGGCACGACGGAGGCGGCGCTGGTCGCGGCCGGCGCCACCGGCACGGCGACCGCGCTGAAGCCGGACTGGGGCACGCTGTTCGCGGCGCTGCCGCGGCTCGGGCGGATCATGGCGCTGACGCGGAACGAGAATGCGGTGCATGAGCGGCACGGCGCCTTCCAGGACGTGAGCAGCGGGCCGGGGCACATCCTCGTGCTGGGGCCGGATATCGACCTGCGGCTGTTCCCCGGGCGCTGGGCGCATGGTTATGCGCTGGGCGGTGAGCGGCCCTCGCTCCAGATCTTCGATCGCGACGGCACGGCGGTGCACAAGGTGTTCGCGACCGCGGAGACGGATCGCGACGCCTGGGACCAGGTGGTGTCGGAATTCGCCACGCCGCTCGCCGCCCTGCCGCCGATGGCGCCGCCGGAGCCGGTGGCGAAGGCCGCGGAGACGCTTGTGGATGCGACGGCGTTGCGCGGAGAATGGCAGGCGCTGCGCGACACGCACGACTTCATCACGCTGCTGCGCCGCCACAAGGCCAGCCGGCGCCAGGCCTTCCTGAACGCCGGGGAGGATCTGGCGCTGAATCTGCCGGCGGCGGCGGGTATCGCAACGCTGCAACGCGCGGCGGAGGCCGAGGTGCCGATCATGGTCTTCGTCGGCAACCGCAGCGCCATCCAGATCCACACCGGCCCGGTATCGCGCCTGCGCGCGACGCCGGGCTGGTTCAACGTGCTGGACCCCACCTTCAACCTGCATCTGCGGGAGGCCGGCGTGGCGGAGGCCTGGCGCGTGGTGAAGCCGACGGAGGATGGCAACGTCAGCTCCATCGAGCTGATGGATGCCGAGGGGGAGGTGATTGCCATGCTGTTCGGCGCCCGCAAGCCGGGGAAGCCGGAACTGCCGGAATGGCGCGGGCTGGTGGAGTCCGTCGCCGCTTCTCCCTGGCCGGCCGAGCGCGCGGCATGATCCCACGGCGTGCGCTGCTCGCGCTTCCGCTGGCCTCGGCGGCACACGCAGCCGCGCCGCGCCTCGTCTGCGTCGGCGGCGCGGTGACGGAGACGGTGTTCGCGCTGGGCGCCGGCGCACAGGTGGTGGCGGTGGACAGCACCAGCCGCTTCCCGGTGCCGGTGCAGCGCCTGCCGCAGATCGGCTACCTGCGGTCCCTGGCGCCAGAGGGGCTGATCTCGCTCGACCCCGACCTGCTGCTGCTATCGGACGAGGCCGGGCCGCCCCAGGCGCTGGCGGTCCTGCGGGCGGCTGGCGCGCCCCTGTCCATGGTGCCGGATGGCGCGGGCGGCGCGGCGGTGGTGCGCAAGATCGAGGCGGTGGCGCGGGCGCTCGGGCGTGATGGCGCGGCGCTGGCGGCGACGGTGGCCGAGGATTGGCGGGCGCTGGATGCGCCGGTCGCGGCGCTGCGGCCGGTCCGGGCGATCTTCGTGCTGTCGGCATCGCGCGGCGCGCCGCTGGTCTCGGGGCGGGACACCCATGCCGATGCACTGCTGCGGGCGGTGGGGGCGGAGAATTGCGTGGGGGATTTCCGCGGCTACCGGCCGCTTTCCGCGGAAGCTGCGGCGGCCCTGGCGCCGGAGGCGGTGGTGATGATGGACCATGCGCTCGCCGAGGCGGGCGGCATCGATGCGGTGCTGCGGATCACGGCGCTGGCGGTGACGCCGGCCGCGGCGGCGCGAAGGCTGGTGGCGCTGGAAGGTGGCTACATGCTCGGATTCGGGCCGCGCGCGGCGCATGCGCGGCGGGACCTTGCGGCGCTGCTGCATCCGGGCGCGAGGCTGCCGGTGCTGGCGGAGCGGGATTGGGTTTGACGACGCGGGTGGCCCCCCTCACCCAACCCTCGCCTCCCTCTGTGGAGAGAGGGCCTTTGCAGTCCCTGGTGCTGGGCGGCGGGGCGCTGCTGCTGCTGGTGGCGATGGCGGCCGGGATCTTGCTGGGGCCGGCGGGCATCTCGCCCGGCGGGTTTTTGGCGGTGCTGGCGGATGCGGTGGGGCTCGCACAGCTGCCGGATGCGTTCCGGCGCGATGCGGCGGTGCTCGGCGTGATCCGGGCGCCGCGGGTGCTGATGGCGGCGCTGGTCGGCGCGGGGCTCGGTGCGGCGGGGGCGGCGATGCAGGGTTTGTTCCGCAACCCGCTGGCGGACCCTGGGCTGATCGGGGTGTCCGCCGGCGCGGCGCTGGCGGCGGTCGCGGCCATCGTCTTCGGCGGGACCGTGTTCGGCGCGGCGGCGGGCGTGCTCGGGCTGTGGCTGCTGCCGGTCGCGGCGTTCTGCGGCGGGCTTGCGGCGACGCTGGTGATGGCACGCCTCGGCCATATCGGCGGCGTTACGGGCGTCGCCACGCTGCTGCTGGCGGGCGTCGCGGTGAATGCGCTGGCCGGCGCGCTGACCGGGCTGCTGATCTTCACCGCGGATGACCGGCAGGTGCGCGACATCACCTTCTGGACGCTGGGCAGCCTGGCCGGGTCGCGATGGGAGCAGGTGCCGGTGGTGGCGCTGCTGGTCGGGCTGCCGGTGCTGGGACTGTGTGCGCTGGCCCGGCCGCTGGATGCGCTGCTGCTGGGCGAGGCGGAGGCGTTCCACCTCGGCCAGCGCGTCGAATGGGTGAAGCGGGTGGCGGTGACGCTGGCGGCCGTCGCGGTGGCGGCCGGCGTCGCCTTCACCGGGTTGATCGGGTTCGTCGGGCTGGTGGTGCCGCATCTGCTGCGGCTCGGCTTCGGCTCCGGCCACCGGCTGGTGCTGCCGGGCTCCGCGCTGCTGGGGGCGGCGCTGCTGGTGCTGGCGGACCTGGCCGCGCGCAGCCTGGCGGCGCCTGCGGAACTGCCGGTGGGGGTGGTGACGGCGCTGCTCGGCGCACCCTTCTTCCTGTGGCTGCTGCGGCGGGCCGGGGCGTGATCGCGGCGCGCGACATCGTCGTGCGGGCCGGCGGCCGGACGCTGCTGGACCGTGTCTCGCTGGACGTACGCGCCGGGGAGGTGCTGGTGCTGGCCGGGCCGAACGGCGCGGGCAAGTCCACGCTGTTCAAGGTGCTGGCCGGGGAGCTGGCGCCGCAGGCCGGGACTGCCACGCTGGACGGCAGGAGGCTGCGCGACTGGCGCCCACTGGACCTGGCGCGGCGCCGCGCCGTGCTGGCGCAGCATGTCGCGCTCGCCTTCCCGATGCCGGCGCGGGAGGTGGTGGCGCTGGGGCGCCTGCCCTGGCACGGCACGGAGCAGGCGGCACGCGACGCGCAGGCCATCGCGGCGGCGCTGCGGGAGGCCGATGTGGCGCATCTGGCAGGCCGGGCGCACGCCACGCTGTCCGGTGGCGAGCGTCAGCGCGTGCATCTGGCGCGTGCGCTGGCGCAGCTCGATGGCGCCGGAATGCCCGCGGCCCTGCTGCTGGATGAGCCGACCGCGAGCCTCGATGCCGGCCACCGCGCCGCGCTGCTGCGCCGGCTGCGGCGCCTTGCCGGGCAGGGGCTGGCGGTGCTGGCGGTGCTGCATGATCTGCAGGAGGCCGCCTATGTCGCGGACCGCGTCGCGCTGCTGGAGCAGGGCCGGCTGGTCGCCTGCGGGCCGCCGGCCGAGGCGCTGGGTACCGCGCTTCTGGAACAGGTCTATGGCCTGCCCTTCCGCTATGTCCCAGGACTTGGACCGATCCCGCTGCTCGCCGGCCCGGATGCGGCGTTGACGCTAGGATAGAAATTCCGCAAGGGTGATCCCGCCTGGATTGTGGGGTGCCGGTGAAGGCGCGGGGATTTCGCGGGGTTTTCGGGCTGGCGCTTGCGCTGCCGGTCACGGGTCTCGCCCAGGGCACGCCGCCGCCGCAGCCAGGATTGATTGAACGCGTCGCGCCGGCCCCTGCCCCGGCGCTCGGCCCGGCGCTGCTGCCGCCGGAACCGAGCGCGACCACCGGGCCAGGGGCGCAGCGCGGCGTGCGGTTGGGCGCGGTGCGGCTGGCCGGCAACACGGCGCTGGATGCGCCGGTGCTGCGGCCGGGATTTGCAGGGCTTGAGCACCGCATCGCCACGCTGGCGGAGATCGAGGCGGCGCGGCTGGCCGTGCTGTCCGCCTACCGCGCCGCCGGCTTCGCCTATGTCGCCGTCGCAGCCGGACTGACCGCAAACGTCTCGGGTGGTGCCGACCTGGTGCTGGCGGTGACGGAGGGCTTCATCGCCGGCTTGGCCATCGAAGGCGGCATCGGTCCGGCGGAGCGGCAGGCGCGGCGCTTCTTGGAACCCCTGGTCGGCCAGCGCCCCCTGCCCCACGCGGCGCTGGAACGCGCGCTGCTGCTGGCCGGCGACATCCCGGGCATCGAGGCCAGCGGATTGCTGCGGCCGGCGGAGGGTGTTCCCGGCGCGCTGCAACTGGTGGTGCGGCTGGCGCGGCGCGCGGCTTCCGGCTTCGCCACGCTGGATAATCGCGGTCATGCCTCCACGGGCGCCTGGCAGGGGCTGCTGGTGGGGCAGTTCAACGCGCTGGGGTCGCGCGGCGAAAGCGGGCAACTCGCACTGTTCCAGACCGATGGCCATGGCCAGAGCTTCGGCCAGGCTGGCGCCGAGATGTTCCTGGGCGGCTCCGGCCTGCGGCTGCGCGGCTTCAGTGGCGCCGGGCGGGCGGCGCCGGGCGGGGTGCTGGCGGCGCTGGGCTATGCCGGGGAGACGCGGGTGGCGGGGGTGGCGCTGGCGCATCCGCTGGTCCGCTCGCGGCCGCGCAACCTGACGCTGACGGCGCAGTTCGATGCCTTCGAAAGCCTGGTGCGCCTGCGCCAGGCCCCGGACGCGCCGCGCGAGCGGACCAGCCGCGATGCCGTGCGGGCGCTGCGCCTGGGGCTGGAGGGTGAGGCGCGGGATGCATTGCTGGACTGGGCCCCGGCAGCGGCCGTCAGCACCCTCACGCTGCGGCTAAGCCGCGGGCTGGAAGCGTTCGGCGCCAGCGACGGCCGCCACGGCACCAGCGCCCGGCTCGGCAGCGACTTCGGCTTCACGCGGGTGGTGGCGGAGGCGTCGCGAACCCAGCCGCTGCTGCTGCCGCTGCCGGGCTGGATGCTGTCCGCCCACGTCGCGGGGGCGGTGCAGTGGAGCCACGATGTTCTGCCGCCGGCGGAGAAGTTCTACCTCGGCGGCAACCGGCTCGGGCGCGGCTTCCATGCCGGGCAGATCGCTGGGGACCGGGCGCTGGCCGGGACGCTGGAGCTGCAACTGGCCGGGGCGCTCGGCGGGCTAGGCAGCCAATTCTACCTGTTCCGCGACGAGGGCCGGGCGCGCGACGCGGGGGGCGAGGCAAGGCGCCTGGCCTCGGTCGGCGGCGGCCTCCGCCTGCAACTGACGGAGGCCGCGCAGCTGGAGCTGGAGGCGCTGCACCGCATCACGCGCACCCCCGAAGGCGCCAATGTGCGCCAGCTTGCGGAGGAGGCGGTGTTTACCCGGCTGCTGCTGCGGTTCTAAACCCGCAGAACACTGGGAGACTCGCATGACCGGCATTCTGAGCGACCTGCGCGTGGTCGAAGTCTCGGCCTTCATCGCGGCGCCGATCGGCGGCATGACGCTGGCGCAGATGGGGGCGGAGGTGATCCGCATCGACCCGATCGGCGGCAACATCGACTACCGCCGTTGGCCCCTCGCGCCGTCCGGCACCAGCCTCTACTGGACCGGCCTGAACAAGTCTAAGCGCAGCGTCGCGCTGGCGCTGCACAAGCCGGAGGGGCGCGAGATCGCCCGCGCGCTGATCTGCGCGGAAGGCGAGAATGCCGGCATCCTGCTGACGAACCTGCCGGCCAGCGGCTGGATGAGCCATGAGGCGCTGTCGAAAGACCGTGCCGACCTCATCATGCTGCGGCTGACCGGCAACCATGATGGCTCCGGCGCCGTGGATTATACCGTGAACTGCGCCAGCGGCTTCCCGATGGCGACGGGCACCGGCGGAGAACCCGTGAACCACGTGCTGCCGGCATGGGACATCGCCGCGGGGCTTTATCTGTCGACCGGCCTGCTGGCGGCGGAACGCGCGCGGCGGCGGGACGGCAAGGGGCGGGAGGTGACGCTGGCCCTGTCCGACGTAATGCTCGCCTCCGTCGCGACGCTCGGCTACGTCGCCGATGTGCAGGTGAACGATGCGGTGCGGCCGGCGATGGGCAACGATCTGTACGGCGCCTGGGGCCGGGATTTCCCAACGAAGGATGGCCGCCGGGTGATGGTCTGCGCCATCTCCAACCGGCAATGGGCGGCGGTCGGCAAAGCCACGGGCCTGGCCGGGAAGATCGCGATGATCGGGCCGATGCTCGACGTGGACCTCAACGACGAGGGCGGGCGGTTCGAGGCGCGGCACGCCATCAATGCCGTGCTGGCGCCGTGGTTCGCCCGGCACACGCTGGCCGAGATCGGGGCGGCCTTCGCCGGCACCGGCGTGCTGTGGGGCCCCTACCAGGATTTCGCCCAGCTGGTGCGGGAGGATGCGCGCTGCTCCACGGCCAATCCGATGTTTTCGGAGATCGAGCAGGCCGGAGTCGGGCGCATCCTGGCGCCGCGCGTGCCGCTGGGCATCTCGGAAAATGCGCCGGCGGCGCCGGCCCCGCGTCTGGGCGAAGATACCGATCGGGTGCTGGCGGAGGTGCTCGGTCTCACCACCTCTGCCATCGGCAAGCTGCATGATGCCGGCACCGTCGCCGGCCCCGGAGGACACTGACATGGACCAGATCGTCGCCACCACCGGCACCGCGCGCGACCTGTTCGGCCATGCCGGCGCGGCGCTGGCCGCCGCGGAGCGGCTGCATGAGGAAACCCGCCGCGCCATCGCCACGCTACTTGCCCCCGCCGGCAAGGTCGACGCGCCGCTGCTGGAGCGGCACCAGCTCGCCGGCCATGGCCTCGCCTGGCAGGCCACTTATGTCGCCGCGCTGCGGGAGACGTTGCGCTGGGCGCAGCGGCTGGACCAGGCCGGGCGCTTCGGCCCGCTGGAGCAGGGCATTCTCCGGCTCGGCTTCGCGGAATACATGGCGCAGCTGGCCGGCGGCATCCCGATGAGCCAGGCGGAAATGGTGCGGCCTTCCGACATGGGCGTGCCAGCGGCCGCGGTCGCGCGCTTCGCCGCCGAACCCGCCATCGCGGCGCTGTCCGACCTGCCGGCGCTGGAGGCCGCGCGCACGCTGCTGGCGGCGGAGGCCAGCGAGGGCCGGCTTGGCGCCGACCATCTGGAGGATGAGATGCTGGAGGCGACGCAGGCGGAGTTCCTGCGCTTCGCCGCCGCCGAGATCGCCCCCTTCGCGCAGGACTGGCACCGCAAGGACGAGCTGATCCCAATGCCCGTCGTGCAGAAGCTCGCCGAGATGGGCGTGTTCGGCCTGACCGTGCCGGAAGCGCATGGCGGGCTTGGCCTCGGCAAGGTGGCGATGTGCCTGGTGTCGGAAGCGTTGTCGGGGGCCTATATCGGCTGCGGCTCGCTCGGCACGCGGTCGGAAATCGCGGCGGAGCTGATCCGGCTTGGCGGCACGCCCGAACAACAGGCGAAGTTCCTGCCCGGCATCGCCTCCGGCGAAATCCTGCCGACGGCGGTGTTCACCGAACCGGACACCGGCTCGGACCTCGGCAGCCTGCGCACCCGCGCGGTGCGGGACGGCGACACCTATAAGGTGTATGGCGCGAAGACCTGGATCACACATGGCGCGCGGTCCGACCTGATGACGCTGCTCGTGCGCACGGAATCCGGCGCGCCCGGCTACCAGGGGCTTTCGATGCTGCTCGCGGAGAAGCCGCGCGGCACGGACGACAACCCCTTCCCCGCCGCCGGCATGGCGGGCACCGAGATCGAGGTGCTCGGCTATCGCGGCATGAAGGAATACGAAATCACCTTCGACGGCTTCGAGGTTCCGGTCGCCAACCTTCTCGGCGGCGTCGAGGGGCGCGGCTTCAAGCAGTTGATGGAAACCTTCGAGAGCGCCCGCATCCAGACCGCCGCGCGGGCGCTCGGCGTTGCCCGCAACGCGATCGAGCTCGGCGCGAATTATGCGCGGGACCGCAAGCAGTTCGGCAAGGCGATCCAGCATTTTCCGCGCGTCTCGGGCAAGCTTGCCTGGATGGTGGCGGAGACGATGATGGCGCGGCAGCTCACCTATTTCGCGGCGCGACAGAAGGATGCCGACCGTCGCTGCGACATCGAGGCCGGCATGGCGAAGCTGCTGGCGGCGCGCGTCGCCTGGTCCAATGCGGATTGCGCGCTGCAGATCCATGGCGGCAACGGCTATGCGGTCGAGTACCCGATCAGCCGCGTGCTGTGCGACGCGCGCATCCTGTCGATCTTCGAGGGGGCGGCGGAGATCCAGGCGCAGGTGATCCTGCGCGGGATGCTCGGCCGGGTGAACTGAGCCGGGTGAACTGAACGGAACGCTGGCCGCCTCGGTGCGCTGCCTTGTGATACGCAGCCGGAGATGGCCAGACGATGCTGAAATGGGTGGTTGGAATCGCCGTGGCGCTGACGGCGCTGGCGCTTGTCGCGCGAGTGCTGCAGCTTGGAATCTCGCTGGCCCTGATTGGCGTGGCGGTGGTCGCCGCCGTCATCGCGGCGGTGTTGGGGCTGGTCACCCGGGCGCGGAGCGGCAGCGACAGCGACGCCTCGTGAAGGCGGCACGCTCCCTCCGTCGCAACCATTTCAGCCCTCGAAGCGTTGCCCCTCCATGAGCCACCCTGGTCGGATCGTCGCGAGGCTGATCGACCTGGACGGCAGCAACGGAAGGAGCGAAGCCATGAATGCCAAGACAAGACTGCTGAGCGCTGCCGCCCTCGGCCTGATGGTTGCGGCCTGCGGGACTGATCCGCAGGAGCGCACAACAGGTGGCGCGGCGGCTGGTGCGGCGACGGGCGCGGGCATCGGCGCCCTGGGTGGACCTCCTGGCGTGCTCGCCGGGGCTGCGATCGGCGGCGGCGTCGGCGCCGTGACCGGTGCCACCACCAGCCCGAGCGACGTGAACCTGGGCCGGCCGGTCTGGAACGATCCTGAGACCCGGGTCCCGGGCCTGCGCGAAGGCCGCAGCGGCGCGTCCTACGGCGCCAGCACGACCCGCCAGGCACAGAGCGCGCTGAATTCCCGCGGCTACGATGTGGGCCAGGCAGACGGCGTGATGGGCCCGCGGACAAGCCGTGCGGTGCGCGAGTTCCAGCAATCCAACAACCTGACGGCGACCGGCCGCCTCGACCAGGCGACCCTGGCCGCGCTGAACGTCAGCGGCGGGCAGAGCATGCGCGGCGCCTCCAACCGCAACGGCGCCTATATGGGCGGCGGCATGGTCGGCGGGACGCAGACCAGCCAGATGTCGACCAGCCCGGACCGTAGTGGCGTCGCGACGGACGCCGATCCGGGCACCGGCGGTACGGGCGGCTCGGGTGGCAATATCCGCTCGCCGCAGAGCCCGAACTACGGCGGCACGACGCCGACGACCGACCAGGAGCGGCGTGGCGCGGCGACGGGCGCCGATCCGGGAACCGGCGGCACGGGTGGCTCCGGTGGTGGCTCCACCGGCATGCCGCGCGGCCCGGGCGTGTCCGCCTCGCCCAGCGCGGCCGGTGGCCCGCTGGAGCGGAGCGGCCGGGCGACGGATGCCGATCCGGGCACCGGCGGCACGGGCGGTTCGGGCGGCGGCGCGACGGGCATGCCGCGCCGCTGATCCCAGCGCACGGCGTATCGGGCCGGGGGGCAACCCCCGGCCTTTTTCACGTCCGGATCAGCTTCCCATCATCGTGTTGGGCAGGAAGGTGACGAGGCTCGGGAACAGCGTTACCAGCGCCACCGCCGCAACCAGCAGGAAGAAGAACGGCAGGGTGTTACGGGCCACCGTCATCATCGGCCGCCCTGTCAGCCCCTGCAGCACGAACAGGTTGAAGCCGACCGGCGGCGTGATCTGCGCCATCTCCACCACCAACACCACGAAGATGCCGAACCAGATCAGGTCGAAGCCGGTTTGCGCGATGATCGGCAGCACGACACTCGCGGTCAGCACGATCATGCTGATGCCGTCGATGAAGCACCCGAGCACCAGGTAGATCAGCGTCAGCACGGCGATGATCATGAACGGGCTGAAGCCCTGGCTGCCGACCCAGGTGGCCATCGCGGCCGGGATTCCGGAATAGGCCATCGCCTTGGTCAGGAAGGCGGCGCCCGCCAGGATCAGGTTGATCATGCAGGCCAGGCGCACGGCGCCCATCAAGCTGGCGACGAAGGAGGACCGGGTGAGCGTACCGCCGAAGGCGGACAGGGCCAGCGCTCCGGCGACGCCGAAGGCCGCGGCCTCGGTTGCCGTCGCCCATCCGAAGTAGATGCTGCCCATGACGAAGCCGATCAGCAGCAGCACCGGGATCAACTGGCCGCTGACGCGCAGCTTTTCGCGGAACGGCATCGGCGGGTCGGCCGGCGGCACCAGCTTCGGGTTCAGCAGCGACCAGATGGCGATGTAGCCGCTGAACAGCAGCATCAGCAGCAGCCCGGGCACCAGTCCCGCGATGAAAAGCCGGACGATCGAAACCTCCGCCGCCACGCCATAGACGATCATCACGATCGAGGGCGGGATCAGCAGGCCGAGCGTGCCGGCGCCGGCGAGCGAACCGACGGCCATCGGCACGTGGTAGCCGCGCTTGGTCAGCGCCGGCAGCGACATCTTGCCGATGGTGGCGGAGGTGGCGGCGGAGGAGCCGGACACCGCGGCGAAGATGCCGCAGCCGATCACGTTCACATGCATCAGCCGCCCCGGCAGCCACTGCACCCAGGGGGCCAGGCCACGGAACATGTCATCCGACAGGCGGGTGCGGAACAGGATCTCCCCCATCCAGATGAACAGCGGCAGCGCCGCCAGGGTCCAGCTTGCGAGCGATCCCCAGACCGCGCTGCCCAGCACCTTGTCGGCCGGGAAGCTGGCCATGCCGGACATCAGCATGGGCATCGCCACCACGCCGACCAGGCCGGTCATCAACAGGCCGAGGCCGATCCAGACGCCAAGGCCCAGGATGAGGAACAGCACGCCGAGCAGCAGCAGCCCGGCCTCCGTCTGCGCGAGATCCATGTTCAGATTTCCCCGGCTGCGCGTTCAACGGCGGAAAGTTCGGCGGCGCGGCGATAGGAGGGCGTACCGCCGGCGAGGTGGACCACCAGGTCGTCCAGCAGCGCCACCGCAAACAGCACGCAGCCGAGGGCGCAGGCACCCTGCGGTACCCAGAGCAGCCAGGGGACGGTACCTTGGGCGACGTCCTCGAACTGCCAAGAATCATAGGCGAGATCGGCGACCGACCAGCCGAGGAACAGGGCAAGCCCGGCGCTGAGAGCCAGCGCCACCGATTCCATCACGAAGCGAGCCCGGCCCTTCAGGTGGCCGATGATGAGGTCGACCCGGATATGCGCGCCGTGGCGGAACGCATAGGCCAGCGGCAGCAGGGCGGAGCCCGCGACGGCGAAGGCGGTCAGGTCGTCCACACCCTCCAGGTTCGCGCCGAACTGACGGCCGATGACCTGCGAGGCGATCAGGCCGAAGATCGCGAACAGCGACAACGCTCCGGCAATGCCGCCGGCGAGATACAGCAGGTCCAGGCCACGCCGCATCAGGATCGGGCCCGGCGGTCGGAGGAAACAGCAGGATGGGTCATGGCGGCGCGGCCCCTTCTGGATAACAGGCATGAAAGCGCGCGACGCGCCCGGGCGAAAGCAGCTTCGGGCCGCCGTGACGGGCGACAGGCGCAGGATTGCCCAAGGCGCGGGCGGACTCAGCCCTGCGCTGCGCGATATTGATCCAGCATCCGCCGTCCGTCCGCCCCGGCGCGGGTGGCCCAGTCCTCGATCATGGTATGGCCGGCGGCGCGGATCGCCTCCACCACCACGGCGGGTGCCTCCACCACCTGCACGCCGCGTGCCGCCATGCGGGCCTCGGCCTCGGCTTCCGCCTCCGCCGCCAGGCGCCAGCCGCGTTCGCCGGCTGCGGTGGCGGCGGCGAGAACGGCGTTGCGTTGCGCCTCCGGCAGGCTCTCGAAGGCGCGGCGGTTGACGAAGACGGCGTTCTTCGAGGTGGCGATGGCAGCCTTGATGAAGAAGCGGGAATAGTCCCACACCGCGGTGTCCGCCGCGACCGGCGCCGTCGTGAGCTGCGCCTGGATCAGGCCGGCGGCAAAGGCCTGCGGCACTTCCGGCGCCACGATCAGAGTCGGCTGCGCGCCGAGCAGGCTCGCGAGGCGTGACGAGATGGGCGAGTAGCTGCGGATGCGCAGGCCGCGAAGCTGCGCCGGATCTGTCAGGTTCTGGTTGGCGGTGATCGCGACCTGCGGCCAGGGCGCCAAGTAAAGCAGCATCAGGCCCTGCCGGGCCAGCCGCGCCTCGATGAAGGGCGCCTGCACATTGGCCAGGCGGCGGGCGTCCTCCAGGTTGCGGACCAGTCCGGGCACGGCATCGGCCTCGAAGAACGGATCCTCGTTGCCGTAGGCGGCGAGCAGGATTTCGCCGATCTGCGCTTGGCCGGTCTGCACGCCCCGCTTGATCTGCGGCTGCGGCATCAGGCTGCCATTGGCGTGCAGTTGCACCTGAACGGCACCCTGGGTCTCGGCCGCGACCGCATCGATGAAGCTGCGCAGATTGCGCGTGTGGTAGTTGCCCTCGGCGAAGCCGGTCGCAGCCTGCCAGCGGGCGGCCTGGGCGAAGGCGGGGCGCAGGCCGGGCAGCATGCAGGCGCCGGCAAGCGCGGCGCGGCGGGTGATGGGCATCGTTGGCTTCCTCCCGGGCAAGGCACGCAGTGTACCCTCTCCCCCGCAGGGGGAGAGGGCCTAGAGTCAGGCCTTGTAGTCCGCGATCAGCTTGGCGCCGTCGGCCCCGGCGCGGGCCACCCACTCATCCGTCATCGTCGCGCTGACGCGGCGCAGGCCGGCGAGGAAATCCTCGGTCGGCGGGACGATCTGCATGCCGCGCTGGCCGAGCGTCGCCTCCGTGCTGCGCTGCGCCTCCGCGCTCAGTTCATAGCCGCGCGTCTCGGCGGTCGCGGCGGCGGCGCGGACCGCGGCCTGGTCGGCGGCAGACAGCGCTTCCAGCGCGCGGCGGGACACAAGCACGGCGTTCTTGGTCATCGAGAAGCCGAGCGGGGTGAACACCTTTGCGTAGTCCCAGGCGGCGGTGTCGACGCCGGTGGCGGCGGAGGTGATCTGCGCCTGCACCACGCCGGTGGCGAAGGCCTGCGCGAGTTCGGCCGACTGCACCAGGGTGGGCTGCGCGCCGACCAGGGCGGCGAAGCGGTTGGTCGCCGGGCTGAAGGTGCGGAAGCGCAGGCCGCGCAGGCCTTCCAGCGTCGGGATCGGGTTCTGCGCATACAGGCCCGCCGGCGGCCACGGCACCATGTACAGCAGGCTGAGGCCCTGGCGGGCGAGCCGCGTCTCGATATACGGCTTCTGCAGATCGGCCAGCTTCTTGGCCTGCGCGAAATTGGTGACGAGTTGCGGGATCGCGTCCGCGTCGAAGAACACGTCCTCGTTCGAATAGGCGGTCAGCAGGATCTCGCCGGCCTGCACTTGGCCGGTCTGCACGCCGCGCTTGATCTGCGGCATCGGCAGCAGCGCGCCGTTGGAGTGCAGCTGGATGCCGAGGCGGCCGCTGGTCGCGGCCTCGATGTCGGTCAGCATCTGGCGGATGTTGCGGGTGTGGAAATTGCCGTCGGCATAGGGCGTGGCCATCTGCCAGCGCGTCTGCGCCGCGGCGCCTCGCGTCAGCGCGGGCATGGCAAGGGCGGCGCCGGTGGCGGCAAGGAGGTGGCGGCGATTGATCATGGTGAAGCTGTCCCCCGGATGTTGATCTCCGTGGTTCAGCATCGCCTCCAAAGCCCAGCCACGGCAAGCCCTCACCGTGCCGCTCGCGGCAACCCCTCACCGTGCCGCTCGCGGCAACCCCTTACCTCGCCGGTCGCGTGCCCATCGCAACGGTGCGCTCATCCATCCGCGGCTCATGCACCAGCCCGCGGCGGGTCGCCCAGCTGTTGGAGATGTTGAACAGCGGCACCATCGCGACGTCATCGGTTGCCAAGCGAATTGCCTGGCGCAGCACGGCGGCACGGTCTTCCAGTTGCAGCAGCGTCGCCGCGCGGTCGGTCAGCGCGTCAAGTTCCGGGTTGGAATAGCGCGCCGCATTGGCGGCGCCGCGCTGCGCCGCGCGGTTGAAGGTGCCGAGCACGCTGATCAGGAAGCTGCCCGCCTCCCCGGTGCTGCTGCCCCAGCCGGCCAAGCGAATCGGGTATTCCTGGCGGGCGGACCGGGCTGAATAGGCGGACCAGGGCTGCGCCTCCACCGCGGTGCGCACGCCGATCCGGGTCCACATCTGCGCCACCGCCTGCGCGGTGCGGGCATCGTTCGGGTAGCGGTCGTTCGGCGTGTACAGGGTCATCCGGAAGCCCTGCGGGAAGCCGGCCTCCGCCAGCAGGCGGCGCGCGCCCTCCGGGTCGAAGTCGGGCACCGGCACCTCCGGCGCATGGGTGGTGGTGCCGGCGGGCATCCACTGGCCGGCGGGGGCGGCGGCACCCTCCATCACCCGCTCCACCAGCGCGTCGCGGTTGACCGAGATGTTCAGCGCGCGGCGGACGCGGACATCGTCGAAGGGGTTCGCCTCCAGCGGCCTTCCGTCATTGTCCGTCACCTGCGGCGGGGCGCCGCGGCGGGACCGGTCGAAGGCGATGAAGATCAGGCGCAGGCCCTGCACCTCCGCCACGCTCACGCGTGAATCCCGCTTCAGGCGGGCGAGGTCGCTGGACGGCACCTGGTCGATCAGGTCGACGTCACCCGCGAGCAGGGCGGAGACGCGCGCGGCGTCGTTGGCGATGATGCGGTAGGTCACCCGTTCCCATGGCAGGCGGTCGCCGAACCAGGCGGGATTGCGCGTCAGTTCGAAGCGGTCGCCGGGGGTGGAGGCGGTGATGCGGAAGGGGCCGGTGCCGATGGCAGCGCGGCCGGAATTGAAATCCTCCGTCCCGCGGCCCTCCACCGCATGCTTGGCGACGATGGCGATGGAGCCGAGTTCCACCGGCAGCAGAGGATGCGGTGCAGCGGTGTGGAAGCGCACGGTCATCGCATCGACGATTTCGGTGCGCTGGATGGCACGGACGAAGGGGCTGAAGCTGGCCGGCGAGTTCGGAACCAGTGGCGGGCGGGCGGCGGAAAACGCCACATCCTCCGCTGTGAAGGGCTGGCCGTCATGCCAGGTGACGCCGGGGCGCAGCCTGAACTCCCAGATGGTGGGCGCCACCGCCTCCCAGGACGCGGCGAGGCCGGGGTAGGTCTTCACCTCCGCGTCGCGTTCCACCAGGCGGTCGAAGATATGCATCGAGAGGGCGAAGTTCGGCGCGGCGTTGTAGAAATGCGGATCGACGGAGGTGGGCGGCGCGGCGGTCGCCACGGTCAGGTTCTGTGCCCCTGCCCCCAGCGACCCAAGGCAGAAGACACTCGCCAACAGGACACGCCGCATCTGGATCACCCCGCGCTTTCGACGTAGTGCCGCAATTCCTCGGCCTCGTGCACCGCTTCCTCGATCCGTGCCTTCACCAGGTCGCCGATCGAGACCATCCCGGCGAGGCTGCCATCCTCCGCCATCACCGGCAAGTGACGCACGCGGCGGTCGGTCATCAAGGCCAGCGCCTCGGGAATGCGGGTGCGTGGCGTGACGGTGTGCAGCGCGCGGGTCATCAACTCCGCCACCGGCATGGTGACGGCGGCGGCGCCGTGTTCGCCGACGACGCGCACGATGTCGCGTTCGCTGACGATACCGAGCACGTCGCCCGCGGAATCGCGGACCAGCGCGGCACCGATGCGATTTTCCGCAAGCACGCGCGCCACGCTGCCGACGTCGTCACTGGCGCCGACCGAAATCACCGTCGTGCCCTTGCGGTGCAGGATGATGGCGATGGTCATGGTGTTGTTCCTCCCGGTGGCGCGGGCAACAGCCCGGCCCTCCTCGCGCAATGGTGGCAGGGTCGGGCCGGCGGATTCAAGGATTGCGTGACGCGGCGGTCATTGCGGGTTCATGCGAAGAGGCTGCGTCCAGCCCGATTGACGCCGCGCCGCGCCCGGTCCACCCCTTGCGCAAATGGGCTCGGGGGAAGCAGCAGACCATGCGGGCGACGGCGGACAGCGTACGGGCGCAGATCCTGGCGATCCTTAAAGCCTGGGGCATGCCGGGGGACCTGGCGACGGAAACCGCCGAGGTGATGGTGGACACCGACCTCTCGGGCGTCGACAGCCACGGCATCGGCATGCTGGCGAGCTACGAAGCGATGCGCCGGGCGGGGCAGGTCAAGCTCAACGCGCGCCCGCGCATCGAACGCGATGGCGGCGCGGTGGCGCTGGTCGATGGCGGCGCGGGCCTCGGCCATCCGGCGGCGGCCTTCGCCATGCGCATGGCGATCAAGCGTGCGAAGCAGCATGGGGTGGGTGCTGTGGCGGTGCGCAACAGCCACCATTTCGGCGCGGCGGGCTGGTATGTGAAGCTGGCGGCGCGGGAAGGCTGCGTCGGGTTGGTGACCAGCGGCACGCGGACCATGGCGATGGTGCCGACGCATGGCGCCATGCCCGTGCTCGGCACCAACCCCATCGCCTTCGCCGCCCCCGGCCAGCGGCACCCGCCGGTGTTGCTGGACATGGCGACGACGACAACGGCGGCGAACAAGGTGCGGTCGCGCGCCATGCGCAACAAGCCGATCCCGGAGGGCTGGGTGGTGGATGGCGCGGGCCGGCCGGTGACCGAAGGCGCGGCCGCCGTGGCGCAGGTGTTCGAGCGCGCCGAGGGCGGGCTTTCGCCGGTGGGCGGCACGCCGGACATGGCGAGCCACAAGGGCTACGGCCTGGCGCTGATGGCGCATATCCTGGGCGCCACGCTGTCCGGTGCCTCCTTCTCCCCGATCCGGGTGAAGACGCAGCGGCCGGAGGACCCGGACGATATTGGCCACTTCATGCTGGCGCTGAACCCCGCCGCCTTCCGGCCGGAGGGAGATTTCGAACAGGACCTCGACCAGGCCGTGGACGTGCTGCGCGCGACGCCGGCCGCCGACCCGGCGCAGCCGGTGCTGGTGCCGGGCGACCCGGAGCGCGCCGAACACGCGGCACGCCTGGCCGGCGGCATTCCCATCCCGGCGGCGCTGGAGGCGCAGATCCGCGCCATCGGCGAACGCGCCGGGGTGCCTTTCCTCCTCATCGATGCCTGAAGGATCTTTGCGAAATGGCACATCCCAGCCTGCGGCAGGCGCTCGCCGCCGATGAATTTATCCTCGCCCCGGGGGTGTTCGACATGATCTCCGCCAAGGTGGCGGACGGCATGGGGTTCAAGGCGCTGTACGCGACCGGGTTCGGCGTCACGGCCTCGCATCTCGGGCTGCCGGATGCGGGCATCGCGACCTATACGGACATGGTGTCCCGCATGGGCACCATCGCGCGCGGCTGCACGACACCGGTGATCGCGGATGCGGATACCGGCTATGGCGGGCTGCTGAACGTGCGCCACACCGTGCGCGGCTACGAGGATGCCGGCGTCACCGCGATCCAGATGGAGGACCAGGAGGTCCCCAAGAAGTGCGGCCACACGCCGGGTCGCAAGGTGATCCCGGCGGAGGAGATGGCGCTGAAGATCCGCGTCGCGGCGGAAACGCGGCGCAGCGAGGATTTCCTCATCATCGCCCGCACCGATTCGCGCACTTCGCTGGGGCTGGAGGAAGCGATCCGGCGCGGCAAGATGTTCGCGGAGGCCGGCGCCGACGTGATCTTCATCGAGAGCCCGGAAAGCGAGGCCGAGATGGCCGAGGTCGGCAAGCAGATCAAGAAGCCGCTCTTCGCCAACATGGTCGAGGGCGGCCGCACGCCGATCGTGCCGGCGGACCGGCTGCATGCCATGGGCTACCGCATTGCGATCTACCCGGCCGTGGGCTTCCTGACCGTGGCCGCGGCGCTGACCAAGGCCTATGGGCAGCTCAAGGCGGATGGGCATTCGAACAACATGGGCGTCAACGACGCCTACAGCTTCGCCCGCATGTGCGAGCTGATGGGCTTCCCCGACGTGTGGGAGTTCGACCGGAAATGGGCGGAGGCGGCGGGCAACCTGCCGGCGAAGGCGGCCGAATGAGCGATATCAAGGCCCTGCTGTTCGACGTCTTCGGCACCGTCGTCGACTGGCGCAGCGGCGTGGCGCGGGAGGCGGCGCCGTTCCTGGCGAAGCACCTGCCGGGCGTGGACCCGGCGGGCTTCGCCGATGCCTGGCGCCGGCGCTACCAGCCGGCGATGGAGCAGGTGCGCAGCGGCGCGCGACCCTTCGTGCGGCTGGACGTGCTGCACCGGGAAAACCTGGAGGCGGTGCTGCGCGACCACGGGCTCGACCCGGCGCGCCTGGACCGGGCGGAGCTGGATGCGCTGAATCGCGCCTGGCACCGGCTCGACCCCTGGCCGGACAGCGTGGCCGGGCTGCACCGGCTGCGCGCCCGCTTCATCATCGCGCCGCTGTCGAATGGCAACATCGCGCTGCTGCTGAACATGGCGAAGCGCGCCGGGCTGCCGTGGGATGCGATCCTCGGCTCCGAGGTTTCGCAGGCGTTCAAGCCGAGCCCGGCCGCCTATCTGCGCACGGCGGAGGTGCTGGGGCTGGAACCGGCGCAGTGCATGCTGGTGGCGGCGCACAACGGCGACTTGGCGGCGGCGCGGAAGACCGGGTTCCGCACCGCCTTCATCCCCAGGCCGACCGAACATGGCCCAGGGCAGGACAAGGACCTGGCGCCGGCGCAGGATTGGGACTTCGTGGCGGACAGCTTCCCCAGGTTGGCCGACCTTCTCAACTGCCCGGGTTGATAGAAGCCTGATGCGCCGCAACACTGGCGGCGCATCACGGCAGGCTCCCGACCCTCCATGTCCTTCCCGCATGACGACGCCGCCTGGGCGGAAACCGCCCGCTTCCTGCGCGGCCGCCTGGCGCCCGCGGACCGGGTGGTGGCGCCGGACCCGTTCCGCTGGGCGATTCCGCGCGCCGAGCGCTTCGATGCCGTCGACGGCCGGGCGCCGACGGATTTCGCCTGGGTCGTGGTCCACAAGGGCGAGCTGGACCGGCTGCCGCGCCCTTTCCTCGATGCGCTGGTGGTGCAGACGGCACCGGTCTTCGCCAATGCCGTCTTCGTGGTGTTCGCGCAGGGTTCTGGGCTCGCCGACCTGACCGAGACCGACCATGTGCGCGCCTTCGAGGTGAATTACCGGGCGCTGCCGCCAGCGCCGGGGCCGGTGCTGCAACTGGCCGAGGCACGGCCCGAGCCGGTGGCGCCGCCCCCCACCCCACGCCTGGTCGCGGCACCGGCGCGGGCGCCTCGGACGGCACGGCCACCCCCGCGCGTCAGCGACGTGCCGCCGCGACCCTGGCTGCTGCCCGGCGGCGGGCCAGGCGTGGCGCGCGAGAACGCGTTCCAGGCGGAGCTGGACCGACTGATCGTGGACTACCTCGGCCCGGCGACGGGGGAGGCGGTGCTGGATATCGGCTGCGGCGCCGGCCGGCTGGCGCCGCTGCTGCCGCAGGCCGCGCAGGTGACGGGCATCGACATCTCGCCCGCCGCGATTGCGGCGGCGGAGGCGCGCCATGCCGGGCTGCGGGCCTTCGGCTTCACCCGGATGGATGCGGCGCGGATGGCCTTCGAGGAGGCGAGCTTCGACACGGGGCTGCTGATCGACACGGTGGAGACGCTGGCCGATGTGCCCGCCGTGCTGGCGGAGATTTCACGGGTTCTGGCGCGTGGTGGGCGGCTGATGGTCAGCGCGACGAACCGGGACAGCCTGGCGCTGCGGGCACAGCGCCGGCTCGGGCTGGCAATTCCGGAGGCCGGCTTCAACGTGGCGGAACTGACCGGCATGGTGCGCGCCGCCGGGCTGGCCGTGATTCGCAGCGACGGGTGCTTCCTGTCCCCGGGCTGGGCGCTGCCGGGCGCCGCGCCGGGGCTGGCAGCGCTGGAGGAAGACCCGGAATTCATCGAGGCATCGCGGCTGCTCGGCCGGCGTGCAGGGCCGGAGCACGCGCTGGCCTTCGTGCTGCTGGCGCGCAAGGGCTGAGCCCCCGGCGCCAGCAGGCGGCGGCATGCCTCAGCCGGAGGCAATGCCGCCCTCGCGGATGATCGGCGTCCAGCGCGCCACCTCGCGGGCGATATGGGCCGCGAAATCGGCTGGGCTGCCGCCGACCACGGCACCAGCCTGGGTGTCGAAGATGCGCTGCTTCACGTCCGGCATCGCGGCGATGCGGGCGAACACCTCGTTGATCCGCTGCGCCAAGGCGGGCTCCATGCCGGCAGGCGCCACGATACCGTGCCACACAGCGGTCTCGAAGCCGGGCAGCACGGTGGAAACAGCGGGCACGTCGGGCAGCAGCGGCGTGCCACTGGCATTGCCGATGCCGAGCGCACGGGCATTGCCCTGGCGGATCTGGCCGATGCCGGAGGAGACCGTCGGGAAGCCAAACTGCGCGTCGCCGCGGATCAGCGCCGTCACCATCTCGGCGCCCGAGCGGTAGGGCACGTGCACCATCTTGATGTCGGCCTCCTTCAGGAACAGCGCCATGAACAGGTGGCTGCCATTGCCGTTGCCGGCGGAGGAATAGGTGAAGCCATCCGGCCGGGCCTTGGCCTGGGCGATCACCTCCCGCATGTCCTTCGCCGTGACACTGGGATGCGCCATGAGGACGGCGGGCAGGTTGACCAGGTGGATGATGGGCGTGAAGGCGGTGGGCGGGTCGTAGGACAGGCTCGGGATCAACTCCTTGCCGATGGCATTGGCGCCGACATCGGCCATCATCAGGGTCAGGCCATCCGGCTTCTCCCGCGCCACCACGGCGCCGGCGATCGTGCCGCCAGCCCCGGCGCGGTTTTCCACCACCAGGGTCTGGCCGCCAGTGACCTCGGGGAACTTGGCGGCGACGGTGCGGGACAGCGTGTCGATGGCGCCGCCGGCCCCGAAGGGCACGATCAGGCGGATCGGGCGATCCGGCCATGGGGATTGCGCGCGCGCGGCGCCGCTGGAAACCGCCGGGGCAGCGAGGGCGCCGAGACCAACCAGCACGTGTCGACGCAACAGCTTGGACGACATGTTTCGTTCCTCCCTTGAGATATTGGAAGCAAAATGACCCAGCGCGGACTGGCGCGCAACCGCGGAAGGCCATCTAGTGTGGTGCCCTCGGGAATCGGAAAGCCTGCCATGACCTGGTCCATCGTAGCCCACGACCCGGAAACCGGTGCCTTCGCGGTGGCCGTCACCACCTGCGCCTTCGCCGTCGGCGCTTCCTGCCCCTTCGTGCGGTCCGGCGTCGGCGCCGTGTCAACGCAGTCCATGACCAACCGGTACCTGGGGCCGGCGGTGCTGGACGGCTTGGCGCGTGGCCTCTCGCCAGCGGCGGCCATCGAGGGGGCGCTGGCGGGTGACGAGGGGCGCGGCCTGCGGCAGGTCCATGCGGTGGACCGGCACGGGCGCAGCGCCGCCTACACGGGTGGCAACTGCGTCGAGTGGTGCGGCGACGTAACCTCCGCCCATGTCTCCTTCGCCGGCAACATGCTGGCCGGGCCGGCGGTGCTGGCGGATACCTATGCGGCCTTCGTGGCGAACCCGGACCTTGTGATGGCGGAACGCCTGCTGGCGGCGCTGGATGCCGGGGAGGCGGCGGGCGGCGACCGGCGCGGCCGCCAATCCGCGGCGCTGGTGCTGACCACCACGGAGGATTTTCCGGACCTCTCGCTGCGCGTCGATGACCATGCGCTGCCGCTGGTGGAGTTGCGCCGGCTCTACGGCATCTGGCTGCGCGACCGCGCGCCGGGGCTGCGCGACCAGCCCTCCAAGGCGCGGCCTTCGGGGATCACGGACCTGGACGGCATCGAGCAGCGCTGGATAGCCAAGGGGCTGGACCTCCGGTTGCGGCGCTGACTGACGCTCCGCGTCACGGGCCGGTGACCATGCCGAGACCCTGGGTCGCGGCACTTTCGGCCACGCTGCTGATGCAGACGGTGGGCACCTTCCTGAGCCAGGCGGTGCCGGTGGTGGCGCCGCTGATGACGGCGGAACTCGGTCTGCCGCCGGAGAGCATCGGCAATTTCTCCAGCCTGAATACCCTGGGCGCGATCCTGTTCCTGCTGTTCGGCACGCCGCTGGTGGCGCGCTTCGGGCCGTTGCGGATGCTGCAGGGGGGTGCGCTGCTCGGCAGCCTGGCCTTGGCGGCGGCGGCCGGCGGAGTGGTCTGGCTGCTGCCGCTGGCGGCGCTGCTGATGGGCGTGGGCTATGGCCCCACCGGGCCGGCCGGCAGCCGCATCCTGCAGGCCACCGCCCCGCCGCGGCACCGGGTGCTGATCTTCTCCGTCAAGCAGGCCGGCGCCCCGGCGGGCGGCGCACTGGCCGGCTTCATCGCAGCGCCCATTGCGGCGCTGTATGGCTGGCAGGCAGCGCTGCTGGTGGGCATCGTCGTGGCGCTCGCCTGCGCCGTCGCGATCCAGCCGATGCGCGCCACGCTGGATGCCGAGCGTGACCCCGCGCGGCCGCTGCGGGAGGCCTTCGCGCTGAAGCGGCTCGGCGCGCCGCTGGCGGCGTTGCGGATGCATCCCGTGCTGCCACGGCTGACCTTGCAGGCCTTCGCCTTCGCCGCGTTGCAGGGCAGCCTGTTCAGCTTCACCGTGACCTGGCTTGTGCAGGAACATGGCGCCAGCCTGACTGCGGCCGGCGGCCTGTTCGCCGCGATGCAGCTGGCCGGCGTCGTCGGGCGGCTGGTGCTGGGGTGGGCGGCGGACAGGCTGGGCGATGCGACGCGCAGCCTGGCGGTGCACGGGCTGGTGGCGGCGGCGCTTTCGGCCGCCTGGGTGCTGGCCGGGCCGGGCGCGCCGGGCTGGCTCGGGCTGCTGTTGGCCATGGCGTCGGGCTTCACCGCGGCAAGCTGGAACGGGATCTTCCTGGCGGAGGTTGCTCGCGTTTCGCCGCCGGACCGGGTGGCGGAGGCATCTTCCGGCGCCATCCTGCTGTGCTTCCTGGGCTACCTGACGGCGCCTGCCGCCTTCGCCTGGACTGTGTCCGCCACCGGAAGCTGGGTGCTGCCCTTCCTGGTGGGCTGTGGGTTGCTCGCGGTGGTGTCGCTGCTGGTACTGTGGGGTGGACGGCGCGGCGCCACCGGCTAAACCGCCTGCGGCAATCAGGGAAGCGCAGCATGGCGGTCACGCTCGGCATCGTCGGTTTCGGCATCATGGGGGAACGCCTGCTGCGCGCGGCTCTGGCGCATGACCAGGCGGTGATCCGGCCGGTCGCGGTGTGGGACCCCTCCCCGGCCGCCGCCGCGCGGCTGGCGGAGGTGGCGCCGGGACTGCCGATGCTCGACAGCCCGGCGGCGGTGATCGCGGCCTGCGAGGCGCTGTACGTCGCCTCCCCGCCCAGCTCTCACCTGGACCACGCCGGCGCGGCCTTTGCCGCCGGGCGCGCCGCCTTCCTGGAAAAGCCACTGGCGGCGGACCTCGCTGCGGCGCGCAGCTTCGTGGCGGCGGCGGAGGCCAGCGGGGCGCGGGCAGCGGTGAACTTCCCGATGGCGTCCTCTCCGGCCGTCGCGCAGCTAGGCGCCTGGCGTGCGGGCCTCGGCGCGCCGCGCGCGCTGGGCATCCGCGCGGAATTCGCCACTTGGCCGCGCGGCTGGCAGCAGGGTGCGGCCGGCTGGCTTGCGAAGCGGGCGGAGGGTGGCTTCACGCGGGAGGTGCTGTCCCACTTCCTGTTCCTGACGCGCCGGCAACTCGGCCCGCTGCAATTGCTGGAACGCGACGCCACCTTCCCGCCCGGCGACGGCGCGGAGACGGCGGTGCGCGCGCGGCTGCTGGCGGGCGGCGTGCCGGTGACGGTGGAGGGCCGGGTCGGCGGGACCGACCGCGACGAGGCGAATGAATGGCGGCTGGACGGTGCGGCGGGCAGCATCCGCCTGCGTGACTGGTCGCTGGCGGAACGGCTGGAGGCGGACGGCGCCTTCCGCCCGGCGCCCGACGCGCTGCCGAATGAGCGGATGCGGCCGATGGTGCTGCGCGGGCAGCTCGACAAGCTGGCGGCCCTGACGCGCGGGCAGCCGCAGGATTTGGCGACGCTGCGGGAGGCGCTGGAGGTGCAGGAGGTGGTGGAGGCGATCCTTGGCCTTTAAGCGACGCGCCCTACTGGCGGCGCTGGTGGCCTCGGGTCCGGCGGCCGCCCAGCAGCGCCTGGTGCCGCGGCGTGTCGACAGCCCCGAGGGTTTGGCGCTGGTCGAGGCGCTGCGCGGCGGCGGGCTGGTGATGTTCTTCCGCCATGCTGACACGCGCGGCGAGCCTTGCGACCGCAGCTTCCGCATCGGCGACCGCGCCGGGCAACGCAACATCGGGCCGGTAGGCCGGGCGCAGGCGGCGCGGATCGGGCCTGCCCTGGCTGAATTGGGCATTCCCGTCAGCCGGCCGGTGCTGGCGGGCCCGGTGTTCCGGGCGCGGGATACCGCCGAACTCGCCTTCGGTACGGAACACGTTGCGGTGACTAACAGGCTTCTGGCGGACGACTATTCCGGCGGCCGCCTGGCCTGGGTGCTGGCCGAGCACAGGCGGCTTTTCTCCGCCCCCGTCCCGCCCGGCGGCAACCGCGTCCTGGTCGGCCACCGGACGCCCGCCATCATGGTGGCCGGCGAGTCGGTCGGCGGGCGCGCCTTTCCGGAGGGCGCGACGCTGGTGCTGCGGCCGCTGGGCGAAGACTTCGAAGTTCTGGGAATCCTGGACCTGGTGCCGCTGCCCGGCGGCGGGTTCCATATGTGCGGCTGAACATCCGCCAAGCCCTCATGACGGATTCCTGACGCGGCCGGAGAGGCAACCGCTTGCCGATCCAGGCTTTTGGGCCCGCATGTCCACCAACACCCAGGCCGACCCCCAGGAATTGCTGGCGCAGCAGGCGGCTCTCGCCCGGTTCGGCGAGTTCGCGCTGCGCTGCGATGATCTCGGCGACATCCTTCACGAAGCCTGCCGCCTGGTGGGCGAGGCGCTTGGCACCGACCTCGCCAAGGTGGTGGAATTGCAGCCCGATGGGCTGACCCTCCTGGTGCGCGAAGGTGTCGGCTGGAAGCCCGGCGTGGTGGGCGGGGTCCGCACGGATATGGCGCATGGGCCGGAGGGGCTGGCGCTCCGTACCGGGCAGGCGGTTGTCTCGCCCGACCTGAACCGGGAGGACCGCTTCGAGATCCCGGACTTCGTGCGCGAGCATGGCAGCCAGTCGGCGGTCTGCGTCGTCATCATGGGCGTGGACGGCACGCCGCCCTATGGCGTGCTGCAGGTGGACAGCCGTCAGCGGGAGGCGTTCGGGCCGCCCGACATCTCCTTCCTGCAGACCTACGCCAACATGCTGGCCTCCGCCGTCGGCCGGCTGCGCGCCAGCGCGGAGCTGCGCCGCAAGGCAGAGGACAACGAGCGCCTGCTGCGGGAATTGCAGCATCGGGTGAAGAACAATCTGCAGGTCATGGTGGCAATGCTGGACCTGCAATCGCGCCAGCTCCGCGCGCCGGAAAGCAGGGCGGCGATGCGCGGCGTGGCGCGGCGGGTGGAGGCGCTGCGCCTGCTGCACGACAAGCTGCATCTGTCCGGCGAGGTGGACCAGATCGATCTCGGCGAATACCTGGCGCAGCTCAGCGCCGGGCTGCTCGGCTTCCATGAGGGCGGCGCGGCACGCATCCAGCTGGTGCTGGAAGTGCAGCACGGGCTGATCGCCTCCCCCGACCAGGCGGCGCCGTTAGGCCTCGCGGTCAACGAGTTCATCACCAACAGCCTGAAGCACGCCTTCGGCAACGGGCCGGGCCGGGTCGGGCTGAAGCTGGAGGCGGAGTCGGTGCAGCGCGCCAAGCTCAGCCTGTGGGACAACGGCCAGGGGCTGCCATTGCCGCGGAAGACGAGCGGCACCGGCATGCGGATGATCGACAGTTTCGGCCGCCAGCTCGGCTCCGCCGTGCATTGGAACAGCGACAGCGGCGGCACGCGGCTGGAAATGACGATCCGGCTGCGGTCCGGCTAGGCGCCTAGACGCAGTTTCCTGGTCGTCCGGCGTACGCGCCGGACCTGGAAATGCTCAAACCTCGTAGGGCAGGCCCACGTAGTTCTCGGCCAGCGTCGTCATGGCGGCCCGGCTGGTGGAGACGTAGTCGAGTTCGGCCACCTGCACCCGATGCTCGAAGCGGTCGTCGCCGTCGAAGCGGTGCAGCATCGAGGTCATCCACCAGGAGAAGCGCTGGCCCTTCCAGATGCGGCGCAGGCAGATCTCCGAGTACTGCTCCAGCAGCGTCGCGTCGCCCTTCGCGAAGAAGCGCTCCAGGCCGCGGGCCAGCACGCGGATGTCGGCGATGGCGAGGTTCATGCCCTTGGCACCGGTCGGGGGCACGATGTGGGCGGCATCGCCGGCCAGGAACAGGCGGCCGTGGCGCATCGGCTCCACCACATAGCTGCGCATGGCGGTGACGCCCTTCTGGAAAATCGGGCCTTCCTGGAGTTCAGGACCGCAGCCGAGGCGCTTGTGCAGTTCCGCCCAGATCCGCGCATCCGGCCACAGCGCCAGATCCTCGTCCGGCGCGCATTGCAGGTACAGGCGCGTGACGGTCTCGGACCGCATGGTGGCCAGTGCGAAACCGTCCTGGTGGCGGGCGTAGATCAACTCCTCGGACACCGGCTTGCTGCGCGCCAGGATGCCGAGCCAGGCAAAGGGGTAGATGCGGTCGTAGATGCGGATGATGTCGGCCGGGATGGCGCCGCGGCAGATGCCGTGGAAGCCGTCGCAGCCGCCGATGAAGGCACACTCCAGCACCTGCGCCACGCCGTCATGGGTGAAGCTGATGCGCGGCGCGTCGGAGGTGACATCGTGTACCGCGACATCCGTGACGTCGAACAGGATGGCCGGGTTGCCGGAACACGTGCCGGCGGCCAGCCGCGCCGCGATCAGGTCCTTCACCACCTCCTGCTGCCCGTAGATGGTGACGACCTTGCCGGTCAGGTCGGTCAGCGGGATCCGGTGGCCAGTGCCGTCGAAGCGCAGTTCGATGCCGTGATGCGCCAGGCCCTGGCGGTGCAGGCGGTCCGCCACGCCGGCCTCGGTCAGCGTGTCGACACTGCCCTGTTCCAGCAGGCCGGCGCGGACGCGCTCCTCAACGTATGAGCGCGACCGCGCTTCCAGCACCACGCTGTCGATGCCGGCCAGGTGCAGCAGGTGGGACAGCAGCAGCCCGGCGGGGCCTGCGCCGATGATGCCGACCTGGGTGCGCATCGCCTTGGGTCTCCTTCGTCCTTGGCCCGTATGTGCCGCGGCGGCCGGGCTTGGCAACGGGGTGGGGCAGGAATTGTTTTGAAGCATAACAATCAGGCGCTGTTTGACCATCCTGCTGGCCAATCCTCCGGACCAATCTGCCAAAGGCGCGCGCGGATCGCAGGTCGTCCCGACATGGTCATGCCGGTGTCAAGCAACTGCAACAGCCGGCGCGCTAGACGGCGCCATCCGAACGGGAAACGCCGCATGATCCGTCGCCGCACCACGCTCGCCGCCACTGCCGCGATCCTCGCAACGCCCCTGGTCGCGAGGCCAACCCAGGCGCAGGCCGGCTGGCGTGCCAGCATCCGCGAGCTGCGCCTCGGCGTATCCTCGGCCGAGAACGAGCGCGACGCGATCGCGCGCCAGCAGCCGTTCCAGGACTACATCCAGCGCAGCCTGGGCGTGCCGCTTCGGGTGTTCCGCGCCACGGACTACGCCGGGGTGGTGGAGGCGCTGCGCGGCGGCAACATCGAATTCGCCCGCTTCGGGCCGGCGGCCTATGCGCTGGCACACCGGGTGATGGGGGACGGCGTGGTGCCCTATGCCCGTGACCGCGATGCGGCGGGGGCCACGGGCTATCACAGCGTGGTCTTCGTCCGCGCCGACAGCCCGCATCGCCGAATCGAGGATCTGGCCGGCAAGTCCTTCGCCTTCGCCGATCCCAACTCCGCCTCCGGCTTCGCCTTCCCGTCCTATTTCCTGCGCCGGGCGGGCTTCGATCCGGCCCGGCATTTCAGCCGCACCGGCTTTTCCGGCAGCCACGAGCAGAGCGTGATCGCGGTGCTCAACGGCACCTACGATGCCGCCGCCACCTTCTGGTCGAACGAGGAACGCGGCAACATCCAGCGCATGATCGAGAAGGGCATGATCCAGCCCGGCACCACGCGCATCGTCTGGACCAGCCCGCAGATCCCGAACTCGCCCTGGGTGATGCGCGGCGACCTGCCGGCGGATTTGCGGCGGGACTGGGCGGAGGCGGTCTTCGCCATGCCGGAGCGGGACCCGGAGGCGTTCCGCGTCGCGTCCTCCGGCGCCGCCGGCCTGGTGCCGACGACGCATGCCGACTACCTCGATGTCATCGCGGTGGTCGGGGACAATCTCCAGCGCCGTCGCCAGCGCGGCTCGTGACGTCCGCGCGGCTTGCGGCGGAGGCGGCCTGGACCAGCGCCAGGCGCCGCCGCCGTGCCTTCTCCTCCCTCTGGACCGCGGTGTTCCTGCTGGCCGTCGCGGTGGCGGCGCAGGTGGGGGAGGTCAGCCTGGCGCGGCTGGCGGCCGGGCTGCCTATGGCGCTGGACTACATCGGCCGCACGCTGCCGGCGCTGAGCCTGTCCACGCTGCGGGCGGACCTGGCGGAATGGATGTGGGGGCTCGACCTGTGGGTCGGCCTGCTGCTGGACACCGTGCTGATCGGCTACACCGGCACCGTGCTGGGCGCCGCGGCGGCGCTGCTGCTGTCCTTTCCGGCGGCGACCACGCTGGCGCCACGCTGGTCCGTGGAGGTGGTGCGGCGCGTGCTGGAGCTGGCGCGCACCGTGCCGACGCTCGTCTTCGCGCTGATCTTCGTCTACGCCTTCGGCCTCGGCCCGCTGGCCGGCGTGCTGGCGGTGGCGCTGCACACCATGGGCGCGCTCGGCAAGCTGTTCGCCGAGGTGCATGAGAACGCCGATCTGCGCAGCGTCGATGCGATCCGCGCCGCCGGTGGAAGCTGGGGCCAGGCGATGCGCTACGGCGTGCTGCCGCAATCCCTGCCCGGCCTGCTGTCCTTCGGCCTGATGCGCTTCGAGATCAACGTGCGGGAGGGGTCCGTGCTCGGCATCGTCGGCGCCGGCGGGATCGGGGAGGAGCTGTACCTGTCGGTGCGGCAATTCTCCTACCCCGACATCTCCGCCATCCTGATCCTGATCCTGCTGACGGTGACGCTGATCGACCTGCTCTGCGGCCGGCTGCGGCACCGTATCATCGGCGCGGAGGCGCTGCGCGCGGCATGATGGCCCCGACCTTCCTTGCACGACATTCGACCGCCCTGATCTTCGGCGGCGGCTTCCTCCTGCTGCTGTTCGGCCTGTGGCGCGTGGATGCCGCGCCGGCGCGGCTGCTGGAGGGGATGCAAAAGCTTGGCTGGCTGCTGGCGCTGATGTGGCCGCCGAGCCCGGGCGGCGCGCTGCGCGACCTGCTCGGCGCGCTGGCGGAAACGGTCGCGATGGCCTTCCTCGGCACGCTGCTGGCGGTGGTGGTGGCGCTGCCGCTGAGCTTCCTCGGCGCCGGCAACATCATCGGCAATGTCCTGGCCAGGTTCACCATCCGCCGCGCCTATGACGGGCTGCGGGCGGTGGACAGCCTGGTCTGGGCGCTGATCTTCGTCTCGGCCGTCGGCATGGGGCCCTTCGCCGGCATCCTGGCGCTGGCACTGCCGGATATCGGGCTGCTGGCCAAGATGTTCTCCGAGTCACTGGAAGCGGCGGAACGTCAGCAGGTGGAGGGTGTGCGGGCGGCCGGCGGGTCGCGGCTGCACGCCATCCGCTACGGCCTGCTGCCTCAGGCGGGGCCGGTGATGCTGGCGCAGGTGCTCTACACCTTCGAGAGCAACACGCGCTCCGCCACCATCCTTGGCGTGGTCGGCGCCGGTGGCATCGGCCTGGCGCTGTCCGACCGCATCCGGCTGAACAACTGGGACGAGGCGGCGTTCATCGTGCTGATGATCCTGGTCGCCGTCGGCCTCATCGACTGGGGCAGCCGGCAGCTGCGATTGAGGCTGATCCGCGCATGACCCGAGATCCCGACAGCGCCCGCAAGCAGCTTGGCGAGGCGCCGCTGATCCACCCGACGGCGAACGTCAGGGACAGCAGCTTCGGCTGCTATACGGAGGTCGGCGCCCGCAGCAGCGTCGCGGAGACCAGCTTCGGCGACTACGCCTATGTCGTGAACGACAGCCAGATCATCTACGCGACTGTGGGGAAATTCTGTTCGATCGCGAGCCACACGCGGATCAACCCGGGCAACCATCCGCTGGACCGCGTGGCGCTGAGCCACTTCACCTACCGGGCCAGCGCCTATGGCCTGGGCGAGGACGAGGCCGGGTTCTTCGACTGGCGGCGCGAACACCATGTCACGCTCGGGCACGATGTCTGGATCGGGCATGGCGCGATCGTGCTGCCGGGAGTGACCATCGGCACCGGTGCGGCGATCGGCGCCGGAGCGGTGGTGACGAAGGACATTCCGCCCTTCGCCGTCGCGGTCGGCAATCCGGCGCGGGTGCTGCGCTACCGCTTCACACCGGGAGTGCAGGCGAGCCTGCTGCGGATCGCCTGGTGGGACTGGCCGCGGGAAAAGCTGGCGGAGAGGTTGGCGGATATGCGCCGTCTTTCCGCCGAGGATTTCTGCGCCCGCTACGACGTCGGCACCCAACCCTCTCCCCCTTGAGGGGCAGAAGGCTTCACGATCAGCGGATTGGCGGCGCGTACATCAGGCCGCCGCGGGTCCACAGGTCGTTGATGCCGCGGGACAGGCCCACCGGCGTGTTGCGGCCGAGGTGACGCTCAAAGATCTCGCCGTAGTTGCCGACCGCCTTGATGGCGTTGTAGGCCCAGCGGCGGTCTAGCCCGATGAACGGGCCATGGTCGCCGGAAACGCCGAGCAGGCGGCGGATCTCCGGGCGCGGGCTGGCCAGCATCTGGTCCACATTGGCCTGGGTGACGCCAAGCTCCTCCGCCTCGATCAGGGCAAACACGGTCCAGCGGACGATGTCGAACCACTGGTCGTCGCCATGCCGCACCGCGACGGCCAGGGGTTCCTTCGAGATGATGTCGGGCAGCACCACATGCTCCGACGGGTTCTGCAGGGCGGAGCGGATGCCGGCGAGCTGCGAGGCATCGGTGGTGAACACGTCGCAGCGGCCGGACTGGTAGGCGATGCGGGTCTCGTCATTCTGCTCGAACACCACCGGTCGGATCGCCAGGTTGTTGCTGCGCGCCCAGTCCGCCAGGTTCAGCTCGTTGGTCGTGCCCGACGTCACGCAGAAGGTGGCGCCGCCGAGCTGCGCCGCGCGGGTAACGCCGAGGCTGGTGCGCAGCAGGAAGCCCTGGCCATCGTAGAAGTTCACCGCGGTGAAGTTCAGGCCGTTCGCGGTATCGCGCGACTGGGTCCAGGTGGTGGTGCGCGGCAGCACGTCGATCTGGCCGGATTGCAGCGCCGGCAGGCGGGCCGCGGAGGTGACGACGACGAAGCGGGCGCGGGCGGCGTCGCCGAACACGGCGGCGGCAATCGCGCGGCAGGTGTCGCCATCAAGGCCGGTGTAGATGCCGCGGCTGTCCATCACGCCGAAGCCGGGCGCGCCAGGATGCGCGCCGCAGTCGACCGAGCCCTTGGCGCGCACCGCCGTGAGCGTCGGGCCGGGTTGTGCCATGGTCTGCGCCACTGCGGGCAGCGCCAGGCCCAGCGCCAGGCCGAAGGCGGCGAGCGATTTACCCATCATGCTTTCTCTCCCGATATGCGGCGCGCGGTTCGAGCCGCCACCATTTGCCATGCCGCGACGGCGCCCAGCGCGCCGACCGCCAGCAGCAGCCTGGCGCTGTCCGGGATCGCGTGCAGGAAGGCGACCGCGAGCCCGAGCGCGCCGAGCAGCAGGCGCAGCATGGTCCCCATCGGCGCCAGCAGGAACCCCGCATAGGCCGAGGTGAACAGCACCAGCGCGCCGGCCATGATGGAGATGGACAGCATGATCTGCACCAGCCCGCCGCGCATCATGATGCCGGGGTCGTAGATGAAGGCGAAGCCGACCGCGAAGCCGGCGATGGCGAAGCGGGAGGAGTGTAGCGCGGTCATGGAGGGGCTGGATTTCGCGATCGCGGCCGCCGCGAAGGCCGCCGCGGCAACCGGCGGCGTGGTATCCGCCAGCACCGCGAAATAGAAGACGAACATGTGCGCCTGCAGCATGTCGACGTTGAGGTACGCACCGAGTTCCAGCACCTGCGGCACGCCGATGGCGGCGGCGATGATGTAGCTCGGTGTCGTCGGGATGCCCATGCCGAGCACCAGCACGGTGATCGCCAGGAATACCAGCAGCAGCGCCAGATTGCCGCCGGCCAACTCCTTGATGATGCCGCCGAAGGCCACGACCATGCCGGTGGCGGTCAGCGCGGAGACGACGATGCCGGCTCCGGCGATGGTGACGGCCAGCGGCGCCATGGTCAGGCCGGCGCGCGCCAGGCTTTCCACCACCTGCATCGGCGTCATGCGGCTGCGCCGGCGCAGGAAGGCGACGGCGACCATCGAGAGCGTGGCGCAGAAGGCGGCGAAATTGCCGGACCAGCGTTCCGTCATCAGCCAGACCAGCACGCCGATCGGGATGACCAGGTGCGCATCCGCCAGCACCTCCCGCCACGCCGGGATCTCGGCGATCGGGACCGGGGCGAGGCCGAGCTTCTTCGCCTCGAAATGCACGGCGGACAGGATGGCGAAGTAGTACAGGACCGCGCCGGCCGCGGCGGCGACCAGGATGTTGCCGTAGGGGATGTTGGTGATCTCGGCCATGACGAAGGCCGCCGCGCCCATCACCGGCGGCATCAGCGCACCGCCGACGCTCGCGGCACTCTCGATTCCGCCGGCAACCGCCGGGCGGTAGCCGACGCGGATCATCAGCGGGATGGTCATCGACCCGGTGGTGATGACGTTGGAGACGGAGGAGCCGCTCATCGTGCCGAACAGGCCGGAGGTCACCACGGCGACCTTGGCGGGCCCGCCGGAATAGCGCCCGGCGACGGCAGTGCCGAAGTTGGAGAACAGCCGCCCGGTGCCGCTGCCCTGCATGAAGCTGCCGAACAGGATGAAGACGGCGATGATGGTGGCGACGATGCCGGTCAGCGGCCCGTAGACGCCGCCGGCGGTGGGCACCAGCCAGGAGGCCTCGACGATCTCGGCCGGCGTGAAGGGCCGCGCGTTGAGCATCCCCGGCACCAGCCAGCCCCACTGCATGTAGGCCAGCGAGATGGCGACCATGAGGGCGAGGCCGGGTTCGACCGCGCGCCGTATCGCCTCCAGCAGCGTGACGATGGCGAGGATGCCGAGCGCCATCATGGTGGGCGTGAAGGGGTCGACGTATTCCATGCGGTCGGCGACCGCCATCCAGTTCCACATCACCCAGGCATGCGGAATGCCGGACGCCACCGCCCAGACCCAGTCCAGCACCGAGGGCCGGCGCTTCGGCGAACGGGTCCTCAACGCCGGGTACAGCAGGAACAACAGCGGCGTGAAGACCAGCAGGTGGAAGCCGCGCATCTGGATCGGCTCGGGAAAGCCCGTGCCGCCGAAATAGAGGTGGACGGCCGCCGCGGCCGCCGCCCACGCCCAACAGACCCACTTCAGTGGGCCGACGAGGTCCCGCATCCTGCCGCGCCGGCCGGGTCTACGCTCAGGCCGGCATCACGCCGGCTTCGCGGAAAGCCCGCGCGGCGCCGGGGTGCAGCGGCACGCCGCTGTACTTCCAGGCGACGGCCGGGTCGAAGGCGCCCATGCTGGCGTGGATCTGCGTCAGCCGCGTGCCGCGGTTCTTGATCAGGGTCTTGGTGATGCCATAGGCGGCGTCGTCCGGCACCGACTCGTTCGCCAGGATGACGCTGTCCATCGTCGTCACCATCAGGTCGGCGGATTGCAGCTGCGGATAGGTGCCGGCGGGCAGTCTGCCCTCGGCATAGGCGTAGGTGTCAGCCAGGTGCTTGCGGACGTCGTCAGGGAAGCCGACGAGTTGCGAGGCGCGGCGGCCCTGGCCGATTTCGGTCAGGATCGCGGCTGGCTTTGCCAGCGCGCAATACAGGTAGTCCACCTGGCCGTCGGCATAGGCGGCGGCGATGTCGGCGTAGCTGCCGTTCAGGTAGCGGCCGCCGTCAGCGCGGATCTTGTCCGGGCTGGAGCCGAGGAAGCGCAGGATGCGCTGCAGGGTCATCTCATCGGTCGAGGACCGCTGCGGGCAGGCGATCTTGAGGCCGCGCTGGGTCAGGATCTCCCGCATTCCCGCCGGCCCCGTGCCCACGGCGCGGACCAGGTTGTGCTCGGTCGGGCTGTAGCCGGTGCCAAGCGAGCGCAGCTTCTCATGCTTGGTCGTGTAGGGCTCCTCGCCGCGCGCCGCGGCGGCGGTGAAGGCATCGATGCCCCAGCCGAGCGGCGACTGGCCGTTGTTGACGCGGGTGGAATTTGCGAGGCCGCCACCGGGGACGACGCGGATGCGGATGCCCGGGTTCTCCTCCGCGATCAGGGAGGAAAGCCCGGCCGCCATCGTGTACCAGCCGCCGCCGACGGACCCCGCGACCCATTCCAGGGTCTGCTGCGCCTGGGCGGTGCGGATGAAGGGCGTGGCGAGCGCGGCGCCGCCGAGCAGCAGGACGCCGCGACGTGAAATGATGTTGGCCATCGAGGGCCTCCCCGTTTGTCTGCGGGGCGATCATGCGCGTCGTCCCGGCCGGCTTGCAACCGGCGGCGCGGCAGCTTTGCGCGGCGGCCGGGGCCGTTCTGCTCAGCTTCGCAGCAGATAGGGGCGCGCGGCCGCCATCGCGGGCACGCAATCCGGCGCGGCCTGTCCCAGCACCGCCTGCGGCTCCACCGTGCCGATCCAGCTTTGGAAGGCGGTGGAGATGGCCCACATCGGCTCGGCCATCGCGCGCTGCACCAGGGCCGGGCCGGCGCTGACGGCGCAGGCGGCGACGCCGGCCATCACGGCGGGTGGGGCGCTGGCCTCCGCCAGGCGGGACTGCATCTCGGCCTGCAACGGGTTGAGCAGGAACAGGGAGACGAGGAAGGCGATCAGGTCGTGCATCGAGGAAACCTCCGGATCGCGGCCGGGGCCGCAAGGGAGGTCCGACATCGCGCGGCGCGCCAGAGGGGCCCGGACCTGGAGGCGCATTTGGCCGTGCGGCGCGGCGGCTTCAAGATCCGGCTGCGCCATTGCGCGGCGGCGGCGCGGGACGGCATGCTGCGCGGCACAACCGACCCGAGCCGGAGATCGCCATGCATCGCCGTACCCTGCTGACTGGCCTTGCCGCCGGCCTCGCGCTGCCCGCCGCGCCCGCTTTGGCGCAGGGCGAGGCGGCGCACACGCTGCGCTTCATCCCGCAGGCGGATGTGACGACGCTCGATCCGCTGAACACCACCAGCTACGGCGTCCGCAACCACGGCCATATGTGCTGGGACACGCTGTACGGGCCGGGCAGCGACTTCACCATGCATCCGCAGCTGGCGGAGGGGCATGTGGTGGAGGACGACGGCCTGCGCTGGGTCTTCACGCTGCGCGCCGGCATCCGGTTCCACGACGGTGAGCCGGTGCGGGCACAAGATGCCATCGCCTCCATCGCGCGCTGGTCGGCGCGCGACACGCTGGGCCAGACGCTGCGCGCGCGCACCGAATCGATGACGACGCTGGACGACCGGCGCTTCGAGATCCGCCTGAAGCAGCGCTTTGGGCCAATGATCGACGCGCTGGGCAAGCCGTCCTCCTACCCCTGCTTCATTTTCCCGGAACGCTTCGCCACGGTGGACCCGACGCGCCCCTTCACGGAAGTCGTGGGCAGCGGGCCCTACCGCTTCGTGGCGGAGGAGCGGCTTTCCGGCGCCCGGGTGGTGTACCGGAAGTTCGCGGAGTACGTGCCGAACCCGAACCCGCCCAACCTGCTCGGCGGCGCCAAGCACGCGCATTTCGAACGGGTCGAGTTCCGCGTGATGAGCGACGCCGGCACCGCGGCCGCCGCGCTCCAGGCCGGGGAGGTCGACTGGTATGAGCAGGTGGCGCCCGACCTGCGGCCGATCCTGCAACGCCACCGCGACATCACGGTGGAGCGCATCGATGCCGGCGGCCTGATGGCCTCGCTGCGCATGAACCACCTGCACCCGCCCTTCGACAATCCGGGGGTGCGGCGGGCGCTGCTGCATTCGATCAACCAGGCGGACTTCATGGCCTCCATCATGGGGACGGACCGGGCGCTGTGGCAGGACGGCATCGGCGCCTTCCCGACCTCCTCCGCCCTGGCCAATGACGAGGGCATCGGCGCCCTGACCGGCCCGCGCAGCTTCGATGCGGCGCGCGCGGCGCTGCGGGCGGCGGGCTACGCCAACCAGCCGGTGACGGTGCTGCATCCGACTGATGTGGTGAACAACAACACCATGACGACGGTGCTGACCGATGCGCTGAAGCGGTCCGGCCTGGCCGCCGAGAGCGCCACCAGCGACTGGGGCACGGTGCTGCAACGCCGCGGTCGGATGGAACCGCCGACGCAGGGCGGTTGGAACGCGCTGGTGGTGCTGTTCGGCGGCGTGGACCTGGCAAACCCCGGCGTGCATCCGCTGCTGCGGGCCAATGGTCGCCAGGCCTGGTTCGGCTGGCCGACCAGCCCCGAGTTGGAGGCGATGCGCGACGAATGGCTGGATGCCAGCTCGCTCGACCAGCAGAAGGGCATCGCCCGCCGCATCCAGGCGCAGGTCTGGCAGGACGTGCCCTTCATCCCGCTCGGGCAGTACTTCATCGACAGCGCCTGGCGGAAGAACCTGTCCACGCCGCAGAAGGGGATGACGCTGCCGATCAACGTGCGACGGGCCTGACACAGCCGTAACGCACGGATGATTGCTGGCGCAGCAGCGGGTGGTGTATCGGCCGACCATGCTCCGCCAGTTCATCCGCCTGTACCGCCCGCATCTGCGCCTGGCGCTGATTTCCTTCGGATGCGCCGCGCTGTCGGGGGTGCTGGAACTCGGCTTTCCGATGGCGGTGCGCGGCTTCATCGACCATCTGCTGCCGCAGCAGGACATGCGGCTGATCGGCTTCGCGGTCATCGCCCTGCTGGCGGTGTACCTGCTGAACGCGGCGCTGATGGCGATCATCACCTATTGGGGCCACGTCCTCGGCATCGCCATCGAGACGGAGCTGCGCCGCCGCGCCTTCGACCACCTGATGCGCCTGTCCTTCCGCTTCTACGACAACCAGAAGACCGGCCACCTGGTCGGCCGCGTCACCAAGAACCTCGAGGACATCGGGGAGGTCGCGCATCATGGGCCGGAGGATCTGCTGGTCGCGGTGCTGACTTTCGTCGGCGCCTTCGCGCTGATGATCCTGGTCAGCCCGGAGCTTGCCCTGATGACGGCGGCGATCGTGCCGCTGGTGGGCTGGGTGGTGGCGCATTACGGCGGGCGGATGACGTTGAACTGGCAGGCGCAGTTCGGCCGCGTCGGCGCCTTCAATGCTCGCATCGAGGAAGCCATCGGCGGCATCCGCGTGGTCAAGGCCTTCGCCAACGAGGCGCATGAGCGGAAGCTGTTCGCCGACGACAACCAGAAATACCAGCGCACCAAGCTGGACGCCTACCGGATCATGGCCGTCAGCATCACGCTGAACTACCTCGGCATGCGGCTGGTGCAGCTTGTCGTGATGCTGGCGGGGGCCGGCTTCATCGTCGCCGGGCGCCTGTCCATCGGAGATTTCGTGGCCTTCCTGCTGCTGGTCGGCGTGTTCTACCGGCCGCTCGAGAAGATCAACGCGGTCATCGAGACCTACCCCAAGGGCATCGCCGGCTTCCGCAGTTTTCTCGACCTGCTGGCGACGCAGCCGGACATCGCCGATGCGCCGGACGCCACCCCGGCGCCCGCGCTACGGGGCGCCGTGCGGTTCGAGAGCGTGACCTTCGGCTACACCCCCGGCCGACCGGTGCTGCGCGGCGTGGACCTGGCGGTGGAGCCGGGGCAGACCATCGCGCTGGTCGGGCCATCGGGGGCCGGCAAGACCACCATCTGTTCCCTGCTGCCGCGCTTCTACGATGTGGAGGCCGGGCGCATCACCGTCGACGGCATCGACATCCGCCGCATGACCCTGGCCTCCCTGCGCGGGCAGATCGGGCTGGTGCAGCAGGATGTGTTCCTGTTCGCCGGCAGCATCCGGCAGAACATCGCCTATGGTCGGCTCGGTGCCAGCGACGCGGATATCCTGGATGCCGCCCGCCGCGCCCGGCTGGACGCGCTGATCGCGGAGATGCCGGAGGGGCTGGACACGCTGATCGGGGAGCGCGGCGTGAAGCTCTCCGGCGGGCAGAAGCAGCGGCTGGCGATCGCCCGCATCTTCCTGATGAACCCGCCCATCCTGATACTGGACGAAGCGACGAGTGCGCTGGACACCGAGACGGAGCGGGCGATCCAGCAGGCGCTGGCGGAACTGGCGCGCGGCCGCACCACGCTGGTCATCGCGCACCGGCTCGCCACCATCCGCGATGCGGACCGCATCGTGGTGGTGACGGAACAGGGCATCGCGGAACAGGGCAGCCACCGCGACCTGCTGGCGGCGGAGGGCGTCTACCGCCGCCTGCACGACGCGCAGTTCGCGGCGGCGGAGTAGCCGCTAACGCTGCGGCCCGCGCTTGGGTCCACCGGCCGCGGCGGCGGGACGCGGGCCGCTGCGGGGCGGGCCGCGATGGGCGTGCGGCGGCGGACCACGATCGGCACGCGGCGGACCGCGGTATTCGCGCGGCACCCGCGGCGCCTCGCGCGGCGGGGCGCGGTTGGGGGCCGGGGCGTGCGCCATCGGCTCGATGCGGATGCGGTCGTCCTCGTCGTTCGTCACGGTCTGCGCCGAGGCGGCGAAGCGCGCGGCGGCCCAGGGGGCGATCTCCACCCGGGTTTCGCGGTCCATCACCTCGATCCGGCCGACATCGCGCCGCGTCAGGTCGCCGCGGCGGCAGATGAAGGGCAGGATCCAGCGCGGGTCGGCCTGGTCGTGCCGGCCGATGGACAGGCGGAACCATACCCCCTCCCCGCCCCCTTCGCGCGGTGCGCGCGGCGCCGGCGGCGGCAGGGAGGACAGTTCCTCCGGGGCCGGCAGGGAGGATCGCAGGGCCTGGAACAGCGCGGCCGCCACCTGTTCCGGCGACTTCTCGGCCAGCAGGGCACGGGCGAGGTCCAGGTCGTCCTCCTCCGCCACCGCATCGACGGCGGTGCGGGCCTGGATGGCAAGCCGTTCCCGGTCCTTGGCGCGGACATCCTCAGCGCTCGGCGGGTTGGACCATTCAGCCTGGATGCGGGCGTTGGACAGCAGGCGTTCCGCCAGGCGGCGGCGGGCGGGGGCCACCAGCAGCACGGCAACGCCCTTGCGCCCGGCCCGCCCGGTGCGGCCGGAGCGGTGCTGAAGGGTTTCCTTGTCGCGCGGCAGTTCGGCGTGGATCACCAGGCCGAGATCCGGCAGGTCGATGCCGCGCGCCGCCACGTCGGTCGCGACGCAGACACGGGCGCGGCGGTCGCGCAGCGATTGGAGGGCGCGGTTACGCTCGGCCTGGGTCAGTTCTCCGGAGAGGGCGACCGCCGAAAAACCGCGTTCCACCAGGCTGCCATGCAGGCGGTTCACCTGCTCGCGGGTATTGCAGAACACCAGAGCGCCACCGGATTCGTACCAGCGCAGCGCGTTGACCACGGCGGCCTCGGCCTCGCGCGGGCCGACCAGCATGGCGCGGTAGGCGATGTCGCCATGGCGCTCACCCTCGGCGGTCGCGGCGATGCGCAGCGCGCCGCGCTGGTAGGAGGCGGCGAGGGCCACGATCTCGCGCGGCACCGTCGCCGAGAACATCAACGTACGGCGGGTTTCCGGCGCGCCTTCCAGGATGGCTTCCAGATCGTCCCGGAAGCCCATGTCGAGCATCTCGTCGGCCTCATCCAGCACCGCGGCGCGAAGCTGGGACAGGTCCATGTTGGTCCGTTCCAGGTGGTCGCGCAGGCGGCCCGGGGTGCCGACGACGATCTCGGCGCCCATGCCCAGGGCACGGCGGTCGGCCCGCACATCGGTGCCGCCGACGCAGGCGATGACCCGCACGGCGGTTCCGGAATACAGCCACGCCAACTCCTCCCGCACCTGCATCGCAAGTTCGCGGGTCGGCGCGATGACCAGGGCCAGCGGCTTCTGGCTGCGGCCGCCTTCCAGCACCTGCTCGGCGATCGCCAGCCCGAAGGCGACGGTCTTGCCGGAACCGGTCTGGGCGGAGACCAGCAGGTCGCGGCCCGCGGTCGCGGGGTCCAGCACGGCGGCCTGGACGGGGGTGGGTTCGGCGTAGCCGCGCTCGGCAAGGGCCTGGGCGAGACGTTCGGGGAGATCGGGAAAGGGCATTATGAGGCGCTGCTTACCTCACTATGCCCGGCGGCGCACGGATTCCCGTCCGATCCGCCGCATGGCTGCCCCGCGTCCAGCCTTACCCGGCCTGGGCGCCAGCCAGGGCCAGCGTCCTGCGGGCGCGGATCAGCACCGGCTCGTCCACCATCATGCCGTCCACGGTGAAGGAGCCTCGGCCTTCCGCGGCGGCGGCCTCCGCGGCGGCGACCTGGCGGCGGGCGAGCGCGACCTCGGCCTCGGAGGGCGCAAAGCCGGCGTTCAGGATCGGCACCAGCGACGGGTGGATGCAGGTGGCGCCGACCAGCCCGGAGCGACGGGAGCGGGCCACCAGGTCGCGGATGCGGTCCGCATCGCGAAAATCCGCCACCGTGCCGAGGGTACCGAGCGGGGCCACGCCGGCGGCAACCGCGGCGATCACCATCTGGCGCTTGGCCAGCACGATCAGCTCGTCATCCGGCTGCGCGCCGCACTCGGCGGCGAGGTCCTCCGCACCCACCAGCAGGCCGGCGACCAGGGGGTGGGCGCGGGCGATCGCCTCGATCCGCAGCAATGCCGCCGCGGTCTCCACCACCGGGACGATGACCATGCGGCGGGGCGCCTCAGCCAGGAGTTCGGCGGCGAGCACGACGTGGTCGGGGCCGAGCACCTTGGTCAGCAGGATGCCCTCGGCACCGGCCTCGATGGCGGCTTCAATATCCGGCAAAGCGAGGCGCAGCGGGCGGTTGACGCGGACCAGCACGGCGCTGCCGCCGGAGGCCGCCAGCGGCACCGCCTCGGCCAGCGCAGCGCGGGCTTCGGCCTTGCGGTCGGCGGGGACGCTGTCCTCCAGGTCCAGGATCACCGCATCCGCACCCGCGCCCGGCGCCTTGGCGACGAAGCGCGGGACGTTCGCGGGAACATACAGCATGGAACGCCAGGCGCGGGTCATGGCTTCGGGTCTCCGTGCAGCACGACGGCCGCTTCGCGCAGCCGGGCCAGTTCGGCAGCACCCAGCAGGGGCGCGAGGATCGTGTCGTTGTCGGCGCCCAGCTTCGGCGCCGCATTCCGCAAGATGCCGGGGGTGGCGGACAGGCGCGGCACCTCGCCATGCATGGGCAGCCAGCCGCCGGGCATCTCCGCATCCGGCACTTCCACCAGCGCCTCCCGCGCCGCCACATAGTCATCTGCGTCGAGGTCGGAGACGTCCATGATCGGGCCGATGGTGACGCCGTCCCGGTCGAATTTCGCCAGCGCCTCGTCGCGGTCCATCTGCGCGAGCGCGTCACGGATGATGCCGTCGATCACCTCGATATTGGCCAACCGATCGGGGTTGGAGCGAAAGCGCGGGTCGTCCACCAGTTCCGGCCGGCCGATGCTGTGCATCAGGCGCACGAACACCGCCTGGGTGCTGGTGGACAGGCTGAGCCAGCCGCCGTCGCGGGTGCGGTAGGCGTTGCGCGGCGCGGTGTTGGTGCTGCGGCTGCCGGTGCGCGGCTTCACCTGGCCGCTGACGCGCCAGTTGGCCATCTGCGGCTCCAGCACCGCGAAGATCGGCTCGAACAGCGACAAATCCACCACCTGCCCCTCGCCCGTCGCCGTGGCGTGGTGCAGCGCGATCATGGCAGCGGAGGCGCCGTAGAGGCCGGCATAGGCGTCCGCCATGAACATCGGCGGCAGCACCGGCTCGCGGTCGGCGAAGCCGTTCAGCGCGGCGAAGCCGGCATAGCCCTCGACCAGCGTGCCGAAGCCGGGCTTGTGGCGGAACGGGCCGGTCTGGCCCCAGCCGGAGACGCGGACGATCACCAGCCTCGGGTTCAGGTCCAGCAGCACCTCCGGCCCCAGCCCCATCTCCTCCAGCACGCCGGGGCGGAAGCTTTCGACGAAGATGGCGGCGGTGGCGGCCAGGTGCTTGACCACGGCGATGGCCTCGGCGCGACGCAGATCCAGGCACAGGCTGCGCTTGTTGCGGCACCAGGTCTTCCAGGCGGTCTCGATGCCGCCGACCTTCCAGGCGCGCAGGCTGTCACCGGCCGGCGGTTCCACCTTCAGCACCTCCGCCCCGTGGTCGGCCAGCACTTTGGTCAACATGTTGCCGGCGACGAGGCGGGACAGGTCCACCACCCGCACACCGTCCAGCGCGCCGCGCGCCGCCGGGTCGAAGTCGCGTCGCCGCTTCGCGCTCTGAGGCCTTGTGTGTTCCACCCGCGTCTCCTCCTCGCAAGGCGTAGGCGCGGTGTCCTGGGGGGTCAATCCGGCTCGACCTGCACGGCCAGCCAGCGTATCTGGTGCAGGTCCGCATCGTTGCGGCAGGATGCTCGCCATGACCCTCGCCGGCCTGTCGCTGCGTGACCTGGAATACCTGCTCGCGGTCGGCGAGCATCTGAGCTTCGGCCGCGCCGCGCAGGCCTGCGCCGTCAGCCAGCCCACGCTGTCCGCCCAGATCCGCAAGATCGAGGAGCTGCTCCAGGTCGAGTGCTTCGAGCGGGCGCCGCGCGGCGTGCTGGTGACGCCGCGCGGGGCGGAGCTGGTGGCGCAGGCGAGGCTGGTGGTGGCGGAGGCGCGGCGGATGTTCGAGATCGCGGCCGCCGGCGCCGCGCCGCTGGAGGGCACCTTTCGGCTCGGCGTGATCTCGACCCTCGGCCCCTACCTCGTGCCCTTCCTGCTGAAGCCGCTGCGGGCGCGCTTCCCCAAGCTGCGCCTGCTGCTGTCGGAGGGACTGACGCGGCAGCTTTCCCGCCAGGTGGAGGAAGGCGAACTGGACGCCGTGCTCGCCGCCTCCCCCCTGCCCGGCCCCGACCTGACGGAGCTGAAGCTGTTCCGGGAGGAATTCGTGCTGGTGGTGCCGCGCGACCATCCCCTGGCGCGGGTCGAGCAGGTGAGCCGGGAGGATATCCCGGTGCCGGAGCTGATCCTGCTGAGCGAGGGCCACTGCCTGCGCGACCACGCGCTCGCCTATTGCCCGACCCGTTTGCAGGAGGATCGCCCCGAATTGCAGGCGGCGAGCCTGGAGACGCTGCGCCAGATGGTCGCCGCCGGCGTCGGTGTTTCCTTCATGCCGCAGCTTGCCGTGCAGGTCGGCGCGCTGCTGGACGACATGGTGGCCTATCGCCGCATCGGCGACGGCAGCATGGCGCGCGACGTGGCGCTGTTCCACCGCCCCGGCTTCAGCCGCATCCGCGACGTGCGCCTGCTGCGCCAGGCGATTCGGGAAATCCTGGCGGAGCAGAGCGCGGTGAAGGTAGCGGCGACGCTGGTGTGAGGAGGGTGCCCCGCAAGTGGCGGTTTGGCAGCCAACGCAATGAATATGGCTTAAGACGTTTGTAAATTAGCTTTACCGGGCGTGCGTTACCTTATTGAAGGGCGAAAAGCGGACCTGCTAGATGTGCCGCCCCCACCCGTATAGAAAATTCCCTCAAGCGCATCCTCACTGCCGACTCGCGCCCTGCTTTTTCGAGGTAGGCTCGCTCGAGGGTCATGCGCTGTTCTGTCGCACTATCTGCTCGAAATCCGACTGCCGAATTGGGATCACTCGTGCAGATGGGCAAGGATGGCTTTTGCAGTTCCGGGAAGTCGGGAAACTGTGAATATGCAGCAATATCGTCATATTCATAGCCGGAGGAAAACCTACTGCTCGGCCACCGTTCTACGAGCTCGATTCGGAGATAGGTACGATGCCGGACTACGTGATGGCAGGTGCCACGATGCTGCGACGCAGTTATACTTGTCGCACGCAGTATGACGGCGGCCATGTTCGTTTGATCGAAAATGGCGCTCTCCAAAAGTGCACCGTTTAGCAAGGCGCCAGGAAAATGAGCGCCAGTGAGGTTCGCGCCTCTCAGATCAGCATTGCGAAGATCAGCAAAGGGAAACGCTGCCCCAGAAAGGTCAGCTCCACGGAAATCAGCGCCACGAAGATCGGCTGCGAAAAAATTTGCGCCACTCAGGTTCGCGCCACGAAAAATGGTTGGCCGGCCATCTAAGACTGATGCGATCAAGAACGGTGCAAACGCTTCCGAAATATCTGCCTTCGAAAAATCTGCACCAGATACGTCGGCGAAGCGCAGGCCGGATTTCGAAAAATTAGCGTTTACAAGCGACGCAGACTTCAGACTGAGGAAGTGAAGCCTTGAACCAGAAAAATTGATGCTATCGAGATGGGCACCGTTAAGAGATACGCCGCTGAAGTCCGCTCCGGCGAAGCTGTGTCCCCTTGCCATGAGAGAACGTAGCGCTTCTCCCTGGCCCTGCTCGGATCCGTCGCGAGCAGCACGAGCTCGGTCGACGATTGATATTGCCAGTGACAGGTCCATGGACGCCTGAACAGCCTCGACTGCTTCCGTTTGTCGTTCGGCGTTGTCCGTCAATATGGCGAAGGCTCGATCAAATCGATCTAAGCGCTCGAGGAGGTAGGTCTGCAGGTCTGCAGCACCTGGAACGGTGCTAGCCAGCGCCCCCCGATTATCTTCGGCTGAATTTGTCAGACCCATGAGCGGCCCGATAACCAGAGTACAAATCGACCCATAGAGTGCGGATCTTAAAATTAGGCGACGCCAGAAGGTTGACTTGGGCGATGATTGCCAATCTCTATGATTGATCCACCAGACAACAAATGCAATAACACTTAGGCTTAGCAGCCAGGGGAAAACACTACCAAGCACATCCTTCCAGGGCTGCGCAAGATCATTGATAAAACCGACCAAGCCGGCGACAACCGCGACGACGCTGCCCTTCACCCAGCCTTCAGCTGATATTAGGCAATCGACTGCGGATCTTAGGCTTCTTGCAAGGACCTTGATCTTGCTCACCATGGTTCCCGCCTCTCTGCCAAATTTAGCAGATCATGGGCAAAGCGCCGCCTCAACGCTTTTTTCAGTGTGCAACAAGAACGGGGCGCGAATGTCCTGCCTATGCTTCGGCGAGACGGATGCGGACCAAAGCTGCACCCTTAATCGCGAGGCTTGCGAGGCACACCTGTCCCTCAGGATCGAAACTGCGATTGGCTTTGCCCCCGTTACGCAAGATATGGCAAACGGGTGCCGCTCAGGATTGGCAGGGGGTCAGTCGTTCATGACCCGCCGCCGATCCCGGCCCGCTCAATGACTGCGCGCCACCGCGGGATCTCCGCGGAAAGCTGCGCCGTCAGCGGGCCGGGGCCATCCATGCGGATGATGGCGGCGGCCGGGCCGAGGCGGGCGATCAGCGTCTCGTCGTCCTTCATTGCCGTCAGTTCCTCGACAAGTCGCGCCATCATCTGCGGGGCCATGCCCTTCGGCGCGAACATGGCGAACCAGTTCGGCGCGGCGTAGCCGGGCACGTATTCAGCGATGGCCGGGATCTCCGGCACCGCCGGCACGCGCTCCGGCATCGTCATGCCGAGCAGGCGGGCGCGGCCCTGGCGGTGGTGGGACAGCACCTCGACGCTGCTGCCGAAGACGAAGTCGATGTCGCCGGTGTAGATGGCATTCACCGCCTGGCTGACGCCGCGATAGGGCACATGCACCGTCTCGATGCCCGCCAGCGCTGCGAACTGCGCGCCGGCCAGGTGGTTGGCGGACCCCACGCCGCCCGAGCCGTAGGTCAGCTTGCCCGGGTTCGCCTTCGCCTCCGCCAGCAGCGAAGGCAGGTCTGCGAAGCGGCTGTCGGCGCGCACCATCATGCCGGCGGGCACGTCGCAGACCACGGTCAACGGCGCCAGGTCGCGCAGCGGGTCGAAGTTCAATTGCTTCTGCAGGGTGGGCAGGATGGAGATGGAGGAGGAGATGAACAGCAGCGTCGCACCATCCGGCGGTGACTGCGCCACCATCTGCGCACCGAGGCCGCCGCCGACGCCGGGCCGGTTCTCGATGATGAAGGTGGCGCCCATGCGCCGGCTCAGGCGTTCGGCGATGATGCGGGCCGGGATGTCCTGCGGGCCGCCGGCGGCGAAGGGGATGACGATGCGGACCTGCCGCACCGGCCAGGCTTCCTGCGCCCGAGCCGGGGTGATCTGCGGCACGGTCAGTGCGGCGCCGGCCAGCAGCAGGGCGTTGCGTCGGTTCATGGTGGTCTCCTCCGGTCCGGCCCGTCTGCGCGGGCCGTTGCCAGGCATGATGGCGCGCCAGCCACGCGGCGTCACCCTCGGCCGGCGACACGCGAAGATGGACGCAGGACGCGAATTGCGACAAAGACGGAAACGAGCGCGGGGAAAACCCGCCTGGGACTCGGGAGACCTCACCATGACACGTCCATCCACCCCCTTCCTGTCCACCCGCCGTGACCTGATGCGCCTGGGCGCCGGGCTCGGGGTTGCCGCCGCACTGCCGGGTGCGGCGCAGGCGCAGAGCTTCGCCGGGCAGACCATCGAGTTCGTCATCCCCTTCGCCGAGGCCGGCGGCAGCGACGTGTGGGCGCGCTTCATGGCGCCCTACCTCGGCAAGTACCTGCCGGGGCAGCCCAACGTCATCGTGCGCAACGCGCCGGGCGGCGGGTCCATCACCGGGACCAACACCTTCTTCCAGCGCGCCCGGCCGGATGGCCTCAGCTTCATCGGCACCTCCGGCTCGACGCAGTTCCCCTATCTGCTGGGTGATCCGCGGGTGCGTTACGACTACACCAAGATGATCCCGACCTACGTCTCCCCCACCGGCGGCGTGGTCTACCTGCCGAAGAGCCTGGGTATCGAGAACGTCTCCCAGATCGCCCGCCTGCGAGATCGGGAACTGATCTATGGCAGCCAGGGTGCGACCTCGCTCGACCTGGTGCCGATGCTGGCCTTCCGGCTGCTGGGGCTGAATGTCCGCCACGTCTTCGGCATGCGCGGCCGCGGCGAGGGACGGCTTGGCCTGATGCGCGGCGAGATCACGATCGATTACCAAACCTCCTCCGCCTACATCACGCAGGTGATGCCGATGGTGCAGGCCGGCACCGCGGTGCCGATGTTCTCCTGGGGCGTGCTGGACGGCCAGGGCAACGTGCAGCGCGACCCGTCCTTCCCCGACCTGCCGCATTTCGTCGAAGCCTTCGAGATGGTGAACGGCACCAAGCCGTCGGGTGTCGAGTTCGACGCCTACCTCGCCTTCTTCGCGTCGGGCTTTGCCGGGCAGAAGCCGGCGATGCTGCCGAACGGGACGCCGGCCAACATCGTCGCCGCCTACAAGAAGGCTTTCGCCGATGCGGTGGCGGACCCGGAGTTGCAGGCGCGCAAGGGCGACGTGCTGGGTGAGTACAAGCAGGCCGTGGGCGATGATGTGGACGCGGTATACCGCGTCGCCACCACCATCCAGCCGGCGGCCCGGGAGTGGGTACGGAGCTTCCTCGCGACCAACCACAACGTCCGCTTCTGAGTTATCCGGCGGGCGTGGCGCGCAGGCGCCCACCCCCCGGTCCGACCGACGCTAACGGCACGCGACGCGAAGGCTGCCCACCCGATGATCGACCTGTTCTTCGCGACGCTCGGCAGCCTGCTGACGCTGCAGCACATGGGCTACATGCTGGCGGGCGTCAGCCTGGGGCTCGTGATCGGCGTGCTGCCGGGGGTGGGCGGCATCGCCGGCCTGTCGCTGTTGCTGCCCTTCCTGTACGGAATGAACGAGACTTCCGCGCTCGCCATGCTGATCGGGCTGCTGGCCATCGTGCCGACGGCGGATACCTTTACGTCGATCCTGATGGGCATCCCCGGCTCCTCCGCCTCCCAGGCCACGGTGCTGGATGGCTTTCCGCTGGCCAAGCAGGGCCAGGCGGCGCGGGCGCTGTCGGCGGCCTTCGCGGCGTCCATGATCGGCGGGCTGTTCGGCGCGCTGTTGCTGACCTTCGCGGTGCTGGTGGCGAGCCCGATCATCCTGTCGTTCGGCTCCGCCGAATTGTTCATGCTGACGCTGTTCGGGCTTTCGATGGTGGGCGTTCTGTCGGGCGCCAACATGGTGAAGGGCATCGCCTCCGCCTGCCTCGGCCTCGCCTTCGGCCTGGTCGGCGCGGCGCCGGCGACCAGCGAGTACCGCATGGATTTCGGCATGCTGTACCTCAGCGACGGCATCCCGCTGGTGGCGGTCGCGCTCGGCATCTTCGCGCTGCCGGAGATCCTGGACCTGCTGCGCGGCGGCGGGGCGATCGCACAGGGCGCCCCGCTCGGGAAGGGCTGGTACCGCGGCGTCTCGGACACGCTGAAGAACATCTGGCTGACGCTGCGCTGTTCCGGCATCGGCGCGCTGATCGGTGCCATCCCCGGCATCGGCGGCAGCGTGGTGGACTGGATCGCCTACGGGCACGTGGTACAGACCAGCAAGGACCGGTCGCAATTCGGCAAGGGCGACATCCGCGGCGTCATCGCCCCGGAATCCGCCAACAATGCCACCGCCGCCGGCGCGCTGCTGCCGACGCTGCTGTTCGGCATCCCCGGCTCCGGGTCGATGGCGATCTTCCTGGCGGCGATGATCCTGCTCGGCATCCAGCCCGGGCCGGGCATGGCGAACGAGAACCTGTCCGTCACCTACACCATCATCTGGTCGCTCGCGATCGCCAACGTCATCGGCACCGCGATGTGCATCCTGCTGGCGCCGGGCATCGCGAAGCTGACGGCAGTGCGCTACGCGCTGATCGCGCCCTTCATGATCATGGTCATCTGCTTCGCGGCCTTCCAGGCAACCCGCAGCTTCGCGGACCTCATGGCGCTGCTGGCGATGGGCCTGGTCGGCATGTTCATGCGCCGCTTCGGTTGGTCCCGCCCGGCGTTCCTGATCGGCTTCGTGCTGGCGCTGGGTGGCGAGCGCTACCTGTACCAAGCCGTGCAGTTCTACGGCTGGGGCTTCGTGACGCGGCCGCTGGTGCTGGTGATCGGCGCGATCACGCTGCTGTCCATCTATTTTGGCCTGCGCGGCACCAAGGTGGGCGCGACGAAGATCGAATCCGAGGGTTCTGCGGCGGATTCGGTGGCGCAGCGCATGGCGCCGCAGATCGTCTTCACGCTGATCACGCTGGCGGCCTTCGGCTTCGCCATCCAGCAGGGGCTTCAGGTCTCCTTCCTGGCGATGATCTTCCCGGTCAGCGTCGGCGTGGTCGGTGGCCTCGCGGCGCTGCTGCTGTTGGTGCAGCAGATGCGCGGGCCGGTGGCGGCGGGGTCCGCCAATTTCGACGGCGAGGCGAACGCGACGGATGGCGGGCCGTGGCGCTTCCTGTTCTGGTTCCTGGGCTTCATGGCCGCTATCGGCGTGGTCGGCTTCTTCGCCGCGCTGGTCGGCTTCTTCCTGGTCTTCCTGCGCGTCATCGCGCGATCTTCCTGGATCCAGGCGGTGCTGCTGACGGCGGGTGCGGCGGGGCTGATGCTGGGGCTGGCGAACGCGCTGAACCTGGTCTTCCCCGGCGGGCTGCTGCAGGAGTACTACGACCTGCCCTGGCCGTTCCGCTGAGACCGCCGTGAAGGACCACACATGACCCTGCAAACCGCGATCCCCTGCACCTTCATGCGCGGCGGCACCAGCCGCGGCCCCTACTTCCTGCGCGGCGACCTGCCGGCGGACCGTGATGCCGCGGGGCGCGTGCTGATGGCGGTGATGGGATCCCCGGATGCGCGGCAGATCAACGGCCTGGGCGGCGCCACCACGCTGACCAGCAAGACCGTGATGGTGAGCCTGGCCGCACCCGGGGAAAAGCAGCAGGTGGACTACCTGTTCGCGCAGGTCTCCGTCGACAAGGCCTTCGTCGACTGGGGCCCCACCTGCGGCAACATGCTGGCCGGTATCGGCCCCTTCGCCATCGAAAGCGGCCTGGTGCCGGCCGAGGATGGCGAGACCCGCGTACTGATCCGCGCCGTCAACACCGGCGCGCTGATCGAGGCCGTGGTGCAGACCCCGGGCGGCCGCGTGACCTATGACGGCGATGCCAGCATCGCCGGCGTGCCCGGCACCGCCGCCCCCATCGTGCTGAATTTCGCCGATGCCGTCGGTGGCGCCACCGGCAAGCTGATGCCGACGGGCAACCCTCTCGACCATATCGAAGGCGTCGACGTCACCTGCCTCGACGTGGCGATGCCCGTGGTGATCGCGCGCGCAAGGGACCTCGGCAAGACGGCGCGCGAGACGGCGAAGGAGCTGGATGCGGACCGGGACTTCATGGACCGCATCGAGCGCATCCGCCGTGCCGCCGGCCTCGCCATGGGCATGGGCGACGTGGCAGGGAAGGTCATGCCGAAGTTCGCGATGGTCGGCGAGCCGGCCGGCGGCAAGGGCGTCGCCGCGCGCTACTTCACGCCGCTGGCCACGCATGAGGCGATGGCCGTCACGGGCGGCATCTGCATCGCCAGCGCCTGCAAGCTGCCCGGAACGGTCGCCGCCGGCATCGCCGTGGTGAATGACGCGGCGCGGGAGATGGTGGTGCTGGAACACCCAACCGGGGTGATGGAGGCCGTCATCACCACCGGCACCGCGGAAGACGGCAGCGCCACCATCCTGGGCGGCGGCACGCTGCGCACGGCGCGGCGTATCATGAAGGGCGAGGTCTACATTCCCGCCAGCGTCTGGGACGGCTCCGCGGGCTGATCCGCCAGCACGGTATCTTCATTGGCCAGCGGCACCTCGATGCCGCAGGCCAAGCCCGTTTCCCGCCAGTCCAGAAAAAGCGATCCGCCGAGCTGTCGCCGGATCGTCCCCTCCAGCACCCGCGCGCCGAAGCCATGCCGGCCCGGTGGCGCGGCGATGGGCGGGCCGCCGGCTTCGCGCCACTGCAGGCATAGCCGAGCCGATTCATCGTGATGCTGGCCGGGGCGACGCTCCCAGGTCACGCGGACCTGCCCACCCTCGATCGACAGTGCGCCGTGCTTGGCGGCATTCGTCGCCAGTTCATGTATCGCCATGGCCAGCGGCTGCGCCATCCCCGGCGGCAGCACCAGCGCCGGGCCATCCATCTGCACCCTCTGGCCACCAAGAAAGGGCGCCAGCTCGCCCCGCAGCAGCGTGTGCAGGTCGGCACCGACCCATTGCTCCTCCGCCAGCAGGGTCTGTGCCCGGGCCAGCGCGGCGACCCGGCCTTCGACGATGCTGGCAAAGGTCGAAAGATTCTCCGCCCGCGTCAGGCGCAGGATGGTCTGCACCACGGCCAGCGCGTTCTTCGCCCGATGGTCGACCTCCCGCGTCAGCAGGGCCTGGCGCTCCTCCCCGGCGCGGCGGCGGGTGACGTCCTGCCCGATGCGCAGGAAGCCGCGGATGCGTCCATCCGCGTGACGCATCGCCGTGACGCTGCCCTCGATGAAGACGCGGATGCCGTCATGGCGCAGGCGCCAGCCGACATCCGGCGCCGTGCCGTCGCGGCGCGCCAGGGCCAATTGCCGCTCGGGCTGGCGGGTGTCGCGGTCCTCCGGCGTGAAGGTGATGGCGGCGGGGCGGCCGATGGCCTGATCCGCCGTCCAGCCGAATACCGCGGCGGCGCCCGGCGGCCACAGGTCGACCAGTCCGTCGGCATCTGTGGTGAAGATGGCGTAGTCGCGCGCCCCCTCAACGATCAGGCGAAGACGTTCCTCGCGGTCCGACAGCGCCATCTCGGCACGCCGGCGTTGGGTGATGTCGTTGAACAGGATCGCGACGCGGCGCTGAGCCGGATCGCCGACACGAAAGGCGTAGACGTCGTACCAACGATCATCGAGGCCGGCCGCGTGGTTCTCGAATCGTGTCGGCGTGCCGGTCACAGCCACGTCGCCATAGATTTGGAACCAGTACGGCTCGAGATCCGGGACCAGTTCCCGCGCCGTCCGTCCTTCCGCGCCCTGCAAGCCGGTGTGGCGCAGGAAAGCCGGGTTCACCTCAACGAAGCGGTAGTCGAACGCGCGGCCCTCGACGTCGAACAGCATCTCGACAATGCAGAAGGCTTCGTCGATCGCCTGGAACAGCATGCTGTAGCGCGCCTCGGCGTCCTGCCGCGCCTGCACCTGCCGGGTGGTCTCGTGGCAGAGCACCAGCACGCCGCCGACGCCGTGCGGGGTGGCCGGATCGTCGATGGGGCCGTAGCTGTAGGTCCAGTAGACTTCCTCCTGGCGGCCGTGGCGCCAGATCGGGACCAGGTGGTCCTCATGCCAGGTCGCCTCACCGCCCTGCATCACCTGGTCCACCTGCCAGGCGATCAACGGCCAGGCTTCCGGCATTGCCTCCCGGAAGGGAATCCCGAGGATGCGCGGATGCGCCTCCGGACCCAGCGAGGCCGCATAGGCGTCGTTGTAGAGGCAGCGATGGTCCGGCCCCCAGAAGATGAACACCGGGTGCCGCGTGGTCAGCATCAGGCGAAGCGCGGTGCGCAGCCCCTGCGGCCAGGCCTCGATCGGGCCGAGCGGCGTGGCGGCCCAGTCATGTGCACGGATGCGCGCACCCATCTCGCCGCCCGCCGCAATGGCGGCCGGACCGGGTCTTGGGTCGACGTGCCGCGCTGCGGAGGTGCCGGGTCTTTGCATGTGCTATGGCAACGACGTAGCGGCCCAAGGGTTCATGTCAACCTGAACGGTAGGTCACCGGGGCTTGCTGGGCTCGATCAGGCCATGAAGCGCGAGACCGCCGAGCAGCGCGGCGACATCCTGGCGCAGCCGGACGGCGGGAATGTCGGTAAAGACCTCGGCCAGCGCCTCCGCAAGTTCCGCGGCGCTGCAGGGTTCCTCGAGCATGGCCCAGACGGCATGTGCCACGGCGTTGAGATGCCAGAAGCCGGCCTCCCCCGCGTGCCACAGGAAGGCGGCCTCCCCATGCCGGCGCAGCACGACCCGGGCGGCGCGGCGGAAGGTCTGGTGCGGCGGCACGGGCGGACGCCGGGCCGGGATGGGCGGGATCTCCGGGCCGAGCGCGAGGGGCGGTCCGGTCGCCGGCCGGCCGAAGGCCTGGCGCAGCAGCGCGGCAGCGTCATCCAGTCCGGAATAGACCAGCTTCACGCAGGCCAGGCCGGAAGCGAGGACTTGCGCGGCCCCGAAGGCCGCATCCGGCGTTCCGGCCATGTTGCGCGCGAGCAGGTGGTGCAGTGCCTCGGCCGGCGCCACGCGGTGCAGGCGCGCGGCCGCGCGCGGCCGGCGTTGCAGCACGACAAGGGCGGCCAGCGCACCGCGAGTGCCGTGCGGCGCCAGGTTTGGTGTGGCGACATAGGCATAGCGCCCATCGCTCGGCCCGGCCCGGCGGGCGACATGGGCGCGGAAGTCGTCGGTGGAAGCCGCGGGCAGCGGCAGGCGCAGGCGCGGCGCGATGCCCAGCGCATAGGCCTGGCCATCCGGCAGCAGCGGTAGCACGTCGTCCCCGAAGATCTCGAGATCCGCCTCAGCGCCCAGCCGGGCAACCAGCGTGCTCTTGCCGGCATGGGCGCTGCCGGCCAGGGCGACCAGTCGGCCGGCGATGCGGACGGCCCCGCAATGCAGCGCCAGGCTGCCCGGGCGCTGCTCGTAGAAACATTGCGCCAGGTCCGCTACCAGCCCGCACAGCGCGGCCGCGGTGGACAGGCCGGGCAGCGGCGCGTCCAGCAGGGTGGAATGCAGGCAGTAGGCGCCATCCTGCGGCACCAGCCAGGCCAGCGCATCGGCCGGGACCTGCGCCGTGTGGCTGACGCGCGGCGTCCAGCCTCGCAGGATCCGGTCCAGACCCTGCGTCAGGCCGGCATCGTCCGGCACCAGCACCGGCCGCGCCAGGCCAGGAAAGTCCAGCCGCAACCAGTCCGCGACCGGCATGGCCCCGCTGCATCCCCGCGCGGCTAGCGGCTGGGCCGGGAGGGCCGCGAGGCGCGGGGCCCCCGCACCCGGGACGGGCGCGACGGGACCGAGGGGCGGGAGACGTTGGCAAGGTTTTGCGCGCGGGTCTCCGAAAGGCCGAACAGCGTCGGCGCCACATAGCCGGCGCCGGCAGCCAGGCCCAACCGTGCGAGCATCAGGCGGCGGGACGAGGCGGAGTTTGCGGGGTTCGACATGGGACTCATCCTTTCCGGGACTTCATGGGGATCAGCTCGGGGAGGCTCGGCTGCCGGGTTCGTCCTGCGGCAGTGGTGCCGGCCGAAGCCAGCATTTGCCGCGCTCTGTGCCACCGGAAAGGCGAATCATGGCGGCAATCGGCACCGGCGGCGCGGCGTTGGCCTCAGGGCCGCCGCGAAGCCGCACATGAACTGCGATTCATCAGGCATAGCGCGGCTTTGGCGCGCTTTTGCCGGCGACATGACCTCCGCATCACGATCAGGCGATTGACGGACGGTGGCGACGCGATATCGTCACGATCATGCTGGTGCAGCCCGCGTGGCTGGCCGGCAATCCGGGGATCAGCACCGTGCAGCACCCGACCTGGATGGCCGAAGCCTCGGATCTAGGGCATCGCGCGGCGCTGGCACCACTGCTGCGCCTCGCCGCGCGTGGCCTCGATGCGCAGATCGCGGTGGCCTGGCTGGCGCAGGGTGGGCTGCTGCCGCCCGCAAGCCCTGTCGCCGCCGAGGCCTTCTGCGCGGCGGCCTTCGCGCGTGGCGGCGAATGGCTGCTGGCCGATGCGACGGACCAGCCGGACCTTGCCGCCCTGCCGATGGGTTTCCGGGCCGCCGTGCCGCTGCACGGGGCGTCCGGCACGCCAGTCGGCGTGCTGGCCGTGCTGGACGGTCCGCCACGCGGCGGGCTGGGCACGGCGCAGCGGGCGGTGCTGCGGGATTGTGCCGCGGCCATCTCCGCCCTGCTGCCCGCGCCGCCGGCGCCGCGCGATGCGCTGCTGCGCATCGTGGCGGAGGCGCCGAGCTTCGCCGCCGCGATCGATGCCGCGATGACCCTGCTGCGCGACGCCACCGGCAGCCTGCTGTGCCTGTTCTTCCGCCTGGCCCCGGATGGCCGCCGCCTGCAACTGGTCAGCGGCCAGGGCAGCGGGCCGTTCGCGGACAGTGCGCATGTTGCGGGGCTGCGGGCGCTGGACCTCGATGTGCACAGCACCGGCGCCGGCCAGGCGCTGCTGGAGGACCGGCAGATCATCGTCGAAAAGTTCGACGACGCGGCGCTGCGGCGCTGGCCGGGCGCGGCGCTGGGTGCCACGCGCGGCATGGCGGCGATGGTGCTGACGCCGGTGACCATGGCCTCCGAACGCTGCTGCATCACCTTCGGCTTCGGCCCCGGCCGCGCCGACCTGGCACAGGTGGCCGCCCTGCTGCGGGATGCGGCCGGCGCGCTGCACCCGCTGCTGCGCCGGCTGCGGGACACCGAGGAGTTGGACCTGTTCCGCCGCGTGGTGGATGCCAGCAGCGATCCGGTCCTTGTGGCCGATGCCGGCACGCAGCACACGGACGGGCCCCGCATCACCTACGCCAACGCCGCCCTTCTGCGGCAGACCGGCTACGCGGCGGAGGAGCTTCTCGGGCGCAATCCCCGCCTGCTGCTGGCGCCGGAGGCTGATCCGCAGGCCTGGCGCGCCATCCGGCAGGCCATGGCCGAAGGCCGGCCGGTGCGCCAGGAAATCCGCAGCCGCCGGCGCGACGGCAGCCTGTACTGGGCGGAGGTCAACGTCTCCCCGGTCACCGACGCGGCCGGCTGGCGGACGCACTGGATGGCGATCCAGCGCGACACGACGCGGCAGCGGGAGGAGACGACGGCGCTGAGCGAAAGCGAGGCCGCCTTTCGCGACCTGTTCCACAACCACCCGGCGCCGATGTGGGTCTATGACAAGTCCACGCTGGACTTCCTCGAGGTGAACGAGGCGGCGGTGGCCGCCTATGGCTGGACGCGGGCGGAGTTCCTGCGAATGAACCTGCTGGACATCCGGCCGGAAGCCGAGCGCGCCAGTGTCGCCGCGGCGGCGCATGGCTTCACCGGGGGTCTGCTCGTGAGTGGCCCGTGGACGCATCGCACGGCGACCGGCGGGGAACGGCAGGTGCAGATCCTGTCGCGCGTCATCACCTTCCGTGGCCAGCCCGCCTCCCTTGTCGTGGTGATGGACGTGACGGAGCGGCTGCGGGCTGAGAACGCCGCGCGCGAATTGGCCGCCGACCTGCACGCCACCTTCGAGAGCTTCAGCGACGGGCTTGTGGCGATGGGCGCCGACTGGCGCTTCACCTATGTCAACGCCCATGCCGAGCGGCTGCTGCGCCGCAGCGCCACGGAGCTGATCGGCCAGCGGATCTGGGACGTGTTCCCCGAGGCCATCGGCACCGAGGTCGAGGTCACCTACCGCGCCGCGCTGGCCAACCGCGAGACCCGCAACCTGACCTACTTCTTCGCGCCGCTGGAGGCCTGGTTCGAGATCACCGCCTACCCGGCGCGGGACGGCCTGACCCTGTATTTTCGCGACGTCACCGAACGCAAGCTGGCCGAGTTGCAGATGGCGCAGCAGGCGGCGCTGCTGGACCAGGCGAGCGACGCCATCCTGGTGGTGGACCGGGACCACCGGGTGCAGTTCTGGAACCGCAGCGCCGAGCGCCTGTATGGCTGGAGCCGGGCGGAAGTGCTGGGCCGTTCGGCGCTGGAGCTTACCTCCGACGATCCCGTCGCCTGCGGCCGCGCCTTGCAGGCCGTGCTGCAGGACGGCGCCTGGACCGGACAGGTGGGCCAGCGCCGCAAGGATGGCAGCCGGCTGATGGTGGAAGGCACCTGGACCCTGGTGCGCGATGCCGGAGGCGCGCCCCGCGCCATCCTCGCGGTGAACACCGACATCACGTCGCGGCTGGAGCTGGAGGGCGCGCTGCGCCAGGCGCAGCGGCTGGAGGCGATCGGCCAGCTGACCGGCGGCGTAGCGCACGACTTCAACAACCTGCTGACCGTGATCCTGGGCAACGCGGAATTGCTGGCCGAGGCGCTGCAGGAGGGCCCCGGCCCGCCCGATCCGGCGCAGACCGAGATGGCGGAGATGGCGCGGATGACCATGGCCGCTGCCGAGCGCGGCGCCGCGCTGACCGGGCGGCTGCTCGCCTTCTCCCGGCGCCAGGCGCTCGACCCCCGGCCGGTGGACCTGCCGCTGCTGCTGGGGGAGCTTGCGAAGATGCTGCGGCCGACGCTGGGCGAGCATGTCGAGACGGAGCTGGTGCATGCCACGGGCCTGTGGCCCGCCATGATCGACGCGCCGCAGCTGGAGAATGCGGTGCTCAACCTGTGCCTCAACGCCCGCGACGCCATGCCCGCCGGTGGCCGGCTGATGATCGAGACGTCGAACGTGACGCTGGACGAGGCCTATGCCCGGCACGAATCCGAGGTCGCACCGGGTGACTACGTGATGATCGCCGTGTCCGACACCGGCAGCGGCATGACGGCGGAGGTCGCGGCGCGCGCGGTGGAGCCGTTCTTCACGACCAAGGACGTCGGCCAGGGCAGCGGCCTCGGGCTCAGCATGGTGTTTGGCTTCGTCAAGCAGTCCGGCGGGCACCTGAAGATCTATTCCGAACCCGGCCTAGGTACCACGGTGAAGCTGTACCTGCCGCGTGCCACCGACGGCGCCGGCCGCGGCAGCCGGCGGGCGGAGGCGGAGCCGCCACGCGGCCGGGCGGAACGCCTGCTGGTGGTGGAGGATGACGGGATGGTGCGCGCGCATGTCGCGACGCAACTGCGCGACCTCGGCTACGAGGTGGTCGTGGCGGCGAACGCCGCAGAGGCGCTGGAGGTGCTGCGCGCGCCCGCCCGAATCGACCTGCTGTTCACCGATGTGGTGATGCCCGGGGCCTTGCACGGCCCGGCCCTGGCCGAGGCGGCCCGCCGGCTGCGGCCCGGCCTGCGGGTGCTGTTCACCTCCGGCTACACCCAGAACGGCATCATCCACCACGGCCGGCTCGACCCCGGCGTGCTGCTGCTGAACAAGCCCTACCGACGGCGGGACCTGGCGGAGAAGCTGCGGCTTGCGCTGGAGCAGGAATTGAACGAACCAAAAGGTTGAGTATTTTACCGGAAATAAACCTCCGACGAAGGTCTGAGGGGGAAAATCGCCTCAAGGTTGCCAAAGCTGCGTCCAGGACGATAGATATAAGCGGCGCATCATCTTTGCCGCCCGCCGGGAGCGCCCATGGCCGCCGACTCGACCGCCGCTCCGCATGACCCGCACGAAACGCCAGCCCTGCCGCGACCGGTCCTGGTGGTGGAAGACGATGCTGCCGTAGCAAATACCGTCTGCATCGCCCTGGCGCGGGATGGCTGGACCACCATCACCGCCCGCACGCTCGCCGAAGGCCGGGTCCGCCTGCACCGGGACAATCCCCGCCTGGTGATCATCGACCTCGGGTTGCCGGACGGCAACGGCATCGCCTTCGTGCGTGAAGCCGCCGGCTGCCCGGGCCGCGGCATCATGGTGATCAGCGGCCGGGGCGACGAGGTGGATCGCGTCGTCGGTCTCGAGGTCGGTGCGGACGACTACCTGACCAAGCCCTTCTCGCTGCGCGAGATGGTGGCGCGCATCCGGGCGCTCAGCCGCCGCCTTGATGCCGTCGTGGCAACGGGGCCGGCGGAGCCGCTGCGAGACCCGGTGCCGGTGGCCGCGAACGAGCCGCAGGATCCCCCACCGGCAGCGGCGCCGAGCCGCGATCCGTCGGGCTGGACCCTGGAGGGCACGCGCCTGCAGCCGGCACGGTTCCGGCTGGTCGCGGCGGATGGGACCGAGACCCGGCTGACCGGCGGCGAGGCCGGGCTGCTGGCGCTGCTGCTCGCCTCTCCCGAACATCTCGTCGATCGCGGCACGATCTCGGAGGCGGTGCTGGGCCGCCGGCTGCTGCCCGAACAGCGTGGCGTCGACCAGTTGACCTCGAACCTGCGTCAGAAGCTTCTCGGCGCGTCGAGCGGCCGCATCAGTATCGCGGCCCTGCGCGGCAAGGGCTATCGGCTCGTGTGGTGACGAACCACATCACCGCCGGCGCCACGGCGGGTGGGGCCAGGGCGCTCGGAATCCTGGTGGTCGACGACGAGCGCCTGATCGTGGAGTTGCTGCTGCGGTCGCTGTTGCAGCGCGGCTACCGGGCGCAGGGCGTCGGCAGCGCCGAGGCCGCGAAGGCCCGCGTCCAGGAGGATCCGGACATCGCCGTGGTGCTCACCGATGTGCGGATGCCCGGCCAGGATGGACTGTCCCTGGCGGAGGACCTGCTGCGGGAACGGCCGGAGACATCGGCGCTGGAAGTCGTGCTGCTGACCGGGGCCGCCACCACCGATGTCGCCCTGGCCGCGCTGCGGGCGCGCAGCTTCGACCTGGTGCAGAAGCCGCTGCGGCTGGCCGAGGTGGCGCTGGTGGTCGAGCGCGCCCTGGCGAGCAGCCGGCAGCGCCGGGACGGCGCCAGGCGCATCGCCGAGGTCGAGGCGCGCATCCAGGCGGCGGAAACCGAGCGCGCGCGCCTGTCCGAGCATCTCGCCGCCTCCGCGGTTCGGCTCGATGATGCGGAGTCGGCGCTGGCCGCCAGCCGGCGGATGCGCGGTGACCTGCTTGCCGTGATCTCGCACGAGATGCGGACGCCGCTCATCCCCATCCTCGGCTTCTCCGAGATCCTGTCGGCGACCTCCGGGCTGCGGCCGGAGGAGGTGCGTGATTTCGGCCGCCTGATCCATGACGGCGCGGAGCGGCTGCTGTGGCTGATCGAGGCGGCGCTCGACATCGTGGCGCTGGACCACGGGCGCGGGCTCGGCGTGCCGGTGGTGGAGCCCTCGGACCGGCTGCTGGCGCGGGTGGCAGGACGGATGGGACGGGCGGCGGCGGCCTCGGGCGTCGCGTTGCGGGCGGATACGGCGTCGCAGCACGTCGTGTCGGGCGACCTGCGGCTGCTGGAGAGCGCCCTGGCGAACCTGGTGGACAACGCCATCAAGGCCTCCGCGCGCGGCACTCCGGTGGAACTGGGCAGCACGGTGGGGGCCTCGGGTGGCACCGTGCTGCTGGTGCAGGACCGTGGTCCGGGCCTGCCGGACGGCCTGGGCGCCCAGGTCGGAACGCCGTTCCTGCAGGCGGACATGTCGAAGACGCGGGCCTGGCCCGGCGCCGGGTTGGGCCTGGCGCTGGCCAGCCGCGTCGCTGCCGCGCATGGCGGGCGGCTCGACCTGCGGCCCCGGCCGGGTGGGGGCACCGAGGCGCGGATCGAGCTTCCGGCCCCGGCCGCCCGGGGCTGAGGCCGGCCGCGGTTCAGACCCCGGCCTTGGCGCCCTGTGCGCGGAGCTCGGCATAGCGCCGCACCACGGCCTCCTGGTTGGCCTCGCACCACTGCGCCATCCGCTGTTCCTCGCGCAGCGACAGATCGAGCGGCGCGTGGGCGGCGCTGTGGCCGGCGAGTTCGGCCAGGGTGATGAGCGACTTGTAAGACGCGATCTCGAAATGCTCGAAGGCGTAATTCGCCAGCGCGTTCTTGAGCACCTCGTCCGGCATCACCGCGTGGCCGATCGCGGCCATGTTGCCCATGAAGCCGGTCGCCATGTCCTTCAGCGCGGAGTGCGACGTGCCGAGCCCGGCCAGCAACTCGTCCAGCCGGTCCCGCTGCACCTCGCTTTCCTGGAGGTGGCGACGCAGCGCCTGCTCCATCTCGGGGTAGTTCTCCAGCCGCTCCACCTGGCGCGACAGGATCTGGATGGCCTGGGTCTCGAGGGCGCGGGCATTGACCAGCCCGTCGACATAGATCTCGCGGAAGTTCTGCTGCATGGCGTTCTCCGGTCGATGGGGCGCGCCGGAAGGTTCGCGCCCGATGACGGGCCGATGCGGCCCCGTGGGAGATGCAACGCAGCCCTCGCCGGAGGTTCCTGGCGCCGGCGGAACGCTCGGATGACGAGGCGCGGAGCGTTACGCGGGCCCCAGGATGTCGCGGACGCGACCGCCGAGGTCGTCCATTTCGAAGGGTTTGGTCAGCAGCGCCATGCCCTGCTCCAGCGCGACGTCACCGATCACCGCGGTTTCGGCATAGCCGGTGATGAACAGCACCGGCAGCCCGGGGCGCAGATGCCTGGCGGCGTCGGCGAATTGGCGGCCGTTCATCCCGCCGGGCAATCCGACATCGGTGACCAGCAGATCGACCGAACCCGCCCGCCGCAGCGCGCCGAGCCCTGCGGCACCGTCCGGGGCCTCGACCACCGCGCAGCCGAGTTCGGCCAGTACCTCCGCCACCAGGGTTCGGACGGCTTCCTCGTCATCCACCACCAGCACGGTCTTGCCCCGCTGCGTCTTGGCCTCGGCACGCCGTGGCACATCGGCCTCAGCGGCCCGCGCCGCGCCGCTGTGGCGCGGCAGGAACAGCGTGGCGGTAGTGCCCTGGCCAGGTGCCGAGACGATGCGCACCTGGCCGCCCGACTGTCGCACGAAGCCGTAGATCATGGACAGGCCGAGCCCGGTGCCCTTGCCCTGCGGCTTGGTGGTGAAGAACGGGTCGAAGGCGCGCTTCACCACCTCCGGCGTCATGCCCGCACCGGTATCGGTGACGCTGACGCGGACGTATTCGCCCGGTGCCAGGTCCTGTTCCGCCGCCATCGTCCGGTCGAGCCGCGCATTGGCGGTGGCGATGCTCAGGCGGCCGCCATCCGGCATGGCGTCGCGGGCATTGATGCACAGGTTGAGCAGCGCGTTCTCCAGCTGGTTCCGGTCCACCATGGTGGTCCAGGCACCCGGCTCCGGCCGCACCTCGACCCGGGCGGCAGGGCCGACGGTGCGGCGGATCATGTCCTCCATCCCCAGGATCAGCCGGTTCGGATCGGTGGGCTGCGGGTCGAGCGTCTGGCGGCGGGAGAAGGCCAGCAGGCGGTGCGTCAGCGCGGCGGCGCGGGAGGCGGCGGTCTGCGCCGCGGCAACATAGCGGCCGAGTTCGTCGAAGCGGCCCTGCAGGCGGCGCTTCTCCAGGAAGGACAGGCTGCCGATGATGGCCGTGAGCAGGTTGTTGAAGTCGTGCGCGATGCCGCCGGTCAGCTGGCCGACCGCCTCCATTTTCTGCGACTGACGCAGCTTTTCCTCTGCCGCCGCGCGCTCCTCCTGCTCGCGTTGCAGCGCCGCGGTGCGTTCCGCGACACGCTGCTCCAGCGCCTCGTTCGCCGCCTGCAACTGGGTCTCAAGGCGCTTGCGGTCCTCGATGTCCTCCATCGTGCCATACCAGGCGATGGGCCGGCCCTTCGGATCACCCGCGGGACGGCGCGGAAAGGCGCGGGCGCGCAGCCAGCGCCAGCTGCCGTCTGCGGTGCAGATCCGGGCCTCGACATCGAAGGGCGTGCCCTCCGCCACCGCCTGCGCCCAGGCGGCCTCCATGCGGGGGCGGTCCTGCGGATGCGCGGCGCCGGCCCAGCCGCGTGCTACCGCGTCCTGCTGCGGCAGGCCGGTCAGGTCCAGCCAGCGCGGGCTGAAGCCGGTGACGGTGCCAGAGGCATCTGCGGTCCAGGGGATCTGCGGGTTCAACTCGACGGAGGCGCGGTGATGATCCTCGCTTTCGCGCAGCGCGGCCTCGGCGCGCCGGCCCTCGGCGGCGATCCGCAGGCGGTTGACCGCAGCGGCCAGCAGATTGGCGTAGCTGCGCAGGAAGCTGATCTCGTGGTCGTCGAAGTTGCGCGGATGCCGGCTGTCGACCTGCAGGATGCCGTAGGGCGGGTGATTCTCCGTGCCCAGGATCACGACATTCACCAGCGCGCGCACACCGGCGTCGCGGATGAATTCCGGGTAGGTGAAGCGCTCCTCCGTCTCGATATCCGGCGACATGGCCGGATCCCCGGTATCGAGCGCATAGCCTTCGGAGGAGCCGGCATGCGCCTGCACCCGGACCTCGCCCACCACGCCGGGTGGCCAGCCGATGCCGGCCCGAACCAGCAGGGTGCGGCCGTCCGCCTGCAACTCCATGACCTTGGCGAGATCGGCCCCGAGCGCGGAGCGGACCAGCGTGCAGGCTTCCTGAAGGATCTCCTGCAACTGGTCCAGCCGTAGCGCGCGCTCGCCGAATTTGGCGAGTGCCTCCTGCTGGCGCTGAAGCTCGCCCTCTCGTTCAGATGTGTTCATCCGCCCGACCTGTGTTCGCACGCAGGTGCCACGTCGGGACGCGGCAGGACCCTGCGGTGGGGTCTAACCCCGTTGCCATCCTTGCGGCAAAAACAATCGAGGCCGGGGCGGGTTTCGCGCGACGGCGAATAATCACGCGGGCGAACCTTTTGCGGCGCGACCGGCGGCGGCGCGCGCAGGGCCGGCGCGGCAGCATCCGCAGCGCTTCGGAGCGTGTATGTGCTGCCGTGCGGCCCTGGCGGGGCCTGGAGTCGGAGACGCGAGATGACGAGCTGGGACCACCACCCCTCCCTGCTGGCCGGGCTGATCGGCAGCGGCATCCAGGCCTCCCGCACGCCTGCGATGCAGGAACGGGAGGGGGCGGCGCAGGGGCTGCGGCTGGTCTATCGGCTGATCGACCTGGACCGGCTGGGGCTGGGCCCGGATGCGCTGGAGGACCTCCTTAAGGCGGCGGAATGGATGGGCTTCGCCGGGCTCAACATCACCTACCCCTGCAAGCAGGCGGTGGTGCCGCTGCTGCACGATCTTTCGCCGGATGCGCGCGCGCTGGGCGCAGTGAATACGGTGGTGCTGCGGGGTGGCCGGCGCATCGGCCACAACACGGATTGCACCGGCTTCGCGGAAGGCTTCCGGCGCGGGTTGCCGGGGGTGGCGCGGGCGAGAGTGGTGCAGCTGGGGGCCGGCGGCGCCGGGGCGGCGGTGGCGCATGCGCTGCTGGCGGAGGGGACCGGGCTGCTGACGGTGGCCGATACCGACCCGGCGCGGGCGGAGGCGCTGGCGGCGGGGTTGCAGGCGCGCTTCGGCAGCGACCGCGCCACGGCCTGCACCGACCTTGCCGCCGCGGTGGCGGCCGCCGATGGCCTGGTGAACTGCACGCCGGTCGGCATGGCGAAGCTGCCAGGACTGCCGCTGCCGGCGGCGTTGCTGCGGGCCGAGCTGTGGGTGGCGGAGATCGTCTATTTCCCGCTGGAGACGGAGCTGTTGCGCACCGCCCGGGCATTGGGCTGCCGCACGCTGGATGGCGGCGGCATGGCGGTGTTTCAGGCCGCCGGCGCCTTCCGGCTGTTCACCGGCCTGGCGCCGGATCCGGACCGGATGCTGCGGCACTTTGCGGAGATGGCGGCGGCACCGGGTTAGGCCGCGGCGGCGCTGTCCTGCAGCAGGGCGAGCAGGCGCTGATCGTTGCTGCGGGCGACGTTGAAGCGCAGGCGGTCGCTCGGCTGGCGGCCGGGACGGAACAACTCGCCGCGCGCCAGCAGCACGCCGCGGCGCCAGGCTTCCTCGGCCAGGCGCCCGGCCTGCCAGGCGGCCGGCAGGCGTGCCCAGATGAACAGGCCGGTGGCGCTGGCATCGCCGATCTCCATCCCCAGCGCGGCGAGGTGTTGCGCCACGGCGCCACGGGCGGCGGCCAGCCTGGGGCGCAGGCGGTCGAGGTGGCGGCGGTACTGACCGCCGGCCAGCATTTCCAGGATCAGCAGTTCATCGACGGAGGAGCCGGTGAGCACCGACAGTGCCTTGGTTTCCAACAGCGCCGCCATCCGGGCGCGGGAGGTGGCGAGGTAGCCGACCCGCGCGCCGGGCCCGAGCGTCTTGGTATAGCCGCCGACATAGACCACCTGATCCCCACCGCCGAGTTGCACCAGCCGCACCGGGCTGCCGGGATGCAGGTCGCCATAGGCGTCATCCTCGACCAGCAGCAGCCCGTGCCGTTCGGCGATGCCGAGCAGCCGGTGCAGGTTGGCGGGAGTCGCGGTCCAGCCGGTCGGGTTGTGCAGCACGGACTGCACGAAGAACAGCTTCGGGCGTTGCTGGCGGCAGGCGGCCTCCACGGCGTCCAGGTCCGGCCCCTCGGGGTGGCGCGGGACGGGCAGGATGCGGACGCCGTGGCGTTCCAGCATCGGGAACAGCAGGAAGTAGCCGGGATCCTCGACCAGGACCGTGTCGCCTGGGCGCAGCCAGGTCTGGATCACCAGGGCCAGCCCGTGCGAGGAGCCGAAGGTGGTCAGCACGCCATCCAGGCCGATGGCGATGCCCTGTGCCGCCAGCCGGGAGGCGACCTGGTCGCGCAGCGCCTCGATCCCCTGCGGCGGGGCGGCATGTGGCAGGGTCTCGGCCAGGCGGCGCTGGAAGCGCGCCAGCACCGGGCCGGTCCAGGCGTCCCGCACCCACTCAAGCGGCAGGTAGCCATTGCCGGGGGACAGCGCGGTGCCCTGGGCATCGATCGCAGCCTGGGCGAGACCCAGCGGGTCCGCGGTGTCGGGCTCCGGCAGCGCGACGACGTCCTGCCGCAAGGTGGGCAGGCCGGCGAAGACGCCGGAGCCGGGCTGTGCCACGACCAGGCCGCCGGCGGCCAGCCGGTCATAGGCCTCCACCACCGAATGCAGGCTGACGCCGAGCCGGCGCGCGAGGCCGCGGATGGAGGGAAGCCGGGCCCCAGGCGCGACCTCCCCCTGCCGGATCGCTGTGGCGAAGCGCGTCGCGATCTGGTCCGCGACGGAGGCGGCGCCGCCACGCTCGACCGTGAAGACGAGGCTGGTTCCGGGGATGCGGGACGCGGGCGGCGGTTCGGGGGAAGGCTGCATGTCCGGCCAAGGTCGCGCCGCACCGTCACGGCCGCAAGATGCAACTGTATCGGCGCGCAGGCCAAACAGTTCGCTGTCATCCCGCTGTCACCGTACCGGGACGCCGCAGTGCCACGCGCCGATGCTGGGCTCAGGCGGAGGCAACGGTGATGGATGCGGCGCGGGACAGGCTGGCGGCAATCCGGGCGGAGGTGGCGCGGCAGGGCCACGCCCTGCTCGACGCCGGGCCGGTAGCCCCCGGCTTCGCCGCGAGCTTCGAGGACTTGGCGCTGGATGCGCATATGGGCGATGGCGGCCGCTACCGTCTGCGCCGGCACGCCACCTTTGCCGCGGCACCGGGCAAGGCCGGCATCGCGCGCCAGCCGCACCGGCCGCACCGTCAGGCGCTGGCGCATAACCGGCTGAATGGCGACGTGGATCGGTGGTTCGAACCGGTTTTGCCGGAGGTGGAGCCGGCGCTGGCGCCCCTCCTCGCCTTCTGCAGGGACCTGGCGGATGGCCTGCAATCGGCGCCCGCTTCCTGGGACATCGAGGTGCACCAGTTCCGCATCCTCGGCCAGCCCGGCACGCCGGGGCTGCCGACGCCGGAGGGGGTGCACCGGGATGGAGTGGATCTGGTGTTCATCATGCTGGTCGGCCGCCGCAACGTATCGGGCGGGCGGACGCTGATCCAGGACGCGGAAGGCCGCGCGCTGGCCGAGGTGGAGTTGGCGGAACCCGGCCAGGCGATGGTGCTGGACGACCACCGCATCCGGCACGGCGTCACGCCCATCGCTCCGCTTGAGGCCGGTGTGCCGGCGACGCGGGATGTGCTGGTGGTGACGCTCCGGCGGGCCTGACTACATGCCGAGGGCGCGGCGGTAGAGGTCGAGCAGGGTCTCCTGCTCCTCCACCTCGGCCGGTTCCTTCTTGCGGAGCGAGATGATCGCGCGGATCACCTTGACGTCGAACCCGGCCGACTTGGCCTCCGAGAAGATGTCCTTGATGTCGCCGGCGAGCGCCTTGCGCTCCTCCTCCAGCCGCTCCACCCGCTCGATGATCGACCGCAGACGGTCGACGGCGATGCCGCCGACCTCGGGGTCCGGGTCCTTCTCCTGGCGGTCGCGGCTGGCCTTGGCCTCCTGTTCGTCCAAATCACTCATCCGAGGCCTCCAGGCAGTATGGGGAGGCGCGGCGTATAGCGGCGGTCTGGCAGGCAGGCAAACCGGGCCAGTGCCCGGATCAGTGTCCCGGATTGGTCGCGGCAAACTTCGCCTTCTGCTCGGCCGAGGCCTCCTTCTGGTGCAGCGCCTGCCAGTCCTTGTAGGGCATGCCGTAGACGATCTCCCGCGCCTCCGGGTCCGTGATCTTGGTGCCGCGCGCGTCGGCTTCCTCGCGGTACCAGCGCGAGAGGCAGTTCCGGCAGAAGCCGGCCAGGTTCATCATGTCGATATTCTGCACGTCGCTGCGATCGCGCAGGTGCTGCACCAGGCGGCGAAAGGCGGCGGCTTCGAGTTCCGTCCGGGTGGCGGCGTCGATCTCGGGCATGGCGGGGTCTCCTGCTATCGTCCGGTAGATGGTCCATCGCAGGCCGCTTCGCCATACTGGCTGCCACAAGGGGAACCCGGATGGCCTGGACGGATAGCGAAGCCCGCGCGGCACTGACGAAGCTTTTCGCGGCGGCGGTGGCGAGCGCCGATCCACGCGTGGTGCTGGCGCGGCACCTGCCGGAGCCGCCTATGGCGGGCCGCGTCGTCGTGGTCGGCGCCGGAAAATCGGCCGCCGTCATGGCCGCGGCGGTGGAGGATGCCTGGCCGCATCGCACTTTGTCCGGCGTGGTGGTGACCCGCTACGGCCATGGCCACCCGACACGGCACATCGAGGTGCTGGAGGCGTCGCACCCGGTGCCTGATGCGGCGGGGGCGGCGGCTGCGCGGGTGGTGCTGGAGGCCGTGGCGGGGCTGACGGCGGAGGATCTGGTGCTGTTCCTGGTCTCCGGCGGCGGCTCGGCGCTGACCACCCTGCCCGCCCCCGGCCTGACGCTGGAAGACCTGATGGCCGTGAACCGGGCGCTGCTCGCCTCCGGCGCCACGATCAACGAGATGAACTGCATCCGCCGGCACCTGTCCGCCTTTTCCGGCGGCCGGCTTGCGCTGGCGGCGGCGCCGGCGCGGGTGGTGACGCTGGCGATCTCGGACGTGCCAGGCGACGACCCGGCGGCCATCGCCTCCGGCCCCACCGTGCCGGACCCAACCAGCTTCGCGCAGGCCCGTGCGCTGGTGGCACATTATCGGATGGTCCTACCCGCGGCGGTGACCGCGCATCTGGCGGCGGCGGCGGAAGAAACGCCGAAGCCGGGCGACCCCCGGCTGGGCAAGGTGGACTACCGCTTCATCGCGACGCCGCGCCTTGCGCTGGAGGCGGCGGCGGAGGTGGCGCGGAAACTCGGCCTGACGCCGCTGATCCTGGGCGATGCGCTGGAAGGCGAGGCGCGGGAGGTGGGCAAGGTGCTGGCGGGCATCGCGACGTCGGCGCGGGCGCATGGCCACCCCCTGTCCGGACCATGTGTCCTGCTATCCGGCGGCGAGACGACCGTGACCATCGGGACCGAGGGCGGCGGGCGCGGCGGGCGGAATGGGGAGGCGCTGCTGGGCTGCGCGGTGACGTTGGACGGCGCGCCGGGCATCTGGGCGCTGATGGGCGACACGGACGGGATCGACGGGTCGGAGGACAATGCCGGTGCGATCGCTGCGCCGGATACGCTGGCGCGGGCACGGGTGGCGGGGCTGGATCCGCGGGCGGTGCTGGGGCGGCATGACAGCTACACGCTGTTCAAGGCGCTCGGCGACCTGCTGGAGACCGGGCCGACGCTGACGAATGTGAATGATTTCAGAGCGGTACTGGTGGGGTAGGCAGCTCAGCCAACCCTCTCCCCCTTTCGGGGGAGAGGGCCTTGGGCAGAGGCTTAGCGCAGGACAATTTCCACGCGACGGTTCTGCGGCTCGCGCACGCCGTCGGCGGTCGGGACCAGCGGCCGGCTTTCGCCGAAGGCCTGCACGCTGATGTTGCTGCGCTGGATACCACGGCGTTCCAGCTCCGCCGCCACCGCACCCGCGCGGCGCTCGGACAGGCGCTGGTTGTACTGCGGCGTACCGGCGCGGTCGGCATGGCCGGCCACCTCGATGCGCGTCACGCCCTGGCCGGTCGCGTTCTGCGCCGCGTCACCGATGATCTGGCGGGCACGGTCGGTCAGGTCGGCGCGATCGAAGTCGAAGAACACCAGGTAGGTACGCGCCGGCGCCGGGGCGGCGGCCGGGGCGGGCATCGGCGCAGGCTCCATCACCGGCGGCGGCGGCGGGGTCTGGCCGAAGGCGTAGCGGATGCCGAGCAGGATGGAGTGGTTGTAGTTCTCCGACTTCGTGCCGCCGCGCGCCACGGTGAAGGCACCGCCGCCGCTGCTGGTGTCGATGTCGTGCTCCAGCGTGCCAAGGAAGCGGTATTCCGCGGTGAAGGCCAGGCCCGGCGCCCACTGCGTCAGCGGCACGGAGGCACCGACGATCGCCTGGTAGGCGAAGCGGCCGTCGCTGCCATCGGTGCGGACGCTGCCGCCCAGCACGTTGGCACGGACATCGTCGAACTCGCGCCAGATGTAGCCGGCGCCGACGCCGACATACGGCAGGAACGAGAAGCCGCCGAAGTTCGCGCCGACATCGAAGTCATACAGCGCGTTGGCCATCACGCCGTAGCTGCGCGCGGTGCCGGCGGCGCGGGTGGTGCCGCCGAAGCCGCCGATGCTGTCGACCTCGTTCTCACGGTAGCTGCCCTCGATCTCGGCGCGGAGGCCGTTGCCGAAGCCATAACCGAGGCTCACCACGCCAACCCAGCCCATGTCGAAGGACACTTCGCCACCGGTCGGCCGGCCGGAAAGGCGCAGCGTATCGGCCAGCTGGCCGGTGGAGGAGATGTCGGTGTCCTGCAGCCAGTTCACGCCGGCGCCGGCACCAATGTAGAAGCCGTTGACCTGCTGCGCCTGGCTCGCCGCCGGCATCATCAGGGGCACCGCCAGAAGCGGGGCGGCCAGAAGGGTCTTCCTGAAGCTCATCGATCGTATCTCCGGTCGGACGATTGTTCCGGGGCGGGTGATCTCCGGCCGCGGCGTCCTGCGGGATGAACGCGGTTCCCTGAAAAAGGCGGCATGGGCAAATTATTTTGGGAGGGGGTGTGGCAGGAATGCCGCAGACTGCCTGCCAAGCCACGCCCGCCTCGCTTTACTTAGCAAAGGTAAGCGGCAAATTCGGATTTGCAGCGCGTGCTTAGATCCCCTAAGCATAAGCCATGCGCGACCCCAATCTCGAAGCCTTGCTGATCCAGCGCGGCGCTGTCACCCGTATCGCAACCGCCCTCGGCATTTCCACCGCCGCCGTGTCCCAGTGGCGACGAGTGCCGGAGGATCGGGTGGTGGAAGTTGCCCGCGCCCTTGGCGTGCCACCCGCCACGGTCCGGCCCGACGCGCCGGAGGCGCCGCCCGAACTCCCTCGCCGCGAAGGATCAGCCCGCCCCATGGCCACCCGCCCACCGCTTCGCCGCCGGCGCCGGACCAAGATCATCGCGACACTCGGCCCGGCCTCCTCCTCGGCCGAGGTGATCGAGCGGCTGTTCCGCGCCGGGGCCGACGTGTTCCGGCTGAACTTCAGCCATGGCAGCCACGAGGACCACGCCGCGCGGATCGCCACGATCCGGGCGCTGGAAGAAAAGGTCGGCCGGCCCATCGGCATCCTGGCCGATGTGCAGGGGCCGAAGCTGCGCGTCGGCAAGTTCCAGGCTGGCCGCGTCCAGCTGCAGACCGGCCAGAGCTTCCGGCTGGACCTGTCGCCCACGCCTGGCGACGTGCGCCGCGTGCAACTGCCGCATCCCGAGATCATCCAGGCCGCCGGCATCGGCACCACGCTGCTGCTGGACGACGGCAAGCTGCGCCTGCGCGTGACCCACAAGCGGGAGGATCACCTGGAGACGCAGGTGGTGGTCGGCGGGCCGCTGTCGGACCGCAAGGGCGTCAACGTGCCGGACGTGGTGCTGCCGATCCCGGCGCTGACGGAAAAGGACCGCATCGACCTCGACTTCGTGCTGGCGCAGGGCGTGGAATACATCGGCCTGTCCTTCGTGCAGCGGCCGGAGGATGTGATCGAGGCGAAGCAGATCGCCGCCGGGCGCGCCTGGATCATGGTGAAGATGGAAAAGCCGCAGGCGGTCGAGAACCTCGACGCCATCCTCGCGGAGGCCGATTGCGTCATGGTCGCGCGCGGCGACCTCGGCGTGGAATGCCCGCCGGAGGAAGTGCCGCTGATCCAGAAGCAGATCGTCCGCGCGGCGCGGTTGCTGGGCAAGCCCGTGGTGGTGGCGACGCAGATGCTGGAGAGCATGATCACCGCGCCCTCTCCGACCCGTGCCGAGGCGCAGGACGTGGCGACGGCGGTGTTCGATGGCGCGGATTGCGTGATGCTGTCGGCGGAGACCGCCGCGGGGCAGTTCCCGTTCGAGGCGGTGAACATCATGGATCGCATCGTGGCGCGGGTGGAACAGGACCCGGATTGGCGCCGCCTGACCGACGCCGCCCGCCCGGCGCCGGAGAAGAACTCGGCCGGCGCGATCGCCGCCGCGGCGCGCCAGGTGGCGCAGACGATCGAGGCGGAGGCGATCGCGACCTTCACCTCTACCGGCTCCACCATGCTGCGCGTGGCGCGGGAGCGGCCGTCCTGCCCGATCCTCGGCCTGACCGCCAGCATGCAGACGGCGCGGCGCATGGCCGTGGTCTGGGGCGTGCACCCGATGATGACGGTGGAGTTGCATTCGATGACGGACATGGTCGCCAAGGCGATCCGTGCCGCCAGCCAGGAGGGCTTCGCCAAGGCAGGCGACGAGGTGGTGGTGACGGCCGGGGTACCCTTCGGCACGCCGGGCACCACCAACGCGCTGCGCGTCGCCATCGTGAAATAGCGCGCCGCGGTTGACCTGGGCGGCGGGCGCGCGTTCCCTGCGGCCGAAGTCTGGAGTTGCCGCAATGAGCCTGCGCCGCCTGTCCCTCGCCCTGCCGCTGCTGGCGGGCCTTGCCTTTCCCGCTTCCGCGCAGCAGGCGGGGCTGTATGACGTAACCGGGACGAACCTGGACGGCACCAGCTATACCGGGGTGGCGCAGATCCAGCAGGTTGGGCTGTCCTCCTTCACCATCCTGTGGCGCATCGGCAACCAGGCGGTGGAGGGCGTGGGCTTCGCCTCCGGCCGGACCATCGCGGTGGCCTATGGCCTGTCACGCCGCCCGGGCATCGGCATCTATACGTTGAACCCCGACGGCAGCATGGAAGGCGAATGGACCATCATCGGCGCGCCCGCCAATGCGCGGGAAAGGCTGGTGCCGCGCAATCCCCCCGCCGCCGCCGCGGCACCGCCGGCGGAGACACCGCCCGCGGCCGAGGCGCCACCTGCAAGGGAGGCACCGGCCAGGGACCCGGCGCCAGCCGCACCGGCCTCGCCGACCCCGCAATAAGACCGCATCGACCGACCGGTACGGGGAGCGAGCCATGCTGGACCATGTCTTCATCTCGGTCGCGGATGTCGATCGCTCGGTCGCCTTCTACGAACAGGCCCTGGCGCCCCTCGGCATCACCCATGGCATCGACTACGATGGCCGGGCAGGACCGCCGGGGCATCCCGACCTCAAGGGGTTCGGGCGGGAAGGCCGGACCTTCTTCTGGCTGCGGCCCGGCGAGGCGGACGGTCGCGCCGCCCATGTCGGGTTCGTCGCCGACAGCCAAGCCGTTGTGGACGCTTTCCATGCCGCTGCCATGGCAGCCGGGACGCGCGACAATGGCCCGCCGGGTCCGCGCCTGCACTACGACCCACGGTATTATGCCGCCGGAGTCCTGGATCCCGACGGCTACAGCCTGGAGGCGGTCTACAAGTCCTGGCAGCACCCAGGATAGGGCCTGGGCATCGGCCTGACCGGCTTCCCTCGACCTAACGCGACCGCGCCCGGCGTTCCCCGGCCAGCAGCGCCGCCTTGCGCGGCACGCCCCAGCGGTAGCCTGTCAGGTCGCCGCTGGCGCCGACGACGCGGTGGCAGGGCACCGCGAGCGCCACCGGGTTCTGCGCACAGGCGCGGGCCACGGCGCGCGTCGCCGCGGGCTGGCCGAGTTCCGCCGCCAGGCCGGAATAGCTGCGCGTTTCGCCAAGCGGGATGCGGGTCAACGCCTCCCACACCCGGCGCTGGAAGGCGGTGCCGCGCAAATCCAGCGGCAGGGCCAGCGCGGCGGACGGCTCCGCGATAAAAGCGGCGATAGCCTGGACCGAGGCGGCCAGGTGGTCCGGCGCCGGCGCGATACGGGCCTGCGGGAATCGGGCGCGGAGGTCGCCTTCCAGGGCCTCCGGCGGCTCCGCGAAGCCGATGTAGCAAATGCCGGCCTCGGTCGCACCGACCAGCAGCGGCCCCATGGCGCTGTCAGCGTGCGCGGTGTGGATCACCTCCCCCGCCCCGCCGCGCCGGGCGGCGCCGGGGGTCATGCCGAGATGGCGGCCAGGACTCTCATAGACGCGGCTTTCGCTGCCGAAGCCGGCGCCGGCCACGGCCTCCGCCACGCGGTCCCCGGCGGCGAGGGCGGCGTGCAGGCGGCGGGCGCGGACGCCCTCCGCATAGCTGCGCGGCGTCACGCCGGTGATGTCGCGGAACAGCCGAAGGAAGTGGTGGCGGGCGTAGCCGGCGCGGGCGGCGAGCGCCTCCAGCGAGGGGATGGTCTCGGCTGCCTCGATCATGGCGCAGGCGGCGGCGACGGCCTCGGCATGCAGGCGAGCGCGGTCGCCCTTCGGGTCGCAGCGCTTGCAGGCGCGGAAGCCGGCGGCCTCGGCGGCTTGGGCATCTGGGAAGAACCGCGTGTTGCGGCGGAGCGGCGGGCGGGCCGGGCAGCCGGGGCGGCAGAACACGCCCTGGGTGGTGACGGCGTAGAGGAAGCCGCCGCAGGGCGGATCGGCCTGGCGGTCCAGCACCGCCTGCCAGCGCAGGCCGTCGAGGATCTCGGGGAGCGGGGCTTCGGGCATGACGGTCACCACATCACTGCGTTGTCAGCCAACTTGGCACCGCAGCACCGGACGTCGCCATCCGCGGGTTGCGGCGCAACGCCTACAGCGCGACGCCGTCCACCCGCCGCACCAACTCCCGCCGCCGCTGGTCGCCGCCAGGCAGCTTCGGGTGCAGCGCCAGGGCGGCGTCGAGGCTGCGCAGCGCACCGCGCAGGTCGCCGGTTTCCTCCTGGAGCTGGGACAGTTGGACCAGCGCGCCAAAGTGCCGCGGCTCCAGCCGCAGCGCCTCCTGCAGGTCGCGCGCGGCGGCGGCCGTGTCTCCGAGGCGAGCATAGGCCTGGGCGCGTAGCAGCCAGCCATCGGCGGCGCCGGGTTCGAGCACCAGCGCGGCGTCGAAATCCTCCAGCGCGTCCGCGGTGGCATTCGCCTGGATGTTGCGGACGCCGCGTTGCAGCAGCAGCGCGGCGGCGGGGGAGACGGCACGGCTCCAGAGCGCGCGGATGCGGGCCTCGACGAGTTGGCCACCCTGCGTGTCAGGGGCAGCCTTCAGCGCCTCGAACAACTGGTCGAGCTGCGCCTGGCGGGTCTCGGCCGGGGTGGGTGCGGCCGGTTGCGCCAGCGCGGGCGGCGCGAGGAGCAGCAGGAACAGGGCGGCACGGAGCAGCATGGTTACAGCCTCCGCCGTCGGGCGTCGGGGACACCGCTTCGGCTCATGCGGCGGCACGGGCCGAGCGGGCGGTGGCCACGGCACCGGGTTCCGGGCCACCGGCCATCCAATCCAGCAGTTCCACCGTGTGAACGGTGGGCATCGCACCGCCGGCCAGCTGCGTCAGGCAGCCGATGTTGCCGGCGGCGATCAGGTCGGCGCGGGTGCGGTCCAGGTTGGCCAGCTTGCGGTCGCGCAACTGCCCGGCGATCTCGGGCTGCATCAGATTGTAGGTGCCGGCGCTGCCGCAGCAGATATGGCCCTCGGCAGGCTCCTTCACCGCGAAGCCGGCGCGCTTCAGCAACTCCTTCGGCGCTGTCGTGATCTTCTGGCCGTGCTGGAGGCTGCACGCCGAATGGTAGGCAACGGTAAGGTCCGGCTTCGGCAGGCTCGGCACGTAGTCGAACTTCTGCAGGACCTCGGTGATGTCCATGGTCAGGGCGGAGACGCGGGCGGCCTTCTCGGCCCAGCCAGCGGGCTCCGAGCGGAACATGAAGCCGTAATCCTTCACCGTGGTGCCGCAGCCGGAGGCATTGACCACGATGGCATCCAGCCCCTCCCCGTCCAACTCGGCCACCCAGGCGCCGATATTGGCGCGGGCCAGGCGCATCGCCGGGTCGTGGTGGCCCATGTGGTGGTCGAGCGCGCCGCAGCAGCCCTGGTCCTGAGTCACCACCACGTCCAGGCCCATCCGGGTCAGCAGGCGGATGGTCGCCTCGTTGATCGAGGGTGCCAGCACCTTCTGGGCGCAGCCGGTCAGCAGGGCGACGCGGCCGCGGCGGTGCCCCTCGGCCCGGTGCACGCCCGGCCGGTCCGTTGCACTGGCCGGCGGGACGCGGCCCGGGGCAAGCCGGAACATCGCCCGCAGCCGCTGCGCCGGCATCGACGTGCCCGGCACGAAGCGGGACAAATGGCGGCCGAGCACGGCACCGCGCAGCGCCAGGCGGAAGCGACCAGGATAGGGCAGCAGGGCCGACAGCAGACGGCGCAGCGCCCGTTCGGCCGGCGGGCGCTGATAGGTCTCCTCAATGTGGCGCCGGGCGTGGTCGACCAGGTGCATGTAGTTCACGCCGGAGGGGCAGGTCGTCATGCAGGACAGGCAGGACAGGCAGCGATCCACATGCTTCACGACCTCCGGCGTCGCCGGCCGGTCGTTCTCCAGCATGTCCTTGATCAGGTAGATGCGGCCACGCGGGCTGTCCAACTCGTCGCCCAGCAGCAGGAAGGTCGGGCAGGTGGCGGTGCAGAAGCCGCAATGGACGCAGGTGCGCAGGATGCGGTTGCTTTCGGCCGTATCCGGGTCGCGTAGCTGTTCGGCCGTGAAGGTGGTCTGCATCTCGATCTCCCACCTGCCCTACATAGGGTCTGCCAGGGCCGGCCGGAAGCCGCGGAGTGCGGGGCCCGGGGAACCGCCAGGCTGGCGCGGCGCTTTCTGAACTCCCATTCGCGGCGGCGTCCGCGGTGCGCGAGCCAGGCCGAGGAGACGCAGGATGCGCGACGAGACACGGATCGAGTCCGGCCACCGTCCGGTGACCAACATCCTAGCTCAGCCCGGGCAGGTCGCCCGGCTCGGCGCCACCGAGGCGGCGCGCCAGCAGGCGCTGCTGCGCATCGGCCGGCCGCAGGAAGCGGTTAGGCAGGACGGGCGCAGGGGCGACCGCCGCTCCGGCTGAGCCGGTTCGCGGCCGCCGCTATCCCCAGGCGGCGTCCGCATCCAGCGGGAAGACCGGGCGCGGCAGGCCGCGGAACGCGAAGCGTGACAGCACCGGGCTGACCAGGCCGGGCGCGTCAACCTCCAGCGTGCGGTCAGGCGTCGCGTAGATGTCGAAGCCGGCGCGGAAATGGCCGCGCGACTTCACCACGATGGTCCGCGCCGCTTCGACGTCGACGCCGAGGATCTCCAGCATCGCAGGGTCCAGGAGCTGCCGGCGCAGGCTGCCGACGGCCAGCAGCAGGCCGCTATCCTCCAGCTCCAGCAGCGCGGCCGGGCCGATGGAGAAGGCGCGGCCGGCGATGCTGCCGCGGCGCCCCACGCCGGTGCCGTCCGACAGTGCGCGCACCGTGGCGTTGGCTCGGAAGGTCTCGGCGAGGGGGCCGGGCGTCGCGTTGGCCACAGCCTCGATGCGGGCGCCCTGCCCGGCCGCATGGGCGGCTGCGGCGAGCACCGGGTCGATCAGCACGCCGAACACCACGCCACGGGCGCGTGATCCATGCAGGGCGGCCAGCAGCGCCGTGGTGTTGCCGCCACCGCCGCCGCCGGGATTATCCGCCACGTCGGCCAGCACCAGCCGCGGCACCGCCGGATCGGCCCCGGCCGCAACGGCCAGCGCCACCGCATCCGGGATGGAGGTCAGCGTCCGGGTCAGCGCCGCGCGATCCTGCCAGATGCGCTTCGCGAGACGTTCCGCGAGCGCCTTTGCCTTGGCGCCCTGCCCAGGCCGCGCCGAGGCCCAGACGCAGAGGCCGCATTTCGGAATGTCGGTATAGGCGAAGCCGCCGGTGACGGAGACTCCGACCAGGTCCGGATCCGCCTCCCGCGCCGCCACGCCCTCCGCGATGGCAGCGGAGTAGGGTGAGGCCTCCGCGGTCAGCAGGGTGACGGTGGGCGGCGTCATCGGCAGGCGGATGAAGTGGGTCTCGGGCCGTTCGCCGCTGGCCAGCATGTGGCGGATGGCGCCGGCGGCCTCCGAGGCGCGTTCGCGCATGTCGACATGCGGGTTGGTGCGGTAGGCGATCAGCAGGTCGGACAGCTCGACCTGGCGGTCGGAGACGTTGCAGTGCAGGTCGAGCGTGCCGACGATCGGCACATCCGGCCCGACGACCTCCCGCAGCATGGCGAGGATGGCGCCATCGGTGTCCGCCTCCTCCGCCGCGCGGCTGGCGCCGTGGCTGGCGACATAGACGGCATCGACCGGGCCGGCCGCTTCCAGGCGGGCACGCGCGATTGCCAGGAATTCCGGGAAGATGCCGGGCGCCATGATGCCGCCGGGGGGTGCGGTGATGACGATCAGCGGCACCGGCTCCCAGGGGCCGGTCGCGTCCATGCGGGTGTAGAAGCCGGGGATTTCGGTGGGGACGGCGCTGACCTTGGCGCGGCCGGCCTCGGTGATGGCGTCGCCCTCGACCCAGCTCTGTTGCTCGAAGTCCAGCCGCGTGGTGGGCGGGGAGAAGGCGTTGACCTCGAGGTGCAGGCCGAGGATGGCGACGCGAGGTGGGTTCACAGGCTGGCCCTCATGCGACCGGGGTTGAACAGGCCGCGCGGGTCGAGCGCGGCCTTCACGCGGCCGGCGATGGCGGCCAGGGCCGGGGCTTCCGGGGTCAGCACCGGCACGGCAGCGCGCAGCGGCGCAGGGGCGCGGAACAGGGTGAAGCTGCCGCGGGACGCCGTCGCTGCCTTCATCACGGCCTCATGTGCGGCCTCCGTCGCCGGGCCGGCGATCCAGACCAGGCCGCCGCCCCAATCCAGCAGCATCTTCCGGGCGGGATCGGCCAGGGCGGCGACCACGGCGGGGGCCGCGCTTGGGCGGACGGAGATGCGCCAGACGGCGTCCCCGGGCGCTGCGCCCAAGGGTCCCGCATCGCGCACGCGGCGCCACAATGCCTCCGATTCCTCGCGCGCCAGCAGCGTGACGTCGCCATGCGCCAGCAGGTCGTCGCGCAGACGGCCGCCGCGGTAGGCGACGCTGTCCGGGAAATCCTCCAGCCGCAGCAGCGCGGTGGCACTGCCATCCGGCGCCGGGATCAATGCCGCACCGCTGACGCCGTAGGGGCTGGCGAGGCCGGCAGACAGCGCGCGGATGCCGGTGGCGAGGCCCGCCACGGCCACCGACAGCGTCGCCTGATCGCGTGCCGCCGGCAGCACCTTCAGCGTCACCTCCGTCATCACCCCGAGCGTGCCGTGGCTGCCCGCCAGCAGCTTGCACAGGTCGAGCCCGGTGACGTTCTTCAGCACCCGCCCGCCGCTGCGCTGCACCTCTCCCATCCCGTTGACGAAGCGGATGCCGAGCAGGTGGTCGCGCATGGCCCCGACAGTGATGCGGCGTGGCCCGGACAGGTTGGTGGCGACGATGCCGCCGATGGTCGCCGGAAGCTCCGCACCGAAGAAGGCGGAGAGGTCGGGCGGCTCCGGCGCCAGCATCTGGCCGTGCTCGGCAAGCGCCGCCTCGATCTCCGGCAGCGGCGTGCCGGCGCGGGCGGACAGCACCAGCTCGGTCGGCTTGTACAGCGTGATGCCGGTCAGCGCGCGCGTGCTCAGCGTCTCCGCCGCCTGGACCGGGCGCAGCAGGGCGTGCTTGGTGCCGTTGCCCTCGATCGCCAGCGGCTCGTGGGCCGCGCGCACCACATCGGCAAGCGCAGCCTCGTCGCGTGGCTCGATCATGCGTTGTCCAGCAGCGGAAAAACCTTGTGCGGGTTCAGCAGCCAGGCGGGGTCGAAGGCGGACTTGATCGCCCGCTGCTGCGCCAGTTCATGCGGGTGGAACTGCACATGCATCAGGTCGCGCTTCTCCACGCCGACGCCGTGTTCCCCGGTGAGGCAGCCGCCGACCTCGACGCACAGCTTCAGGATGTCGCCGCCGAAGGCCTCCGCCTTGTGGAAGCTGGCCGGGTCGTTGGCGTCGAACATGATCAGCGGGTGCAGGTTGCCGTCACCGGCGTGGAAGACGTTGGCGACCTGCAAGCCGTATTGCGTGCTCATTTCCCCGATGCGCTTCAGCACATGCGGCAGCTCGCCGGTCGGGATGGTGCCGTCCATGCAGAGGTAGTCGGGCGAGATGCGGCCGACGGCGCCGAACGCCCCCTTGCGGCCCTTCCAGATCGCGACCGATTCTTCCGGCGTCTGCGCCACCTTCAGGCTGATCGGGTCGAAGCGGGAGCAGATGTCCTTGATGCGGTCGAGCAGCGCGTCCTGCTCGGCGACGCTGCCCTCCACCTCGATGATCAGCATCGCCTCCGCATCCAGCGGGTAGCCGGCATGGGCGAAGGCCTCGCAGGCATGGATGCAGGGCTTGTCCATGAACTCCAGTGCGACGGGGATGATGCCGGAGCCGATGATGGCGTCCACCGCGGCACCGGCGATCTCGGTGCCCTTGAAGGCGGCGAGCATGGCGCGCGCGCCTTCCGGGCCGCGCAGGATGCGGACGGTGACTTCGGTGACGATGCCGAGCATGCCCTCGCTGCCCGTCATCAGGCCGAGCCAGTCATAGCCGGCCGCATCCAGGTGGTCGCCGCCGATCTCGACGATGTCGCCGGTCGGCGTGACCATGCGCAGGCCGAGCAGGTTGTTGGCGGTGACGCCGTACTTCAGGCAATGCGCGCCGCCCGAGTTCATGTTGACGTTGCCGCCGATCATGCAGGCCAACTGGCTCGATGGGTCGGGGGCGTAGAAGAAGCCCTCATGCTCAACGGCCTTCGTGATGCCGAGGTTGGTGACGCCGGCTTCCACCACCGCCAGGCGATCCTCAAAATCGATCTCCAGGATGCGGTTCATGCGCATCAGGCCGATCACCACCGCATCCTCCAGCGGCAGCGCGCCGCCCGAGAGGCTGGTGCCGGCGCCGCGCGGAACCACGCGGATGCCGTTGTCGTGGCAGTACCGCATCACCGCCGCAACCTGTTCCGTCGTCGACGGCAGCACCACGGCGAGTGGCATCTGCCGGTAGGCCGACAGGCCATCGGTTTCGTAGGGCCGCAGGCGCAACGGTTCGCTGATCGTCCCCTCGCCCGGTACGATCCGGCGCAGCGCCGCGACGATTTCTCCGGCGCGGGCCAGCACCGTGGGCTTGGGCCTGGGCAGTGCGATCATGGATGGTCCCCCGCCACGCGACGATATGCGCCGGAAGATGGTCCGGCGGGCGTGGCGCGGCAAGGAGGGGCGGGTATCCGCATCCTCGGATTGATGATAGCAAATTGTTAATCAACCAAAGATTGGAAGAACCGCCATGCGTTCGACTCTGGCCGTGCTAGCCTTGTCCTGCCTGCTTGCCGTGCCGGCCCATGCGCAGCGGGCCGGAACCTATGCCGTCGAGGGTTCGGATGCCGCCGGCACCGCCTATGTCGGCACCGTGCAGCTTCAGCCCACCGGCCCGGACACCTGGCGCCTCACCTGGCGGGTGGCGGGCGAGACGACCAACGGGGTCGGGATCCTGCAGGGCGGCATCTTCGTCGTCGGCTACCAGTCAGGCCGCGAGACCGGCGTCGCCATGTACGTGCCCGAGCCAAACGGCAACCTGGTGGGGCTGTGGACCCAGGGAACGCAGGGCTCGGTCGGCAGCGAGCGCCTGCTGCCGCGCTGAGAGGCCACCACGACGAAAAGCCGCGCCGGGGGCCATCCCGGCGCGGCTTCCCATCATCACGCCGAATCACCGCCAGCCGAGGCTGGCGGCCAGGCCGGCGCCGGGACTGGCCCGGCGCCCCAGGCTCAGCCCTGGCGGGCCTTCAGGCGCGGGTTCTTCTTGTTCAGCACATAGGTGCGGCCACGGCGCCGCACCAGGATGCAGTTCTTGTCACGGACCTTGGCGGTCTTGAGGCTGTTGCGAATCTTCATGGTGATGGTCCTGCGAAGGCCGGGCGAAATACGAGGCGGGGGGCCGGGAGTCAACCTTGGCGGGTTCAATCCGCCGCCAGCTTCCCGGCCGCGCCCTCCGCCGCGATGATGCGCAGGAAGCCGTCGCGGGTCTGCGGCAGCTTGCGGCCGAGGATCTGCTCGGCCACCTGCGTCCGCAGCACCTGGGCCGTGCCGCCAGCGATGGCGAACATCCGGGCATCGCGCAGGTAGCGCTCCATCGGGTTGTCCTTGGAATAGCCCGCCGCGCCCCAGACCTGCAGCGCGTTGTTGGTGACCCGGATCGCCATCTCGCTGGCGAACACCTTGGCCTGGGCGGCGGCCAGGCGGTCCGGGAAGCCGGCCGGGCCGGCGCTGCGGGCGGCGCGGTGGACCAGGGCGCGGGCGGCCTCCACCTCGATCGACATGTCGGCCAGCATCCAGCCGAGGCCCTGGAATTCCGCAATCGGCCGGCCGAACTGGGTGCGGGCATTGGCGCGGTCCACGGCATGTTCATAGGCGCCGGCGGCGAGGCCGAGCGCCACCGTGGCGGCGCCGACACGCTGGCCATTATAGGCATCGATCAGCCGCCCGAAGCCGCGCTGCCAGCCGCCCGGCGCACGCAGCACCATGTCATCGGCCACTTCGAGGTCGGAGAACTGCAACTCCGCCTCCGGCATGCCACAGAGGCCGAGGGAGGGAATGCGCCGTGCCACGATCAGCCCGGCCGGCGTGCCTTCCCCGTCCCGCACCACCAGGAAGCCGCCGATGCCCTTGAAGGCGCCGTCCTCGATCACGCGGGCGAAGATCAGGTGCAGGCGGGAGACGCCGCCGCCTGTGATCCAGGTTTTCCGGCCGTTGATCACCCAGCGATCGCCGCGGCGTTCCGCCGTGGTGGTCATCTCGGTCGCGGCAGAACCGGCATCGGGTTCGGTGATGCAGATCGCGGGCTTGTCGCCGGCCAGGACCAGCCCGGCGGCGAGCTTCTTCTGCGCATCGGTTCCATAGGCCATGATGGCGCCGACCGCGCCCATGTTGGCCTCCACCGCGATGCGGCCGCAGACGGCGCAGGCCTTGGACAGTTCCTCCACCACCAGCGCGGCATCGAGCACGGAACCGCCTGGGCCGCCCCATTCGCGCGGAATGGTCAGGCCGGTGAAGCCGGCTTCCGCCATGCGCTTCACCATCGGCCAGGGGTACTGGCCGCTGCGGTCGGTCTCGGCGGCCTGTGCCGCGGCCTCGCGGGCGAATTCGCGGGCGCGGTCGCGCAGCGCGGATTGCTCCGGCGTCAGTCCGTCGGTGGGCGTCATGGGGCGAGCCTTTCCTCGATGGCGGCGGCGGCCTTGCGGTCCAGGCCGAGGGTCTTGGCGAAGCGGTCGAGCCAGGCGCGTTCGGGCGGCGTGATCTCCGCCATCGCCGCCACGGCGGCGGCGTAGAGGCGGGCGCGCAGCATCGGGTCGCCGGCCTGGGCGGCGAGCGCCTCCGGCGTCAGCGGCGTGTCGAAATCAGCGAGCACGAAGTCGCGTTCCTCCGGGGTGAGGTCGGCGGCGTCGAGTTGGCCAGCGATGCTGGCGCGTTCCGTGGCGTCCACCGCGCCATCGGCCTTGGCGGCGGCCACCATGGTGCGGACCAGCAGCAGGGTCTCCTGCTCCTCCGCCGCCGGCGGCGCCTCGGCGGGCGCGACGTACGGGGAGCCGGTTTGCGGGACGCGGCGGGAGGGAGCCTGGCTGGCGCCCGTCCACTCCGGCAGCGGGCGGGAGGGCGGCGGGGCGGAGGCCTGGCCCTGGTTGCGGGTCATTGCCTCGATCGCGACGCCGGCGAGGCCGGCCAGGGCGCGGACGATCTGCGCCTGGCTGCTGCGGCCGCCCAAGGCACCGCCGAAAGGCTGGGTCGTGCGGCGCCGCCGGCGCGGCGACCGTGTGGCGCCACCCAGAAGCGCGCCCAGGACACGGGTCAAATCCATCTTGCCACTCCCTGATGCCATTCCTAGGCCGGACACGCCGGCTTGGGAACCGTCACCGGCCGAGGAGACCGCGCAGGATATCGACCGGATCCGGGCGCGCCTCGGGTGCCGCGGGCTGTGGCTGGGACGCCGCGGGTTCGGGCGCGGGCGCGGTGGCGGGGACCGGACCGGCGGTGCCGCCGCGCGCCTCCGCCAGCGCCGCACTGCATTCCCCGAGAGGCGCGGCCGCCGCGCGCTGGCCACCACCGCCGAGAATCTCAGCCAGGGCCTGCAAGGACCGATCCGGCGTCCGCTGCTGCGACAGGAAGGCGCCAAGGCCGGCGGCGGCCGCGGCGCCGGGCTCCACGCCAACCCGCGGCGCCCGCCAGCCGCCGGCGATGTTCACCGGCGCGCGCAGCGCCACCGGGCCGGCGCGGAGGTCTGTCTGCAGGCGCAGCGCCAGGGTCTCGTCGCGCAGGTCGATGGCGCCGGTGCCGGCCATGCGGCCGAGCGCGCCTTCGGCATACAGCGTGGCGATGCGCAGGATGCCGCCCTCCGCAGGGGCGCGCAGCGCGAAGCAGCGCAGCGGGATGTCCTCGTTGCCGGGCGGCAGGACCATGCCCAGGACCTCCTGCGGCAGGGCGCGCAGCAGCGAACGCGGCACGCGGCCATCGACCAGCGCCAGCCCAAGATGTCCGGCGGCGCTGGCCGCGACGGCGCGGAGGTCGGCGCCGGTCCCGGCGAGGTCGGCATCGAGCTGCGCCGAACCGATCAGCAGCGGGTCGCGGCCCAGGGCGCGCGACAGCGCCGCCATGTCGAGGCCAGGCGAGGTGGCGACGACGCGCAGGCGGGGCGGGTCGGCACGGCCATCGGCCTCGACACGCAGGGTGACCGGCCCGGCCGGGGTCTGCGCCGAAAGCGGGGTGATGCGGGCATTGCCGTTGTCCAGCACCAGCCGGCCGGACACCTCGCGCCAGGGCTGGCCGCCGGCGGTGATGGCGGGGGCCATCAGGCGCAGATCGGCGTCCAGGGCGCGCAGCGCCGCGAAGGGTAGCGGCGTGGCGGGGATGACGCGATTGTCCGTGGCGGCCGGCGCCGGAGCGGGAGAAGCGGGTGCCGCGGGCGCGGCGGCCGGCGCCGGGCGGGCGGCGCGGAGCGCGTCCACATCCAGGCGCGGGAAGGCCAGCGTGCCGGTCAGGTTCGGGCGCGCGGCCAGCGCCAAGGCGAGGTCGCCCTGCACCGCGGCGGCCGGATGTTCCGCGCGAAGCCCGTTCAGCCTCAGACCACCTGCAAGGCCCGGCCCGGGTGCCACCAGTTGCGCCGCCAGGCTGCCCGGGCCGGACACACCGTAGGGCGCCAGGTCGGCGGCCTCCGCCGTGATCGCCAGGTCGATGCCGCGCAGCGCCAGGGGCTGAGCGATGGTGCCCTTGACGGTGCCGGCGACCCCCTGCCCCTCCAGGCGCAGGTCAACGGGCAGCGGTCCGGCGCCGCCGGCCAGCAGCAGCGCGGGCGTGCCGGCCTGGCCGGCGAGGCGCAGCGGCTGGCCTTCCACCGTCAGCTCCGTGGCCAGCGCGATCGGCGCCTCCAGCCCCGCCGCCGTCAACTCGGCGCTACGAATGGCGAGCCCAGGGCGCAGCGCGGACAGGTCCGAGGCGCCCACCACCAGCCGCAGGTCGCGCACTGCGGACACCGCGCCGCCGGTGCCGGCGACGCCAGCATTCGCCACCACGTTGCGGAGTGGCGGAAGCGCTGCGCCCTGCGCGAGCGGGGCGAGGCTGGAGAGGTCCGGCACGCGGGCCTCCACCCGGCCATCCCAGGCGGGACCGGTCAGCGTGCCGTTCAGCTTCGCCTCGGCGCCCGCCGCGGCCAGCGTCGCCGCCACCGGCCAGGGCTGCGCACCGCCGAACTGCGCCAGCGGTCCGGTCTCGGCGCTCAGCGCCACCGTCTGGCCGCGCAGCACCACCTCGCCCTGCGCCGTCATCGCGGTGCCGAGCGGGGCGGAGGCGTCCAGCCGGGTGATCTCGACGGTCTCCGCCAGGCCGTTGCGGGCATCGCGCCAGGCGATGCGGCCGCGTTCCAGGCGCAGCGCGTCGATGCCGAGTGCCAGCGCCTCCCGCACCGCTTCCTCCGGCGCCGGCTGGGTGGGCTCGGCGGGTTGCTGGGCGCGGGCGAACTGCCAGTTGCCGCGGCCCTGGGCGTCGACCTCCAGCAGCAGGTCGGTGTCCTCCAGCTCGATGCGGGAGATGCGGATCTCGCGGGACAGCAGCGGCAGCAGCGCGGCCTGGACCTGGACGCGGCGCGCGGTGAGCATCTGCGGCCGGCTGCCGCCCTCGGCATTGGCCAGCGCCACGTCGCGCAGTTCCACCGTCGGCACCAGGGACAGGCCGAGGCGCATCTCGCCCACGGTGAAGGCGCGGCCGGTGGCGCGTTCCACGGCGGCGACCAGGCGCGGGCGCAGCGACTCCGCATCGAGGAAGACGAGCGCCGCGCCGAGGACCAAAGCGGGCAGGCCGATGACCAGGGCCAGGAGGATCCAGGGCCAGCGGCGACGGCGGGGCGTGGTCTGTGTCATGCGGGTGTCTAGCACCCGCGGCACACCGGGACCTACCCCGCCCGTTTCAACTCACCCGGCGCGGCTTTGGCGTGCGGGGCGCCTCGAAGCCGTAAAAGGAAAATGTTTCCTTCATGTGCGGCGGCAGCGGCGCGGCCACTTCCAGCCAGCCGCCGGCGGGGTGCGGCAGGCGCAGCGCGCGGGCGTGCAGGTGCAGGCTGGCGGGCAGGCCCTCCACATGCGCGGCCTGGCCGCCATACTTGCCATCGGCCAGGATCGGGCAGCCCAGCGCCTCCGCCGCGTGGACGCGAAGCTGGTGGGTGCGGCCGGTCAGCGGCTTCATCTCCAGCCAGGCGACCTTGCGGCGCACCACGTCCAGCGTGCGGAAATCCGTGATGGCATGGGTGCCGTCCTCCCCCTGCTCGGCCGGCGCCGTGCGTTCGCCGCGCGGGCCGCCCTGGCGAACCAGCGCCATGTTGATGCGGCCGGCGGGCGGGCTGGGCTCGCCGAGGACCACGGCCCAATACGTCTTCTCGATATCGCGCCCGCGGAAGGCGGCGGCGAGGCGGGAGGCGGCGGACAGGGTGCGGGCGAGCACCAGGACGCCGGAGGTGTCGCGGTCCAGCCGGTGCACCAGGCGGGGGCGCTCGGCGGCGTCGAATTGCAGCGCGTCCAGCATGCCATCCAGGTGCCGGGCGATGCCGGGGCCGCCCTGCACGGCCAGGCCATGCGGCTTGTCCAGCACCAGCACGTCGGCATCCTTGTGGATGACCATCTGGTGCAGCGCCTTGACGTCGCGCTCATCCACCGGCTTTGGCGTGCGCGGCAGGTCGCGGGCGGGGTTTTCCGTCACTGGCGGGATGCGGACTTCCTGGCCGGCTTCGAGCCGGGTGTTGGCCTCGGCGCGCTTGCCGTCGACGCGGATCTGCCCGGTGCGCAGCATCTTCTGGAGGGCCCCCTGGGTCAGCGCGGGGAATTGGCGCTTCAGCCAACGGTCGAGACGGGTGTCGCCTTCATCGGCGGCGACTTTCTTGAGCTGCACGGTCATGGCGGGGGCATAGCATGGATGGGGCGGGTGCAAGGTCCTTGTGCCGGGATGACGCCAAGATATATGGTCATTCGAGATGACCAGTTGGACGGGACCATGCCCACCACGAAACTGATCGGCGCCACCGAGTTCAAGGCAACCTGCCTCGAGATCCTCGACCGCGTCGGCGCTGGGGAGTGGGAGCGCGTGGAGGTGACGAAGCGGGGCCGCGTCGTCGCCGTGCTGGTGCCGCCGACGCCGCCCTCGGCGGAGGTGGCGGCGCTGCACGGCTTCCTGCGTGGCAGCGTGACCATCCCGCCCGGCTTTGACCTGACGGCACCGGTCGCGGACGAACCCCTTGCCGCGGAACAGGGCCACCTGCACGGATGAGCCGCGATGGCGTGCTGCTCGACACCTGCGCGGTGATCTGGCTGGCGACCGGCGCGGCGATGGCACCGGAAGCGCTCTCCGCCATTCAGCTGGCCGGGCGCGGCGCCGGCATCTTCGTCTCGCCGGTCTCGGCCTGGGAGGTCGGGCTGCTGGCGCGACCACGGCCGAACCGCCCGGCGCTGGCCTTCCTGCCGGACCCGAAGACCTGGTTCGCCCGCGTGATGGCCGGCCCCGGCATCCGGGAGGCGCCGCTGACGCCGGGGGCCGCCCTCGACTCCTCCTGGCTGCCGGGCGACCTGCACGGCGACCCGGGCGACCGCCTGATCATCGCGACTGCCCGCGACCGGGGGTTGCCGGTGGTGACGCGGGACGCGGCGATCCTGGCCTATGGGCGAGCGGGCCACCTGGCCACCATCGCCTGCTGAGGTTGCCTATAAGGTTGCTGCCAAGGTTGCCCCTGGCCGCCCGGCGTTGTATCCGCGCCCGGACATTCCCCACCGCTCATTCAGGACTACCGCACCATGGCGAAGATGCAGGCCAACCAGATGCGCGCCGGCATGGTCATCGAGTTCGAGGGCCAGCGCTACACCATCATCCGCCAGAACATCATGATTCCTGGCAAGGGCAATGCGATCATTCAGGTCGACATGCGCAACATCAAGACCGGGTCCAAGAAGGACCAGCGCTGGCGCACGGCGGATACGGTCGAGCGGCTGATGACCGAGGACAAGGAGTTCACCTTCTCCTACGCCGAGGGCGACATGATCGTCCTGATGGACCCCGAGACCTATGAGCAGACGCAGGTGCCGAAGGACATCCTCGGCGACCGCCTGCCGTTCCTGGTCGAGAACATGACCGTCGGCGTCCGCCTGATCGAGGGCGAGCCGGTGGCCATGACCCTGCCGGAGCAGGTGACGCTGGAAGTGGTGGAGGCCGATCCGGTGGTGAAGGGCCAGACCGCGACCAGCAGCTACAAGCCCGCGGTCCTGTCCAACGGCGTGAAGACCATGGTGCCGCCCTTCATCACGGTGGGCGAGCGCATCGTGGTGAAGACCGAGGATGGCAGCTACTACGAGCGCGCCAAGAGCTGACGCGAAAGCGTCATCTCCTGGCTGTATTTGTTGCCCTCAGGCGCCGGGCGCGCGCTCCGCGCGCTTGGCTCGCCGCATAAGCGGCGGCGCCCGTTCGGGCGCTCGGCCGGCAAAGGCCGGCCGCCCATCTCGTGCCCGCCGCTCATTCAGTTCGGAATCCGTCCCATGGCCGTCTCGCCCCGCCTTTCCGCCTCCATGACGGTGCTGCAATCCGCCATGCAGAAGGCCGCCCGCCGGCTGCTGCGGGATTTCGCCGATGTCGAATCGCTGCAGGTGACCGCCAAGGGCGCCGGGGATTTCGTCAGCCAGGCGGACCTGCGCGCCGAACAGACGCTGCGCGAGGAACTGTCCCGCGCCCGCCCCGGCTGGGGGTTCCTGATGGAGGAATCCGGCGCGTCCGGCGCCGATGACTGGGATTGGCGCTGGGTGGTGGATCCGCTGGACGGCACCACGAACTTCCTGCACGGCATCCCGCACTGGGCGATCTCGGTCGGCGTCGAGAAGCGAACGGGGGAGAACACCTCCGAACTCATGGCCGGCTGCATCTACAACCCGGCAGGCAACGAGATGTTCTGGGCCGAGAAGGGCATGGGCGCCTTTCTCAACGACAAGCGCCTGCGCGTCTCGGCGCGGCGCGACATGGGATCCGCCGTGTTCGCCACCGGCATTCCCTTCGCCAAGGTGCAGCGCAAGGCGGAATTCTCGGCAACCCTGGCGCGGTTGATGCCGCACGTGGCCGGCGTCAGGCGCTTCGGTGCGGCAGCGCTCGACCTCGCCTGGGTCGCGGCCGGGCGGTATGACGGGTTCTGGGAACTCGGGTTGAACAAGTGGGACATCGCGGCCGGGCTGGTCATCGTGAAGGAGGCCGGCGGCTTCCTCTCCGACCCCGCCGGTGGCGAGACGCACTACGAAACCGGCGACGTGGTCTGCGGCAACCAGGCACTGCATCCGAAGCTGCGGGAGGTGGTGGCCGAGGGTATCGCCGCAGCCCAGGCGCATCGCGCCGCCGCCGTAACGAGCTGACGATGGCGCGGGCCCGCCTGACAGGCTAGCCTTTCGGAATCATGCGATTCCGCGCCCTTTTCGCTGCCTTGCCGATCCTCCTCGCCGCCAGCGCGGCGACGGCTGAAGGTGTCTCGCCGCGACCCGAGGGCGGCTGGCGCGTCGAGTTCTCGCAGGGGCAGTCGGCGCTGAGCACGCGGGACCGGCACGCCCTGGCCGGCATCGCGCAGACCCTGGCGCCGATTCCCGCCGGCCGCATCACGGTGCAGGCGCAGGCCAGTGGGCCAGCGGACGATGCCTCGATCGCGCGGCGGCTGTCGCTGGCGCGCGCGGCGGCGGTGCGGGATGCGCTGGTGGCCGCGGGCCTGGTGGCGACGCGGGTCGATATCCGCGCCCTCGGCCGGCTGGAACCGCCGGCCGACATTGCCGAGATCCTTCCGCCGGGCGTCCCGCGCGCCACACCGGGCACGAGGTAGCCGCATGACCAACCCGACCGTCTTCCTTTGGCGCATGCTCGCCTTCCTGGCGGCGGTGTCGCTGCTGGTCGGGCTGCTGTCGGGGGAGCTGGCCACGGCCTTCGCCGCCAACCCGATGCTGAACGGCGTCATCGCCGTGGTTCTGCTGCTCGGCATCGGCTGGAACATCCGGCAGGTCTTGGTGCTGACGGCGGAAGTCGAGTGGCTGGAGGCGTTCCGCAAGCCCGGTGCCACCGCCCCGCGCAAGCCGCCGCGCCTGCTGGCCGCAATGGCGAGCATGCTGGCGGGCCGGCGTTCCGAACGCCTGTCGCTGTCCGCCATGGCGATGCGCAGCGTGCTGGACGGTATTTCCTCCCGCCTCGATGAAAGCCGCGAGCTTTCGCGCTATGCGACGGGGCTGCTGATCTTCCTCGGCCTGCTCGGCACCTTCTGGGGGCTGCTGATGACCATCGCGGCGGTCTCCGACGTGATCGGCGGCATGTCGGTCGGCTCGGGCGACATCAATGCGATGTTCAACCAGTTGAAGACCGGGCTGGCGCAGCCGTTGCGCGGCATGTCCATCGCCTTCTCCTCCTCCATGCTGGGCCTTGCCGGAGCGCTGGTGCTGGGCTTCCTGGATCTCACAGCCGGGCAGGCGCAGAACCGCTTCTATTCGGAACTGGAGGATTGGCTGGCCGGCGCCACGCGGCTGTCCTCCGGCGCGCTGGGCAACGAGGGCGAAGGCTCCATGCCCGCCTATGTCCAGGCGCTGCTGGAGCAATCGGCCGAGAACATGGAGGAATTGCAGCGCGCCATCGGCCGTGGCGAGGATGGCCGGGCGCAGTCCAACCAGGCGCTGATGACGCTGACCGAGCGCCTGTCGATCCTGGCCGACCAGATGCGCGCGGCGCAGGTGCTGATGTCGCGCATGGCGGAAAGCCAGTCCCAGCTGATCCCGACGCTGAAGAACATGGCGGATGCCAATGCGCATGGCGCGCTGGACGATGCCTCCCGCGGGCATATCCGCAACCAGGAGCTCTACCTGGCCCGCATCCTGGAGGAGATGACCCAGGGACGCATGCAGGCCACCACCGAGATCCGCAACGAGATCAAGGTGCTGGCACGCACCATCGCGGCGTTGGCGGAAGACCCGTCGCGATGATCCTGGCAGCCTGATCCATGGCGTTGGGGGGTCGCCGGCGGCGGGGCGGTGGCGGGCTGGATGCCTGGCCGGGCTATGTGGATGCGCTCTCCACGCTGCTCATGGTCATCATCTTCGTGCTGCTAGTCTTCGTGCTGGGCCAGGGGTTTCTCTCGGTGGCGCTGTCCTCGCGGGACCGGGCGCTGGACCGGTTGAACCGGCAGGTCAGCGAATTGTCGGAACTGCTGTCGCTGGAACGCGGCCAGGCGGAGGAGCTGCGCGGCTCGCTCGGGCGGCTGACGGAGGATCTGCGGGTCGCCGTGGCGGCGCGGGATGTGGCGCTGGAGGGAGCCTCCGCGTTGCGCGAGGAGCGCGACCGGCTGGTGGGTGAGCGGGATGCGGCGCGCGGCGAGCGCTCCCGCCTTTCGGCGCGGCTTGCGGACCTGGAATTGTCGGCCCGCGATGGCTCGGCGCGCATCGCGGAGCTGGAGGGCCGGCTGGCGGAGGCGCAGGCACGGGCCGAGGCGGCGGGCGGCGACACCGCGCGCACCGTGCGCACGCTGACCGATGCGCAGCGGCTGCTCGCGGCGGAACGCGCCGCGCTGGAGGCGGTGCGGCGGGACCTGGCGACGGTGCGGGGCACCGTGGAGACTCTCGGTCGGGACCTGGCGGGTGAACGCTCGGCGCGGGAGGCCACAGCGCAGGACCTCGCCGTGCAGCAGCGGGAGGCACAGGCGCTGGCGCGCGACCTGGCGGCCGAACGCACGGTACGCGGCGCGACGGAGGCCGAGCTGGCGGAGGCGCGGGCGCTGTCGGCGCGGGAGCTGGCGGCACGGCGGCAGGAGGCGGAGGGACTGGCGCGCGAGTTGGCGGCGGCGCGGGCGGTGCTGGAGGCGGCGCAGCGGGACGCGGCGGAGGCGCAGGGCTCGGCGCAGGCATTGTCGCGCGACCTGGCGGCGGAGCGCGCGGCGCGGCAGGCGACCGCGCAGGAACTGGCGCAGGCGCGCGCCACCGCGGCGCGGGACCTGGAGGAACGGCGGCGCGAGGCGGCGGCACTGGCGGCGGAACTGGCGCAGGCACGGGCCGGGCTGGAGGCGGCGCGGCGCGACCTGGCGGCGCTGCGGGCGGAGGCCGAGCGGCTCGACCAGACCGTGACGGCGGACCGCGCGACGATCCAGGGCCGGCTGTCCGACATCGCCAGCCTGACGCAGCAGATCTCGGCCCTGCAGGCGCTGCGGGACCAGGTGGAACGCCAGGCGCAGCAGGCGCTGGCGCAGGCGGAGGGCGAGGCGCGGCAGCGGACCTCGGTGGAACAGGCGCGGGACGAGGCGCTGGCGCTGCTCCGAACTGAACAGGCGCGCGTGGCGCAGGCCGAACAGGGCCGGACCGCCGCGGCGCAACTGGCCTCGGAGGCCAATCGCCGAGCGGCGGAGGAGGAGCGGCGGCGGGCGGCGGCCGAGGCGCAGGCGGGCGAGTTCGGCCGGCTGTCCGAAAGCGCCCGCGCCCAGGTGGCGCTGCTGACCCGGCAGCTCGAAGCCTTGCGGGCAGAGATGTCCCGCGTCGCCGGCGCGCTGGATGCGGCGGAGGATGCCGGGCGGGACAAGGAGGCGCAGATCGTGGCGCTCGGCCAGCGTCTGAACGTGGCACTGGCGGCGCGGGTCGAGGAGTTGCAGCAATATCGCTCCGACTTCTTCGGCCGGCTGCGGCGCGTGCTTGGCGAACGGCCGGAGGTGCGTATCGTCGGCGACCGCTTCGTGTTCCAGTCGGAGGTGCTGTTCCCGGTCGGATCGGCGGAGATGTCGCCGGCTGGGCAGCAGCAGATGCGGGAGCTGGGCACGGTGCTTCTGGAACTGTCGCGGCAGTTTCCGGCCGATCTCGGCTGGCTGCTACGCGTCGATGGGCATGCCGACCGCAGCCCGATCCGTGGCGGCGGGCGCAATGCGAACTGGGAATTGTCAGCGGCGCGGGCGCTGGCGGTGGCGCGGCTGCTGATCGACGCCGGGCTGCCGGCCAACCGAGTCGCCGCCGCCGCCTTCGGCGACACCCAGCCGCTGGATGACCGCGACACGCCCGACGCGCTGGCACGCAACCGGCGGATCGAGCTGCGGCTGGAGCCGGCCCCCACGGGTTCGCTGCCCCAGCGGGCCGCGGCCCCGGCGGCGCCGGACCTGCGGCGCGTCCTGGCGGAGGTCGCGCAGGGCCAGGCCTGCGCGCGACTTGCGGTGACTGGCGACGACCCGCCGCGCCTGACCGGCGTCGCCCGGCGTGCCGCCGAGCCGGCGCTGCGCGGTGCCCTGCAGGCGCGCGGCGCGCCGGCGGAGGCCCTGGCGGTGAGTGGCTTCGAGGGGCCGTATTGCGAGGTGTTGGCCGTGCTGCGCCAGGCACCGATGGAGGGCGGCCTGGGACTGGTGGGCAGCGGTCCGCAGCCGGATGGGGCGGCGCTGCGCTTCGACGTCGCCATGCCGGGCTGGGGCGGGCAGCTTGCACTCTACTATCTGTCCACCAGCGGCGAAGCGGTGCGACTGGACCAGCGCACAGGGTTGCCGGCAGGGGCGCGGCTTCGGCTCGGCGAGGCCGGCTCCGGTCCCTGGCTGGTGGAAGCGCCGTTCGGCACGGACATGGTGCTGGCTCTGGCGAGCGAGGGGCCGCTGCTCGCCGCCTCGCAGTCGCAAGTGCAACCGGTGGCGGACTTCGCCGCGGCCCTGGCCTCGGCCATGGAGGCGGCGCGGCGGGAAGGGCGGCGGGTCGCGGCGCGGGCCATCGTCGTGCAGACGGTGCCGCGGTGATGGGCCAGGCGATCGGGCGAGTCACCGCCCTCACCCGCTTTCCCGTCAAGTCCATGGCGGGCGAGGCGCTGGAGGCGGCCGAGTTGCGCTGGTCCGGGCTGGCGGGCGACCGGCAGTACAGCTTCCTGCGTAGCACCAGCCGCAGCCATTTCCCCTGGCTGACGGGACGCCAGGTTCCGGGGCTGGTGCGCCATGCGGCGCGCTACCTGGAGCCCGGGAGCCTGCGGACTTCGCCCGTCGAGGTGACCGACCCCGACGGGCGCGCCATGGCGCTTGATGATCCGGCGCTGGCGGAAGCCCTGGCGGCGGAGGCCGGGGAGCCGGTGGCGCTGCTGCATCTCGGCCGCGGCGCTTATGATTCGATGCCGGTCTCGCTGGTGACGACGGGCAGCCTGGCGCGGCTCGATGCGGCGCATGGAACAGCACTGGATACGCGGCGCTTCCGCATCAACATCGTCATCGAGAGCGAGGCGGAGGAAGCCGGCTGGCAGTCCCGCCGCATCGCCATCGGCGAAGCGGAGCTGATGGTCAGCGGGCCGGCGCCGCGCTGCGCCATGGTCACCATCTGCCCCGATACGGCGCGGCGCGATGCCACCGTGCTGCGGACCGTGGCGGAGCATTTCGGCAACGACCTCGGCATCTATGCCGCCACCGCACGCTGCGGGCCGATCAAGGTTGGCGATGCAGTGCGGCTGATGGATTGAGACAGGATCTTCAAACGGATGCCGCCCATGTCCACCCTGCACATCGTCGACCACGCCCTGCTGGCGCACCGCCTGGCGGAGCTGCGCGATGCGGCCACCCCCTCCCCGCGCTTCCGCAAGCTGCTGGCGGAGATCGGCGCGATCCTGACCCTGGAGGCCACCCGCGACCTGCCGACGGAGCTGCGCGCTGTCACCACGCCGCTGGTGCGGATGGACCACCGGATGCTGGCTGCGCCGGAGCCGGTGTTGGTCGCGGTGCTGCGCGCCGGGCTCGGGTTGATGGAGGGTGGCATGCAGGTGCTGCCGGAAGCCCCAGTCGGCCATGTCGGCCTGGTGCGGGACGAGCATACGCTGAAGCCGAGCCAGTACATGCTGCGGATGCCGCCGGAAGTCCGCACCCGCGGCGCCATCCTGTTCGACCCGATGCTGGCGACCGGTGGCAGCGCCGTGGCGGCGGTGCAGCGGGTGAAGGAGGCCGGCGCGCCGCATCTGCGCTTCGTCTGCGTGGTGGCGGCGCCGGAAGGGGTGGCGCGGCTGGCCGCGGCGCATCCGGACGTGCCGATCTACACCGCCGCGCTGGACGAGAAGCTGGACCACCGCGGCTTCATCGTGCCGGGCCTCGGCGATGCCGGGGACCGCTGCTTCGGCACGGTGGAGTAGGCGATCAGATCAGCCGGGCCTCGAAGGGCGGCTTCAGGTCGGGCGCATCGAATTCCACCACCCACAGATCGGGGTCGCGCTGCACCTGGCGCTCGACATAGGCATCGGCCGTAGGCTGGTCCACCGGGGCGGTGCCGGTGCCGCGCATCCAGGCGGGGCGGCCTTCGGCATCACGGACCTGCGACAGCACCATCATCTCGTTGCGGGCGCGCAGCACGCACAGGATGCCACCCGCATCCGGGTCGCCCTTGCGCAGCACAGCCCCTGACCGGCCGGCGATATCTGACAGGCGCAGGGCCATGGAAACCCATATGCCTGCCTTAACCTTCGGTTCCATGCGCCGGATAATCTGCCCATGGCCGGGGCGGCGCAACCCACGGCGCGGTGCTTCAGCCGCCGCAGCAAAGGTGCGGCCGAACACCATCTTGCGAAGCCCTCGCCGCCGCGCCATTGACGCGGCGGACGGAGAGACCTCGCCATGGCGAAGACGCAGGAATTGACCGAAGGGCAGCGCGCCTATGAGGCGCGGAGGGCGGCGAAGGCCGGGGTCAGCCTCGACAAGTGGCTGGCCGAGAAGGACCGGCGAATCCGCGCCGAGGAAGCTGCCGCGGCGAAGCTGGCCGCGGCCGAAAAGCCGGCGGAGCCCGAGAAGAAGGGCTGGTTCGGTCGGCTGATGGACCGCGCCAACAAGCCCATCAAGTAGCTCCCGCCCCTACAGCATCCGCAGCAGCGTGCCGTCGCGCCGGATGGCGTGGTGGTAGATGGCGCCGCCGATATGCGCGGCCAGCAGCAGCGGGAAGGTCCAGCCGAGCAGGCTGTGCATCCAGTGCAGCACGCCTGCCAGGGCCGGCGCGGCTTCCATGAACTTCGGCAGGTCGATGAAGCCGAGGAAGGCGGTGGCGCCCTGCATGGGGAAGCCATAGGCATTGGTGGTGAAGAAGCCGAGCAGTGGCTGGATGATCAGCGCCGCGTACAGCGCGTGGTGCACGAAGGCCGCTGCGCGGCGCTGCGCCGCCGGCACGTGGTCCGGCAGGACCGGCGCCTTGCTGAAGCCGCGCCAGGCGAGGCGCGCCAGGCTCAGGCCGAGGATCAGCAGGCCGAGGCTCTCATGCAGCGCGTAGAAGGGCATCTTGGCGTCATCCTTCATGAAGCGGATGACCAGCCCCGTCAGCAGCGCCAGGAACAGCAGCGGCACCGTCAGCCAGTGGAACCACTTGGCCAGCCGCGAATACTGGCCGTCGGGGTGCAGCGTGTCCCGCCCCTTGATGGGCGCCTGCATCGGCGTCTCCGTCGCCAGGTCCATGCGCAGCCTGCCTCCCGTTCGGGCCGCGACTATGGCACGCCGGCCGGCGATCCATGAAAGCGAAACCATGATCGCGGCGCATGCGGATTGGAGCATCGCGCCAGGCAAGCGCTGGATGGCGGTGGCGCGGCGGCAGGGCGGAGGCTGGCAGGCGGAGGCGCCAAGGCCGGTCGGCGACACCGCACGCCTGCTGCCGGACCTCCTCGTCCCGGGTCTGCCGGTGGCGCTGGGGCTGGACCTGCCGCTTGGCGTGCCGCGGGACTGGGCGGCGCTGCGGCCGGAGGCGGATTTCCCGGTCTTTCTGGCGGGGCTGGTCGATGATCCGGGCTTCTTCCGTGTCGCGGCGACGCTGGCGGAGGTCGCGGCCACCCGGCCCTTCTACCCGGCGCGCGGCATCAAGGGGATGACCCGGGCGGGCCATGCGGCGGCGCTCGGCCTGGCCGGGCCGCAATCCCTGTCGCGGCTGTGCGACCGGGCGACGGCGACGCGGCCGGCGGGGGCGCCGGTGTTCTGGACGCTGGGCGCCAATCAATCGGGCAAGGCGGCGATTGCGGCGTGGCGGGACTGGATTGCGCCGGCACTCGCGGCCGGCGCGCCGGTTGCGCTGTGGCCCTTCGCCGGCGGGCTGCATGCGCTGCTGGCGCCGGGCCGCGTGGTGCTGGCCGAGGTCTACCCGGCGGAGGCGCTGCGCCAGCTCGGCCTGCGGCTGGCCGGCAGCAAGCGGATGCAGGCGCCGCGCAGGGCGATGGCGGCGGCGCTGAGGGCAGTGATGGCGCGTCTGCGGGTGGACCCCTCCCCGACCCTTGCCGCCGTCATTGCCGATGGCTTCGGCGCCGATGCGGCGGGGGAGGATCGGCTGGATTGCGTGCTCGGCCTGCTGGCGCTGGTCGCAGTGCTGGATGGGGCGCGGCCGGACCATGTGCCGGACGACCCCTGGGTGCGGCGCTGGGAAGGCTGGGTGCTGGGGCAGACCGACCTGCCGCGATGACAGGCGCCCGGAGCGAAACCGGCATCGCGCGCGTTGTCCGTCTGCCACCCGATCGCAGATGGAGCCGCCCCCGGTGTTGTTCGAAAGTTGGTTCGGGCTCCTGCGCGTGCTGGTGGTCGGCACGTTGGCCTATGCGGCGCTGGTCCTGCTGCTGCGGGTCTCGGGCAAGCGCACGCTGGCGAAGCTGGATGCCTTCGACCTGATCGTCAACGTGGCCCTCGGCTCGACGCTGGCGACGGTGCTGCTGAGCAAGTCCGTCGCCCTGGCGGAGGGATTGGCCGCCTTCGCGCTGCTGGCGGGACTGCAATATGCGGTGGCGTGGCTGTCAGTGCGGTCACCGCGCTTCAGCGACCTGGTGAAGTCCGAACCGACGCTGCTGCTGCATCGCGGCCGGTTCCTGGAGGGCGCGATGCGGGCACAGCGAGTGACGCGGGCGGAAATCCTGGCCGCCTTGCGCAGCTCCGGGGCGGCCGAGCCGGGACAGGTGGCGGCGGTCGTGCTGGAAACCGACGGCAGCCTGAGCATCGTCCAGGGCTCCGCCAGTGGCGCAGGTGCGCTGGAAGGCGTCGGTGGCTCCCGCTAGGCTTTCACGTCCGGGTACAGACCCGCCGCGCGCGAGGCCTGCTTCGCCAGCGCGACCAGCAGGTCGAGCTGCGGGGTCGGCGTGCCGGTCATCCGCGCCAGTTGCAGCGGGATTTCGAAGATGCCGTCGATCTCCATCGGCCGGCCGATCTCGAGGTCCTGCAGGATGGAGGGCTTGTGCGCCATGTTGGCGCCGGCCACGCGCTCGATTGCGGCATCGGGCAAGTGGATGCCGAGTGCTGCGGCAATCGCGCGGGCTTCCTCCGCGCTGCGCCGGGCGGCCTGGCGCAGCACCGGGTCGGCGAAGGTGTCGCGCACGCCGCGGCGGGACAGCACGGTGAGCGGGCCGTTGGACAGGTTCCCGAGCAGCTTGGACCAGACTTCGAAGCGGATGTCGGGCGTCACTGGCGAAGGCATGCCGCCGGCCGCCAAGACGGCTGAGATGGCCTGGGCGCGGGCGGAGACGGCGCCGTCCGGCTCGCCCAGGATGACGCGGATGTTGCCGTGTTCGGAATGCACCACGCCGGGGGCCACCACCTCGGCCGCGGAATAGACCACGCCGCCGATGGTCCGGCCGATGCCGACGGCGCGTTCCAGCGCGCCGTCCGGGTCGACCTCCGGCAGCCGGCGGCCTTCGTGCGGGCCGGGTTGGGCCAGGAAGTACCACCAGGGGATGCCGTTCATCACGAAGGCGACGGCGGTATCCGGCCCCAGCAGCGGGGCGATGCCGGCAGCGACCGCGGGCAGCGCCGGGGCCTTGACGGTGACGATGACGGCATCCTGCGCGCCGAGGTCCGACGGGTTCTCGCTGGCCTTCGGGTGGCTGAGATGGGTGCCGTCATGGGCGTGGACGGTCAGGCCATTCGCCTGGATCGCCGCCAAGTGCGCGCCGCGCGCCACCAGCGAAACCTCAGCCCCGCCGCGCGCCAGGCGCGCCGCGATATGCCCGCCGATGGCGCCGGCGCCGTAGACGCAGATTTTCATAGGCATGGCCTTCCCTGGATCAGGCGAGCAGTTCGAGCGCCGCGCGGGACAGCACCTGGACGCCGTTGCCGATGCAGGCCTCGTCGGGCTGGTAGTGTGCGTTGTGCAGGCGGTCGTCACGGCCGGGGGCGCCGCTGCCGATGCGGAGGTGGAAGGACGGCGCGCGGGCGGCGAATTCGGAGAAATCCTCGGAGCCCATGGAGGGTTCGCCCTCCTCCGTCACGTCGCCGAACTGCGCGGCGACAGCGGCCAGCACCGGTCCCATCACCCGGTCGTCATTCACCAGTGGCGGCACCATGCGCTGGTAGTCCAGCGCGCACTCCACCCGCATCGCGACCTCCAGCCCCGCAGCGAGGCGGCGGATCGCCGATTCGGCGGTGGTGCGGGCGGCTTCGTGCAGGGTGCGGACGGTGCCCTTCAGGTGCACCCGTTCGGGGATGATGTTGTAGGTGGTGCCGCCGGTGAACTGGCCGATGGTGACGACGGCGGGGTGCAGCGGCCTGACCTCGCGGCTCACCACGGTCTGCACCTGCGCCACGAAGCTGCTGGCGGCGACGATCGGGTCGATGGCGGCGTAGGGGTGCGCCGCGTGGCCGGACTTGCCGCGCACGACCAGGTCAAAGCGGTCCGACGCCGCGAGGCAGGCGCCGCGGGCGAAGCCGAAGCGGCCGACCGGCAGGTCCGGCTGGTTGTGGAAGCCGAGCGCGAGGTCCACCCCATCCGCCGCGCCATCGGCGATCATGGCGGCCGCGCCCTGCAGCACTTCCTCGGCCGGCTGGAACACGAGCCGCACGCGACCGGCCAGCATCGGCGCCAGGTCCTTCAGCAGGGCTGCGACGCCGAGCAGCGTGGCGGTGTGGATGTCGTGGCCGCAGGCGTGCATCTTGCCGGCGACCTGGCTGGCGAAGTCGAGGCCGGTCTCCTCGTGGATCGGCAGCGCGTCCATGTCCGCGCGGATGGCCAGGGTGGGTCCGGGGCGGCCACCCTCGATGGTGCCGATGACGCCGGTGCCGCCGAGTCCCGTGCGGTGCGGGATGCCCAGGCGCGCGAGTTCGGCGGCGACAATACCGGCGGTGCGCGTCTCCTCGAAGGCGAGTTCCGGATGCGTGTGGATGTCCCGCCGGATCGCAACCAGCGCGGGCGTGATCCGGGCGGTTTCCTCACGGATTCGGCGCTCCGGATCATTGATGCGCATTTCGGGTTGCTCCACGCAATTTCATGGCGCCATGGTAGGTGAAGAAGAGGTCATTACAAGGCCACCGGCTTGCGACGGCGGGAAGCACCGTGGCATAGGCTTAACAAAGCTCATTGGTCCAAGAATTGGGGAGACCTTCATGTCCATGCGACTGACGCGACGGAGCCTGGTTGGCGCGACCGCCCTGGTGGCTGCGCCGGCCCTGCTCGCGCCGCGGCCGGCGCGGGCGCAGGGCTGGCCGAATGGCCCGATCCGGCTCGTGGTGCCCTTCGCGCCGGGCGGCAGCACGGACCTGTCGGCACGGCTGGTGGCGGATGGGTTGGCGCAGCGGCTTGGCGTTCCCGTGGTCGTGGAAAATCGGGCCGGAGCGGGGGCGACAACCGGTAGCCAGATGGTCGCCGATGCGCCGCCGGACGGCCAGACCCTGGTGATGAGCAACATCGCCAGCCACGCCATCAGCCCGACGCTGTACGGCAACCTGCGCTACGACCCGGTGCGGTCCTTCACGCACATCGCCATGGTCATCACCAACCCGTCGGTCTGGGTGGTGCATCCGCGAAGCGAGATCGCCAATCTGGCGGACCTGGTGCGGCTGGCGAAGACGCGGCAGGGCGGGCTCGACATGGCGTCCTCCGGCGCCGGGTCCTCCAACCACCTGCTGATGGTGCGGTTCTGCGAGCAGGCGGGCATCCCCTTCACCCATGTGCCGTTCCGCGGCGCCGGCCCGGCGATGACGGCGGTGATCGCGAACCAGGTGCCGATGATGTCGGACAGCCTGCCCTCCGCCGCTGGCCATATCCGCCAGGGCAGCGTGCGCGCCATCGCGATGAGCAGCGCGCAGCGCCACCCGGGCTTCCCGGGGGTGCCGACCTTCATCGAGCAGGGCTTCGACCTGTCCAGCACGTCCTGGTTCGCGCTTTCCGGCCCGGCCGGCATGGACCCGGGGGTGGTGCAGCGGCTGAACCGGGAGGTGAAGGCGGTGGTCGCGACGCCGGACAGCCAGCGGCGCTTCGCCGAGATGGGCGGCGCGCCCGGCGACATGACGCCGGAGGAGTTCACCGCCTTCGTGGCGGCGGAGGTCGCGCGCTGGGCGCCGGTGGTGCGCGCATCCGGCGCGACGGTCGGCTGATGGCCCGGGACGATGTGATTCGGCTGGTGTCCTGACCTTTCGCGGTTGGCGCGGCAGCCGGGCTTGTCTAGGGTCTGCCGGGTTAAGGCGGGTAAGGCGGGTGACGGACCTGCCGCCCGGAGGCAGGCACGGGTGACGCGGCGCTGGGGCCGCGCCACCCGATTGGCGTAACTGGATCGGGCCGCATGCGGCCGGCAGCAACTGAGGTGCGGATGAAGATCAACGCGAGAGACCTGACGGCGGGGCTGATGCTCCTGGCAATTGCCGCCGCGGGGTTGTGGTTGAACACGGACCACACGCTGGGCGACGCGCGCCGCATGGGCCCCGGCTACATGCCGTTGCTGGCCTTTGGCACGCTGTTCGGCCTTGGGGCCGTGGTCTCCATCATGGCGCTGTTCAGCGGCCCGGACCCTCTGGAGCGCTGGGCCTTCCGGGAACTCACCCTGATCCTGGTCGCGCTGTGCGTCTTCGGGCTGATCCTGGAAAAGGCCGGGCTGTTCCTGACGCTGGCCGTCACCATCGGCATCTCGACCCTGGCCGACCGGACGCACAAGCCGCTCGGCGTCCTCGGGCTGACCGTCTTCCTGATGGCGCTGTGCTGGTTCGTGTTCATCTACGAACTCGACATCCGGATCAGCGTCTGGCCAACCGTGTTCGGGTACTGAGGGACAGATATCGATGGAAACCCTCTTCACGAACCTGGCCCTCGGGTTCAGCGTTGCCTTCAGCTTCGAGAACCTGGCCTTTGCGCTGCTCGGGGCCTTCATCGGCACCGCGATCGGCGTGCTGCCGGGCATCGGGCCGGTCGCCACCATCTCCCTGCTGCTGCCGATCACCTTCGGCATGTCGCCGACCACCGCCATCATCATGCTCGCCGGCATCTACTACGGCGCGCAGTATGGTGGCTCGACCACGGCCATCCTGCTGAATCTGCCAGGCGAGGTCAGTTCGGTCGTCACCGTCATCGAAGGCTACAAGATGGCGCGGAACGGGCGGGCGGGGGCGGCGCTGGCCACCGCGGCGCTCGGCAGCTTCTTCGCCGGGTCCGTGGCCACCGTCGTCGTCGCGGCCTCCGGCCCGCTGCTCACCTCCGTCGCGCTGTCCTTCGGACCGGCCGACTACTTCTCCCTGATGTTCCTCGGCCTGATTATCTCCGCCGTGCTGGCGCAGGGCTCGGTGATCAAGGGCGTCGCCATGGTGGCGCTGGGCGTCAGCCTCGGCATGGTCGGCACCGACGTGCAGACCGGCCAGCAGCGCTTCACCTTCGGCATTCCGGAACTGTCGGATGGCGTCGGCTTCGTCGCCATCGCCATGGGCATGTTCGGCATTGCCGAGATCGTGCTGAACCTGGAGCGTCCGGAATCGCGCAACGTGCTGACCCACAAGGTCGGCAGCCTGTTCCTGACGCGCGAGGAATTCCGCCGCGCCGTCCCCTCCGTACTGCGCGGCACGGTGCTCGGCACGGTGCTGGGCATCCTGCCGGGTGGTGGCGCCTCTCTGTCCTCCTTCGGCTCCTACATGCTGGAGCGGAAGGTCTCGAAGAACCGGCACCTGTTCGGCACCGGCGCGATCGAGGGCGTTGCGGGGCCGGAGGCGGCGAACAATGCCGCGGCGCAGTCCAGCTTCATCCCGCTGCTGACGCTGGGCATCCCGGCCAACGCCGTGATGGCGCTGATGGTCGGCGCGCTGATCATCCAGGGCATCCAGCCTGGCCCGCGCATGGTGGAAGCGCAGCCGGACCTGTTCTGGGGCCTGATCTGCTCCATGTGGGTCGGCAACCTGATGCTGCTGGTCATCAACCTGCCGATGATCGGCATGTGGGTGAAGCTGCTGGAAGTGCCGTATCGCCACCTGTACCCGGCGATCATGATCTTCTGCGCGATCGGCATCTATTCCATCAACAACAACGTCTTCGACGTCTACCTGATGGTGCTGTTCGGGCTGTTCGGCTACCTCTGCTCCAAGCTCAAGCTCGAAGGCGCGCCGCTGCTGATCGGCTTCGTGCTCGGGCCAATGATGGAAGAACACCTGCGCCGCGCCATGCTGCTGTCGCGCGGCGACGTGATGGTGTTCATCGAGCGGCCGATCTCCGCCACCATGCTCGGCATCGCCGCCCTCGCGATCCTGGCCATGGCGTTGCCAAGCCTGCGCTCCGGCAAGGAAAAGGCGATGGCCGAGGGCGGCTGAGGCTTTTTCTGAGCGCCACGAAACGGGGGCCGTCCTGCGAGGGACGGCCCCTTCTTCATTCCAGGAGAACTCGACATGGACCTGCAACTGGCCGGTAAGGTCGCGCTGGTGACCGGCGCCTCCGCCGGGCTCGGCCGCAGCATCGCGCGCCTGCTGGCGGAGGAAGGCTGCCGCCTGGCGCTGCTCGCCCGCCGCATGAACCGGTTGGAGGATTTCGCGGCCACCCTGCCCGCCAGCGCGGAGCCGCTGCTGCTGGCGGAGGACGTGACCGACCCCGGCGCCGCCGCCCGCAGCCGCGATGCCGTGCTGGCCCGATTCGGGCGCTGCGATATCCTGGTGAACAATGCCGGCGGCAGCCGTCCGCAGACCGACCTGGGGCCCGATGACGTCTGGCAGGAGTCGATGGAGATCAACTTCCACGCCGGCCGCCGCATGGCGCATGCGCTGATCCCTTCCATGCAGGCGGCCGGGTACGGCCGCATCGTCAACATCACCGGCAGTGACGAGCCGCACATCATCAACGCGGCCAACGCGCCCAACGGCGCCGTGCATATCTGGGCCAAGGCGCTGTCCCGGCAGCTGGGCCGGGACGGCATCACGGTGAACTGCGTGCCGCCCGGCCGCCTGCGATCCGAGCAGATCGATGCCCGCATCCTGCCGACGGAGGAGGCGCGGCGTGACTGGGCGGCGCGGGAGGTGCCGGTGGGCTTCATCGGCGAGCCCGATGACCTCGGCGTGCTGGTGGTGTTCCTATGCTCCCCGCGGGCGCGCTACATCACCGGGCAGGTCGTGCATGTGGATGGCGGCACGCATCGCTTCAGCCACTGACCCGCGTAACGGGCAAGCCTGGGGAACCCATCAGGGTCTAGGCTGCCGGCGGATCCGGATGACCCGCCATGACCGATGCCAAGCCGACCCATCTGCGCCGCACCATCGCCCGCGCGAAGCGGCGCCGCGCCAATGCGGCCCTGCCGCGTGCGGCCACCCTGCCCGACCGCCTGGCCGATGCGGTCGCGGCGCGGGTCGGGTCGTGGCGCTTCATCCTGGTGCAGTCAGGGCTGCTGGTCGCCTGGATCACGGCCAATGCGCTGGTCGGCCCGGGCGGCTGGGACCCCTACCCCTTCATCCTGCTCAACCTCGTCCTGTCCTTCCAGGCCGCCTACACGGCGCCCATCATCATGATGAGCCAGAACCGGCAGAATGGGCTCGATCGTGACCGATCTGTCGCCGACTACCAGGTGAACCTTCGCGCCGAGGCCGAAATCACGCTGCTGCACGAAAAAATCGACCTGCTGCGGGAGCAGCAATTGACGGAGATCACTGACCTGCTGCGCCGGGCACTGGATCGTATCGAGGCGTTGGAGGCTGCACGGGGGACATCGTCATGACCTGGTTGGTGCGGGGCCTGCTGCTGGCCGCCGGTGCGATCGCCGCGTTGTTCGTGGCGCGGGATGCGCCGAACTTCGCAGTGGTGGAGGGCATGGTGGCAGTGGTGCTGGTCGCCGGGATCGTACTGGCGGTGGCGCTGACCCGGCGGAAATAGGCGCGCTTTCCGCCGGTACGCTGGCGGCCATCGCGGGAACGGGCTTGCCTCCGCCCCGGCTTGCCCGGATACGCTGGACCCATGGAAATCGTGCAGGCCGTGCTGGCCCTGATCGCGGCCTGCATCGGCTTCGCGCTGATCGCCCGCCGGCTGAACCTGCCCTACGCCATCATCCTGGTGCTGGGCGGCATGGTGCTGGCCTTCATCCCCGGCCTGCCAAGCGTGACGCTGGACCCGCAGATCGCGCTGGCCTTCTTCCTGCCGCCGTTGTTGCAGGGCAGTGCCTGGCGAACGGATTGGCGGGCCTTCCGGACCAACCTGCGGCCGATTCTGCTGCTCGCCATCGGTGCCGTGCTGTTCAGCGCGGCCTGCGTCGCAGTGGTGGCGAAGCTGCTGATCCCGGACCTGCCCTGGGCGGCGGCGGTGGCGCTGGGGGCCATCGTGGCGCCGCCGGATGCGGTGGCGGCGGCGGCCGTGCTCAGCCGGCTGCCGATGCCGCGCCGCCTGGTGACGGTGCTGGAGGGCGAGAGCCTGGTGAACGACGCGACGGCCCTGGTGCTGTATCGGTTCGCCATCGCGGCCGTCGCCGTGGGCGGCATCTCGTTCGGGGAAGCCGCCGGAAGCTTCGTGCTGGTCGCCATCGGCGGCATGGTGGTCGGCTGGTTGTTCGGCTGGCTGGCGGACCATGCCTTCCGGCGGCTGCGCGATCCGCTGCTGGAGATCTCCGCCAGCTTCGTGGCCTGCTTCGGCAGCTTCCTGGCGGCCGACGCCATCGGGCTCTCGGGCGTGATCGCCGTGGTCACCACCGGGCTGATGCTGGGGCAGTTGCAGCACCGCTCGCTGAGCCCGGCCAGCCGGTTGAGCGCGCAGGCCGTGTGGGCCTTCGTGGAATTCGTGCTGACCAGCCTGATCTTCATCCTGGCCGGGCTGCAACTGCGCGCCATCCTGGAGCGGCTCGGGGAGCGTGGCGTGCTGGAACTGGCGGTGCTGGCGGTGGCGGTCTCGGTCGCGCTGATCGGAAGCCGGTTCCTGTGGGTGTTTCCGACCGCGCTGGTTCCGGGGGCGCTGCCGGGTCCGGATGGCAGGCGGGCGCCGGTCTCGCACATGGTTGTGGTGTCCTGGTGCGGGATGCGCGGCGTGGTCTCGCTGGCTGCGGCGCTGGCGCTGCCGCTGGATTTCCCGGAACGCGACCTGATGGTGTTCCTCGCCTTCTGCGCCATCCTGGCGACGCTGGTGTTGCAGGGCACCACGCTTGAATGGGTGATCCGCCGGCTTGGGGTGGCGGAGAAGCGCGTCGCGGGAATGCCGCCGACGGAGGCGCAGGCCCGGCGCCATGTCGCCCGCGCCAGTCTGGCCGAGGTGGAGCAGCGGGCGGAGGACATCCTGGAAGGTGCCGTGGCGCGCGACCTGCTGGCCGAGTACCGGGAGAAGGCGCGGGTGTTTCACGGCGTCGCCGATGGCGGCGGGCATGCGGAGTTGGAGGCGCGGATGCGCATCCGCCTGGCGGCCCTGCGGGCCGGCCGCGCCGCGCTGCTGGACCAGCACCGCGATGGCGCCTTCAATGACATGATGCTGACCAGCCTGGAGCAGGAAATGGACCTGGAGGAACTGCGCATCCTGCGCCTGCTCGGTGCGACCCCCGCCGCATGAGTGACGCCCTGGCCGAACAGTTGGAGGCGGCGCGGCGCGGGCTGCTGGACCTGTCCACCCGCAACCGCCTGCTGGCGCTGCCGCAGCCCGGGCGGTCCCGCGGCGTGGTGCGGCTGGATGACGAGGATGCCGGCTTCGTCCTGTCCGCGCTGCTGGACGGCCGCGGCTTCGGCTTCGAGGCGGCCCATGACGCGCCGGAAGCGGCCCCACGCCGTGGCCGCAGGACGGTGCGGGCGGAGGGTGTCGCCACGGCGGATGCGGATCAGAGCCGCGAGGATGCGCGCCGCGACAACCGCCTGCGCGTGCGCCTGCCGCGGGAGGACCTGGCGCGGCGCCTGCGCGACCTGATGCAGGATGCGCGCACGGCGCGGGAGGAAACCGGCATCGCCACGCTGTCGCTCGCCATCGGCGGGCTGCTGTGGCGCGACCCGGCGACGCCGGAGACCGAGCGTCTGGCACCGCTGGCGCTGCTGCCGGTGGCGCTGGAACGCCAGGGCGTCTCGCAGAACTTTCGGCTGAAGGGCAATGGGGCGGAGCTGGAGGAGAACCTGTCGCTCCGCCAGAAGCTGCTGGCCGAGTTTCGCGTCGAGCTGCCGCCATTCCCGGAGGAGGAGTTCGACCTCGCCGCATGGACGGCCGCGGTGAAAGCCGCGATCGGGGCCCGCGAAGGCTGGGACGTGGTCTCCGATTCACTCGCGGTCGGGCTGTTCTCCTTCCAAAAGTTCCTGATGTGGCGGGACCTGGACCCGGCGGCGAACCCCGGTCTGCTCACCCAGCCGGTGATCCGCGCGCTGGTGGGCGGCGAACAGCTGGAGACCACGGCGCCCTTCGGCGACGACGCGGATGTGGATGCTGAGATCCCGGTCGAGCGGCTCGACCATGTGATGGAAATGGATGGCAGCCAGTCGCTCGCCGCCGAGGCGGTCCGGCGGGGCGGGCATGTGGTGATCCAGGGGCCACCGGGCACCGGGAAAAGCCAGAGCATCGCCACCATCATCGCCCAGGCCGTGCTCGACGGCCGCACCGTACTGTTCGTGGCGGAGAAGCTGGCGGCGCTGGAGGTGGTGGAACGGCGTCTCGCCCAGGTCGGGCTGGGGCCGGCCTGCCTGGAGCTGCATTCGGAAAAGCAGTCGAAGCGCGCGGTGCTGGACGAGCTGCGCGCCACCCTCGCCCGGCCGCCGGTGGCGATGCCGGACCGGGCTCCGGTGGTGCGGCGACTCGGCGCGCTGCGCGGGCGGCTGAACCAGCATGCCCGCGCCATGGGGGCCGCGGTGGGCGAGAGCGACCGCGCCCTGCACGCGGTGGTGGGTGGGCTGGCGGCGCGGCGGGTGGCCGGCGTGCCGGTGCCGGATTTCGCGTTGGCCGCTGCCGAGTGGGATGCGGCGCGGATCGCCGCGGCGCGGGCGGCGGTGGCGGAACTGGCCGCGACGGCGGGCGGGGCGCGCAGCATCTGGCGCGGAGTCGGCGAGATCCAGCCAATGGCGCAGGAGCGGCTGATGGCGCGGCTGCCGGCGTTGATCCGGGCGCTGTCCGCCGGCGCCGCGGCGCTGGCCTCGGCGGGGTCACCGGGACGGCAGGAAGCGGGGCGCCTGCTGGCCCTGTCACGCGCCGTGGCCGCCGCGCCGGCGCATGACCGGGCGGCGATGGCGCATCCGGCTTGGGCAGCCGACCCGGGCCCACTGGCCCGCGCCGCGGCGGCCACGGCTCTGGTCGCCGCGGCCAGCCGCGACCCGCGCCTGAAGCCGGGTGCCCTGCGCGTGGGCGGGCTGGCGGAGGCGCGGGCGACGCTCGCGGCTGGCGGCGGTTTCTTCAGCTTCCTGTCCACGGCGCAGCGCAATGCAAAAGCGCTGGCAGCGCAGGTTGTGGCGGAAGGAGCGCCGGTGCTGCCGGCGCTGGAGGCGGCTCTGGCCGCGCAGGACGCCGCGCGCAGCCTGGAGGATGCCACGCTGCGCGCGGCCTTCGGCACGCTGTGGGGCGATGCGCCGGCCATGGCGGCGCTGGTCGACTGGCGGGCGCAGCATGGCGCGGCGGCCGCGGCGGCGCTGGCGGGTGGGATGGCCGTTCTGGATGCCGCGCCGGTCGAGGCGGCGATCGCGGCGCAGGACGAACTGGCGGAGGCGACTGGCTTCGACGTAACCGCCGCTTTCGGCGTGGCGGACCCGCCGCTGGCCGAGGTCACGGCGCGGCTCGGCGACTGGGCGGCGGAGCCGGAGGCCCTGCCCGCCTGGCTCGCCTGGCGTCGCGCGCGGGAGGCGGCCGGAGACGCGCTGGCGCCGCTGGCGGAGCGACTGGCGGATGGGCGGCTGGCGCCCGAGGCAGCCGCGGAAAGCTTCGCGGATGCGCTGGACGAAGCGCTGCTGAAGGCGGCGATGCGGGCGCGGCCGGAACTCGCCGCCTTCGACGGCGCCGGCTTCGACCGGCTACTGGCGGATTTCGCCGAGGCCGATGCGGCGCGGATCGAACTTGCGCGGGCGGAGGCGGCCGCGACGCATGCGGCGGCGCTGGCGCGGGTGCGCGAGATGCAGGGCTTTCGTCTACTGCTCGGCGAATTCGAAAAACGTCGCGGCCACTTGCCGGTGCGGGAATTGCTGCTGCGGGCGGGCGGCGCGGTGCAGGCGGCGAAGCCGGTGTTCCTGATGTCGCCGCTGTCCGTCGCGCAGTTCCTGGCGCCGCCGCATGGGCTCCGGCCAGGGCTCAGCTTCGACCTGCTGGTGATGGACGAGGCCTCGCAGATCGAGCCGGTGGATGCGCTGGGCGCCATCGCACGCTGCCGGCAGGTGGTGGTGGTCGGCGATGACCGGCAGATGCCGCCGACTCGCTTCTTCCAGCGCATGACCTCGGAGGACGAGGCGCCGGACCAGGAGGAGTTCTCCGATAACGTGGAGGCGCGGGAGGTCGAGAGCATCCTCGGCCTGGCCAACGCGCGCGGCGTGCCCAACGTCATGCTGCGCTGGCACTACCGCAGCCGGCACGAGAGCCTGATCGCCACCAGCAACGCGCAGTTCTATGGCGGGCGGCTGATGGTCCTGCCCTCCCCGCGCGGCCGCTCGCCGGCACTCGGCCTGTCCCTGGTCCGGGTGGATGGGCAGTGGGAGGCCGGCGCCGGAGTCAACCGTGCCGAGGCCCAGGCGGTGGCGGAGGCGGTGCTGCGCCATGCGAAGGAGACGCCGGGGGAAACGCTCGGCGTCGCCGCCTTCTCGCTGCGGCAGCGCGACGCGATCCTGGACGCGGTGGAGAAGCTGCGGCGCGAGGATGACACGGCGGAGGCCTTCTTCACCGCGCATCCGCAGGAGCCGTTCTTCGTCAAGAACCTGGAGAACGTGCAGGGCGACGAGCGCGACGCGATGTTCGTCAGCGTCGGCTACGCCAAGGGCGCCGATGGCAAGGTCGCGATGCGCTTCGGGCCGCTGTCGCTGGAGGGCGGCGAGCGGCGGCTGAACGTGCTGATCACCCGCGCCAAGACGCGCTGCGTGGTGTTCTCCGGCCTGGGCGCGGAGGATATCGACCTGGAAAGGGCCCGCGGCCCCGGCGTCGCCGCGCTGAAGACTTTTCTCCAATTTGCCGCTGGCGGGGACCATCGGCGGGCCACCGGCGGGGCGGCGGAGGCGCCGCTGGCGCGGCTCATCGCCGGAGAGATTGCGGCCGCGGGGCTGGAGCCGGTGGCGCGGGTCGGCAGCGCCGGCGTGTTCCTCGATGTCGCGGCGCGCCAGGAGGGAAACTTCCTGCTCGGCGTGGAAGCGGATGCGGCGGAATGGGCGGCAATGCGCGCGGCGCGGGACCGCGACCGCGGACGGGGCGCGGCGCTCGGCCGGATGGGCTGGCGGCTGCACCGCGCCTGGAGCCTCGCCTGGCTGCAACGGCCGGAGGCGGAGCGGGCGCGGCTGCGTGCGGCACTCGGGCTGGCGCCGCCGGTGGCGGAGGCCGCGCTGGCCGGGGCCGATCCGGGTCTCGCGGTGCCCTATGTGGAGGCTGCGCCGGTGGTGGACCGGACGGTGCCGATTCCCGACACGCCCTTCGCCGGCCTGGCGGACACGCTGGCCGAGGTGATCCGCGTCGAACAGCCGGTGCATGGCGAGGCGGTGCTGGAACGGGCGCGGCTGCTGTGGGGGGTCGACAGCCTGGGTGCTGCGGAACGCGCGGCCCTGCAACAGGCGCTACGGCTGGCGACACAGTTGCAGGGCGTCAGCGAGGCCGCCGGTTTCTGGACCGCGGAGGACGCCGGACCGGTCGCGCCACGCGACCGTCGCGCCGTGGCGCCGCATCTGCGCCGCGCAGCGCTGCTGCCGCCCGCGGAGATCGCCGCGGCGGCGCAGGCGCTGCTGGAGGCTTTGCCCGGCTCGACGGAGGCGGAGCTGGTGGCGGGCGTGGTGCGGCTGCTCGGGCTGGAGCCGGCGGCGGCACCCGGCGTTGGGGCGCGCATCGCGGCGCTGGTCGGCGCCGGCACCATCCGGCCGGCAGGCTGACCCTCAGCCGCGGATCAGCACCACAGCCTCGATCTCCACCGCGATGCCGCGCGGCAGGCTGCCCATGCCGACGGCCGAACGGGCCGGGCGGCCGGCATCGCCGAACACCTCCACGAACAGGTCGGTGCAGCCGTTGATGACCTCCGGCTGCTCGCCGAAGTCGAGGCCGGCGCGCACCATGCCAAGGACCTTCAGGATGGTGTCGACGCGGTCCAGCGTGCCGAGCGCGGTGCGCATGTTGGCCAGCAGGTTCATCCCGCAGAGGCGCGCTGCGTCGTAGCCCTGCGCCACCGTCAGGTCGCCGCCGAGCACGCCGGTGACGGAGCTGCCATCGGCGCGCCGCGGCCCGACGCCGGACAGGAACAGAAGCCCGCCGCCGATGCGCCACGGGACGTAGTTGGCGAGTGGCGCGGGCGCGCTGGGCAGGGTCAGCCCGAGTTCCGTAAGTCGGCGTTCAGCGGACATGCGCGTGATCTCCCTCGGCGTCAGGCGGCGGCCCAGCCATGCTGCGCGAGGATGGCATGGCTGGCGCGGATGTCACCATCCGGGTCGGCACCGGGCTTTGTCGCATCCGTGATGATCTCGAGCACCGTCAAGCCGGCATAGCCGATCTCGCGCAGCGCGGCGCCAGCGGGGCCAGGCTGGACGATGCCGGTGCCGAGGCGGTTGTGCTTGAAGACCTCGTACCCGCTGTCGGAGATGTGGACGTTCTTCAGGCGGCTGCCCATCATGCGGATGGCGGCGGGCACGTCTTCCCTGATGTAGGCGCTGTTGCAGACGTCGAAGTTCAGCCCGACCTCCGGCCCGATTTCCTGCGCCACCTCCAGCATGTCCTGCGCGGTTGGCAAGAAGGTGAAGGGCACGTTCTCCAGGATGATCTCGACGCCGGAGCCCTTCGCGAAATCCACCAGCTCCCGCATGCCCTCGATGAACCAGGCGCGCATCCAGTCGACCGGCGGATCGATCAGTGAATTCACCGGTCCAGGGATGGCGCAGACATAGGGGCAGCCCCAGTCGGCCGAGAGGTCGATCGCCTCGCGGTACCGGTCCAGCGTGTAGCGGCGCATCTTGGCATCGGTGCTGTTCGGATTGTTGTCGAGCAGCGGGTAGCAGAAGGAGGTGATGGCGCAGCCGGTGTCGCCGAGCCAGGCCTTGTATTCGCGGCGCTTCGCAGGCGTGAGTTCCGACGGCCAGCAATGCGGCGGGAAGATCATCATCTCGAAGGCCTTGTGGCCCTGCGCGTGCAGGTGGCGCAGCGCGCCGAGACCATCATGCGAGTAAAGGTAGGGGAAGGTGGAGACGGCGACGGGCAGGTCGGCCATTGCGGGATTCTCCTACAACGTGTGTTCGAGGCGGGTGTTGACGACGAGCTCGGCGATGGTCGCGGTGTCCGGCAGCCGCAACAGCAGCGCCACGATTTCAGCGACCGTCGCCGGCGACAGCCGTGTGGAGGAAACGCCCGGCAGACCCGCCAGCAGTTCCGTGTCGATGGCGCCGGGACAAAGCGCGGTGACGCGCACGCCTTCCTCCCAACCCGCGAACTTGGCCGCCTGGCTGAGCGCAACCAGCGCGTGCTTCGTCATGGCGTAGCCGATGGAGACCGAGGGGTCGCGGATGCGCTTGCCGTCGGTGGAGGCGATATTGACGACGCGGCCATGCCCGGCCGCGCGCAGATGCGGCAGGGCGCGGCGCGTGGCGCGGAACGGCGCCTTCACGTTGACGGTCCAGAGCTCGTCCAGCTCCGCCTCCCCGCCATCGTCCCAGGTTACGCGGCGCAGGATACCGGCGTTGTTGATGAGGGCATCGAGGCGGCCATGGTGCGCCACCACGGCATCGATCCAGGCCTCTGCCGTGGCGGGTTCGGCGGCGTCGTAGCGATGGTAGCTGATGCGATCCTCGCCCAGCTTGCGGCGCGTCGCGGTCGGATCACGCAGGCCGAGCGCCAGCGTGTAGCCCTCCGCGTGCAATCGCTCCGCGATGGCGGCGCCGAGGCCGCGCGAGGCACCGGAGAGTGCGACAACGCGGCCTTCCGGGCGCAGCAGTTCCGCATCGCGCATGGTCAGAACAGGCCCTGGTAGACGCCGCCATCGTTGACCAGGTTCTGCGCCGTCATGAAGCCGGCCTGCGCGCTGCACAGGAAGGCGACCAGGTCGCCGTTTTCAGACGGGTCGGCGAAGCGGCCGGCGGGGCAGCTGCCAATGCGATCGGCGACCATTGCCTCGTAGGTCGTGCCGCGACGGGCGGCGTGGCCGTGCAGGTTGGTGCGCAGCGCATCCGTGTCGAACAGGCCGGGACAGACGGTGTTGATGGTGACGTTGTGCGGAATCAGCTCTCGCGCAATGGAGCCGATAGCGCCGGACAAGGCGACGCGCGCCGCGTGCGAATGCGCGAAGCCGATCTGCGGGAACTTGATGAAGCTGACGGAGATGCTGACGACGCGACCGAATTTGCGGTCGGCCATGCCGGGTGTGACGCGCGCGATCAGGTCCATCGAGGAATGGAAGTGCACGTCCCACCAGTACAGCCACTCGGCCCGGTCCCATTCCCGGAAGTTGCCGGGCACCTGGCGGACGCCGGGGTTGCACACCAGGATGTCCGGTGCCGGGCAGGCCGCGAGGATGGCGTCGCGACCCTCCGCCGCATTGACATCCGCCGCCACGGTCTGCACCGCGACGCCGGTCTCGCGGCGCAGCTTCTCGGCGGTCGCCTCCAGCGCCTCCGCCCCGCGTGCGACGATGGTGAGATTCACACCTTCCTTCGCCAGGGATCGTGCGCAGCCCTCGCCCAGGCCACGGCTGCCGCCGCAGACGATGGCGTGGCGCCCCCTGATGCCGAGATCCATCTACAACAGCCCCAGTTCGACAAGGCCACTGCGCAGCCCGTCCAGTGGCGCCCCGGACAGCGAGCGCAGCGGTGGGCGTGGCACGCCGCCACCCGCGAAGCCGAGCATGTCCATCGCCGCCTTGGTCGCGGGATACAACGTGCGGCCGCCGGAGGTGAACAGATCAGTCATGCGGCGTCCGGTTTCCTGGAGAGCGGCCGCTTCTGGCTTGCCGTCGCGGGCGGCGTAGAACAGGTCGAGGCAGCCGGTCCAGACATTCGGGAAGCAGTCGACCGTGCCATCGGCACCCAGGGCCACCGCCGGCACGCCGAAGACGGAAGACGGGCCGCAGAACACGCGCAGCCGGTCCTTCACGGCCAGCATGGTGCCGTAGAAGTTGTTCCAGTCGCCGGAGGATTCCTTGATGGCGACGACCTTCTCCAGATCAGCGAGGCGGTCGGCCAGCGCGGGGCTGATGGCGTTCACCGCGTTGCCGGGGATGTTGTAGACCGCCATCGGCAAGTCGATCGCGTCCGATACGGCCTTGTAGTGCGCGAAGATCTCGTCATCCGACAGCATCACGAAATAGGGCGGCAGCACCAGCACCCCATCCGCTCCAACCTCCTTCGCGTGCCGCGCCAACGCGATCGTATCGGCCTCACCGATGCAGCCGGTGCCGACGATGACGGTGCCGCGGCCGGCGGTGGCGACAACGGCTTCAGCGTAGAGGGATCTCCGCTCCTCGAGGCTCAGCGCCCAGAACTCCCCGGTACAGCCGACCGCGACGATGCCGGTGGCGCCGGCATCCAGCATGCGGCTGACATTGGCGCGGAAGCCGGCGCTGTCGATACGGCCATCGGCGTGGAAGGGCGTGGTGAGGGCGGGCATAGGGCCCGACCAGTCGACGTCGTCGCGGTTCACGGGGTGACTTCCTCTCGCGCATCGAGGCGCAGCGTGGTGGTGGCATCGAACAGGTGGAGGCGGTCCGGGCGCAGGTCGAAGGGCACGACCTCACCGGCACGCAATCCGGATTCGGCTGGTGCACGGGCGGTGAGTGGGGAGCCGCCGGCATCTAGCATGACGATGGTCTCGTGCCCCGTGGGTTCCACCACGCGCACGGTGGCCCGGTGCGGGCCCTGGCCCAGCAGCACATCCTCCGGACGCACGCCGAGAGCGACCTTCGTCGGGGTTCCGGCAGGCCGGAAGGGTATCGTCATGGCGGGATGGCGGAAGTGGCCATCGGCGAAATCGCCATGCAGGATGTTCATCGGCGGCGTGCCGATGAAGCCGGCTACAAAAAGGTTGGCGGGGCGGTCGTAGACTTCCCGCGGTGGCGCGAACTGCCGCAGCTCGCCACCCTCCATCACCGCGATGCGGTCCGACATCGTCATCGCCTCGAGCTGGTCATGGGTGACATAGACGAAGGTACGGCCGAGCGAGCGGTGCAGCTCGATCAACTCGGCGCGCATATGCGCGCGCAGCTTGGCGTCGAGGTTCGACAGCGGCTCGTCCAGCAGAAAGACCTTGGGGCTGCGGACCAGGGCGCGGCCAAGGGCGACGCGCTGCTGCTGGCCACCGGAAAGCTGGCGCGGCTTGCGCGACAGCAGCGCCTCCAACTTCAGCATTTCCGCGATACGCCGCACCTGCGCCTCACGCTCGGCCCGCGCCAGGCCCTGCTTCTTCAGCGGGTAGGCGATGTTCTCGCCAACCGTCATGTGCGGGTACAGCGCGTAGGATTGGAACACCATGGCTACGTCGCGCTTGCCTGGCGCGATGTCGTTCACCACGCGGCCGGCGATGCTGATGGTGCCGCTGGTAGGGAATTCCAGGCCCGCCAGCATCCGCAGGCTGGTGGTCTTACCGCAGCCGGAGGGGCCGAGGAGCGAGACGAATTCGCCGGCGCGAATCGCCAGATCTAGCTCGCGCACCGCAACGGCGCCGCCGAAGGATTTGTGGATGCGTGTGAAGGTGACCTCCGCCGCGCTCACCCCTTGACGCCTCCGGCGCCGAAGCCGCGCGTCAGGTAGCTTTGCAGGAAGGCGAAGATGATGATGAGCGGCAGGCTCATCATGACGGAAGCCGCCATCAGAAGGGACCATTCGATGTTGAAGGCGCTGACCAGCATGCTCATCACGCCGGTCGTCAGCGGTCGCGCCTCGTCCGTGTTCACCAGCACCAGCGCATAGAGGTACTCGTTCCAGGACAGGATGAAGGTGAAGAGACAGGTGGAGATGATGCCGGGCAGCGCCTGTGGCAGGATGACGTCCACGAACGCCTCCATCCGCGTGGCCCCATCGACCAGGGCCGCGGCCTCCAGATCATCGGGAATGCCCTGCATGAAACTGCGCAGCAGCCACAGCGCATAGGGCAACGCGAAGCTGGTATAGGCGATGACCAGGCTGAGCAGCGAATTGGCGACGCCGAGCCAGACCATCATCAGGTACAGCGGCAGGATCAGCACGACGGAGGGCAGCAGATAGGTGAACAGCACCAGTTGCGCCAGGCGGTCGCGGCCCGGATACCGGAAGCGTACCAGGCTGTGCGCGCCCAGCGTCGCCACCAGCACGACGAGGATGGTGGTGGAGACCGACAGCACCAGGGAGTTGCGCATGAAGGTGAGAAACGGCGTTTCCCACAGCAGGCGCGTGTAGTGCTCGAAGGTGATCTGTTCCGGCCAGAAGGTCGGCGGCATGCGGAACAGCTCGAACTGTGGCTTCACCGAGGTGATCAGCATCCACAGTAGCGGGAAGGCCGTGACCAGCACGATGGTCCAGGCCATCAGGTTGAACAGGATGCGCTTCATCTCTCGGCCTTCGCGCGGCGCAGGTACAGCACCATGAAGACCAGCATCACCAGCATCATCGCAACGGCGACGGCGGTGGCGCGGCCCATGGCGTCCATGCCGAAGGCTTCCTTGTAGACCATCAGCGGCAACGTCTGCGTGGCGATCAGCGGCCCGCCTCCGGTCATCAGGAAGATCAGGTCGAATTCCTTGAAATCCCAGATGGCGCGCAGCAGCACCACAACCAGCAGCACGTCCTTCAACTGCGGCAGCGTCACGTCCCAGAAGCGGCTCCAGGCGCCGGCGCCGTCGATGGTCGCGGCCTCGTAGAGTTGGTCGGGGATGGTCTGCAACCGCGCCAGCACGGCGATGACGACGAAGGGAAAGTATTTCCAGGCCCCGACCAGCACGATGCTGACCATCGCATTCGGCATGGAACCCAGCCAGTCCAGCGGCATGTCGAGGATGCCGGCCCACATCATCATGTGGTTCAGAATGCCGTACAGGTCATTGAACAGCCAACGCCAGACAAGTACCGCGACGACAGTCGAGACGAAGTACGGGAACAGGATCAGGCTGCGGGCCAGTGCGCGGAAGACGATGGCCTGGTGCAGCATCAGCGCGGCGGCGATGCCGAACACCACCTGCAAAGTCAGCGTGCACACGGTCCAGACCAGCGTGTTGAACAGCGAGCGCCAGAACTCCTGGCCCGCGAACAGCTCCGCGTAGTTCTGCAGGCCGACGAAGTTGCCGCGCAGGGTCGGCGTGTAGATGTTGAACAGGCTGAGATAGATGGCCGAGACCAGCGGATAGACGATGACGGCACAGAAGATCAGCACGCTGGGGGCGATGAGCATCACCCCCAGCCAGGCGTCGCGCCGATCGAGCGGATTCATACCAGCGGATTCATGGCGAGGTGGTTCAGCCGCGCATGATCTGCTCAAGCCGCTGCGCCGTGGTGGAGACCACCGCCGCCATCGGCTCGTTGTTGACGACGTAGCGCTGCACCGCCTCGGCCAGCACGTGGCTCGCGATGATCCGGCCGGCGGAGGTGTTCGGCTTGTGCGAGGTCGATTCCCAGCCGAGGTTGTGGCCCGCTGCGGCGGAAGACGACATCAGGTCGACCTCGGCGCGGTACTTCGTGATCAGCGCGTTCTCCTGGTACTGAGGCATGGCGGAGATCGTCTTCAGTACCGGCAGCACATGCCCCGGCGCCGCATGCAACTGGCGGATGTAGCCATCGGCGCGGAACAGGTGGGCCGCGAAGCGCTTCGCCAGCGCCATGTTCGGCGCCACCTTCGGGATCATGACCGAGGGGAAGTCGTTGAAGGTCCAGTGCGGCACGCTCGTGGAAATAGTGGGGTACTGCGCGCAGGTCACGCTGTCCGCGATGCGCGGGTTCTGCGCGGCGACGTTGGCGAGCACGCGGCCGGTGTAGATGCCGGTGGCGGTGGCGCCGGCGACGAAGGCCGTCAGGCTCTCGCCCCAGGAATAGTTGGTGGCGCCCGGCGGGCAGAACTCCCGCATCGACTTGTAGAACTCCAGCGCGTTACGGAAGCCGTCGCTGTCCACCGCCACCTGCAGGTCCGGCGTGAAGACCTGCCCGCCGGCACCGTGCACGAAGCAGACAAAGATCAGGCTGGTCATCGAGTTGCGCGCATAGGGCAGCGGTGCGCCGAAGACACCGCCGCGCTGCATCTTGCGGCAGGCGTCGCGCAACTCGTCCCAGGTGCGCGGTGGGGCACCGATGCCGGCGGCCTGCATCAGGTCGCGGCGCAGCCACATCATGTTGGCGGCGGAACTGCCCATGCCGGTGCCGGCATACTGGCCGGGCGTGATCTCATAGATGCGGTTGGCACCCTCGTAGTAGTTCGCAGTGCCGACCGCTTCGATGACGTCGTTCATCGGCTCCAGCAGGTTGTTCTGCCAGTAGGTCGCCACCGCGAAATGCGGCAAGTGCGTCACCACGGAGGGCACCTGGCCCGAGGCGAAAGCGGCGGCCATTTGCGCCGGATAACCCTCGTCTGAGGTCGCCTCGAACACCACGCGGACGCCGGGGTTGGCTTCCTCGAAGGTGCGGATCTGGAAGTTGTAGGCTTCGCGCTGCGCCGGCGCGGTCTGCGGCGACCACCAACGCAGTGTCGTCTGCTGCGCCTCGGCGGGGCGCGCCACGGTGCCCGCAATGGCTGCGGCACCCAGTCCCAACCCCAGGCTGCGGCGGCTGAAATCCGTCATGTCTCGTTCCCTCCCTCATGTGGCGTCGCCATCGGCGGCGACCGCCAGGCGAACGAGTGACCGCAGTGTGAAACGCGTTGTGACGCCTCCGCAAGGGGGCAACAGCGTTGACGCCTCAGATTTTCAGCGCCAGTGTTCGCCCAGCGAACAGCCGGAGCCTGCCCGATGGATGATGCGATGCCCCGCGACCTGCACTTGGCGGAGCCGCAGGCGACGCCGCGTGGCGAGGACCGGGAGATCGTGCAATCCGTGCTGCGCGCGCTGGATGTGCTGCGCAGCTTCGACCGCCACACGCCGCGGCAGACGCTTTCCCAGGTGGCGGAACGCACCGGCCTCAGCCGTGCCACGGCGCGCCGCTTCCTGCTGACCTTCCGCCAGGCGGGCTACATGGAACAGGAGGGTGCGCTGTTCCGGCCGACAGCGAAGCTGCTGGAACTCGGCCATTCGGCGGTGGCATCGCTCGGGCTGTGGGACATCGCGCGACCGATCATGGCGGAGCTTGCGGCGAAGCTGGGCGAGGCCGCCTTCGCCGCGGTGCTGGATGGGCAGGATGCACTCTATGTCGCGCATGCGCCCTCCCCCGGCCGCGTGGTTGCGGTGGGCATCGCGGTCGGGCGCCGGCTGCCGGCATATTGCACCTCCGTCGGCCGCGTGCTGCTGGCCGGGCTGCCCGAAGTGGCGCTGGCGCAGGCGCTGGCGACGATGAAGCCGGTGGCCTTCACCGACAACACCGTGACGTCCCGCCCGAAGCTGCGCGGGCTGATCGAGGATGTGCGGCGCGATGGGTGGTCCATCGTCGATGAGGAGTTGGAAGTCGGGCTGCGCTCCGTCTCCGTGCCGTTGCGCGCGCCCGGCGGTGCCGTGATCGCCGCGCTGAACGTCTGCGGCCCGAGCGCGCGGGTGACGCCGGAGGCACTGCACAGCCGCTTCCTGCCGGAGATCCTGGCGGCGGCGGAGCGCATCAACCGGTCGCTGCGGGACTGAAGCGCGCGGCGGTGAAGCGCGCGATATCGAAGCCGGGATCACGGCCTAGCAGAAGCGCCGCCGCCATGGAGGCGACCAGCGGGCCGAGCGTGTAGCCGGCGTCGCCCGGCACCGCGACATGCACCCGAGGCTCTCCGGGCAGCGGGCCAAGGATGCACTGGCCATCCGCGGTGGTATTGACGCCGGCCCAGCTTCGCAGCAGCCGCAGGCCGCCGATCGGCGGCACGATGTGTTGCGCCAGCGACAGGTTTCCGATCAGGGACGCAGGCTCCACCGTCGGGAAATCCTGCGCGCCACTGAACCGCGCCGGCCAGCCGCCACCGATCACGACCTGGCCGGCGGCGAGCTGCTTCAGCGTGATCATGCGCTCCGCATGCTGCACCAGATGCAGGATCAGCGGCGCGGCGGCCTCCGTGATGTTCATGTGCAGCGGCTCCGCCAGCACTGGCACATGCAGGCCAAGCGAGGCGGCGAGGCCCGCGGTGCCGGCGCCCGAGGCCAGCACGGCACGCCCGACCCGCACCACCTCGCCACCGGCACAGTGCAGCAGCAGGGCATCCCGTTGAGGCTCGATGCGCATGACCCGGGTGTGTGCGTGGTGCGGCACGGCGCGCGCGCGCAGGTCGCGACGCAGTGCCTCGTTGGCCAACAGCGGGTTGAGCTTGCCCTCGTCCGCGCAGAATTCCGCGCCGTGCACGGCCTCGGCGAGGTAGGGCGCGATGCGGCGCAGCGCGGCGCGGTCCAGCATTTCCACATCCAGGCCCAGCTCGCGCTCACGGGCACATTTGCGGGCGAGGAATTCGTAATGCTCCGGCGTCTCGCACACCATCAGGCCGCCGGAGCGGCGCAGCTCGAACTCCGCGCCGAGGTCGGCTGCGAGCGCCTGCCAGTTTCGTACGGCGGCGGGATACAGCGGCAGGGAGGCTTCGAGGTTCGGCACCAGTTCCGGATACATGCGCAGGAAGCGCGACTGCATCTGTACGTGCAGGCTGCCAGCATTGGCGGTGGTGCCGGCGTGGTGGCCGGAATCGATCAGCACCACGTCCTGGCCCTCGCGCGCCAGATCGCGCGCCAGGCACAGGCCGATGATGCCGCCGCCGATGATGGCGATGTCGTGCGTCACGCGGTGAGGTCGGAAATGCGGACCGGACGCGTTGGCGCGCGTGGTGCGAAACGCTCGCTGACGCCGAGCAGCTCGGCCAGCAGCGGTGCGCAGGCGCGGCCCTGGCAGCGGCCCATGCCGCAGCGCGTACGCCGCTTCAATTCGCCGAGGTCGCAGGGCAGCGCGGCTTGCACCTCGCCGAGCGTCACCTCCTCGCAGCGGCACAGCACGGTGTCGGGCGTCGACAGCGTCAGGGCCGGGAACGGCGCGGCGAAGACCTGCCAGAGGGCGGACTGGAAGGCGCGGTGGCGCGCCAGGCGGCGGCGCGCGGCGTGGTCTTCGGGAACGGCGTGGCCCAGCAGGCGGGCAGCGGCGAGGCCGGCTAATCGCCCCTCCTCCCGCGCGGCCGGCGCGCCGCCAAGGCCGGTGGCGTCGCCGACGGCGAATAGGTTGGGCGGGCGTCCCTCCGTCTCGAAGGCGCGCAGCAGCGCATCCTCTGGTGCAAACCCGTGGCCGCAAAGCACGGCGTCGACCGTGTAGCAGCGGCCGTCGGACAGTTCGGCGTGCAGCGCACCGTCGCGGGTGACGCGGTGGAGGACGGTGCCGCGCAGCAACGGGATCCGGCGGCGGCGCAACGTCGCCAGCATCGCGGCGCCCTTGGCGGCAAGCGTCGGCGACGCGGCGGCCATGCTGGCAAGCGCGGCGAGCGGTGCGCCACGCGAGGCCTCCGCCACCGCCACCACCTGCGCGCCGCCCGCGGCGAGTTCCAGCGCCACCTGGATGTTCAGCGGCCCGTTGCCGGCGACCAGCACCCGCGTGCCCGGCAGCGTCCGGTGGCTGCGCCACAGCGTCTGCGCCGCGCCCGTCGTCATCACGCCCGGCAGTGTCCAGCCCGGGAAGGCCACGGCGCGTTCGTAGGCGCCGGTTGCGATGACCGCGGTGCGTGGGCGAAGGCGCAGCGTGCGGCTGCCCTGCGTTGCGAGGAACAGCAGCGGCGCGAAGGCGCCCCAGACCTCGACGCCGCCCAGGATGCGCGTGCCGGCCTGCTGCGCCGCGTGCAGCAGCGCGGCGCCTTCGCGCTGCTGCGCATCCAGCAGCGTGTGTCCCGGTGCCGGCTGCTTGTAGTACTGGCCGCCGGGTGTGCTGCGTTCATCCACCAGCAGCACATCAAGGCCGGCGCCACGCGCGGCGATGGCGGCGGACAGGCCGCCGGCGCCGCCCCCGATCACCAGCAGGTCCGGCGTTTCCTCCGGCAGGTCGGCGAAGCCGATGGGAGGTGTGCCGGCCTGGCGCGGCGCGATGGGGGCCGGATGCGGCTGGCGTTGCACCACCATGCCCGGTGCCACCGTGGTCATGCAGGCGCGCCGGTTCGGCAGCCCGTCCACCACCATGACGCAGTCCTGGCAACTGCCCATGCCGCAATACAGCCCACGCCCTTCCGCGCCACGGCGCGTGTCGCGCAGATCCAGCACGCCGGCGGCGGTCAGCGCGGCGGCGAGGCTCTGGCCCTCCCGCGCCGGGATGTCGCGCCCCTCGAAGCGGATCACTCGGCGGCTTGCGACAGGCGGGCGGCGCGCTTGCGCAGATGTGCGCGCCAGGTGGTGGCCCAGCGTGCCGGATCCTCCGGTGCCTCGCTGTCCACGCGGCCGATCGGCGCGTGGTGCGGGGCGGTGCGGACGAGGTCCGGGTTGCTGCGGGCTTCCTCGCAGACCTTGGCGAGAACGTCACACCACAGGTCGATATCCTCCTTCGACCACAGTTCGCCCGCTTCCGGCGTGAAGGGTTCGGGCACCACCCAGGGCTCGTGCGAGAGCCATGGCGCGTCGATGCCGTAGTCGGTCATGCGGTTGCCAACTTCCACCACGCCAATGCCGGTCTCCTCCTTCAGCGGGCCGAGGCCGTAGCGCGTCATCTCCATCCGCCACGCGGTGCCGTTGGGGTTGGAGCGTGCGACGCCGGGAATCGCGAGCAGCTTCTTCTCCATGTAGTTGTTGGCAAGCACGGCAAGGTCCGCCGCTTCGCGAATACCATCGGCCCCCATGCCGCGCGACCACAGGTAGGCGCGCATGACGATGTGCAGGTTGCCAAGGAATTCGCGCACCTTGCCGACGGATTGCGCACGGTCGTGGTCCAGGCGGTAGCGACCATCCTGCTTCACCACCACCGGCTTCGGCAGGAAGGGCAGCAGCTCCGCCGAGCATCCATAGGCACCGACCGCCGGCCCGCCGCCCCCCTTCGGCCCACCGAAAGTCTTGTGCAGCATGAACATGCAGGCGTCGAAGCCGAGTTCGCGCGCGCGGATGCGGCCCATCACGCCGTTGAAGTTCGCGTGGTCGTAGAAGGCGAGCCCGCCGGCCTGCTTCACCAGCGCGACCCATTCGGCGATCTGCGGGTTGTAGACGCCCATGTCGTCGGGGTTGTTGATCATCAGCGCCGCGGTGCGGTTCGACAGCGCCGCCTTCAGCGCCTCGATGGAGGGATAGCCGTTCTCCTCCAGCATCAGCGTCACCACCTTGAAGCCGGCGGTGGCCGCGGTGGCGGGATTGCACGGGTGCGCCTGGATCGAGGTGATGATCTCGTTGCGCTGCTCAAGCTCGCCCTTGGCGGCCAGCCAGCCGCGCGTGACGCAGGCATGGGTGTAGGCGGCATCGGCGCCACCGGCGGCCTGGAAGGTGAAGCCATCCATGCCGGACAGCTCACGCAGGATGAGATCGAAATTGTGCACGATCTCCAGCAGGCCCTGCATCGTGGAGTCGGGCTGCAACGGGTGCATCTCCGCCATCTGCGGCCGCAGGCCGAGTGCCTCGCCGAGGCGCGGGTTGTATTTCATGGTGCAGGTGCCGAACAGGCTGACGCCCATCATGCCAAGCACCTGCTGCGACAGGTGCAGGTAATGGCGCAGCGTGTCGTGTTCCGTCATTTCCGGTAGCGCCGGCTTGCGGGTGCGGCGCATGCCCTTCGGCACCAGCGCGCTGGTGTCGGACTCCGGCTTCGGGAAGACGATGCCACGGCGGCCGGGCGCGCCAAGTTCCATCACCACCGGCTCATGCCACTTCGCTTGCTGGATCGTCTTCATCGCAGAATTTCTCCAAGTGCATCAGCAAGTCTGTCGATGTCCTGGGGCGAGTGGATCTCTGTCACCGCGTAGAGCGCGGACTGGCCGAGTTCGGGAATGTCTACGGAAAGATCCTTGCCGCCGAGGATGCCGCGTTCCAGCAGCGCCGCGTTGACCTGCGCCACTGTCCGATCTGCGAAGGTGACGACGAATTCGCGGAAGAAGCCGCCGGTCCAGCGCACGGATAGGCCGGGGATGGCATCGAGCTTCCGTGCCGCGTCGTGCGAACGGGCCAGGATCAGCTCGCCGAGTTCGGCAAATCCATCCGGCCCCATCAGGGTCATGTAGGCGGCGTTGGAAATGGCGGTGAGATAGACGGAATTGCCGGTCCAGTCCTTGCCTTCCTCCCGCATCCCGTAGCTGGACTGGTGCGAAAGGCTCAGCGCGAAGCCGTGCTCGCCGGGGTTGCTGGTGGTGGTGATCGAGATGTTCAGCGTCGGGTACTCGCGGGCAAACCGTTCCTCGTCCCGCGAGGCGATGAAGCCGCCGGCGCCGCCGCCCGCGCTCATATGCGCGCCGAGCGTCTGCGTGGTGCCGACGACGAGATCCGCGCCGTAGTCGGGCGGCGGCGCCAGCACGCCGAGGCTGATGGGATCGACGCCGGTGATGACGAAGGCGCCGGCCGCATGCGCCAGGCGCGCGATTTCCGCGCCCTGCGTCTCGATCAGGCCGAGGAAGGAGGGGTTCTCGAAATACACCGCCGTGGTGTCGGCATCGAGCTTCGCACGCAGGTCCGCGAGGTCCAGCAGCCCGTCCCGCATCGCGACGGTGACCACCGCGATGCGGCTCGGCATCGCCTCCGGCTCGCAATACTGCCGGATGACGGCCAGGCGTTCCGGGTCCATCCATTCCGGCACGAGCACCGTGCGGCGGCCGTTGATGCGCGACGCCATGCGGATGGCGTTGCCCGCGGCGCAGCCCCAGGAATACACCGGCAGGCCAACATAGTCGCAGGCGACCAGCTCGCCGAGTTGCGAGCAGAACTCGAACCAGGCCTGGTTACGGCCGTGGTCCGACATCGGCGTGCCCCAGACCGAGGTCAGGAATTCGCTGCGCCCCGCAATCTCGTCGCAGATGGCAGGCACATGGTGCTGCCAGATGCCGGCGCCGAGGAAGGAAAGCAGTTCCTCGCAGCTGCGGTTCTTGGCCAGCAGGGACAGCATGTGGCGGCGCAGCTCCGGCTCCGACCGCAGCGCCGGTGGCAAGGCGAAGGCGTGCTTCGTGCGGTGGGCGTCAGGGATCTGCTCGAACAGCGCCTCGATGGAGGGCGCGCCGGTCTCGTGCAGCATGGCGTCCTTGATGGCGGGCACGGAATTAGCCATCCAGGGATGGGCAGTGGTCATGCGGGGCTCCTGTCAGGCGGCGATGCGCAGCATGGCGGTGCGGCCGGGCGCGGTGTGCACAGCGATGTAGCCGGACAGCGCCGCATCCAGCGCCGGCTCCCCGGTGTCGACATGCAGGCAGGCGGGGTCGAGCAGCGCGAGTTTCTGCGCGCCCGCCACCACCATGATGTTCTCCCGCCCGACTCGGCGCAGCACCGCCGGGCTGAGTTGCTGGTTGCCGCGACCGAGCAGGAAGCCCTGGCCGCCGGTGACGCCGAGAATCGCCGTGGCGGGCGCCTGGCCTAGCAGCCGCAACAACTGCGCCTCCGACACATCGGCGGCCAGCAGGCGGCGATCCAGCGCCACGTCGATGCCCATCAAGGTGCCCGCGAATCCCAGCGCCCGCTTGATGCGGCGCGTGGTGGTGCCGCAGCCCAGCAGGTACAGCCGGCCCGGCTGCATCTGCGCGACGATGCGCCGCGACAGGGCCTCCAGCGCCGCCTCATCCGGAACCGAAGCCCCGGCCTTGCACGCCTGCATCAGCGCGCGTTCCCGGGGCACCAGCGCAAATCCGTGCAGGCGCGGGCTGACGCGATCGTCGCGCAGGGCCTCCTCGTCCAGGTCCATGACCTCCGCCTCGCGCAGCAGTCCATCGCGAAGATAGCCCGCGGCGACGCGGCCGGCGGCGGCGGGGCTGGTGGCGAAGACGGCGGATTGCATCTTCACGCCGGTCGGGATGCCGAGAATGGGCAGCGCCATGCCGATGGCGGCCAGCACATCCCGCGCCGTGCCGTCGCCGCCGGCGAACAGCAGCAGGTCCACGCCCGCCCGCTGCATGGCAAGCGCCGCGGCGCGTGTCGCCTCGGCGCCGGTGGCGGAGATGGCCAGGGTGGCGCAGGGCCGGCCCGCGGCGGTGCAGCTTGCGGTGCCCATCGTGCCGGGTGCTGCAAGAAGCTCGAGCCCCTCCGGCAGTTCACGCAGGGCACGCGCCGCGTGTTCGGCGGAGACGGGTTGCGCGCCGAGTTCGCGCGCGCGTGCCAGCGTGGCCGCGCCATCGGTGCCCTTCAGCCCGACCCGCCCGCCCATGCCCGCGATCGGGTTGACGATGACGCCGATCCGCCGCAACCCCACCACTCCCCTGTTCGCAGGCCGAACAGGCCTCTGCACCGCGCACAGTCTGGCGGCGCAGGGCCGGCAGCGCAACCGTTTCCCGCTGGCCGGATGGATGGCGCGGCCCGCAGGCACGGACCCACTAATGTCGGCGCGACCGGTTGAAGAGGCGAGCACCTGCTTCGGCAGCCCGGGCTTCGTTGCAGGCGGCCGGGCCGAGGTGGCCGGCAAGCCGCGGCACCGCCGCGGCGAGGGCGGCGAGGTCGCCATGTTCCGGCACCCTCAGATGTGCCACGCAGACCGCGCCGGTCGCGGTCCAGCCGGCCTCGAAAGCCTGCGTAGGATCATTGGCGGGGTGCTGGATGCCGATGTGGTCGTAGATGTCGATGGCGGTGCCCTCCCGCGTCCAGGCGCGCTCGCCGCCACCATAGGCAGCGCGCAGCATGTTGACGCAGGCGGCGTGATAGGGGGCGAGCGATGCGCCACCCGGCCCGCTGGCCCAAGGGCGATAGCCGAAGCGGATGCATTTGCCGATGCCGCCCGCGGAGCAGGTCAGGCTCAGCGCAACATCACTGCCCGGATAGACCATTCCGAGCCGTTCGCCATCCGGATCGGCTTCGCAGAAGGGCTGCCATGCGCCGTCCGTACCGCGAATGGACATGCCGAACAACCAGACATCATCGGCGGAAACGGTTGGCATCGCACCCGGAACGCCGGCGTCGCGTCGTGCGCTGTCGAGCCGCATCTCGCCGCCATCGAAGCGCAGCACCGCGCCCACCAGGTCGGCGCCGCGCAATACCTGGCCGTTCGACAGGGTGGCACGGAAATCGCCGCCCTCCGCGCGCAGGTCCAGCAGGCGCGGCGGGTCCTGCGCCACCGCCATCCCGCCAAGCAGAAGGGCCGGTAGGCCCAGGCCAGCGAGCGCCCCGGCGTGGCGCCTGCATTCGGGGCGAGGCATGCCGGCGGGCCGGGTCAGCGGGCCTGGAGGACGAGGCCGTTCGGCAGCACCAGGGCCTGGAAATCCGGCGTCGCCGCCTGGGCCCCAGCGCCTTCTCCGCCGTTGGTGCCCAGGCCGTTGAACTTCAGGCCATTGAAATTCAGACCGTTCATCTTGAAGCCATTCATCTTGAAGCCGTTCTCGGCAGTTCCGTTGAATGACAGGCCCTGCAGGACAAGACCCGGACCGGCCATGGCGGGGGTGGCGAGGCCGGCCATCAGGGCGGCGGCGGCAGCAGTGGCAAAGCGGGTCATGGCGTTTCTCCGGTGAGGGATGGCTGCGTGCCGTCCGATCACCGACTTCTCGACCACCTCTGTTTCGTTTTCGTATCACTGCGCGTCCGGATCGGTGATCGTGTGTCGCCATGTTGCGCGGCGGTGGCTGCGGCCCCGCAACACGACGCGGCGGAGTCACCTTGCCGCCATCGGGATTGCTCCGCCTTCCGGTGCCTTGCAGGTCACCTGCCCTGCTTGATATCGATCCTGCGTTGCTGCGCCGTCGCCTCGGCGGATCTCGGGAGGGTGACGGTCAGGACCCCTTTGTCGAAGCTGGCCTCGATGCGTTCGCGGTCCACCCCCCGGGGCAACTGGAAGGATCGACGGAAGGAGCCGAAGCGGCGTTCCGCGCGATGGTAGTTCTCGGTCTTCTCCTCACGCTCGTCCTTCTTCTCGCCCTTGATGGTCAGCACGTCGTCGCTCAGCGCGAGTTCGACGTTGCTCGCATCCAGGCCGGGAAGCTCCGCCTTGATGCGGAACTCCTTTTCCGTCTCGACGACATCGATGGCCGGCGCCGCCATTCCGAAGACGCCGTCGCCACGCCACAGCGGCTGCGGATCCGTGTCGGCCTGCCGCCCCGCGCCAACGGGTCCGACACCGCGCCAGAAACTGTCGAACAGCCGGTCCATCTCATTGCGGAGGGCGGCAAACGGCTGCCACAGACTCTCGGGCCGGCCACTGCCCGGCTGCGGCGGATTGGACTCGGTCTTTGCCACGCCTTGGGTCTCGCTCATTGCATGCATCCTTGTCCCGCTGTTCCTCCGGAGCAAGCCGGCGGCCTGCCGCACGGCATGACTCCGATCTCAGTTCAGGCAAATGCCTCCCGATCCGGCTTGATCCAGGTCAATCGACCGGCGGCGAAGGCATCACGAAGCGGCGAAGGACGCGGACGCTCACGATCCCAGAAGGTGAGATCTGGCATCATGTTTCTGCGATCATGCCCGCGCCTGCGGTGACCCGCACTAGGGTGGTTGCACGCGCCTGCGTGGGAGAGTGCGATGGGCATCAGGGATTTCCTTGTACATCTCGGCACGGACAAGGCCAGCAGCGTCCGGCTCGACTTTGCGGCGGATCTGGCCGAGCGGCTTTCGGCCCACCTGGTCGGCCTGCACGTCATCGACGTCCCGCTGCCGATCCTCGCCGGCGCGGAGTTTGGTGGTGGCGCCGCTGTCGCCGAGATGATCGAGCGGATGCACCGCGACGCGATCGACGCTGCGGCACCGGTCGAGGCGCGGTTCCGCGAGCGGCTGCGCCTGGACACGCTGAGCGGCGCCTGGCGACAGGTCGAGGGCAGCTTGGCGGGGCAGATGGCCCTGCACGGCCGCTACTCCGACCTGATCGTGATGGGCCAGACCGATCCGGACGACGCCGAGACCATCGGCGACTCCGCGATTTACGCCGCCCTGTTCGAAAGCGGGCGACCCGTGCTGCTGCTGCCACGCGTGGGCGCGCCAACCCGCCTGGGCCGCCACGCCCTGATAGCCTGGAATGCGCGGCGGGAGGCGGCGCGCGCTGTGCATGACGCGCTGCCGCTGCTTGCCCTGATGGAGGAGGTGACGGTCCTGACCGTGATGCCTCGGAAGGACGAGGACGGACATGGCGAGCAGCCAGGCGCCGACATTGCCGCCCATCTGGCGCGGCACGGGTTGCGGGTGACGGTGCGCAGCGTTGCCGGGGCCGATGTGACCGTCGGCGACCTGTTGCTGAACGAGGCGGCGGACCTCGGTGCGAACCTGCTGGTCATGGGCGGCTACGGACATTCCCGGTTGCGGGAGTTCATGCTCGGCGGGGCGACGCGCACGATCCTGGCACAGATGACCGTGCCGGTGCTGATCTCGCACTGAGCATGGCCCGCCGTGCCTTTCCGGTCGGGCTGCGGCCACGCTGGCGGCTGGCGCTGCCCCTGCTGCTGTTGAGCACGCCAGGGCGTGCCGTGGCGCGTGACGAGCGCTGCACGAAGGCGCCGCTACGGATCGAGGCCGCCACCGACAACGACCTGATCCATGCCTGCGAGGCCTGGCGCCGGGTCGAAGGGTTCCTGGTCGTGCAGCGTGGGCTTCGGATGACAGCGCCGCTCGACCTGATCTTTGCCGAGCGGGTCGAACTTGATCTTGGAGCGACGACCCTCCGGGTGCTGGGCCGTTACGAACGGAGCCGGCGCATCCTCCGCGTGACGTCGGCGCAGGCGGATTGGCTGCGAGAGCCGGACCGGCTGATGTTTCGTCAGCCCATCGATGCTGAAATGCACACGAGCCTCATCGTGCATGAGCTGGCCCATGCCTTGCTGCTCGACAACTTCCGCGTCGCCGAGCCGGGGCGGGTCTGCAGCGAGTACATGGCGTATGTGGTGCAACTGGCGACCATGCAGCCTGCAACCCTCATGCGCGTGCTGGCGCAATATCCGGAGGACGATTTCGCCTCGCTCGCGGAGATCACGGAGATCGCCCATCTGATGGATCCACATGGCTTCGGCATCCGTGCCTACCGGCACTTCATGCGGGAGGGCCACGCCACGATCCTCGACGACATCCTCGGCGGAAAGGTCGGGACTGATCTTCCGATGTAATCGCGGGCGATGGGCGGCCCACAGACAGGGATGACGTTTCCGCGAGCCTGGTGCGGCGCCGTGCCGAACTTGACAAACCGCAAGGTGGCCGAGGCGGGAGGCTTGCGATGCTGCGGCGGCAACCCAGCCCGTGCGGGTGGAAGGGAGGTGGTGATGATGCGTCGACGCCTGCCTCGGCGGCAGCCCGCCGGCGCGTCAGCGCAGATACGCCTCCGCCGCGTACCGGCGCATCATGCGCTGGCTGTGGAAGCGCGAACCGATGCGGGCGACGGCCTGCTTCATCATCCAGCTCCAGCGGCGCTGGTCGCCGTGCCAAAGCGGCAGCACCGTGCCGCCCAGCTTGGCGTAGAGCGCCTCCGCGTCATGCTCCGCCGGGCCGCTCGGTCCGCCGATGGCCCAGCCGGTCACGCCTTCCTCGCAGGCCTCGGCCCACCAGCCATCAAGGACGCTGAGATTGAGCCCACCGTTGAGGGCTGCCTTCATGCCGCTGGTGCCGGACGCCTCCAGCGGCGGCAGTGGCGTGTTCAGCCAGATGTCGGCACCAGCCACCATGATCCTGGCCAGCCCCAGGTCGTAGCCGGGCAGGAAGGCTGCCGGCACGGCGCCGTCCAGCGCGCGGATCGCGGCATGGATCTCCGCGATGAGCTTGCGACCGGCCGTGTCGCGCGGATGCGCCTTGCCGCCGATGAGGATCTGGAACGGTGTCCGTGCCGCAATGGACCGCAGCTGCGCCAGGTCCGTGAACAGCAACTCCGGCCGCTTGTAGCCGGTCATCCGCCTGGCATAGGCCAGGATGGGCAGGTCGGGACGCAGTCTGATGCCGGTACCGCGCTCCACCTCCTGCAACAGCGCCGCCTTCGCCGTCGCACGCGCGGCCCGGATCGCCTCGTCCGACAGCGCATCGGCGCGCAGGAGCAGGTCCGGGTCGTGCGCCCAGCCAGGCGCGACCCCGTCGTACAGCCGCGCGAAGGCGGGATGCGCCCAGGTCGGCGCGTGAACGCCGTTGGTGATGGCTCGGATGCGGTAGTCGGGAAACATGCGCCGCGCCGTCTCGGCGTGCCGCATTGCGACGCCATTGACCCAGGCGCTCATGCTGAGCGCGAGCCTGGTCATGTTCAGGTGGTCAGGCCCGGCCAGCAGGCGAAGCTGGTCCGGCTCGAAGAAGTCGCCGAGGACCTCCGCCACCAGGTCATAGGGGAAGCGGTCGTGCCCGGCTTCGACCGGCGTGTGGGTGGTGAAGATGCACCGCTCCCGCACCGGATCGAGGTCGTACAGCAGCGGGCCTTCCAGGGGCTGGTCGCCGGTGGCGCGGCGGTAGCGGCGCAGCAGCGACAGCGGCAGCAACGCGGCGTGGCCCTCGTTCATGTGCCAGGTCACGATCTCGAAGCCGAGCGCGCGCAGCAGGTGCTCGCCGCCGATGCCGAGCACGGCCTCCTGCTTCAGCCGCATCGCAACATCGCCGCCGTACAGCCGATCGGTGATGGTCCGATCGCGTGGATCGTTCTGCTCAAGGCGCGTGTCGAGCAGGATGATCGGCACGCAGCCGCCATGCGGGCAAGCCAAAGGATACAGCCAGGGGCGGACCCAGACCTGGCGCCCCTCCAGGCGTATGGCGGCCATGGCATCCAGCGGCGTTGCATGCGCCGCCAGGTCCCACGGCTCGGCGTGCTCGACCTGCGTGCCGTCGGCTGCGATCTCCTGCCGGAAGTAGCCCTCTCGGCTGGCCAGGGTGACGAAGACGACGGGCAGTTCCAGGTCGGCGCAGGACCGCGCGGTATCGCCCGCCAGCACGCCGAGGCCGCCGGCGTAGGTCGGGATCGCCGGGTCCAGCGCCATTTCCATCGACAGGTAGGCGATGCGTGTCCGCGCGACGAAGCGATCGAGGGGCGGCACCTGGCGGATCTCCTTGCGGATGGACCGGCGTATCCGCCGGGGCTGCACATGGTGGACCGCCGCCGCGGCCGCGGCGCAGACAACGCCGCGGCACTCGCCAGGATGTGAAACAAGTGGAGGACGACAGGACGATGAGCCTCGAGAGCATGCGCCCCCCGGTTGCCATCCCGCTGCCCGTACCGGGCCTGGACTCGGATGGGGCGGCTGCGGACATGGGAGGTGACGGACGGCTGGACCGCAGGACGCGGGCCTTGATCGGGCTGGCCGTGGCGGCCGCGCTGCGCAGCGACGCGCAACTTCTGCGTTGGGTGGCCGAAGCGCGTTGCGCGGGAACGCCACGGGATGAGGTTGCGGCCGCCTTGCTCGCCGCGGTTCCTGCCGCGGGCGCCGAGGTGCTGGCGATGCTGGCACCCGCGCTGCGGGCCTTCGACGAGCCTTATCAGCGTGGCCAGGACTGAGGCGTTCGGGACGGGGCACGACGTCGCAGGGGAGAACTCGGATGCCGCAGGAACTTGTGGTCTGGTTCGAAGAACTCGGCGTGGCCGATGTGCCGCGGGTCGGCGGCAAGAATGCGTCGTTGGGTGAATTGACGCGGGCGCTCGCCGCCGCCGGGGTTCAGGTTCCGGCCGGCTTCGCCACGACGGCCACTGCCTACCAGGCCTATGTTGCCGCCAACAATATCGCCGCGCCGATGCAGCAGAGGCTCGCCGCCTTCCGCGCCGGCAGTGCCAGCCTACAGGAGACAGGCGATGCGATCCGCCACCTGTTCCTCGACGGCGAGATGCCGCGGGACCTCGCCGAGGCCATCCGCGCCGCGTACCGCGCACTCGCCGATCGGCAGGGTGACACGACGCCCTCTGTCGCCGTGCGCAGCAGCGCCACGGCCGAGGACCTGCCCACCGCGAGCTTCGCCGGCCAGCAGGAATCCTTCCTGAATGTGCGTGGCGAGACGGCGCTGATGGAGACCTGCCGGCGCTGCTACGCATCGCTGTTCACCGACCGCGCCATCGCCTACCGCGAGGCGCAGGGCTTCGACCACATGACGGTCGCGCTGTCGATCGGCGTCCAGGTGATGGTGCGCTCGGACCTGGCGGGATCGGGCGTGATGTTCACGCTGGACACCGAAACCGGTTTCCCCGGCGTCGTCGTCATCAGCGCCGCCTGGGGCCTGGGCGAGACGGTGGTGCAGGGTACGGTCGAGCCGGACAAGTTCACCATCTTCAAGCCGCTGCTCGACAACCCGCGCAGCAGTCCGCTCATCGAGCGGACGCGCGGCGCCAAGCAGCACAAGATGGTCTACGCCACCGGCGGCAGCGCGCGGACCGTGCTGATCGAGACCACGCGGCGGGAGCGTGAGGCCCTCGTGCTGGAAGCGGCGGAAGCGCTGCAGCTGGCACGATGGGCGGTGGCCGTGGAACGGCATTACGGCCGGCCCATGGACCTCGAATGGGCGAAGGATGGCGAAACCGGCGCGTTGTTCATCGTGCAGGCGCGGCCGGAGACGGTGCAGGCGCGTCGCGTCGGCCCGCTGCGGCGGTGGAATCTGCGGGCGCATCGCGCGCGGCCGATCCTGACTGGCTCCGCGGTGGGCGAGGCGATCGCCGCCGCCGAGGCCTGCGTCATCCGCAGTGCGGATGACATCACCCGCTTCCGCGACGGCGCCATCCTGGTGACGGAGGCGACTGACCCGGACTGGGTTCCCATCATGCGTCGCGCCGCCGGGATCGTGACGGATCACGGCGGCACCACCAGCCACGCCGCGATCGTCAGCCGTGAGCTTGGCGTGCCGGCCGTGGTAGGCACCGGACGTGCCACCGCCGAAATCAAGGATGGCCAGGCCATCACCCTGTCCTGCGCCGAGGGCGATGAGGGACGCGTCTATGACGGCAGGCTGGAGTTCAGCTCGACCGAGCTCGATATCGATACCCTGCCGCGCACGCGCACCGCGCTGATGCTGAACCTGGCCAACCCCGCCACGGCACTGCGCTGGTGGCGCCTGCCGGCGGCCGGGGTCGGCCTCGCGCGCATGGAGTTCATCGTCAACGACCACATCCGCATCCATCCCATGGCGCTGGTGCGCTTCGAGACGCTGCGCGACGCCGAGGCGAAGCGGCAGATCGAGGCGATGACGGCAGGCTGGGCCGACAAGACGGAGTACTTCGTTGATCGCCTGGCGCATGGCATCGCGCGGCTCGCGGCACCGTTCCATCCGAACCCGGTCATCCTTCGCCTATCCGACTTCAAGAGCAACGAATACGCCCACCTGCTCGGCGGCGCCGAATTCGAGCCGGTGGAAGAGAACCCGATGCTCGGGCTGCGCGGCGCCTCCCGCTACTATTCGGACCGCTACCGGGAGGGCTTCGCGCTGGAATGCCGCGCCATCCGCCGGGTGCGGGAGGAGATCGGGCTGCGCAACCTGGTCGTCATGGTGCCGTTCTGCCGCAGCCCAGCCGAGGCGGACCGTGTGCTGGCCGAAATGGCGCGGCACGGCCTGCATCGCGGCGTGGATGGTCTGCAGGTCTATGTGATGTGCGAGATCCCCTCGAACGTCATCCTGGCCGAGGACTTCGCCGCGCGCTTCGACGGCTTCTCCATCGGCTCCAACGACCTGACGCAGCTCGTGCTCGGCGTGGATCGCGATTCGGCGGAGCTGGCGCCGCTGTTCGATGAACGGGACGCGGCGGTGAAGCGCATGATCGCGGATGTGATCCGGCGCGCCCATGCCTGCGGCGCCAAGGTCGGCATCTGCGGCGAGGCGCCCAGCAACCACCCGGACTTCGCTGAATTCCTGGTTGAGCACGGCATCGATTCCATATCGCTGAATCCCGACAGCTTCGCCGGCACGCTGCGCCGGGTGGCGGAGGCGGAGGCGCGCCTGGGCATTGCAACGGGAGACACACCATGACGACGCAGAGCGTGCTGGCCGAAGTCGCGGCGGAGCGGACGCGGCAAGATGCGCAGTGGGGCGGCGCGGCGCGTGACGATGCGATGCCGGTTCCCGCCTTCGTGCAGTTGATGGGCGACTACGCCGGCTGGGCACGGGTGAAGGCGCGCGAGGGCTCGCTGGTGGAGGCGCGGCAGCGGCTGGTGCAGGTGGCGGCGCTGGCGGTGGCGGCGGTGGAATCGCTGGATCGTCGCAGCGGCGGGCGGGGGGAGGCGGCGCCGCCCGCTGAAACCGCGCCGGTCTCAGCCGACACCACCGCAGGACGCGACGAGGGGTTGAATTGGGAGTGAGCACCGCGCGCCCGGGATCTCCGGGGCGGTGAGGCGCGGGCCGAAGCTTCTGCTCGCCATGATCGTGCTCGGCGTCATGCTGGCTGCCGGTGGCTGGTCCTGGTGGCAGGGACGCCAGGCGCGGCTGCCGGAGGGCATCGCCTTCGGCAATGGCCGGCTGGAGGCGGAACAGGTGGACGTGGCCACGCAATACGCCGGGCGCGTGGTCGAGATCCTGGCGCGGGAAGGCGAGATGGTGGAGGCAGGCCAAGTCCTGGCCCGCATGGACACGGCGGAGCTTGAGGCCCAGCTCCGCCAGGCCGAGGCCGAGGTCCGGCGCTTCCGCCACTCGGTCGAGGAAGCGCTGGCGCTGCTTGAGCAACGGCGTGGCGAGGCCTTGCTGGCGGCCCGCAACCTCGACCGGACCCTGCGCCTGGCATCGCAGGGCCATGCGCCGCAGCAGACCGTGGACCGGCAGCGGACCGAGGCGCGCTCGGCCGAGGCGGCGCGCGATGCGGCGGCACGGCACGTCGAGGCGCTGCGGGACGCGGTGGAGGCCGCGGAGGCCGGCGTGCAGCGGCTGGACCAGCAGATCCGGGACGCCTCGCTGCGGGCGCCGCGCACCGGCCGGGTGCAGTATCGCCTGGCGCAGCCGGGGGAGGTGCTGGCCCCCGGCGGCAAGCTGTTGACCATCCTGGACCTCGGCGATGTCCACATGACGATCTTCCTGCCCGCCAGGGCGGCCGGGCGTTTGGCAATTGGGGCGGAGGCGCGGCTGGTGCTGGACGCGGTGCCGGAGACGCCCCTGCCCGGCCGCGTCTCCTTCGTCGCCGCCCGCGCGCAGTTCACGCCGCGCCAGGTCGAGACACGGGAGGAGCGGGAGAACCTGATGTACCGCGTGCGGGTGAAGCTGCCGCCGGCGCTGCTGCGGCGCTACGAGGACCAGGTGAAGGTCGGCATCACCGGCCTCGCCTATGTGCGGCTGGACCCGGAGACCAGGTGGCCGGACCACCTGCAGTCCCGCCTGACCGAAGCCGACTGGTGGGGCGGGTGAGCGGGACGCCCGCGGTGGAGGCGATGGGCCTGCTGCATCGCTACAAGGCGACGCTCGCGCTGGACGATGTCTCATTGGTGCTGCCGGAAGGTGGCACGATCGGCGTCATCGGGCCGGACGCGGTGGGCAAGTCCACGCTGCTCGGCCTGCTGGCCGGGGCGCGGCGCATCCAGGCCGGGCGGGTGCGCGTGCTCGGTGGCGACATGGCCGATGCCGCGCATCGCCGTGCCGTCTCGCCGCGCATCGCCTACATGCCGCAGGGCCTGGGGCGGAACCTGTATGCCGACCTCACCGTGCGGGAGAATGTCGACTTCTTCGCCCGCCTGTTTGGCCATGCGCGGGCGGAACGGCGCCGGCGGATCGCGGACCTGCTCGAGGCGACCGGGCTCGCACCGTTTCCGGACCGCCCCGCCGGCAAGCTCTCGGGCGGCATGAAGCAGAAGCTCGGCCTGTGCTGCGCGCTGGTGCACGACCCGGACCTGCTGGTGCTGGACGAGCCGACGACCGGCGTGGACCCGCTGTCGCGCCAGCAGTTCTGGGAGCTGATCGAACGTATCCGGCAGCGGCGACCCGGCATGGGTGTCGTCGTCGCCACCGCCTACATGGAGGAGGCGGAGCGCTTCGACCGGCTGGTGGCGATGCAGGCGGGCCGCGTGCTCGCCGCCGGTACGCCGCAGGACCTGCGCGCGCGAACCGGCACGGCGACGCTGGAGGAGGCTTTCGTCGCGCTGTTGCCGGAGACCGCCCGGCGCGGCGCGCGCCGCCTGGAGATCCCCCGGAAGCCGGAAAGCGCGGCAGAGCCGGCGATCGTGGCCGAGGGCCTGACGCGGCGGTTCGGCGCCTTCATCGCGGTCGATCACGTCAGTTTCCGCATCGCTCGCGGCGAGATCTTCGGCTTCCTCGGCTCCAATGGCTGCGGCAAGACGACGACGATGAAGATGCTGACGGGGCTTCTCGCGCCGTCCGAGGGCAGGGCCTGGCTGTTCGGCGCGCCGGCAGGCGGCGGCGGATTGGAGACGCGGCGGCGCGTCGGCTACATGTCACAGGCCTTCTCGCTGTATGCAGAATTGACGGTGGTGCAGAACCTCATCCTGCATGCGCGCCTGTTCCACCTGCCGCAGGCGCGCATCCGGCCCCGGGTCGAGGAGATGGTCGCGCGCTTCGACCTGGCCGCGCATCGTGACGCGCGCGCGGCGGACCTGCCGCTTGGCGTCCGGCAGCGGCTGTCTTTGGCCGTCGCGGTGATCCACGCGCCGGAGATGCTGATCCTTGATGAGCCGACCTCGGGCGTCGATCCACTGGCGCGCGACGCCTTCTGGGAGTTGCTGGTCGACCTGTCGCGCCGGCAGCAGGTGACGATCTTCATCTCCACCCACTTCATGAACGAGGCGGCGCGCTGCGATCGGGTCTCCCTGATGCATGCCGGCCGTGTGCTGGCCAGCGGGACGCCGGAGAAGCTGAAGGCGGCGCGCGGCGCGGCGACGCTGGGCGAGGCCTTCATCGGCTATCTGCGCGAGGCGGAACAGGCGGGTGCGGCGGAGATGCCGCGACCAGCGGCCCTGCCGGACCACGGCACGGTCGCCGCGCCACCAGGCGGCACGGCCCGCGCCGGGCTGCGCCGCCTGCTCGCCTATTCCTGGCGCGAGGCGCTGGAGCTTCGACGCGACCCGATCCGGCTGTCGGTCGCACTGATCGGTACGGCATTGCTGATGCTGGTCTTCGGCTTCGGTATCTCGACCGACGTGAACCGCCTGACCTTCTCCGCCCTCGACCGCGACCAGACCATCGAGAGCCGGACCTATGCGCAGGAATTTTCGGGCTCGGCCTATTTCGCCGAACGGCCGCCGATCACCAGCGAGGAGGATATGTGGCACCGCCTGCGGGCGGGCGAAATTGCCGTCGCACTGGAGATTCCCGCGGGTTTTGGCCGCGATCTGCGCGCCGGACGGCCCACGGAGGTGGCTGCGTGGCTGGACGGCGCGCTGCCGTTCCGGGCCGAGACGGCGACCGGCTATGTCTCCGGCCTGCATGCCGGCTTCCTCGCCGCGCGCGAGCCTGGCCGGACGCAGCCCGCGCCGCCGGCCGTGGTCGAGACGCGTTTCCGCTACAACCAGTCCTTCAAGAGCATCTACGCCATGGTGCCGAGCACCATCGCGATCCTGCTGATGCTGATCCCGTCCATGTTGATGGCGCTCGGCGTGGTGCGGGAGAAGGAACTCGGCTCGATCACCAACTTCCACGTCACGCCGGTGACACGGCTTGAGTTCCTGCTGGGCAAGCAGTTGCCCTACATCACGCTCAGCATGGGCAACTTCGCGCTGATGCTGCTGATGGCGCTGACGGTGTTCGGCGTGCCGCTGAAGGGCAGCCTCGTGGGGCTAACGCTTGGCGCGCTGCTGTATGTGACGGCGGCGACCGGCATCGGCCTCGTCATGTCCGCCTTCACGCGCACGCAGATCGCGGCGCTGTTCGGCACCGCCATCGCGACGATGATGCCGGCGACGCAATTCTCCGGCATGTTGCAGCCTGTCGCCAGCCTGGAGGGCGCGGGCCGGGTGATCGGCGAGCTTTTCCCGACCGGCTATTTCATGAAGATCAGCGTCGGCACCTTCACCAAGGGGCTGGGCTTCGCGGACCTGCTGCCCTTCCTGCTGCCACTGGCCACCTTCATCCCGGTCCTGACGATGGCCAGCGTCCTGCTGCTCCACAAGCAGGACCGCTGACCCGTGATCCGGTCGCTGTCCAACATCCTATGGCTCGGCCTGAAGGAATTGCAGAGCCTCCGCCATGACACCTTCCTGCTGGCCTTCGTCGTCTACTCCTTCACCTTCGCGGTCTACAGCCACGCCACCGGCGTCACGCACAACCTGCGCAACGCCGCAATCGCGGTCGTCGACGAGGACCGGTCCACGCTGTCCGCCCGCATCGCGGATGCTTTCCTGGCGCCCGCATTTCAGAGCCCGGACCGCATCGCCCCGGCCGAGATGTCCCAAGGCATGGATGCCGCGCACTGGACCTTCGTTCTCGACATCCCGCCCGATTTCGAGCGGGACGTACGGGCCGGACGGCAGCCGCTGGTGCAACTGAATGTCGATGCCACTGCGATGCTCCAGGCCGGCATCGGCGCCGGCATCATCGAACGCATCGTCACGGAGGAGGTCGCGCGCGGCACGGGGGGCGAGGCAGCGCTACGGAATGCGGCAGAGCCGGTGGCGCTGCAATTGCGGGTCGCCTTCAACCAGGCACTCGACAGCGCACGCTTCTCAGGCGCCATGGCGATTGTCAGCAACGTGACGATGCTCTCGGTGCTGTTGGCGGGTGCGGCACTGATCCGGGAGCGCGAGCACGGCACCATCGACCATCTGCTCGCCATGCCGCTGACGCCGATCGAGATCATGCTGGCGAAGCTGTGGGCGAACGGCCTGGTGATCCTGACGGCGGTCTCGGTCTCCCTCATCGTCGTGCTCGGCTGGGCGGTGGGCGTAAAGCCGGCGGGATCCATCCCGCTGTTCCTGGCCGGCACGACGCTTTACCTGTTCTTTGCGACGTCGCTTGGCATTTTCCTGGGCACCGTGGCGCGGTCCATGCCGCAGCTCGGGCTGCTGTTCATCCTGACGGTGCTGCCGATGAACATGCTGTCAGGCGCCGATACGCCGATCGAGAGCATGCCGCTGCCGCTGCAATTCACCATGCAGCTGGTGCCCTCAACCCATTTCGTGAGTTTCGCCCAGGCGATCTTGTTCCGCGGAGCCGATCTCGCGATCGTCTGGCCGCATTTCCTGGCGACAGGGGCGGTCGGGACGGCGTTCCTGGCATTCGGGCTGTCGCGATTCCGGCGCGCGCTTGCCACGTGACTTGAGCCTGGGGACACCCAGGCCGGCGTGGCGCGAGAGTCGGCTGGCGGCGCAGCGAGGGTTGGCGATCAGGCGCATCAGCTCGAGGTTCAGCGTCGTCTACCCATCAGGCCGGTGGTAGCACCCCGACCGACTGATCGAGACCAGCTCGCACTGCCGCACCACCGATAGCTGCGGGTGCCCCGGCTCCATCATCTGGCGGCGCCGCTCCAGGCTCATCGACCGGACGCTTTCGCCAAAAAGTCCCGTTCCAGCAGCAGCTGCCCCATCTTGGCGTGCAGCCTCTCGATATCCGCCTCGACCGCCTTCGCGCTCTCCTGCGCCGCTGCCTTGCCCAAAAGCACCGCGGTCAGCCCTTCCACGGCCTGCCGCTTCCACTCGCCGACCATCGTCTGGTGAATGCCGTGCTTGGCCGCCAGCTGCGCTGCCCTCAGATCACCACGCAGCGCCTCCAGCGCCACCTTCGCCTTGAAATCCGCCGAATACCGTGTCCGCTTGCCCGTCATTCAGATCCGTCCTTCTCGCAGGTGGACCGAGCTTAGCCACCCGTCCGAAATCCTGGGACCACCTCACTTTCGGCAGGAACTCGACCGCGGCTCGATTCAGTACGGTGGCACCCGGGAGTTCACGCTGGATCGGATGTAGCCGCTGATGAAATCTGCTGGCCTGAGGCACCGAATTGTGCGAGCGGCGTTGAACCACGCAGGGCCGTGCAGGCCGGTGGGGCATGCAGATGAGTGGGCGTAGCATTTTGGGAGCCGAAGGCCTGGCTCGTGATGGTCACGATGCATCAGTCCGGAGGCGGCTGGAATCCATTGCGCGTGTCCTGGACAGCAGGTGGCGCATCCCGGGTACTGGCATCCGGTTCGGTGCGGATGCCGCGTTGAACGTCATACCGGGCATCGGCTTGGTAGCCTCGAAAGGTGTTTCGGCCTACCTCATCCTGGAGGCGCGGCGGCTGGGTGTGCCGCCGGGCGTCTTGATGCGGATGATTGGCAACATTGGTGTTGACGCCTTGATCAGTGCAGTGCCCCTCGCCGGCTGGATTGGGGACGTCTTCTTTCGCGCTAATCTGCGCAACATGGCACTCCTACGGCAGCATCTCGACCGGAAGCAACGCCCGGCCGATTGACCTGCACCTCGGTCAAGCCTGTTGCCATCGTCCCCGCAGGGACCCGCGCCACCGTCGTGTGCGTCCAGGTCATCCCATCCCTCGGCGTCGGTAGCCCGCGCGCAATCAGGAGGCGCGCCAGAGCCTGACGGGTTGCCGCACCGGCCTCGCGCACTGCTCAAACATCCAGGGCCAGTCGATGCGCTGCCTGCTCGGCTACCTGGCAGCGCACCAGGGCTGCTGCGTCGCTGTCAGGGCCAGCAGCGGGCCGGTAGCCCAGCAGCCAGTGCACCCACGATCAAATCCTGAGACGGAGACCCTTCTATAGTTTAGTCTGAGCCAGGCGTGCAGCCTTGCGTCGACGGCACAGTCCGAGCCCAAGCAAGCCAGCTCCGAGCATCATTGCGCTCGTGGGTTCGGGAACCGCGACAGGTGCAGCCAGCGCGCGGATGTTGTCGACACCCAGCATGCCCACGATCGGGTCAGGCCGATCAGCGCCTTCGCTGTGAATGATGCGCAGGAACGTCACTCCACTGAGCAGCTGGTTTGGATCCCCGACGATCGGCGCCAACGCTGCTGGAAAGACTGGAAACGCCACGCGGACCCAGGCACCGCCTGCCGGAAGCTGCGCCCCAAAGAGCGTTACGGCCTCGTCGGTCGGCGGAGCCTGCACGGGGTTTTCTAGAAGAAGGCGCACGACAAGGTCGGAGGTGCCCAGGTTGCGCAGGTCCATCTCGATGGCACCCACGCCTGCACCCAGGTAGTTACCGCTCCACTGCGACCCGTTGAGAACCGCGAGCCGACTACCTGGTCCGCCGCCGCCGGTGGCAGTGATCTGCAGATATGCGTCCCCGGCTCCGGTGGGTCCTCCGTCCGACACCACCTGCGGCGGCACCGGTGGCACTGCGCCGAAGGGGCCGACGCCCGTCAGCCAGCCACTGGTGGTGCCGCTCTCGAAGGTGTCGACCTGACCGATGACGGGAGCGGCCCGAGCGGGATCAGGAGGAAGGCCGAAGGCGAGGGCTAGTGGGACCGCCACGGCGAAGAGGGGCCAGCTGCGGCGCGTGCGCCGTGACTGCTTCGGAAAGCGCATGCGCCAATCTCCCGAGATTATCCAGCTGGGTTGACTCACGCATGGACAGAGCACGCGGCGCAACGGTCTTCACCAGGCCGACCGCATCACTTCTCTAGTAACGATAGAGAGACCGAGCGGCCCGCGTCTTGCGGGCTGCAGACCGGCTCGCACGCAAGTTCAGCGATTGGCTCCCCGGGTCCTGGGTTGTGACTAGTAGCTTGATTGCACGGTGACGGTGGTCGACGACGGCTGCGGTGCCACAACTGTGGGAGAGGGCAGCATAATTACTGTCGCCGGCTGCGCGGCGGCCGCGTCAAACAGTGTGGCGCAGATCCGCCCCATGACCCACTGCAGGCTCCGGCAACTGCCAAGCGTGCCTAGCCGAAATCGTCCCCGCGCAGCACCCGCTCACCGGGTCCGCCGACCGACCGCGGGCCCGAGGCGCCAAATGCGGATGCGGCGCACCGTGGTGGTGGCGTGGTGCTGGAGGGCTCCCCCGGTGCGCCAGCGCGGCCCCCCGATGCCGACGCCGCCTCGGTCAGCGCCATCGCATTAGGCGCCCCTGCGCTGCCAGGACGCGCGGCTCCGGCAGATAGGCTTGCCATTAGAACATATTGGGAACATACTTCATCCATGAACGAGGGCAGTCCGATCGATCCTGAAGTCCTGCGCCGAATGCGCGAGGTGATCGTTACCGCCATCGCCACCCGACGCATCAGCGTGACCGAGGCCGCAGCCGAGGCACCTGGCCTGGGACGGGGGCTGCAGCCAGCGCTGCATGCCAGCACCATCGACGCGGCGGTCACGCAGATCCTCCGCAGTCTCGGCGCCTGTCAGCCACAGCCCGAGCCGGTTCAGGTTGACGGCCAGTGGCTGCACTCCGTGAGCCAACCGGAGGTGGCGGACTCGCTCGCCTACGCGATGCGGTCCGACGCGACCGGCAAGGCCCGTCGCACTGGTGCCGAGTACGTCGCGCCGGCCGCCGCGGAGCAGTTGCTTCGGCAGCTCGCCATGAGCGGCTACGTGCTGATGCGGCGCGGTGGACCTCCGGCGCGGAGCACCTGATCGCCATGCAGGCGGCCGATCCGACCATGACCTTCACCGTGGCTGATCTTGCCGACGACGAAGCCGTGCTGCTGCCCTGTGCCTGTGGGGTGCGGGCGTTCACCAAGAGGGAGCTGGCAGCGCTGATCGGCCGTGACGCCCGGCTGCACCTGATAGGCCTTCGGCGCGAGCTCTGGTGCGGCGAGTGCGGCGAGGTGCCATTCGAGGGCAGCGTGGTCAGGCGCGACAGGGTGCACCGTTAAGTCGGGCAGACTCACCCGACGGCGCGCTGCAGAACTCGCGCCACGGTCGCGTGGGTCCATGTGGCGGTGCCACGCGGCGTCGGCACCTGACGCACTGTCAGCGCTGCGCCAGTGGCGCCTGGAAGCCTGGCCGCCGGTCGTCCTTGCCGCTGGCGATGTCGGAGAACTCTGCCGCCAGCGTCCAGCCCTGGGCCGCCACGAAGGCGCGCACGCTGGCCTGCTGCGCCTCCAGGCCAAGCCCGCTCTGGCCCTGCTCCGCGGCCGAGACCCGGTAGAGGCCGACCGCCAGCCGCGAGGCGCTGTGCTGCGTCGTGCGCATCGGGCCGGCACCGCGGCGATCTGGTAGACGCTGTAGCTGCCCTTGGCGCCGGTCTTGTTCGGACCAACCTGCCGCACACACTCCAGCACCGTGACCTCGATGCCGTGCCGCGTCCGGAGACCCGCAAAGAACCCGCGCACCGTGTGCGGCGCCCAGCCAGTCGCCTCGACCACCTGGGCCACCGTCGCGCCCTCCGGCCGGCGCAGCAGCGCCAGCACCGCCGCCTGCTTGGTGCCTCGCGCGGCCTGCGAGGGGTGTCGGCTGCTCGTGGCGCGCGGGGCGGCCGGCCGGCGAGGATCATGCGCAGGGAGGCCAAGGCGGCGTCGAGCGGCTGGGAGGCTTCCCAGGCGGTTATCACCGCCGTTGCGGCCGCTCGCAGGTTGGCCCGGCCGTCGTGGACGCTCGGCGCGGGAGTGCCTTCGCAGGGCCTAGAGGCGGGCCCAGGGGGCATCGCCCGAGTCTGCCCCCGTGTGTCGCCTTTCCTGCGCGGGAGCCGCAACGGCCTCGCCGGGGCTGTCTTGCGCAGGAGCCAGGCCGATGGCGGCCCGGCCACGCTCGATAATCCGCGGGGCAATCCAGGCACCCGCCTCGTCCTGACGCCAGCCGCAACCGGCATGCTCCGGTAGCGCTGGCACCTCGGTCAGCAGGCAGCCCTTCAGCATGCTGCGGAACACCGCGTTGCGTGCGGCAGCGGGGATCTTCGGCATCGCGGCCAGCCCGGCCTCGTGTTCCGCCGCCTCGCCAAGGATCTGGGACTGGGTGTCGGACGGCGTCATGACGGTGGTCTCCGGTATCGGGCGCCGAGGATCGGCCCCTACCACCAGGCGCCCCGCCGGGCTGAACCCGGTCGGAGCGTGCTCCACGCTTCGCGCTGAGCGCGAGCAAAGCCAAGCGCCTTCTGCGATCTACGGCGCGCCGGCGCGCGTAGCTGTTGGCCACGGTTTGGTATTGACGCGTGCCGATGCTCTCC